>JBOHGM010000136.1:5143-10037 GCA_050699435.1 Pseudonocardiaceae bacterium | reverse complement strand
CGCTCGGTCTCCTCCGGCGGCACCAGGAACGTACCGAAGCCGAGCTGCGGGATCCGCAGTCCGTTGTTCAGGGTCATGGTGGGTACGTCGCTCATGCTGATCCTAACGCCTCGTGAGTGCGAATCGGTGCCAGAACACTGTTACGCACTCAACACATCCCGCTGGGGGTGGCCGTGGTCACCGGGACCGTGCTGTTCACGATCTGGGTCTGCCGCCGCGGCGCGCGCACCCCACGGCGGAGCTGGCGGGGTGCCCGATGAGCGCGCTGTCCCGACGCGGGTTCCTCGGCCTGGCCGGCGGCGTCGCAGCAGCCGGGCCGGCCGGCTGCGGGATGGACCTGCGCAGCGGGCAGACCGCAGAACGGGCGTGTCATTCCAACTGTGTAAGTCGGAGGTGTACCAAGATTGGCCTGCTTGATTGGCAGCCAGCAGGGACACCAAGTGACGAGCGTCACATCACCCGCCAGATCGCTAGTGCAGCCCTGACCGCCGACGCACTCCGCCCAGTCAATCTGACGGCGTAGTCGAGCTCACAGCCTCGTCGATCACGCGGCGGCTACGCGCCCACCGCCTGAACACCCGCAGCCCCGGTTGCAGCTTACTTACTGAGTGAGTGCTCACTCAGGTAGTCTGTCGAGCGTGACCGAGACGCGGCGCCGACGTGCCCCGGCGATGAGTCCGCAGGAACGCCGCGCGGCGATCGTCACGGCCACGCTGCCACTGCTCGCCGAGCATGGCACCGCGGTGACGACCGGTCAGATCGCGGCCGCCTCCGGCGTCGCCGAGGGCACCGTGTTCCGTGCCTTCGCCGATAAGCACGAGCTGATGTGGGCGTGCCTGCAGGCGGCGTTCGATCCCGCCGCTCCGGTAGCTGCGCTGCGTCGGATCCCCCGCGACCTGCCGCTGGCGCAGCGGCTGCTGCGAGCCGGCGCGGCCGTCGGTGAGCACTGGGACCGGGCCATGCAGATCGGGCACGCCGTGCGGTCCAGCTGTCACAATCCGCCCGAGGCAGCGGGGCACCGCACCCTCGCCGATCCGGGCGAGAAGCTGCGGGCGCTGTCCGAGGCGCTCGCCGAACTGCTGGCCCCGGACGCCGAGGACCTGCGGCTGAGCCCCGAGCGCACGGCACAGATTTATCTGCTGGCGGTGACCGGCGACCGGATGCTGAGGTCACGGATGGCCGCGCTCGGCGCCCCGAGTCCGGGCGACACCGATGAGCTGATCGAGATCTTCCTGCACGGCGCGCTACGAGGGGAGCACGAGTGAGCGAGCTGATGATCGACGCCGTCGAGGTGCGCAAGACGTTCGGTGACGTCACCGCCTTGGCCGGGGTGAGCGTCGCGGTGCCCGCCGGTACCGTGCACGGCCTGCTCGGGCACAACGGCGCGGGCAAGACCACCCTGGTCAACGTCCTCACCACGCTGTTTCCGCCGACCGGCGGCACCGCGGCGGTGGCAGGCTTCGACGTGGTGCGCGACGGCGCCGAGGTGCGCCGCCGGATCGGCGTCACCGGGCAGTTCGCCTCGGTGGACGAGGACCTCACCGGAACCCAGAACCTGGTGCTGCTCGGCCGGCTGCTGGGCTCGTCACGCCGCGACGCGACCCGGCGCGCCGCGCAGCTGCTGGAGCTGTTCGGGCTGGCCGAGGACGCCGACCGGCCGGCCGAGACCTACTCGGGCGGGATGCGACGCCGTCTCGACCTGGCGAGCAGCCTGGTCGGGCGGCCCGATGTGGTATTCCTCGACGAGCCCACCACGGGCCTGGATCCGGAGAGCAGACGGGGGATGTGGGAGGTCGTGCGCACCCTGGTCGGCGGCGGCACCACGGTGCTGCTCACCACCCAGTACCTGGAGGAGGCCGACCGGCTGGCCGACACGATCACGGTGCTGTCCCACGGGCAGGTCGTCGCGGCAGGCACCGCGGCCGAACTCAAGGGCCGCGTCGGCAGACGGACGGTCAGCGCGACGCTGGCCGCCGCCACGGACATCGGTCCCGCGCTGGACACCCTGCGCCGGGCCGGGCTGGACCCGCTGCAATCCGGCCGGACGCTGACCGCCCCGGTCGAGTCCTCCCGCGCGCTCGCCGTCGTGGTGCGCGCGCTAGACGACGCAGGCATCGAAGCGGACGAACTCGGCCTGCACGAGCCGACTCTCGACGACGTCTACCTCACGCTGACCGGAGCCCGCCCATGACCACCATTGCCACGCAGCCCGCCCCCGTGGTGCCTCGCCAGGCCGGCAGCGGAGTTCTCACTCAGGTTCAGGTGCTCACCGGGCGGTCGTTGCACCGGCTCAGGGACCCGCGACTGCTGGTGATGAGCCTGCTCCAGCCGCTGATCATGCTGACCCTGTTCAGCCAGGTGTTCCGCAGTGTCGCCGCGTCGCCCGGCTTCCCCGCCGGGGTGAGTTATATCGACTTCCTGATGCCGGCCATCCTGGTGACCACGGCGACCCAGGCGGCGATGTGGTCCGGGGCGGGGCTGGCCACGGACCTGAAGAACGGGGCACTGGCGCGCTTTCGCACACTGCCCATCTCGATGACCTCGGTGCTGGTCGCACGCAGCCTGTTCGACATGGTGCGCAGCGCCATCCAGCTCACCGTGCTGGCCGTGGCCGCCGTCGTGCTCTTCGGCTACTCGCCTGCGGGCGGGATCTCCGGGACCGGGTCGGCATTGCTGATCGGGCTGGCTGTCGGCACCGGGATGTCCTGGGTGTTCCTCGCGCTGGCCAGCTGGGTGCGCAACGTCGAGCTGATGCAGATGGTCGGCATGATGGTGATCTTCCCGTTGATGTTCGCGTCCAGCGCCTTCGTGCCCATCGCGGCCCTGCCGACGTGGCTGCAGGTGATCGCCACGATCAACCCACTCAGCCACGCGATCGACGCCGCTCGCGGCTGGGCGCTGGCCGACCCGGCGGCCGGGGCGACCGTGGGTGCACTGCTCGCCGCAGCGGTGCTCACTTTCGGCTCCGCGATCATCGCGGCGCGCGGGGTGCGCAAACCCTGAGCATCGCTTTCCGCTCGACGTGGGGTTCATCCACGGCGATGCCTACCCCGGTATTACGCACTGGGACGGCGATCGCCGTTGCTCGGTGACTGGGATGAGGTCGGTATCGGTCCGCGTGAACTTGATCTGGTCAACACCCATCAGGGCGTACGCCTTGGTCGCAGCGCCGCCGAATGTCAGTGGTTCACCGACGCATACCGATACGACGTCACGACTTGGCCAGGATTCTCCGTCCTGCGGGAGATTGCCAGCATCTGCAGTCTGCGCTGCGCCTTCGCGACCCCAGCTACGCCCGTGAAGGCGCGCAAAGCCACATCATGCTCGCTTTGAGCTCGCTCGTGGTGCTCAGAGATCCCTGTGGTAGCCAGGGTGGGCAGCCGGGTCCAGCCCGCCCGTTGCACCTGGTTGACGTGCAGGTCAACCAGACCGATCGGATGGTCGTAGACGATACGCTCGACGCGGCCCCAGGGCAGCGTGGGCGGCCCGGCGGGCTCCAGCCAGGCGGGTACCCGGACGGTGGTGGCCGATCGGGCCGGCGTGCGCTCCTCGCCCGCGACGGCGGGTGCTGCGCGTGGGTGTTCACCGGGCTTCCTGGGGGTGTGCCGAGTCCCCGAGCAGCCCGGCCAATTGCCCTGCCTCCTGATCGGTCAGCACGGCGGTGGTCTTGATCGCTCCATGGAAGGTGAGCCAGGTGCGTCCGGCACGGCCCAGGCCCTGCCGTGTGACGATCAGCGTGGTGGGCTCACCCTCGGGAGTCCGGCCACGCAGCGTCGCGCGGAATGTCTCGTCCCGAGTACTCATCGGGTGCCCGCCCTCGGCTGCCGGGCGTGCCCCAGGTTGTCGTTCATGGTCATGGAGCCAACCCAGGAGGCCGGCACGCCGGAATCGGTGCGTGAGGTGCGCGTCCGGCTGGCCCGACCCAGCTGGCTCAACCTGGTGCGCACGGTGCCTTCTGGTGCCGGTGGCTGGTGATCGTCGTGTCGTGGTGTCCGGTCGCGGCGTATTGGGGTTACGGTGCGTTGCCGCTGTCTGAGTGCGATCGTGGGTGTGGGGGATGACGGAGCCGACCGATAGGTGCCCGCTCGCTGGGGTGCTCGCTGAGCTGGGGTGGAAGCCTGAGGTGCTGGCCCGGCGGCTGAACAGCTTCGCCGCCGTGCAGGGCCGCGCCGAGCGGGTGCACGCCAAGACACCGTACAAGTGGCTACGGGGTGATCGGCCGCGGGCGCCGTGGCCGGTGCTGGTGGCGGCGTTGGTGACCGACGAGGTGGGGCGCCCGGTCAGCGCGGCGGAGCTGGGCTGGGGCAGCGCCGACGCAATGGAGGCGGTGGCGGCGAGCAGCGGGCTGGTGCTGCCGTGGACCGTGGCCGGGAGCTTGCGCGCGCTGCGGGTGGTCACCGACGCTGGGAGCATGGACCGGCGGATCCTGCTCACGCTGCTGGGTGCCGCAGTGTGCGCGCCCGCCCACGAGTGGCTGATCACCGGCCCGGACGAGGTCGCCGCCCTGGGGCGCTCGTCCGGTTCGCCACTGCCGATGGAGGCCGTCGACAGCCTCGACGCCATCGTGGGGCAGTTGCGCCGGATGGATGACCGGCTCGGCAGCGGGACGTTGCTGCGGCTGGTCCGCTCCCATCTTCAGCACGTCTACGAGTTGCTCGACCAGCGCCGCTATCCCGAGGCCGTGGGCCGGCGGTTGCACGCCAGCGCCGGGGAGCTGCTGCGGCTGGCGGGCTGGCTAGCGTTCGACAGCGGGCGCCATCCGCAGGCCCAGCGGTACTGGGTCGCCGGGCTGCACGCCGCGCACGCCGCCGGGGACCGCGCACTCGGCGCCAACATTGTGGGATCGATGTCGTTACAAGCCAAGGATCTCAGGCAGCTCCGAGAGTCGGTCACG
>JBOHGM010000136.1:3508-5043 GCA_050699435.1 Pseudonocardiaceae bacterium | reverse complement strand
GTGCCACTCCTCGGGTCGCGGCGATCTGCGAGCTGCGCGCGGCTGAGGCGCACGCCTGCGAGGGCACAACCACCGCGTGCCGCCGCGCCCTGGACAGCGCGTTCGACCGGCTCGGTGATGCTCCGTCATCCTCGGGGGAGCCGGACTGGTGCTACTGGCTCGACGAGGCCCAAGCGCATGGCATGGCTGGCTTCTGCTATCTGCGGCTGGAGGACTGGGGCCGGGCTCGCCAGCACCTGCGGACCGCGCTACGCCTGCAAGACCCCGGCTGCGCCCGCGAGGGTGCACTGCGCCACATCCTGCTGGCCCACACTTATCTGCGCCAGGAACGGCCCGAGGTCGACCATGCCGTGGACCTGGCTACCAGAGCGGTCGACACCCTGACCGGAGAAGTCGACTCGGCCCGGGTCGTCGGCCACCTCACCCAGCTCGTCGGCCACTTCGCCCCGTACCGGCGCCGCCCCGCCGTCCGCCAGCTCACCGACCACGCCGCCGAACTCCTCACGCGATAGCGGATAGTGGTGAGTGCGTCCACGACGGTGGCTCAGCACCCTGGCGATATCCCCGCCCGCCAGTGCCGGCAGGCACCGTATGACCCTGGCGCTGGGCACCTACGGTCCGGCCACGCCAAGGAACACCACGAGGGCGCGGCCCAGGACCACCATGTCCTCGTCGGCGAGACGCCCGATCCTTTCTCCTATCTTCGACCGGGGCATAGTCGTGATCTTGTCCACCATGAGGCTGCTGGGTTGGCGTAGTCCGTTCATCGCGTCAGCATCGATGGGAATGCGCAGCAGTGGTGCCTCGGTCGGGTCGGTCGTGAAGGCGCAGACGGTCACCGAGTCGGTGGCGTCGAAGCGGTCGTCTTGGATAATGACCACCGGCCGCGGCTTTCCCCCGTAGCCTTTACCTGCCGCCGCTGTCCATACTTCGCCACGCCTCACTCGTCATCCCACGAGATGGCGTCGATGAACGCCTGATCGTCGATGGCGTGGCCGCTGGACGCCACCGCCGCCGACTGCCGGTGCGCCTCAGCCACGAACTTGGAGGACTGCACGTCGGGCACCCAGATTTGGATCGGTCGCAGACCCTGGGCGCGAAGCCGCGCTCGGTGGGCCCGCACGCGGGCACGCACCGGCACGCGATCCGGTTCACTCATTCCTCCATGTTACATGTAACGCGGAGTCCGTGACTGATGGCATCGGCGCCCGCCCGATGCGGCGCGGCTGACCGCGATGTCCGGTCCTCAGCGGGGGATGGGGGCCTCGGCCGGGAGCCGCCGGATCGTGGGGTCGTACGGGTCGAGCTCGCCGGGGGCGAAACGGCAGAGCTTGATAGCCCACCACAGGGAACGACCCGGCTCGCCGTCGAGCTTGTACGAGCCATCGGGCAGCAGCACCGCGTAACCGCCTTCCTCCAGCGCGACCAGGGTGGCACACCACGTCCCGGTGGCCGGGTCCCAGAGCCGGGCGGTGAGATCGGCGGAGGCGGTGGCGAGCAGGGCGCCGTCGGGGGAGAACGCCACCCCGGTCACC
>JBOHGM010000136.1:0-3408 GCA_050699435.1 Pseudonocardiaceae bacterium | reverse complement strand
CCGGTGGCCGGGTCCCAGAGCCGGGCGGTGAGATCGGCGGAGGCGGTGGCGAGCAGGGCGCCGTCGGGGGAGAACGCCACCCCGGTCACCTCGCCGGTGTGGCCACCGAGGACACGCAGCGTGTCACCGCTTGCCACGTCGATGATCTCGATAGACAGTCCGCGTGGCACAGCGATCAGAGCGCCATCGGGAGAGAACGCCACACTGGATGGGACGCCGGTGGGGGCGATCATGGCGTCGCCGCGGTCCCGCCCGGTGACCGCGGCAACCGCCAGCTCCGAAGCCTGGAGCACGTTGTCCGGTCCCGACACACCGAGCAGAGCTGCCCGGTTCCACCGGCTGCCGGTGACCTGTGAACCAGTGAGGTCTCCCCCCACCATCCGGACACCTGTCAGGTCGGCGTCGCGCAGATCCGCTCCGGCGAGATTCGTTCCCACCAGCCGCATCCCGCGCAGCCTGGCCCCGTGCAGGTCCGCGTTGCGAAGATCACGCCGGGTGAGGTCCTGGCCGCGTAGATCCACCCCGGCCAGGTTCTGGCGTTCGCCTGCGCCGAGCCGGCGACTGACGGCCACCGCGTTCTGTTTCCCCACCTGCGATGCCGCCGGGTCGGCCAACATGTCGCCCGCCCAGCGGCGCGCCACCTCGTGTCCTGCGAGATCGCAGAAGAAGTCCAGCATGAGCGCGGACATCGTCCTGGTGGTCAGGGTCTCGGCCCCCGCTCCAGCCTGGAGCTGCTCTGCGGCGGCCAGGGCGACCAGCCACTCCATCACGGACTGGTGGACGAACGCGAACTCCCCCTCGGGAGTGCGCACCAGCAGTGTGCCGGACCCCACCGTGTGGGCTGCCTGATCGGCGGTGTACCCGCGCTCGGTGAGCCGGGTGAGTATGCCGGACACCTCCGCGGTGAGCTCCGCCACCGGGATCGTCACCGCGGTCGTCGCCCACAGTCGCAGGGCCAGGGCGGTGCACGCCGCCAACCGCTCCTGCTCGTCCAAGGATCGCAGCCCACCCCGATGCTGGTGCCGCTGCGCCTCCCGGAGCAGCCAGAACTCGACCAGCTCCCAGTAGAGCTGCGCCGCGCTGATCTGCCCGTGCTCGGTCTGGACGTTCCGCAGCCGCTGCTCGTCCAGGTCGGCGATGAACGACAACATCCGAGGGTTGCGCGACAGGCCGAGCAGGTCACGCACGTCGCCGAGCAACGTGAACCGGGCCTGGGCGGCGTCGACGTTCCCTTTGTAGTGCTGGGTCAGGAACTGCAGGATCTGTTTCTCGGTGAAGTCCTCCAGCACGGCCACCCGGCTGGCGGCCAGCGCGGCGACCTGATCCCCCAGTGCGG
Organism: Pseudonocardiaceae bacterium; assembly: GCA_050699435.1. Taxonomy (GTDB): domain Bacteria; phylum Actinomycetota; class Actinomycetes; order Mycobacteriales; family Pseudonocardiaceae. The sequence continues at coordinate 2,072 of JBOHGM010000136.1, read as the reverse complement.
TGCGAACCTGGACGGTGGACCGGAAATGCTGGGTGCGGCTGGTGAGCACCACCTTGGCGCTGTCGGTGACCTCACGCAGCAGGGTGCTCAGATAGTCGGCGGCGTTATCGAAGCCGACCCGCAGTTCCAGCTCGTCGAATCCGTCGAACAACAGCGCGAGCCGCCCGCGGCGGATCATGTACCGCAGCTTTGCCAGGTCGAAGGATTCCACCTGCTGATGAACCAGGTGCTGGGCGAGCAGCGCGTCGAGCGAGGGGGCCTTCTCCAGGCTGCGCAGCTCCACCAGCACCGGCAGCAGGCCGGGCAGGTGCTCAGGCAGGCAGCGGGCCAGCTCGCGGAGCAGGAACGTCTTGCCCCGCCCGAAGTCCCCGAGCAGCATGACGAACCGGGCACCGTCCACGCCCAGCCACTCGACGACCCGCCCCAACAGGTCATCGTGCGCAGCGGCGTCCTGGTTGTCGTCGAGCAGCTTGTACCGCTGGGGCACATACAGCTGCGTGGGGTAGATCAGGTCGGCGGCCAGCCGCTCGTTCTGGCGCGCCACCAGCGGCCGCAGGTCGACCAGTCCCTGGTAGTCCACGAAGCTGCGCAGCCGCACCCCCTGGCGCCGGGCCGCGGCCAGCACGGCCTCCGCGGCCGGGAGCCCGCGGTGCACCAGCTCCGACGGGACCGAGGAGTCGGCCGAGGCGAACTGACGGTGCACCCCGTGGACGAAGGACTCCAGTGCGGTGCCGCTGATCTCGCCGTCGACCACCCCGACCGGCCACTGTTCAGCGGCCCCGGCCAGGACGGGATTGGATACCCGCAGGTAGCCGACGTCCGGACGCGGGGTCACGGTCGCCTCGGGGTACCGGACACACGTCGCCTCCCGCACCTGGTCGAAGAAGCCGTCCCCCGGTGTCGGTGCGTCGCGTCGCGAACCGGGACCCTCGTGGCGTTGTGCGGCGTCCTGCTGGTCACCGGTGAACGTCGCGTGGACGTGCTGCAGCGGATGCGGCTCGTGGTGGTGCCAGTCCGACCCGGTGGGGCTGATCCGGGTGTCGCCGATCCAGCGGCGCTGGCCGACGGCGTACTGGCGGGCGTGCCGGGTCACTCCGCTGGGACTGATGGTGAGCAGCTGGTACTGGTTGGGCACCTCCTGCGGCCGGGCCTGGGCGGTGACGGCGGCGCTGCCGGTGGACAACGCGAGCAGGCCCGAGGAGAGCCGGTGCAGCCGCCCGTCGTGGGTATGCCCGTGCAGCAGCAGGTTCACCAGCCCTGGCTGCCCGAGCACTCGGTCGAGATCGTCGGCGTCGCGCAGGTTCTCGTCGTCGGCGACGGCGCCGCGCACCGCGTTGTGGTGCACCGCGGTCAACCGCAGCCAGCCCTGGTCCCGGTACCGGGCGAGCCGCTCGGCGAACCAGCGCAACTGGTCTTCGCCGACCCAGCCGTAGTGGTCGTCGTCGCGGTGACTCTCCGGCCATGGTGGAGTTCAGCCCGGCCACCACCACCGCCAGATCGGGCATCTCGAACAGCGTCCACGGCTCGTCCGGGGTGAAACTCACCCCGTCGACACCCTCGTAGAACTGCTCGAACGCGGCGGCGAAGTACTCCCATTTCGGCCAATACGGCGGCACCGGATCGCGCTCTTTCGCGCGCTGGCTCAGAAAATGGGCCGCACAGGCGTCCCGGTTGACGTCATGGTTGCCGGGCACGATGGCGACCCGACCGCGGGGCAGCTCCACCGCCTCGGTCAGCGCGGCCAGGAACTGCACCACCTGCGCATACTCGCTGCCCAGGCCCCATTCGGCCAGGTCACCGGTGACCACCATCAGGTCCGGGCGCAGCCCGGGGTCCTCGGCGAGCGCGGCCAGGTCGTCGTGCAGCCGCCGGAACAGGGTGTCGTGCGCCTGGTCGGCCGAGGTCAGGCGCGCAGGTGCAGGCCGTGCACGCCAAGTGGGGGCGAGCCGTGGACCCGGAGGCGTTGCTGGACGCGCAGCGGCGGGCGCCGCAGGCGAGGCTGGTCGCGGTGGTGCACGCCGAGACCTCCACCGGGGTGCGCAATCAGATCGCCCCGCTGAGCGAGTTGCAGG
>JBOHGM010000135.1:0-10222 GCA_050699435.1 Pseudonocardiaceae bacterium | reverse complement strand
CCGGCGGGTCCACTCGCACCAAGTGGGTTGAGGGCGGCACGTGGGACCACAACACGCCCATCGAGAAGAAAAACACGATGCACCCAGACGGCCTGCGCCGGGTCATCGACCAATTGGCTGCCAGGCGGATCGACGACCAGATGGGGATCATCTGGGGCGGTGGGGATCCGACCGCCAACCCATACACCTACACAGCGATGGCGTACGCCCGCGAACGAGGCATCACGTCGAGTTTCCTCACCAACGGCGTGCACCTCGACGTCGACAACTGCCTGGCGACAGAGCCTATCCTGATCCGGATCAGCCTCAACTGCGGCACCGAAGAAGCATACCGGAAGTTCCACGGCTATCCGCGTGGGCGCGACGACTTCGACCGTGCAAGAAAAAATATGCGTGACCTGGCACGGCGGAAGCTAGAACTCGGTGCCAGGACGTTGGTGGGTGTCTCGCTGATCGTCGACGAGCGCAACATGGACGACATCGTGGAGGCAGCGAAGGAAGTCCAGGCTGTCGTCGACGACGCCGGACCTGGCATCGACTACGTTATCGCGCGGCCGGTCATGAACTACAAGCACTTCGATCACGAGTGGGCGCGTCTCAAGGACGATACCAAGCAACGCGGCATGGACCTCGTGAACGAGGGCGGTGAAGCCTGGCGGATTTTCCACGATCTGGGCATTCCGCTCGTGTTGATTAAGGACTCGTTTGAGGAACCACCGCCACCGGAGTCTTACGGGGGGTCCGAGTTCCTGGCTTATGGCTTCTATGGCGAGATCCGACACAACGGCGATGTGCAGCTGTGCTCTGATTCCTACGGAAATCCTAAGTACACCATAGGAAACCTGTTCGACAACGATTTGGACGAAATCTTGACCTCGGAACGCCGCCGGAAGGTGCTAGCCGAAATCAACGAGTCCAAATGCTTTCAGACTACGTGCCCGCACAACTCCCGCGGCCATCACCACAATCGAGTCTTCCATCAGATCGAGTCGTTCCGCCGAGCCGGCCGGATGAACGAGGTACGCCAGTGGGTCAACGACCTCCGCGAAGTGACCTATCCCCTGGGCCATTCCTTCTTCGTATAGGGCTGGGATGGTGTCTGTGACGCCACTAGCGGATCTGTCGATCTCCGAACGGTGGCCCCTGCCCGAGCAGGTGGGCCGCTGGGGCAGTGCGGCCGAGTTCAGCAGGCAGCGAGCGGAAGCGGGCCAATGGGTGTTCTGGCGGGATCGATTCGATCTCGTCTTGGCCGGACGCTACCACGAGGTCATTCCGCTGCATGTCGAGCTCAGCCCAACGTTCCTATGCAACTTCGCCTGCCCGTGGTGCAGCTGTCGCAGCGCTCGTGAAGAGCGATCCCGGACGCTGGTCGGCGTATCCATCGTGGTCGACAGCAGCAACGTGAACGACATCCTGCCTACGGCACGCTTCCTCAGTGGCCTGTGCACAGGCGAACGGGACGGGCGCATCGACTACGTGATCATGAGGCCAGCCTTCCCGATCGTCGGCGCACAGGTTGATGTCGACCATGCGACCGTGGACGCATTCCTGCGCGAGGCGGCCCCCGACTCCCAGGCCCGTCGGCTTCTCGACGATGCGGGGATCGAGGTCGTCGTCCCAGATGCCTCGGTAAGCGTGGTGGACGCCATGCCGGATGACGACCTGGGTTGCGTGGCCGCCGGCTGGTTTGGCGAGGTCACCCCATCCGGCGACATGCTGCCATGCTCCGACCTGTACGGAGATCCCGGCTTCTACATCGGCAACATCGCCAACGACTCGCTGACCGACATCTGGAAGAGCGATAGGAGGCGCACGGTGCTAGGCCAGGTACGCCGAGAGCGATGCCCGTCCAACCGCTGCCCGGCAAATGGCCGCGGGCACCACCTCAACCGGGCCTTCCGCCAGGTCGAGACCTTCCGCCGCAGTGGCCGGCTCAACGAGGTCGCGCGTTGGGCTGAGGACCTTCGGCGCGTCCTGCCGGTGCCCGAGCATTCGTTCTTCCTCTGAAACGGATCTTCATGACGGAAAGCGATCTATGACGCCAATACTTGAGCCGGAGATGAGCGATCTTGAGTTGCTCAGGTGGATACGCCGGACCCTGCATCGATGGCCCGAATTGGGTCATGAGGAGTACCGGACGTCAGCCTTTCTAGAGGGTGTCCTTGGCGGGTTCGGCCTTCGATTCTCCCGGCCAGCACCGACCAGCCTGGCCGTCAGCCTCGGACCAAGTGGCCGCCCAACCGTCGCGTTCAGGGCTGACTTGGACGCCATCGCTCGTACCGAGGAGACAGGGCTGCCCTTTGCGTCAGAGCGATCCGGTGTCATGCATGCCTGCGGACACGACGGGCATACGGCGGCGTTAGTCGTTCTGGCTCGCCGACTGGCGCGCCGCCAGCCAATCGACCCAGTACTCCTGATCTTCCAGCAGGCTGAGGAAGTCCATCCCAGCGGCGCCCGCCGGGTGATAGAGGGGCTTGGACCAGGCACCTGGCCAGCCGATCAGATATATGGCCTGCACCTGTGGCCCGAACTCCCGGAAGGCACTATCGGACTCAGGACGGGTGTTCTCATGCCCGGCATCTCGGGCGTTACCGCCACCTTCCGTGCCGTCCAGGGCCGCTCGCACGGGACGCGGGTCGATGCTGGCGCAGGCGATGCGCTGAACGCGGTGAACCGCTTCTGCCACATGGTCGAGCGAGTGGTACCGGCCGGACGATGTCCGACTTCCGAGCAGCCAGTCGTGGTCCATATCGGCATGGCTCAGGCTGGCGAGGCACCCAACCAGCCGGCTGCCAGCGGATCGCTGAGGGCGACAATGAGGTGGCTCGATCACGACGCTCGTGTCCGTTGCGAGAAAGATCTGCGTCAGATTGCGGAGGATGTAACCGCCGAAACCGGCGTCGGGGTCAACGTCTGCGTCGAGAACGACGTCCGACCCCTGGTCCACAATGCGGCACCGGCGGTGAACAATGTGGCCAGCGTGTGCGAGGAGGTGGGGCTCAACGTGGCAGCCAACTACCCGCAAGTGCCGCTCGGCGTCAGCGACGACTTCGGCTGCTATTTGGAACACGTGCCAGGTGCGCTGTTTCTGGTCGGCTGCGGGACCGGTAATGATCAAGCCGACCTCCACGACCCGAAGTTCGACTTCCGGGAGGAGGCACTGCTGCCGGTGGTGGATGTCCTGGAACTGCTTGCGCGGCAGGACTTTGGCTCGGCGGTCAACCCATGACTGCTGACCAGTCGACCACCATGGTGATCTCCGCTGAGGACGTCGAGGCTATAGAGAAGGTCTGGGCAGACCAACGGATCGACGACGCACAACTGCGAGAGCAGGAAACCCAGGACACGCTGCGTCAGCGGTGGGCCAACCATCTCGGAACCACATGGTCAGAGCTAGTGGCGAACCTTCGTAGCACCATACGTGCGCAGCTGTGGGTCGTTGTCCGCTCGCCTATCGGCCGCCCGAGCCCTGCACTGTTGGCGGCCCTCGGAACCGCCGTTGGCTGGCTAGCCGATCCCTATCGCGCTTCCTGGTCACGTGTTGCAGGAGATTCCCACAAGCCCGAGTGGACGCCAGATCTAGAGTGGCATACCGACAGCACCGGCTGGCCACAGCCAAACGACGTCACGGCGTTGACTTGTCTGAAGGCCGCAGCGACCGGCGGCCCAACCGATCTCCTGACGCTCGACACCGTCCAGCGCACGGGGATCGACGAGGCTGCCCTGACCACCTTGGCGGGTGCGGACTTCGCGTGGCCGCTCGACGCGCCGGACTATTCCGCCGCTCTCGATCCTGGTGACAGCCTGCTGTTCGACAACACTCGTTGCCTACACCGACGAGGCGAGCTCTCCGATCCCGATCGCCAGCGCCTCCTACTCAGGACCAAGTTTTTCTGGCAGCCACGAGACTGGCTGCACGGTCAGGCACGCCAACGCGCCATCACGTCGTAAGTCTTGCCAGCCTTGGTCGGGTCGCGGTCAACAATGTCACCAAGAGCCTCGTCGATCTTGCGCATCACTTCGGGGTCGAACACAAACTCGGCTGCTGCGGCAGTCTCCCGGAGCTGGCTGGAGCTGGATGCACCGACGACGGCTGCAGCGACTCCAGGCTGTTGAAGTACCCATGCCACGCCCAGTTGCGCCAGGGTCACGCCCAGCGAGTCGGCGATCGGCCGAAGTCGCTGTACCCGTTCCAGTACCTCGTTGGACAGGCACCGGGTAATCGAGGAGGTACCAACTGCCATGGCACGAGACCGCTCGGGCCAAGGCACCCGAGGCAGATACTTGCCTGTGAGCACACCCTGGGCAAGCGGCGAGAAAGCGATCTGCACCATTCCGAGCCCAGTACTCGCCGGAATCACCGCTGGCTCAATGACCCTCCACAACATGGAATATTGCGCCTGATTGGAAGCCAGGCCGATCCCCAAGCTCTCGGCAATCGCCTGGCCCGCGCAACTGGCTGGCCGTCCACTCTGAGACACCGACATGCCGGACATCTCCTCGGCGGATAAGCTCCGCCAATGCTCCGATGGTCTCCTCTAACGGCGTCTCGTCGTCGAACCGGTGCGCCTGGTACAGGTCGATGTAGTCGGTGCGCAGGCGTCGCAGGGAGCGATGGCAGCTCGTAAGCACATGCTGGCGCGAGAGATCCTTGTCATGACCTGGCTGACCAGGGCGAAGCCCCACCTTGGTCGAGACCACCACAGAATCGCGACGAACAGCGGACAGCGCCGTGCCGAGAATCTCCTCGGCACGGCCGTCCGCATAAATATCGGCCGTGTCGAACATGGTGATGCCGACATCGAGCGCCGCCGCGACGCAGTCCGCAGCAGTCGAGGCATCAGCGTAACCGCCATGGGTCAGCCAGTTGCCGTAAGCAATGGCGCTGACCCTCAGGCCGCGAATGCCGACCGAGCGGTACTGCACGGTTGCTAGCGGGGCGCCCGCTCGTCGCGTGTCAGGGTGTCCTTGCCGACGTAGGGCACAAGCACGTCAGGTACGCGCACGGTGCCGTCTGGTTGCAGCCCGTGCTCCAGGATCGCCGACCACACCCGCGGCGTGGCTATTGCGGAGCCGTTCAGCGTGTTCACCGGAGCTGTCCCGCCTTCGGGCCGCCGGTAGCGGATGTTGCCACGGCGGGCCTGGAAGTCAGTGAAGTTGCCAACGGACGAGCACTCCAGCCACTTGTCCAGCCCCGGCGCATATACCTCAAGGTCATAGATCCGGGCCGAGGAGAAGGTCAGGTCACCGGTGCACAGGTCTACCACCCGGTACGGCAGCTCCAGCAACTGGAGCGCACGCTCGCAGTCCGCCAGCAACTCGAAGAACCGGTCCTCCACCTCATCCGGGTGACATAGCTGCACCAACTCCACCTTGTGGAACTCGTGCAGCCGCTGCATCCCCCGCGTGTCCTTGCCGGCGCTGCCCGCCTCGCGCCGGAAGCATGAGGTGTAGGTCATGTAACGCTTGGGGAGGTCCTCCGGACTGAGGATCTCGTCCCGGTGCAGCCCGGTCAGTGGCAGCTCGCCGGTGGGCACGGCCCAGAGGTCGTCCAGTGTCGTGTTGTACATGTCGTCGGCGAACTTCGGCAGGTGCCCAGTGGCCATCGGCGTTTCCCGCCGCACGAAATGCGGCACGATGAGCTCCAGGTATCGGTCGCGGTGCAGGTCCAACGCGAACTGCACCAGCGCGCGCAGCAGCCGGGCCCCGTCCCCGTACAGCACTGGGAAGCCCGAGCCACTCAGCTTGGCCGCACGCTTGAGATCAAGCAGTCCCAGCTCGTCGGCGATCTCCCAATGCGGCTGGGTATCCGTGCGCGGCTTGGCCTCTGGACCCTCGTACCGAAGGATGACGTTGTCCTCTTCCTCTAGTCCGACCGGCACGGCCGGATGAGGCAGGTTAGGCAACTGGTACAGCAGGTCGTCCGCCGTCTCGACGGCTTTGCGATGTTGCTCCTCCAGGTCTGCGATGTCCGTCTTGAGTTCAGTGAGCGCCGCCCGCTCCTCGTCGACGTTCGCGGCATTCTGAGCCATCAGGCGACCGAAGTCCTTAGAGCGCCGATTCATCTCGGCCCGCTTCGTGTCCAGCTTCGCGCTGATCGCTCGCCGGCCGAGCACCGCGTCACGAGCACTGAACACCAGAGATCGATCAACCCTCTTGCCAGCAAGACGCTCAGCGACCGAATCCGTGTGGTTCAGCAGCAAGTCCTGGTCGATCAAGATCTCCTCCTGCGTACGCGCCGGAGCCTCCGGCTGCGGGTTCAGATGATGCCCACCCAACACATGAAACAGCCATCGTCACCCAGCGTGGCGGGCTGCCGCCGGGGAGTCACCCGGCTACGCTTCGTATCGTTGTGGATTTTGCCAGGTGCCCTCGCGAGGCCCCTACTGGGATACCTGTTCAGCGGGGTTCACCGTCGGATGTGGTGATCGTCGTCGAGGTGGCGTGGCTGGGTGTCGCGCGTCAGTGCTGTTGTCATCGGTTGCCTCCATTCGTGACGGTTCTTTCCTGGGCCTGGGCTGCTGGTTGTTGCGTCAGCGTTCGTTCTGCCAGCGCTGGTCGTCGGGGATATGGGTGCCGTAGAGCACCAGGCAGGCGGGGCAGAGCACGCGCGGCACGGTGCGTTCGGCGTGGCGAGTGGGAACCGAGTGGTCGCAGAGGGCTTGGTAGAAGGTCCGTGTCTGATCGCTGACCTGTGCGGCGGGGAAGGCGTGCCAGGTGGCGTCGTAGGCCGACATGAGCCATTCGACGGCGGGCACGGACGCGCTCACGGTTGCCGCTCCTGGCGGGCGCGACGGGCAGCGATCTGGCCGTCGAGGTGCGCGTGGTAGAGCGCGGCCACCAGTCGGACGAGGAACACCGTGGCGGCGATGATGACCACGATGACCTGCGTAACGGGGCTCATGCGCTGGCCTGCACGGTCGGGACGGTGTGCTGGTGCTGGTCGCGTGTGTCGGGGTCGTCCAGCGCGAACACCGCGGCCCGCAGGCGACCGGCCTGCAGCGGCTCCAGGATGGCGACCTCACCCGGTGGGAAGACCAGCGCCACCCGGTCATCGTCGGTGGGCAGGACCAGGATTTCTCGGCGTCGGCCGGCGACATCCCGGCACGCCGCCACCCACTGACTGGGCTTGCGTCGCGTTCGCCACATGACCGCTCTCCGCTCGCCGCACCAACCCGCGGTGTGGGTCGGTCGGTGGTACCGGCGGAGCCGGGCCAGGTCGGGGGTCCGGCCCGGCCCCGCCGGGGCTTGGGGCCCGACGCCCATGCCGCGCTCGGTGACTCGTTCGTGATCATCCAGTGGCCCGACGAGACCGATCCCGAAGCCGTCTACGTCGACGGAGTGACATCCTGGACAGTGCACGAGCGCGGCGGCGTGATCCGCAGTTACCTGCACGCCGTGGCCTCCGTGCAAAGCCAGGCACTGGCCCCGCGAGAATCACTGGACCTCATCCACGACGTGATCAAGGACCTGCAATGAACACCGACTCCCCGACGGCACCCACCCGCACCACCTGGCGCAAGAGCAGCTACAGCACCTCCACCGGAAACTGCGTCGAGGTCGCCCCGGCAGCCGACGGCGTGGTCATCCGGCACAGCAAGCACCCCGCCGCAGGCGCGATCGCCTTCTCCCACCCGGCGTGGGCGGCGTTCATGCGCGACGCCCGCGACGGTCTCACCCCGACCAACGGGGTCGCCACCATCACCAAGATCGGCACTGACACGCTCGTCACATCGCTCACCACCGAGGTCGAACTTCGCTTCGATGAGGGCGAGTGGTCGGCCTTCCTCGCAGGAGCCGCCGACGGCGAGTTCGACTTCGCAGGTCAACTCGCCGCCTGATCAGGACCTGGGGGAGGCAACGCGAGGCCACTCCGACAGATCGTGTGGGCACCTCAGATCGACTGGCCCAAAGCCTGACCAACTGGAGTCAGACGACGGCGTCAGCCTCAACCGGAATGGTTGGCCAGTGCTATGGCTACCGGCCCGTCTGGTTGCGCCGGGCCACCTGATCGACGACCTTTCGTCACATCGAGGAGTCGGGTCGCTCTGCGCTGGCCCGGTGACTTCCCGTGTCGAACTCGATCTTCCCTCTGCCGATGGTTCCCTGCCGTTGAGTGACCTGGAACGCTTCGTCGAGCACGCTCGCCACGCAGGCGCGGTAGCCGACACACCCGTCATCGCGGTCGCTGCCGAGTAAGACCCCGACATGACCATCGCCCTGCGCGTCGAGTTCGACAGCGTGCCCGCCGAGCGTGCCGACGTGGACGAACTGCTCGGCCTGCTCGACGAGATCGAGCGCAACGACGGCGACGCCCCCCGCCCAGCACCGTGCCATCCGCGAACTGCGCCAACACCTGACCGGTCACAGCCGGTAGACGCCGCGACGAGCCTAATGGGAGCTACCGGGGTCAGTAAGGCAAGCTCCGGTGCCGGTAGCCGCCGGTGGGTGAGCACTCTGTGAGCCAGGAGATGGTGAGTCCTTGTGTCAGACCGTGTCCCTGCCGGTGGTCGGGAGAGTGAACCGCTGATGGGATGACGTGCCCGCCGGTGTGGCGTGGGCCCTGGACCATGAGGCCGCTGGTGATCTCCCGCAGGTTGGCTGGCTGTTGGCCTTTGACAGGCGGGAGAGGCGAGTTGCTGTTCGTCGGAGATGACTGGGCGGAAGATCATCACGATGTGGGGGTGCAGGACGAGTCTGGGCGGCGGCTGGGCAAGGCGCGGCTGCCCGAAGGTGTGGCCGGGATCGGCGGGGTGCATGAGCTGATCGGCCGGGTTCGCCGGGAAGACGCCGAGGCGGGTCAGGTGGTGGTCGGGATCGAGACCGATCGGGGGCCGTGGGTGGCGGCGCTGGTCGCGGCCGGGTATCGGGTGTTCGCGATCAACCCCAAACAGGTCTCGCGGTACCGGGAGCGGCACTGCACCTCGGGGGCGAAGAGCGATGCCGGGGACGCGCACACGCTGGCCGATATGGTGCGCACCGATCGCCATCAGCTGCGGCCGGTGGCGGGGGACAGCGCGCTGGTGGAGGGCATCGAGATCACCGCGCGGGCGCACCAGAACCTGATCTGGGATCGGCACCGGCAGCTGCTGCGGCTGCGCTGGGCACTGCGTGAGTTCTTCCCCGCCGCGCTGGAGGCCTTCGAGGACCTGGCCGCCCCGGACGCGCTCGAACTGCTCGCCGCGGCACCTGACCCGGATCGGGCGGCGCGGCTGTCGAGATCCCGGATCGCCGGTGCGCTCACGCGAGCCCGGCGCCGTGATGTCGAGGCCAAGACCGACCGGATCCGCGCGGTGCTGCGCGCCGAGGCGCTCACCCAGCCCCCCGACCTCGCCGCCAGCTACGCCGCGACCGTCCACGCCACGGTCGCGGTGATCGCCGCCTGCACCGCCGAGATCGCCACGCTGCAGGGCCAGGTGGAGGCCTATTGTGGCCGGCACCCGGACGCTGAGATCTACCGCAGCCAGCCCGGGCTCGGCGAGGTCCTCGGCGCTCGGGTGCTCGGCGAGTTCGGCGACGACCCCGACCGCTACGCCAGCGCCCGGGCCCGCAAGAACTACGCGGGCAACAGCCCCATCACCCGCGCGTCGGGGAAGAAGAAGACCGTGCTGGCCCGCTGGGTGCGCAACCGTCGCCTGGCCGACGCGTTGCACCGGCAGGCCTTCTGCGCGCTGACCGCGTCACCGGGCGCCCGGGCCTCCTACGACCAGCTCCGGGCCCGCGGTGCCGGGCACCACGCCGCACGGCGTCAGCTCAGTAACCGCCTGGCCGGCATCCTGCACGGCTGCCTGAAGAGCAGAACCTGCTACGACGAAGCCACCGCCTGGGGCCACCACACCACGCAAGATCAACAAGCTGCGGCGTGACAACTAAGCGCATGGGATGTCTGACGCGCGAAAAAAACGCGATCACCCGGGCTCCTGACCCGCTAGTCAAGAAAAATCTCTCTCCCCGAGGGGGACGGGGGGCTGCAGCGGCGCCAACCGACCGGCCGCCGGGAGCAACGGGGCGGAAGCGGCGACGGTGGGAACGCTTCCGGCTCAAACCGGCGACCGGCCGGGTCTTACAGCCGCAGCAGCGGTGCGGCTACGGCGGCCCGACCGAGGCCCGCAGCCTCACCGGGCACCGTCCTGGCTGCCGCCAATTGGCGGAAGGTTACTCAGAGTCAGGCTGCCGCTCGGACGCAACGCTCACCGGGCGCCGTCCTGGCTGCCCTCGATGA
>JBOHGM010000134.1:0-10598 GCA_050699435.1 Pseudonocardiaceae bacterium | reverse complement strand
ACCACCCGTTTGTCGCCGTCCTCCAGGGCGCGGCTGATCCAGGTGAGCGCGGTCTTCAGCTCGCCGAGGGTGACCGGCCTGCGGCTGCCCGTCGGGTCGAAGTTCGGGTGCTTGGGGTAGCGCAGGTCGAACAGGCCATCGGTCAGCGTCAGCACGTTGTGCTCGAAGCCGGCCCCGCCGAGCAGGGTGGGCCGGTGGCCGGGATACAGGGACAGCACGTGGCCGTCCGTGCCGACCTGCGAGCCGAGATTGGCGTCGTCGGGCTTGGCGATGCCATAGAGCTGCTGCAGCACCGCGGCGAGCTGCGAGGTCAGATTGTCCCGCTGGGCCTGCAGCTGGTGGCGCACCCGGATCCGGTCATCGGCGGGCAGGTTCGCGGCGTAGTCCTCGAGCCGGTCGCGTTCCAGCAGGTAGCAGATCTTCAGCAACCGGCCGAGCTGGGCGCTCTTCTGAGGGGACAGGAAGTGCGGCAGCCAGACGATGGTGGCCGCCTGCACGCCGTCCCGGATGAGGTTGTGCACCCGCCCGGCATCGTCGCTGGGATGCCTGCCTGCGATATCGAACGGATAGTCCAGGAGGAACCGGATTCGCCCTTCGACGCTGGGGCTGAACTGCAGGTCGGGCAGGTCCTGGGTGTCGCGGACGTTGGCGAAGACGAATTCCGCGGTGCGGCGGGTGCCTTTCCAGACGATCTCGCGTTCGCAGACGAACTCGCCGGTGTCCCTGATCTCAAGCGCGCTCCAGAGTTGGTCCTTGACCCAGATCCGCCGGGCGCCGAGGCTGTCCTGCTCGCCGACCATGTCCAGCAGCGGTTCGATGTCCAGATCGGACAGATGCAGGGTGAAGACCGGATCCTCCTCGCCGTCGGCGCGCAGCTCACCGAAGTCGGCTTGGATCTCGCGCAGCCGGCTGACCACCATCGAGCCCGCCGGCACGGTGCGGGATCGGATGGAGCCGTGGTTGAGCGCGGCGAGCCGGGCCCCGGTCAGCCGGGTCAGCGCGGGCACGTCCGGCGCCAGCGCGGCCAGCAGCAGCGTCTTGACGAACCGGTCGTCGGCGCGGAACCGCTCGTCCTCGGCGCTACCGTATTTCTCCAGCAGGTGTCCGCGGACCTTGGCGTAGCAGCGATTGGCGGCCTCGGCCTCCTTGCGCAGCCGATCGGTGAATGCCTCGCCGGTGCCGTCTCCGAGCGCGTCCCACAGGTCGCCGAGGGGGATGAGCTGGCCGAGCCGCAGATCGTCGCGGCGTCGATGCAACATGTCCTGCAGCAGTTTCAGGCCGGTGCGCTGACGCTGCAGCACCCCGGCCAGCGCGACCAGCACGTTGAGCAGGGCGGGGGAGAGCGGGTAGACCGCGCGGAAGTCCGCCCAGTCCGCCCCGGTCGCCCCGCCCGCGTCGAGCAGCACGTCCTTGACGGCCGCGCCCGCCGATTCGACCTCGGTGAACGCCGCGTCGAGTGCCGTACGGGCTTCGGCCGAGCGGGGGGTGAGCACCCGTTCCTTGATGATCGCCGGGAGGTTGCGGTCCTCCAGGGTGACGGTGTCGAACCGCCCGGCCAGGTACTGCACCTGGGCTTCCAGGTTCTTGACGTCAGAGCCGACTACATCCTGGCCGACGAGCTGGGACAGATCCCGCTGCCGGGAGATGAACGACACGATCGGCACCGCGCGGTCGGCCTCGCCGGACTCGATGAGCTTGACCAGCTTGCTGACCTGGGTGTTGACGAACTGCTGATCGGACAGGTGCGCCTGAAGCCACAGAATCAGCTCGTCGAGGAACAGGATCAGCCCGTCGTAGCCCAGCGCCTCGGCGTGCCTGCTGATCACCGACAGGCCGTCCTCCAGCGGGATGAACGCGTCCTTGTCTCCGCTGGCGCCTCGGGCGTAGGCCGACATCGGCCCGCTGAGCAGCGCGGACACCAGCCCGTCGCGCAGCGGATCCCCAGCGGGTGCGGCGAAGGACCGGTCCAGCTCGGCGCAGGTCCAGCCGGAGACTTCCGCGGCGTCGATGACGTCCAGATCGTCGAGGTCGGCGGGGGTGGTGTGCTCGGGTGCGCCGCTGCCCAGCCATTCGACGAACTTGTCGTCGTCGGCCAGAAACGCCCGCTGACGGCCGGCATCCGCGAGCATGGCGTCCGCCCGGTAGACGGGTGGCACCGGCGCCTCGGGGTGCAACTCGCGCACCGTCTTGACGTATCCGCCGAGCAGCGCGGAGCCGACGTCGGTGGCCCCGACCAGGTGATAGGGCACCATCAGGAACCTGCGGCCGCGCAGCCAGTCGTCATGGTCGGCGATCACCGACTGCAACCCGAGCTTGGCCCGGGCCACCGGGTCGTTGTTCAGGATCGCGTGCAGCACGGTCAGGAAGTGGCTCTTCCCGGAGCCGAACGAGCCGTGCAGGTAGGCGGCATACGAGCTGTCATTGCGGACGGCCGCGTGCACGACGCCGAGCGCCCGGCCGAACGCCTGCCGCAACTGGTCGGTGACGACGTACTCGTCGACGCGCGCCTGGGTATCGCGGAAACCGCCGGACAGCTCGACCTTGAAGTCCCCGGCGTGCACCGACTCGGGAATGTCGAGCACATCGCGGAGGAAGAGCTCTCCTGCGGTCACTACCTGTCATCCCTCCGGTCGTGGCGCGGTCCGGCACGTGCGGATAATCCTGGACTGTTCCCTAGCGGTCCACCACCGGCCAGGGCTTGCCTTGCCGGGCCTGGGAGCCGTCGGGGTTGAGGATCCGGATCGAGCCGTCGCCACTGTGCATGATCGCGTCTGACGGGAAAACGCCGGTGGGTACCACGGCGAGCTGACCCGTACCGACCATACGGACGATCTCTCCGGACGTCATGAACACCAGCAGGTTGCCATCTTGCATGAAGGTGTCGCGGTAAGTTCCGTCCCCATCGAGCTTGACAAATCGGCCGATCTCGTCCTCGATCTGCTCTTCGGTTTTGGGGCCGAGCACGACATGGACCGTGTCCCAGTCACCTGGAAACAGCTCCACCAGCGGTGTCGTAGCACCGTCGGTTCTGGCCAGGGTGCGTAGCTCTGTTTCGAGTGCGTCGTCGAGTTCCACCGAGACTCCTCCGAGGTTCAAGCCGCAGCCGGCGAGCAGCGCAACCAAAGGCAAGGACAGCAAGAAAGATCTGAAGAACATGTAGCCTCGCTCAGTAGCCGTGTTCGGGATAGGCGTCGGGCTCGCCCGGGTCCCGATGTTCCCTGCGCTGCGGGTTGTCGGTCGGCCAGGGGTTGTCCGCGCTGGTCGGGCGGGTATCACCCAGGTCGACCTGGTCGCTGTGGTCGAGCCGCTCGTCGGTACCGACCACGACCATCTCGCCGTCGCGCACGGCCTGCCCCACGAGCTCTCGCAACTCCTCCTCGCCGGCATCGGGGTTCTCCAGAGCTATCCTCCGGCCGACTTCGTTGTTGTGCAGGTCCATCGCCACCGGTTCACTCAGGCGTAGTCGAGCACCGCGCCGATCCGACGCCGCACCTCCGCCTCGCCGAGCGTGTTGGCCACCAGGTGCAGCGCCGGGCTGCGGGTGGACCCGGTGAGCAGCACGCGGACCACCTGGGACGCCTCCCGGATCGAGCCGACGTAGGAGTCGCGGTTGTTCTTGTACTCCTTGACGCTGGCCGCGAAGCCGTTGTCCTTGGCCACCACGCGGATCTGGTCGAACCAGGTGTCCGCGTCGGTCAGGTCCTGGTAGTCACGCAGCAGGTCCGCGCGGAGCCGCCGTACCAGATCGGGCGCGAGGCCGCCGAGCCTGCTGTCCGCCGGATCGGTCACCGGCTCGAACAGCACGGTGAAGAAGTAGCCGTAGATCGGACGGAAGTCCGACCACTTGCGCAGGTCCTTGCGCGGGTTCGCCACGCCGATCCGCTCGATGTCCAGCGCCCGCACCGCGAGGTCCTGCTCGGCGCGGACCGCCTGCGCCAGTTCGGTGTCGGAGGCGTCCGCCCAGGTCAGCACCTCATCCAGGATGTCCTGGCTGGGCAGGGTCGCGACGTAATCCGCCGCGACGTCCTCCAGCTGCACCAGGTCCACCAGCGCGCCGGACACGCCGCACTCGGCCAGGTGCAGCGGCGCCGAGGAGATCCACTCGTCGCCCCGGATCACGTCGGTGACTCGCATCAGGTGGTCGTCCACGACGTGCGCGAAGTGGTAGGTCGGCAGTCGCAGCGGGCTGTCCGAACCCGGCTCGCCCGGCGACCGGAACCGCACCACGTACGGCTGCCCGGCGGCCAGCCGCTCGCGCACCTGCTCGTCGGTGGCGTCGCGCCAGATCGCCCAGCGGCCGTAGTAGCCGGTGGGCACCTTCTCCGCACGCTGCTCCCCGGTGGCCGCGGCCAGCTCCTCCTTGATGGCGAAGCACAGTTAGGCGCGGCCGTCGCGGAGGAACTCGCGCACGTAGGTCAGGTAGATCCTGGCCCGGTCGGACTGGGTGTAGGGACCGTAGGCGCCGGTCTCGTCCGACGTGACGCTGAAGTAGCCGAAGGCCGCGTCGAACTGCGCGGTCACGCCCTCGACGGTCCGCGCCTGGTCGGTGTCCTCGATCCGGATGAAGTAGTCGCCGCCGGACTGCCGCGCGAGGTCCTTGTCCAGCATCGCCACGTACACGCCGCCGAGGTGGGCGAAACCGGTCGGGCTCGGGCAGAAACGGGTGACCATCGCGCCCGACGGCAGGTTCCGTCGCGGGGTACCGTTCCTCCCAGTGCTCTGGACAGGGCAGGTCCGGTGGAAACAGCGCGCCGATCTCGTCGCGGTCGAGCATTACGAGTACCTCCACGGGCGCTGGGTTGGCCTCGCCTGCGGAATCGTCGTCTCAGGACAGTCCCCGTGATCGGATGGATACTCGCAGCCCCGCGTTGATGCTAGTACGGACGCCCGGTGCGGCTGGCGGTCGGCCCTCCGGGCTCCAGCGGCGTCTCGGCCGATCCGACGTCGATCACAGTGTTGCCGGTGCGCACCCAGTACCGGGGGCCGGGGGTTTCCCCGTGCCCTGCCGCGCACCACCGTGGCCCGCCGCCCGCCCAGCCGCAGATACCAGCACAGTGCTCGGCTCATCGGCCCGGTCGCACCGTCCACCCACGGCACCGCGCAGGCCCGCCGGGCCAGGTCCAGCAACTGCTCGCGCAACCTGTCATCCTGCGGCCCCTCACCAACTGGCATCGTTTTTCCACCGGGCACCACCTGCGCGATGAGGTTCAGTAGCACCAGCACGGCCACCCGCCAACGCGCGGTTTTGGTGGGCCGCACGACGGGCGCTGGCACCTCGGTCGCGGTGGGCGTTGCCGTGACGGTGATCCGTCGGACGTTCGGGTAAGGGCGGAGTGGTCGTGTCGAGCCACGCAATCAGCGTGGCCGCCCTGGTCCACGCGTCCCCGCCCCACAGCGCCGCACCCGGATCGCACAGCGCCGTGGGCACGTGCAGGCCGGCGCGGCGCGCGGTGTCCGAACCGAGCAGCGCCAGTAGGTCGTCGTGCTCGTGCGTGCGCACGCTCGCCAGCAGTTGCCCGTCCGAGCTGCCGATCTTGGGATGCAGCGCGACCCGGGCGGACAGCCAGTCCAGCGACGCCTGCCGCAGCAGCCACTTCGGCCTGCCGCCGCACACCAGCGGCAGCAGGGCGTCTCGGCGCAATGCCAAGGCGTCGGCGAGGACGCGCTCGTCCACCAGCGGGCTGGCCACCGGAAACCCGGCCCTGGACACCTCCGAACTGGTGTCCGCCCCGTCCGTCCTCGACGAGGAGGAGTTCGTGCTGGACATGCACGTGGTGGAGGCCCATAGTCGGGTACGCGGTCTTCCGCGCCCGCCTCGGCCTGGCCAAGCCCTGAACGGCCTGCTCGCGGCCAGCGGCCTCAACGCCGGGCCACTACCACCGCCCCTACAGGAGGCGTTCACCAACGCCACCACAACCGCGGCCACGGCGTTGGCCTCCAGCGCCCATTACTTTCACTCAGGCCGCTGACTCAGGGGTGCTGACCTGGATTCGCACCGGGGGCGTGATTGCGGTGAGCCTGGCCGCGTTCGTACAGGTCGCGTGCGTGGGGGTTGCGCTGGTAGCGGCGGAGTTCGGCCATCATGGCCTGGTAGCGGCGGTCGCACCAGCCGGACTGGACCGCCGGGTAGTCGTCGAGCATGCGCCCCCAGTCGCGGCATGCTTCTTCGAGCCGGCCGGCGGCGAGCTTGCGTTCGGCGAGTGTGCCGAGGTTGCGGATGCGGATGCGCCGGTAGATGGGCGGGCGGATCCGGTTGGACTGTTCCATCGCGGCGATCGAGTTGCCCAGGTCACCGAGTTCGTAGTGGACCTGGGAGATGTGGTAGCTCATGGCGGCGGGGTCATAGGAGCCCAGCGCCTTGGCGCGGGACTCGGCGCGGTCCAGGGCGGTCTCGGCCTCACGGAGTTTGGTGAGGCTTTGGGTGCGATCACCGTACTGAGCTGCGGCGTGAGCCTGCTGCCCGGCCAGGAAGGCCAGCATCCGCGGGCCTGCCTGCGGTGAGGCCGCTGCGGCGGCGTCGGCGAGTTGGACGGCGGTGGCGCTGTGGCGCAGGTCGACTGCCTGGACCGACATGCCGCGCAGTGAGGTGCAGTAGGTCAGGTGGTCTCCGGCGTGCCCGGCGAGCTCGATGGCCTGCAGATAGTAGTGCTGGGCGAGTCCTTCGATACCTTCATCGGCGGCCATGTAGCCGGTGAGGTAGCAGTGGTCGGCCGCCGCCGACTGCATCTGGATCCCGATGTCCTCACGTGCCTCGGCCCGCAGGTAGGGGGCGATGGTGTTGACCATGAACGCGGCGGCCAGCGGACGCACGGCCCGGCCGCCGAACTGGTCGTCCAGGCTTGACAGGTGGTCGGTCATCGCGCGGACGCTGTCAAGGTCTTTCTGGCCGATGCGGGTATGCGGGTCGTGGCGTAGCCGCTGGAACCGCTGGGACACCTCCGGCCACCAGGGGATGACCAGCGCGGCCGAGTACAGGCCCAGGCCCAGCAGTGCCCGCCGCGTTGGGTCCATGTCGGCTCTTCCCAGTTCAACCAATCTCGCCACGATATCGGTGCCTAAGCCGAACCGGGAGGAGTTGGTAGGGCCGGGTGGCAGGTCAGCGGGTCCCAGGCCAGCGTCTGCGGGCGTGATGGGGCGGTGCAGACGCCGCGCGAGCGCCTCGCATACCAGGGGCCGGATGGGTGGGCGCGGCAGAGTACCCGACAGCCAGTGGCATACGGCGCTGTCGTCGTAGCTGAGCTGCAGTCCGGCCTCCTCACCGAGCCGGTTGACGGCCCGGGCGAGGTTCCCGTTGCTCCAGCGCGCCTCGGCGATCAGTGCGGCGAGGGCGGTGTTGGGCGTGCGGGTGCCGCCTGCCATCAGACCGACTCCAAAGCCTCGTGCGAGCTTTCAGGACTTTCAACCTTCCGCCCAGTCTGATCCCTTCACACCCGCTGCGGAAGCGCGTTTCACTGACCGTAACCAACCCTTTGGAGGACGTGATGTCACCCAGCCTCACTGCCGACACGGCGATCCATCAGTTCGACCTGAGGGTCGAACTGACCGAGCAGTTCGGGATCGCTGAGCAGGTCAACCTGACTGACGACGGCTGCAACCCGACCTGCCCCGAGTCCTGCACCAGCGCCGCCAACTGATCAGCTCGCACCACCTATACCTCAAGGAGGCTCACAGCAATGACGGTCTACGCCAGCACGGACGCTCTGTTCGACCTGAGTGTCCAGACGATCACTGTCTCGGATGTTGCCACCCAGTTGTCCGAGTCCGACGGCGGTTGTGGGGCGACCTGCCCTAACTCCTGCGTGAGCAGCACAGGGTAGCCGCAGGGTGGCTGCCGTCCTGCCGGATACGGGGCGGCAGCCACCCTGACAGCCCGGACCGTACGTTTCAGCTAGCGCGGCGGAGGAACCCATGCGATCGTCGGCCTACCGAACCAGCCGTGCTGCCTTGCTGCGCGCCGTCCCGCATCCACCGCAGCCCAGCCACCCATGGCCTGACCTCACCGACGAGACGGCCACCGCAGTCGGAGACTGGTTGGAATGGCTAGCCGACGTCTGGCGCGACGAAGATGTCGCCGAGGCGATCACCTACGCCAGCCGAGATCTGGCCGCTCAGGTCGGCACCGTCCTGTCCGCCTCCGCCCCGCCGCCCCGGCGGGTCCGGGCGACGGTGCTGGCGGTCGTCCGCTATCTGCTGCGGGCACAGGAACGGCCCACCCCGTTCGGGTTCTTCGCCGGCGTGGTCCCTGCCGTCTTCGGCGCGGCGACCGCTGTCGTGTGGGGCGACGATCACGTGGCGGTGGCGCGGGCCGGTGCGCCTTGGCTGGCCGACCTCATCGTGCACCTTGAAAGCTGCCCCGACCTGTTGGCCCGGCTCCCGCTCGTGGCGAACTCCACTGCCACCGTACGCGGGGATCGGCTGATCATCCCCCACCAGCCGTCCGAGCAGGGCACCGGCACCGTGGAGGTCTCGCTGCACCACACCGCGCCCCTCCAGACCGTCATGTCGCAGGCCCGGTCTCCGGTCTGTTTCGTCGAGCTAGCCGCCGTACTGCAGGCGCAGTTCCCCGGCGTCTCTGCAGAGACGGTGACGGGGATGCTGACCGAACTGGTCGCCCGCCGCGTCCTGATCAGCAGCCTCCACGCCCCCGCCACCGTCCCGGACGCACTGGCCTACCTGATCCAACAATTGCATCGCGTCGGCGCGGACCAGATCGAGGGCATTGCCGAACTGGTCGCGATGCTGGCACTGATCCACGACGAGCTGCAGAAGCATAATCGCGTCGCCGGGCGTCCGGTCGGGGCGCTCACAGCCGCACTTCCCGGCCAGTGAACCAGCCTGCGGCCGGCAAGCTCGTGCGGGCGTCTTCGACGGTGCGGTGACCGTAGATGTCGATCGTGGTCGTGATCGAGGCGTGCCCCAGGAACTCCTTCACGCTCCTTCATCCCAGCGCCTCGGCGTAGCAGCCACGTGGCATAGGTGTGGCGGAAATGGTGCGGTCCAAAAGCGATGCCGGTGCGCCGGCGCAGCCGCCCGACCAAGTCATAGACAGCCGGTAAGCCAGCGGATGCCCAACCGGGTCACCCCACAGGTTGACGAACACGTAGTCCGAATCAAGCCCCCCATACTCGCAATTCAGGTAGTCGGCATACAGCCGCATCAGCTCGGCACTGGCCGGGATCACCCGGGACCGGCCGGCCTTGGCCCGCGCCCGGTTGTCGTTGACCCGCGGCATGACGCTGACCTGCCGCTCGGCGATCCCAAGGTCCTCGTGGCGCAGCCCGAGCACCTCCCCGATGCCCATCCCCGTGTCCAGCAGCACCGCAAACAGCAACCTGTCCCTCAATCGGGCGCAGCCATCCACGATCGCCTGCGTCGGCGCCCCAGTCAGCACCCGCCGCCGCGGCGTCGGCGCGGCCACCCCGACCGTGCGCCGCCGCTGCGGGCCGCTCTTCATGACGTGATGCACAAACGGCTTGAACGAGCCCGACGAGGAGCCACGCCGGCCAGCAGGCGCCACCGCGCTCAGCACACCGCCCAGCGCCACCCCATGCCGAGAGTGGAACTCACAGAACGAGGCCAACACCGCCAGCTTGCGGTTCACCCTCGCCGCCGCGCAGTGGTGCTCCACCGTGGGCACCACCGCCACCCACCCGTCCCGCGCCGCTGGTGGCAGCCCCAGCCACGCCACGAACCCGGCGACGTCTTCCACCGTGACCGCCTCCCAGTCCGCGCCTCGACCGGCGAGAAAGGTGAACCAGTCCTTCAGATCATGCGCATAGGCCTTGACGGTGTTCGGCGACCGCTCGACCGCCGCCAAGAACGCCAGGAACCGCTCGACCGGCTCCACCGGAACGTGACCCTCACCGAGCAAGGCCCACGACTCGACTTCCGAACCCGGCATGAGCACTCGCTGCACCCGCATCGAAACCTCCCGCCCGCGTGCTGGACGGCAGAAGATAACCGCATCCACAACGTGATCGTTTGCAATCTCAGGC
The DNA here is from genome assembly GCA_050699435.1 of Pseudonocardiaceae bacterium. Lineage (GTDB taxonomy): Bacteria > Actinomycetota > Actinomycetes > Mycobacteriales > Pseudonocardiaceae. The sequence continues at coordinate 603 of JBOHGM010000134.1, read as the reverse complement.
CCGTCGTGGACGTCAAGGACCCGCGCTGATCGACTCCAGATAACCTCGGGATATCCGCAGGTCAACCGCGCGTGGATGGGGGGTGCGCTGCTCGCGGTCAGCATCGCCGGCTGGCGCCACCAGCTCACCGCCACCCCCGGCCCGGACGGGCAGTCGGCCGGGCACGGCGTCCGTGACGGCCAAGCCATGATCCCCACCCTGCGGCACCGGCTGATCCGAGTGCCCGCCCGCCTGATCCGCCACACCGGCGCGCTCACCCTGCGCCTACCACCGGGATAGCACCTGCTCGACGAAGTCCTCGCCCGCCTGCGCGCACCCCCAGCAACGTCCTGACCAGGCCACACGGCCCCGAACCCCCCGGAAACCCGCCACCCGAGGCGACACTCAGGCCCTCGCCCTGCAACAAACCCGCAAACCAAACCGAAACACTCAACCAAACACAGCAAAGATCAACTCTCCGCCTACTCGCGGATTCGGGTCAGACGTTGGCCGTCACCTTCGTCACGGTTGGTGAATTGACGAAGTGGACAGATCTGCGCAACTGGGGACCACAGCGGTTGTCCGGTCTTGCGAGCTTTTACGCGCGGGTTGGCGTGCTGCTGT
>JBOHGM010000133.1:0-10696 GCA_050699435.1 Pseudonocardiaceae bacterium | reverse complement strand
GGAAGAATCAGCCGCGGTCGCCGCGGCTGATTCTTCCCAAACGACGATCACAGGCCGGGTTGACGGCGTACTGCCTGCGCTGGGACTGGCAGGGGCCCGTGCCTGGAGTCGTGGCAGTGATCAGCCACCGTTCATGATCGCTGAGACACTGGGTGCCGACTATCTCGAACGCGAGTTCCAGCACTGACACCTGCTACCGCTCGGAACTGACCTCGAGACCATCCCGACTGAATGCTGATCAAGCTACTCCGTGCCTGGTGGGGTCTTGACTACGCAGCGCTGCCCGATGCGCGACTCAGCCGCAGGTCGACGGTCACCAGCGGGGCGTCCAGGGCTTCCGCGAGGGCGACGTAGCAGGCGTCATAGGAAGTGATCGCACCACGTAGCCCCAGACCCGCTCAGCGACCGGTTCGTATCCGAAGAGCACCACCCTCAGTCGTAGCAGGTCTGCATGTGCCAGTTGCGCGGAGTCCGGACTCAGTGTCCCCGCGAGACAGGCGCGGCGCAGGATGTTCGCCGCTTCCACCGGCATCAGGTGCGGGGCGGCGAGCGGTCCGATCGCCGGCATCGACTCTGCCCATCGGCCATCCGGGCCGTCGTCGACCAACGCCGCGACAACGACGCCCGCATCGACGACCAGCGTCACCGCCGGTCCGCGTCGCGGTGCTCGATAATCTCCTCGATGCTCAGGCGCGTGGACGTGGCGGCCTTCCGTTCCCTGACGCGGTCGAGGAATTGCTCGACCGAAGAGCGGCGAGCGAGCTCGATCAGCTCGCTGCGCAGGTGTTCTTGAAGTGGACGTCCGGCGCGCGCGGCGCGCCCCGCCAGCTCGTCGCGAACGTCCTCGGGCACGTCGCGGATGGTGATCGAGATCGACACAGCAGCATTATGCAGCGATTTCGCAGCACTGTCGCAAGCATCGACGTCATTGTGGTGACTCGCCGGCGATCACCGCTGGGATCCGGCGAGCTGGCCGCAGGCGGCGGCGATCTCCCGACCCCGGGTGTCCCGGACCGTGCAGGACACCTTGGCCGCACGCACCCGCGCCACGAACTCCTCCTGTACAGGCAACGGGCTGGCGTCCCATTCGCTGCCGGGCGTGGGGTTGAGCGGGATGAGGTTGACGTGCACCAATGCGCCGAAACGGGCCTGCAGCAGCCGCCCGAGCAGGTCAGCCCGCCAGGGATGGTCATTCACTCCCCGGATCAGCGCGTACTCGATGGACACCCGGCGCCCCGTGGCGTCCGCGTAGTGCCGGGCGGCGTCCAGCACCTCGGCCACCGGCCACCGCGTGTTCACCGGCACCAGGCTGTCGCGCAGCTCATCGTCCGGGGCGTGCAACGACACCGCGAGCGTGACCGCCACGCCCTCTCCCGCCAGCCCGTGCATCGCGGGCACCAGACCGACGGTGGAGACGGTCACCGATCGCTGGGACAGGCCCAGCCCGTCCGGGACGGGGTCGGTGATCCGGCGCAGCGCGGCGAGCACCCGCCGGTAGTTGGCCAGCGGCTCCCCCATGCCCATGAACACCACGTTGGACAGCCGGCCGGGACCGCCGGGCAGCTCCCCGTCCCGCATCGCGGCCGCCGCGGCGCGCACCTGGTCGACGATCTCCGCGGTGGACAGGTTGCGGGTCAGCCCGCTCTGCCCGGTGGCACAGAACGGGCAGGCCATCCCGCAGCCGGCCTGGCTGGAGATACACACCGTGGCCCGGTCCGAGTAGCGCATCAGCACGCTCTCGGTCAGCGAACCGTCCGCAGCGCGCCACAACGTCTTCCGGGTAGTGCCGCCGTCGCAAGCGACGTGCCGCAGGGGGGTGGCCAGTTCCGGGAGCAGCGCCGTGGCGAGCCGGCCCCGGCCCGCTACGGGCAGGTCGGTCATCGCGGCCGGGTCGGTAGTGAGCCGCGCGAAGTAGTGCCGGGCCAGCTGGTCGCCGCGGTACGCCGGTTCGCCCAGCCCGGTCACCACCGCCCGGCGCTGGTCGCGGTCCAGGTCGGCGAGGTGGCGCGGTGGCATGCCCCGGCGCGGGGCTTCGAACACCAAGGGCAGCGCAGTCATGGCGCACTCCAGTGTCCCACGGTGACGATGGTGGGCTCGCCCACGGTGACGATGGTGGGCTCGGTACGCACATGCAGCCGGTAGCGCACCGGGATGGTCAGCCCCGGAGTCTGCACGATCGCCAGCGCGGCCACCTCAGGCGGGAACTCGATGCGCAGTGCGTCGATCAGGTCCCTGCGGTCGGTGAAGCGCCACACCGTGTCCACCCGCCGGCAGTCGAAGCCCTGAGCGGCGAAGAACGCCTCGACCGCCGCCGGACGGTAGCGAGGCGCCGCCGCGCACAACCACTCCCCGTACGGCGGATGGGTGCCGTCCAGATCGATCACCGCGAGCGTCCCGCCGGGGCGCAGCACCCGCCGTGCCTCGGCCAGCCCGGGCTCGCAGCCGCGGCCGAAGAAGTAGGCGACGCGGGCGTGCACGAGATCGGCGCATGCGGCGGGGAGCGGCAGCCGCCCCGCGGTACCGGCAAGCACCTGTACCCGGGTCAGCCCGCGTAACCGCTGGCGCGCGCGGGCGACCAGCGGGGGGTGCGGCTCCACCCCGACCACACTGCGGGCGCGCTCGGCGAACCGGGCCAGATGAAATCCATCGCCGCAACCCACGTCCACCACGTCGCATCCGGTCCAGTCCACCCGCTGCGCCAGCGCCAGCCACAGCGCCCCGTCCGCGTCGATCGCCTGGTTCTCCCGCTCATAGACCTCCGGCCAGTTCCAGATGTTCGGGCTGGGCAGCACCCCGCGGCCGGTCACCGGACCGAGAGGCCCAGGAGCTTCCGGCCGCTGTCGATGCGGCCACGATTCCTGGCGCGCGCCCGATGCGATGTCGGGACGTGCACCCGCGGGAGCACGAACCCATCCGCCGCCCGCTGCGGGGTGACGGCGGGACACCTGGTCCGCCAACCGCACCAGAGGGACAGCAGGACGAACAGCCAGGCCCACCAGTAAGTCACCCAGCCCAAGCCCGCGGACCACAGGGTCAGGTACACCATCATGGCCGCCGGCCACGCCATCATGATGCGGTCACCGTGGCGGAGCGGCGATCGCTCGCTGATCGCCATCACCTCACTTCGACATGATCTGGTCGACGGTGAAGTTAGCCAGCCAGGCCATGCCGATACCAGCGGCCACCGCCCCGACACCAGCCGGTCCCGCTGCGGCGGAACCGAGCAGCAGGGTGGTGGTGGCCACCCCGGCGCCGACAGCGGCCCCGTTGGACACGATGGCTTGCTCCGGTGACTCCCCCGCTGCCACGTCCACGGCGACACCAGCACCGACGCCGAGCACACTCGCCGCGGGGAGTGACCGAAGCACTCCCCCGGCGGCGCGCGGCGCCGGTACGCCGCCGTTCACCGCGGCGCGCTCGGCGTTCGTCGCCATGCCTTCGAGCAGGTTTCGCCCCAGTGCGCTGCGCTGCAACCCGCCCAGCACGGTGTGCGGGCTGATCCGATCCACCGCACGCCCGGCCTGGGCCGCCCGCCCCTGGTTGAGCAGGAACTCGTTCAATGCCGCAGTCCGCGCAGCCTGGGTCCGGAACGGGTCGTCCCAGATCCGCCTGGCCTCGTCGGCATGGTCCTGGTACCGCTGCGCCAGCCTGGTCCAACCGGAGGCCTGGGCATAGGTCGAGGCCGGGCCGCTGATGGCCACGTCGACCAGCGGAAGGAACCGGGAAACCCGCCTGATCTCCTCGAGTTCACGCTGCTGTGTCCCGATCCTGCGGACCAGCGTGTCGTGCGCCTCCCGTTCCTGCTCCCGCGCCCGGCGCACGATCCGGTCCGCATCCTGGTAGGCGGCCAACTGGGTCTGGTAGGCCGCGCCGGCATCGGAATGGTCGACAATGTCCTGGATCCGGTCCGCGACCACGATGCTCGTCATGTGCTCGGGCATCGGTGGTGGCTCGATCGTGGTCGGGGTGACCGGAACGCCACCCTGGAGCGCGACCATGCGCGCCTCTTTCATCGATGCGATGGCCGTGGCCAGGTCGTCGGCGAAGCCGTTCACCGCATCACCGACCCGGGAGATCACGTCGTACAGGGCGCCCGCGTCCCGTTTGCCGCTGTCTATCTGCATCCGGAACAGGTCGCCGACGTGGTCCCCCCAGCAGAAGTCTGAGTGGGCGCTGACCTGGGCCAGCAGGTCCCTGGCATCGAGAGCGCCGTCCCCGAGCGCCCGTAACCAGCCGCCGTAGGACCGGCAACCCTGCGGATCGCCCGCGATCTGGGTATTCAGCGACATGGCAGGTCCAGGTCACGTCGGGTCGACATTGGTCAGGAACCGGGTCGCGGCCTCATCGGCATCCCGAATTGTCCGAATCGAAGCCTCCACGTTCTCCCCTGACACCCCCAGCGCGGAGGTCAACTGCCCGAGCACATCGGCCACCGACGCGGTGGCATCCGCGATCACCGCAGTCGATTCGCCGCCATCGGGCAGCGCAGGAGAGGTATAGGCCAGCCCGTCCAGGGACACCATCCCGAGATAGAGCAGGCTGGCGAGACCCTCCATGCTGTCCGGCCGGACATCGATGCCGTCACTACCGCTCATGATGACCACCCTCCGGCCCGTGCCGCTGGCCATGGGCCAAGCTGAGATCGAGCACGATGCGATCGACGCCGAACTGACGCTGCAACTCCACCAACCGCTGCGCGGGCAGCAACAGCCATGGCTGGTAGTCGCCGCAACAATGAACCATAGTGTCCAGCGAGGAGTACACCGGTGCGAGTACCTCACCGTCGGCGGCCTGCCGCAACTCGAACCGGACCTCGTCGGCGTCGAGGTCCGCCTTCGCCACTGGCACGTACACCTGCTCCGGCAGCCGAACTGGCGGCAGGGCGGCGAACGACTCCATGCTCAACGCACGTCCCCCCTTCACCGTAGGTCGTGCTCGAAGGGTAACGGGGATGTCGCCCCAAGTGGCTACCGATTGTGCACGGTCACGCAAACGCTGAGCGTGATCAGCCTCTCGGCGGCTACCGCATGGCAGAGTGAGGACGTAGCGTGACGGTACTGGCCACGATGCAGTGGCCGGCCCACGCTCGGGAGGGGTCATCTGGGTGATCGAGGACGACTCCTTCATTCCCGGATCAGCCTGCTGGATCGACGTCTCGACGGCCGATCCGGCGCAGACGCGGGACTTCTACGCCGGCCTGTTCGGCTGGACGTACCGCATCGACCCGAACCCCCGCAGCAGGCACTACACCACAGCGCTGCTGCGCGACCGCCCGGTGGCCGGGATCGCGGGGGTCGCCGTGCCGGAGGGGCAACCGGTCACCTGGACGCTCTACCTCAACAGCGCCAACGTTGCGCACATCGCCATGCTGCTCGAGGAGTGGGAGGGCTGGGTGCACTACGGTCCGGTAGAGGTCGCCGGGCAGGGCAGCATCCTCATCGGGGCGGACCCGACCGGTGCCGTGATCGGTTTCTGGCAGCCTGCAACCACCACCTGGACGTTTCACACCGCGGATCCGGGATCGCTGGTCTGGGCCGAGTTGAACACCTGGGACGGCCGGCGCGCCGACGGGTTTTTCGCCAGCATGTTCGGCTACCGCCAGCAACAGATCGGTGACGGCATCGACGTCGATTACACGACCTGGGCACTGGGCGAGCGCACGATCCTCGGCAGGCGCCAGCTGGACGGGGGCCAGGCGATCGACACTGCTGCGCATTGGATGCTCTACTTCGCGGTGAATCCGGCAACCGGTACTGACTACGCAGTCAACCGGGTCCTCGATCTGGGTGGCCGGGTGACCAGCGACCCCTTCGACAGTGGATTAGGCCGGATCGCCGTCGTGCAGGATCCCTCTGGGGCCACCTTCTCCTTGATCGATCCCACCCATCGGATCATGGCCATGACCGGCGTGGCAGGCAACGACGACCCCTACGACGACTGACCGCCGCCTGCGGTTCAGGCAGCGGGCGGGATGAGCAGGCTCAGCAGCAGCCAGGAACCGACCGCCGAGGGCAGCAGGGAATCCATCCGGTCCATCGCGCCGCCGTGGCCGGGCAACAAGGTCCCCATGTCCTTGACGCCGAGATCACGCTTGATCAGCGACTCGACCAGGTCCCCCCCGGTGGCAATGACCACGATCGCCGCCCCGAACAGCACCCCCTGCCACGGCTGACCGCCGAGCAGATAGGTCACGGCCAGGCCGCCGACCGCGATGCCTGCGACCAGCGACCCGATGAAGCCCTCCCAAGACTTGTTCGGGCTGATCGAGCGTGCCATCGGATGCCGCCCCCCGAGCACCCCCGCCGCGTAACCGCCGACATCCGAGGCCACCACGGCGAGCAGGAAACACAGCACCCGAGCGGTCCCGTCCGCCGGTACCACCAGCAATGCTGCGAAGGAAGCGAAGAGGGGCACGTAGGCCGCGGTGAACAGCGAAGCGCTGACATCCCGGACGTACCCGGCCGCGGCTCCACTGAAACGCCACAACAAGCAGGCGAGGACAGTGATGACGAAAGCGACGAACATCCCGTCGCGGCCGAACGGCCAGGAAAGCCACACCATCGCTTGCCCGCCGAGCAGAACCGGCGGTAACGACACCCGGATGCCGGATCCTCGGCGCAGCGCACCCGCGAGTTCCCAGGTGGACAGTGCCACCGCAGCGGCCACGATGCCGATGAACACCTGCCGCACGGTGAACAGCGCGACCAGGACTCCAGCACCCAGGAGCAACCCGACGACGATGGCGGCGCGCAGGTCCCGGCCTGCCCGCGAGATCCGCCGTCCGGCGTTCGTCGTCGAGTCCACGGTGGCGGATGAGTGATCGGGGAGTCGTGCGGTACACACTCAGACCTCGAGCAGCTCGGCTTCCTTGTGCTTGACCAGATCGTCGATCTGTCCCACGTACCGATGGGTGGTGCCCTCGAGCTCCTTCTCCGCCCGGGTGACGTCGTCCTCACCGGCCTCACCGTCCCGGGCGATCCGGGTGAGCTCATCCTTGGCCTTGCGGCGGATGTTGCGGATGGACACCTTGGCGTCCTCGCCCTTGGCGTGCGCCACCTTGACGAGATCCCGGCGGCGTTCCTCGGACAGCTGGGGGATGACGACCCGGATGATCGTGCCGTCATTGGTCGGGTTGACGCCGAGGTCGGAGTCTCGGATCGCCTTCTCCATCGGCCGCAGCTGGCTGGGGTCGTAGGGCTTGATCACCGCCATCCTGGCCTCCTGAACCGATACGCTGGCTAGCTGGATCAGTGGCGTGGCGGCGCCGTAGTAGTCCACCACGATCTTGGAGAACATGGCTGGGCTGGCCCGGCCGGTGCGCACTGTAGCGAGGTCCTCCTTGGCCACCGACACGGCCTTGTCCATCTTTTCCTCGGCGTCGAGGAGGGTGTCGTCAATCACTGCTGCTCCTTGTCCGGTACCCGTCTGATGCGCCCGGTGGTCGCTGCGAACTCGGCACCCCCGAGCCCGTGTGGCCGCCTCTCAACCAGTATCTCTCCTGTGACCAGCGCATCGTGCTACCGGCCCGTGGACCACGTCGGGCAGCGTCCGCGTGCTCAGGCCGGGGAGCTGACCAAGGTGCCGATCGGCTCACCGCGCACCGCGCGCGCGATGTTACCCTCGGTAAGCAGATTGAATACGATGATCGGCAACTTGTTGTCCATGCATAGGCTGAACGCGGTCGCATCCGCCACCTTGAGCCCGCGCTCAAGCACCTCACGGTGGGTGATGTGGCTGAACATCGTCGCCGTGGGGTCGGTCCGGGGGTCAGCGGTGTACACGCCATCGACCGCCTTGCCCATCAGCACGACCTCACAGCCGATCTCCAGCGCCCGCTGCGCACCGGTGGTATCGGTCGAGAAGTAGGGCATCCCCACACCCGCACCGAAGATCACCACGCGGCCCTTCTCCAGGTGGCGGATCGCGCGGCGCGGGATGTAAGGCTCGGCGACCTGACCCATCGTGATCGCGGTCTGCACGCGAGTGTCGAGCTTGTGCTCCCGCTCCAGGAAGTCCTGCAGGGCGAGGCAATTCATCACTGTGCCGAGCATGCCCATGTAGTCGGCGCGGGAGCGTTCCATGCCGCCCTGCTGCAACTCCTCGCCACGGAAGAAGTTGCCACCGCCGATCACCACGGCCATCTGCACGCCGCTCGCCACCACCTCGGCGATCTGTCGTGCGACCGCCTTCACCACGTCGGGATCCACCCCGACGCCGCCACCCCCGAACATCTCACCACCGAGCTTGAGCAGCACCCTGCGGTATCCCGGCCCCTCCAGCTGGTCCAGGCTCGCCGCTCGATCCTGCCTGGTAGGAATCGCGCGATCGTGATCCGAGTCCGACATCGGCGTCAGGTCTTCATGCCTGGCCGACCTCGAAGCGAGCGAACCGCTGCACGGTCACCCCAGCCTCCTTCAGGACGGTCTGGACGGTCTTCTTGGAGTCCTGCACGGAAGGCTGCTCCACCAGCACGGTGTCCTTGAAGAAGCCGGTGAGGCGACCTTCGACGATCTTCGGTAGGGCCTGCTCCGGCTTGCCCTCCGCGCGGGCCGTCTCCTCGGCGATGCGCCGCTCGCCTGCCACCACGTCCTCGGGCACCTCGTCCCGGCTGACGTACCGCGGCCGCAGAGCAGCCACCTGCATCGCGACCGCGCGGGCCGGGTCCGGCGAGCCACCGTGGTACTCGACCAGCACGCCCACCGCGGGCGGCAGGTCAGCGGACCGGCGGTGCAGGTAGGTCGCCACCTCACCGTCGAAGGACACCACCCGCCGCAACTGCAGCTTCTCGCCGAGCTTGGCCGAGACGGCCTGCACCACATCGGCGACGGTGGCGCCGTCCAACTCGGCCTGGGCGAGCGCTTCGGCATCGCCTGGCCGGGTCCGGGTCGCCGCTGCGACGATCTTTTCCGCGAGCTCCTGGAAGTCAGCGCCCTTGGCAACGAAATCGGTCTCGCAGTTGAGCTCGATCATCACGCCGCCCTGCGCGGCGACCAGCCCGTTGACAGCGGTCCGCTCGGCTCGCTTGCCGACATCCTTCGCGCCCTTGATGCGCAGGAACTCGACCGCCTTGTCGAAGTCACCTTCGGACTCCTCCAGGGCCTTCTTACAGTCCATCATCCCCGCGCCGGTCAGGTCGCGGAGTCGCTTGACGTCGGCGGCAGAATAGTTCGCCATCGTGCCTTTTCCGTCCTCATCTTTGTTGGATCAGGGGGTTGGATCAGGGGGTGGTGCGAAGCGGCGGGCGCTATGTGGGTGGAACGGTCCCGGGACCGTTCCACCCGCACGTACGCCGCAACAGGGCAGTGCTGTCGACGATGTTCGCCGGCGTCAGCCCGCTGGGGTGCCGGTCAGGCCTGCGGCAGGCCGTTCTTGGCCGCTGCCACCGGCTCGGCTTGGCGCTGCGCGGCATTCTGCTCGGACTGACCGCCGGAGACCAGCAACTCCTGCTCCCATTCGGGCAGCGGCTCGTCGGTACCGGCCTCGGGTTTGTCCGAGCCGTCGGCTCCGCCGGCGCGCCCCGCCCTTGACATCAGACCGTTCGCCGCGGCATCGGCCACCACCCTGGTGAGCAGCGCCGCTGAGCGAATCGCGTCGTCGTTGCCCGGGATCGGGTAGTCGACCTCGTCGGGGTCACAGTTGGTGTCCAGGATCGCGACCACCGGGATGCCCAGCTTGCGGGCCTCGCCGACGGCGATCTGCTCCTTCTTGGTATCCACCACCCACACCGCGCTGGGAACGCGCTGCATGTCCCGGATGCCACCCAACGTCCGCTCCAGCTTGTCCTTCTCCCGGGTGCGCATCAGGATCTCTTTCTTGGTCAGCCCGGCGAAACCACCGGTCTGCTCCATGGACTCGAGTTCCTTGAGTCGCTGAAGGCGCTTGTGCACAGTGGAGAAGTTGGTGAGCATGCCACCCAGCCAGCGGTGGTTCACGTACGGCATGCCCACGCGCTGCGCATGACGCGAAATCGCTTCCTGTGCCTGCTTCTTGGTGCCGATGAACAGGATCGAACCGCCGTGCGCCACGGTTTGCTTGATGAACTCGTAGGCCCGGTCGATGTAGGTCAGCGTCTGCTGCAGGTCGATGATGTAGATGCCATTGCGCTCGGTGAAGATGTAGCGTTTCATCTTCGGGTTCCAGCGGCGGGTCTGGTGCCCGAAATGCACGCCAGAATCGAGCAGTTCCCTCATGGTGACGACGGCCATCGCCGGTGCACACCTCGATGTGTCGGGCGCGTCGGCTGTTCTGCCGCCGCGCTGGTGCGGTTGTCGCGGCGGGCCGGGTCGGACCACCGCCCTGGCGCCAGCCCGACGGCCGGACCCCGCGTGGTCAGCAGACCGAGCGAAGACCGCCGGACGCCGTGGCCCCGGCAGGGGCAAGAGCTGGCGCGCGAAGTCGACCCGCACAGACGGGTCGCTCTCCGAGTGTACGGCGTGCCCTGGAACCAATCCCAGCCGAGGTTGCCACCTCATCCGAGTTGTCCACATCTACCCCCGTCATCCACAGTCACCGCTGTCTTCGCCGCGCAGCAGCGCTGGATGCGGGCACGCTTCCGGTCGTGTCACGGATCCTGGTGTGCACCGTGTTCGTCGCACTGCTCTCCGGTGGGCCGGCAGCGGCCTTGCTGCCCGGCCTACCGGCTGCGGCATTGCCCTCCGCCGGACCGGCGGCCGGGTCGTCCTCCGCCGGCCCGGCG
>JBOHGM010000132.1:0-10747 GCA_050699435.1 Pseudonocardiaceae bacterium | reverse complement strand
GCAACGATGCCGATCGCGTTGGCTAGCTTGCGGTCGCTGGTGAGCAGCGGCATTCCACGTTGCAGCGCACAATCCACGAACACCGCGTCGAAAAACCGCAGCGTGTACTGCGTCGCGAGCACACCCGCGCGCTCCAGAGCGTCCGCGTCGGTGGTGTGGATAGTGACACCGAGATCGTCGATCGACCGCACCGCGGCCCGGTACTGCGCGGCGCTGAGGCGGCCGCTGAGCAGGCCCTTGGTCCGCAGTACGTGGCCGAGTTCGAAGCGCATGCTGTCCACCGTCTCCAGTTCGACGGCGCCGGTCAGGAAGTCCTGCCGGACCTCGCGGGCATGCTCGAAGCCGATCTGCCGGATGTGCCACCGTAGGAACACAGAGGTGTCGACGACGAATCGGTCAGCCATGGGGGTCATCCCGAAAGCGGGAGAGTTCCTCGTCGATCCCGGTGACACCCTCCATCTGGTCGCTGATGTCGTCCATCAACGCGAGGATCTCCTCCCGGGTGCGGCGGCGAGGGGTCGGGAGGGAGTGCAGGTAGTCCTGACGCCGCGCCTCGAACACGAGGTCGGCGAGCTGGCGCACCGTCCGCAGTTCAGGCGCGTAGCGGTCGAAGAGATCCTCGTCGACCCGAAGGTAGGACCACCGCACCCCGCTCGTCGCGCTAGCGTCGCTGGCCCAGAGCAGCGCCCGAGCGTCCTTGCGCGGCACATCGACGTCGACGAGTCCTTTCGTCTCCACGATCATGCAGTCGCCGTCGGCTAGCCGCACCGCGAAATCGGGGTAGTAGTACGCCAAGCGTCCCCGCTCTCCGCGGTACTCCAGCGAGAAGCGGACTTCGCGAGCAAGCTTGGCGAAGGCGTCGACATCGGAAGAACGGTCGAGGAAGTCGCAGAACCGCACTTCGAAGCCGCTGTCGCACGGCTGTGCCGAGAACACGGACTTCCCGGCGGTGGCGGTCTGACGGCTCCAGAGGAACGGTCTTGTCCTGGACAACAGCAATGGCTTGGGCTCCGTAGTGGCAGTTCCCGAGGCCAGCGTGCGCTCATTGACTACCTGGGCGAGCACCCGCAGGACCGTCTCCCTGGCCGCAGGCTCACGGAGCGCTTGGAGCACTACCGGATCCGCGAGGTCGACCGGTCCGCCGAAGGCGCGGCGTTCGAGATAACCCTTCACGAGGGCGGCGAGCAGCGCGAACTGCCCTACCACCCGGGTCTGCAGGGCGAGTTCGTTGGCGAACCAGGCGATGATGGGTTCGGGCTGGTCCGCTACGGGGAATTCGTACTGGGCACGCTCGATGATCTCCTTTGAGCGCAAGTCCCGGCCGGTGTAGTCGACGATCTCGCTACGCAGCTCCTCGGCCAGCGGGATCTGGCGGGCGGGGACGTCCTCAGGGCGCAGCGAGACGAGTTCAGCAGCGCTGCGGTGCAGGACCCGGGAGAGCTGCGGGATCTCGATGTCGTAATGCATCCGGTCCGGCTCCACCGCGATCACCGACGCCTCGGGATGCACGTCGTCCGCAGCGCGGCGTTCGACCTGGAGGCCCTCCTCGTCCAGTGCGGTGTCCCAGAGCTGGCGGAATGCCTCGTGCTCGATGACGACGACTTGCTCATCCACGCCCGACCCGGGCGGGGTCATCCGGCGCAGGCCCCGGCCGAGCGTCTGTTCCGGGAGGATCTTCGCCGCCGCCGTGTAGGGGCGCAGCGGCACGATGACGCTGACGTTGCGGACGTCCCAACCCTCGCGGAGCATCAGCACGCTGACGATGGCGCGGTATGGGTTGTCGTCGCGGTCGACCTGGCGTGCCGCGGTCCGCGCTTTTTCCAGATCGGCCTTCGCGATCTCGCCTCGGTTGGGGCCGGCCATATTGACGTGGATGGTCAGCACCCGGCTGGCGAGGTCGGGCAGCGTCTCCAGGTGAGCGGCGATCTGGTCGGCGGCCCGCGTGTCTTCGGCCATCACGAACAGCAGCGGCTTGCCGCCGGCGGGAGTGAGGGTATCCCGGAATTCTCTCCACTTGGCCACTCCGGCGCCGATCCGCTGCCGATACCGCACCGCCGCGTTGTCGCTTGCGCTTTCCAGCTGACCCGTGAGCTCCCCGATAACGGGGCGTTTGACGATGCCGTCGTCGATCGCCTGCGAGAGCGGGTAGTCGACCACCACCTCGTCGAACAGCCGACCCTCTTGATTGCGGGGGGTTGCGGAAAAGTCCAGTTGTGCGGTAATGCCACCGTCTGACAGCTCGTGCAGCCGGTACAGCGTCTGCCAGATCGTCAGGGGCTCGTTGGTGTCCCGCCGGATCGCGTCGTGTAGGTGGTGTGCTTCATCGTTGACCACCAGTACCCGGCCCCGTCGGGCGAGGCGGGTGAGCACCGGCTCAGGAGCAGTCGGATTCCGCGGCGGCGGGGCACCGAGCAGAACCTCGACGGGATTCATGGGCTCCGGCACCGGGCGTTCATAAAGCGCCTGGATATTGCTGAGCACCAGCACGCCGGGCGCCGCCGCGGGTATCGGCTCGTCGCGCAAGCAAACGGCGAGGTCGAAGTCGCCACGCCATTCCGGTGGCAGGACGGGATCGTTATGGAAGATCGCGCCGTGCTCGAAGTCGGCGCGTAGACGCTCGAACACGATCAGGTTGGGCGCGACGACCAGTGAGTCCGTCGTCAGCTCGGAGTCCGCCTCACGCAGCCGGTGGAAGTAGGACCAGGCGACCAGGAGGCTCATCACCTTCGTCTTGCCGGAACCCGTGGCTGCCTTCACCACGTACCGCGGGTACTGCTGCCCGCCCGCGGCCACTGGCCTGGACGCGAACTGCGCCGCCATGCCGGCCAGGGTTCGCTGCTTCGCTACCTCGTAGAGATAGATCACCGTCTCGGTCGCCTCGCGCTGCGTGAAGAAGTACCGGAACGGCAGACCATCAGGGGTCTGGTGCTCATCGAGGAACCAGTGTTCGAGGAGCCGGCGGGTCGTTGCCGAGGATCCGGGGTAGCCATCGCGACGCCACGCGTCGACATGTTCCCGGATGCCTGCGACGAGCGGCGCAGGACTCGGCGGCCGATTCGCAGGTACTGCGTAAGGGTCGTTCATTTCACCGATACCTCCACCGCCGTGGTGGTGTCGTTGCCGAAGATGTCCACGACCTTGACCAGGACCGTATAACTCCCGGGCTCGTCGTAGTCGTGGACGGCGGTTCGCTCAAGCTTTCGGTCCGCCCGGGTCCGGTACGATTGCCACTGATTGTGGAAGGTGTCGCCATGACCTCCGGCGCCATAAGTGAAGTCCACGGCCCAGTAATCCACGTAGTCCGCCCAACCGCTGATCTTGCTGCGTACCGAGGCCGGTACCAGGTCCGGGTTCGGCAGCACAAAGTCGGTGAGCGTCACCGTGAGATTCCGCTTTCGCACGGTGGTCGCCACCTCAAGGTAGGCGAGTTCGTGGAACACCACCTCGCCGGACTCCACCACCCGCGGGTCCATCACCTCGCGCGGAATCCGGCGCAGTTGGAGGTCGATTCCCCGGGCCCGCGCCTCGTCCTGCACCAGTTCGTGCAGACCCATCTCGAACTCCCAGCCGAGTACATCCAGCCCGGGATGACCCGCCGAAGCCGCCTCGTCCAGCGCCTCTTTGATTTCAGGAAAGCTCACTGCAGCATCGATCGCCCCGACGTGCACCGCGCGCCGTCCCTTGGTGCCGTGCAGGTGCTGGAACTCCTCGGTCGGCGAGGCGTCGTAGAGTTGCACGACGAAGTCGAGGTACGCCTTTACCTGTGGCCCAGTGGTGGAGTCCTGCCAGGCTTGCCGCTCATAGCGCCCCAGGTTGGCGACGACGAACGGTGCGCACTGCGGGATGTCGAGCAGCCGCTTGCGCGTGGTGTGGATGGCAAAGCGCCCGATGTCGACAGCCACCCACCGTCGGTTGAGTTCCTCGGCGACAGCCACGGTGGTGCCGCTGCCAACGAAACAGTCGAGCACGATCGATCCGTCGTCGGACGACGACTTGATGATCCGCTCGAGCAGTTCCTTCGGCTTCTGCGTGTCATACCCGAGCCGTTCTATCGCCTGGGCATTCACGGGGTTGATGTCGTCCCAAAGGTCTCCGACGCTTTGACCGGGCATCTCATCCAAGTACCGCTTGTATTGTGGAACCCCACCCGGCTTTTCCGGCCAGTAGATTCGACCTGCCTTGTCCAGCTCCTCCAGTCTCTCGACGGAGAATTTCCAGTGCATGCCTTTCGGCGCAGGATCATGACCGCGCCAGGGTAGTCCCGATAGCCCTCGTCTCGTACCCGATGCCATGAGGTCGCTTCTTCTGTAAGTGCGGCCATCGGGGTCCTGATATCGGTACTTACTGGCGAGATAACTGGGATCGTAGTCACGGAACTGGGGGTTCCAAGTGTGTCTCTTGGTCTTAGCGAAGCACAATATCGAGTCGTGTACCGTTCCGAAGTCTTTGGTGTCAGAATGAGCCGTTGTACGCTTCCAGATGATCTCGGCGCGGAAGTTGTCCGCACCGAAGATCTCGTCCAGCAAGACGCGAGCCAGGTGACTGGCGTTGGGGGCGAGATGCAGGAACAGTGAGCCACGGTCCGAGAGCAATTCGCGGAGCAATACCAGCCGCCTGTAGAGCATGTGTAGATAGCTCTCGATGCCGTTGCCCCAGGTATCGCGGTACGCCTTCTCCTCCAGCACGGACGAGAGCTTGGCGAGGTCCTGATCGGCAGCGTCACCGCCGTCACCGACAGCGATGCGAACCTTGTAATCCTGCCGTGAGTCGAACGGTGGGTCGATATAGATGAGGTCCACCCGGCCGGCTAGCTCGTCGGCGAGGGAGGCCAGCACGTGGAGGTTGTCCCCCCAGATCAGCTTGTTGCGCCACCCGTCGTCGGGATCTCGGTCGAAGGTGAGTGTGCCGCGGTCCGCGCGTGCGGCGTTGACCGTCTCGACGACCTGCAACGGCAACCGCAGCCGCGGTACCTGTGCCGTCTTGCCATCCCACTCCAACCGAACACCCGGCACGAGAACGCTCCTCCTCGATCAGTGTCAGGATCGTCTCACGGGGGCCTGACCATGTTGGGTCTCGCGCGCGACCTGTGGACAACGTGGTGGTTCTAGCGTGCTGTGTCAGCCAAACGACGACCCTCATGTGCTGGTGAGCGGCAGGGACTGCCCGGGTCGGTCGTTTCGGTCGACCGCCGATTTGCTTGCCAGCACGAGGGGCTGTCCGAGGCGCTGCACCTCGTCGATGACCAGGGGCGCTCCGGAGGCGCTGATGAACGTCGGCGGGTCCACCCTTGCGGCGGACAGGACGTCGGTGTCGTCCAGTGTCAGGTAGGTGGCGCCGAGCTACTGCCCGAGGGCTCGGGTGACCGTGGTCTTGCCGACCTGGCGAGCGACGAGCCGGGCGGCGACCCCCGGGTGCCCGTGCTGCAGGCGGTGCCACGTCGTGGGCGCGCTTGCGCCGCCTGTCGGGCGTCAACCCACGGGCCACTGGTGGTCGCTTTCGGGGGTGTCCAGCCAGATCACTTGACGCTGTGGCGTGACGGTGAGGCCGAACCGCTCGCGGGGCGGGGCGCCTAGTGAGCGCCAGGTCTGGTGGATGGTTTCGATGCTGTCCCAGAGTCGGCGCGATCCAGATTGAGTGAGGGCGCCTTCGGGGGTGACGTGGGCGTGTGATCCCTCCGGGCCGTTGAGGACCAGGTTGTTCAGGTCGCCGCCTGGGTGGCCGTGGCTGAGGCGGGGCATGGTGAGGTCGAGCATGAAGCGGAAGTCGTTGTCGTAGTAGACGCTGGCGGGCAGTTCTGTGGTGCGCTGGGGCCAGCGCGGTTCATCCGCCACAGCTACCGGCCCTCCGTCCGGTAGCGCATTCGGGGTGGCGCGGTGGCGCATGAAATAGCCCGGCCCGATGAATCGTCCTTCGGCGTGGCCCTGGCCGGTGACGGTGAGTTTGGCCATACCGGAGAACACCGGGGCCAGCACGATGCCCCCGGCCCGGGTTTGATCGATCCAGGCGGGCGGGATGCCGGTCACTGCGAAGGTGACGATGATCCGGTCGTAGGGAGCGCGTTCGGGGTGGCCGTGTGCGCCATCCATGGTGATCACGGTCGGGGTGTAGCCGCAGCGACGCAACCGGTCCCGGGCGGCGGTGGTGAGGTCGGGGTCGACGTCGATGCTGGTCACCTGCGCCGAGCCCAGCCGCTCGCAGAGCAGGGCAGCGGTGTAGCCGGTGCCGGTGCCCACCTGCAACACCCGATGGCCGTCCTGCGCATCGAGCGCCTGCAGCATCATCGCGACCAGACTGGGCAGGGTGCCCGAGGAGGTGACCGCGTCGGGCCGGCGCTGGGTGATCAGCGTGATGTCGGAGTACACCAACTGCAGCCAACGTTCCCGGTCGGTGTCGCCGTCAACGTGCTCGCTGGCCTGGTAGTAGGCCGGGACCAGCACGTGCCGGGGCACGGCGAGGAAGGCGTCGCGCCAGCGGTCGTCGGTGAGCGTGCCCTCGCCCGTCAGGGCGGTGACCATCTCCCGGCGCAGCGCGCGGGTCTGATCGGAGTCGGTGGTGCCGGGATACTGCCCGATGGCTGGTGTGTCGGTCACGCCGGTGTCCCCTTCAATGCGGTCGCCAGGGCACGGGAGATGGGTTGCCCGGTCTGGTGTTCGATCCAGCCCCATTGCCCGTTCGGGTTGATCTCGATGAACTGATGTCCCTGGTCGGTGAGGACGAAGTCCAAGGCGCCGAAGAAAAGATTGAGGGAGCGCATCAGCCGATGAACGCCTGCCGCGACGGTGTCGGGTAGCTCGTAAGGCCGGTAGGTGATGTTGTCGTGGCTGCGACGCCAATCCAACTCACCGGGGTTCTTGATCTCGGTGGCGAACACGTTGTCACCGACGACGGTCACCCGAAGATCGGTCTTCTCCGCGAGTGTGGCTTGGAAGAGGTGCGCGGTCGCAGCAATGGAGGGGTCGCGGTATCGATCCGGTGGCACGTCGCTCGTGTAAACAACTCCAGACAGTCGCCCGTCGTTGGTGCGGGGCATCCGGCCATACAGGGTCTTGGTGATAATACCGTGGGGCTGGCGTGCTGCGAAGTCCATCACGGCGTGCGGGTCATTGGTGATCAGGGTCGGCGGCACAGCCAGGCCCGCCGCCGTGGCGTGTGCGAGTTGGCGGGGTTTGTATTCGGCCTGGTGGACGCTGCTGGGTGCGTTGATCCAGGTGGCGGGCAGGGATTCCAGCACGCCCCAGAACCCGAAGCGCGCCTGCCCCTCGCACCAGGGGATCATGTCCAACGGTATAGAGCTGTCGAACTCGAACCGCCCCGGCCGTCTGTAGTAGACACTCTCCGCGTCGTCCAGCGACACCCCGTTCAGTACAGCGCGCCACCGGGCGTGTCGCCCGATCTCACCGGTGATGGTTACTTCGGTGGGGAACTGCGCGGCGTCCAGCCGCAGGAACGGAACCCCATCTCCGTGCAGGTGGGTGAGCACCATGTCTGCGGTGGGGTCCACGGGTGCGGTGAGCACCAGCACCCGTGGACGAAAGACTCGCGCCATCAGTCGTAAACCGGGTCCGTATCCACCGAAATCGGGTCCTTCCCGTCCGTCTCGGTCGGGCTGGAACACATGATGAGTTCGTCGGCACTCAACTCCGACAGGATCAGGGTGTGGCGTTCACCTTCCGGCGGCCATCACGGGGATTAAGGCCGAGCGCTCCGAACAGCTCCCGGGCGTCGTCGGCATCGTGGGTGTAGCTGCATACCAGCCGGACCGCGCGCCCGCACTCCTCGGGCGGGTTGCGGTGGGAGCGGGTCTGCTCGGTACCGTTGGCGCTGTCGTCGATCGAGGGCATGGCAGGGTCCTTTTCGTCGTGACGCGTGGGACTGGAGTCACGAGGGCTGTTTCCCAAGTCAACACCTCGTTGAGTACGGTGAGCGCATTGCCGACGATCCGATGCTCCACGAGTCCGTTGCCGGGAACGACGAGTGAGGATGTGCGCTTTCGCCAGGCGACGCAGTCGCGGCTGAATCCCTGAATGTGGATGGCGTCCACGCACTGACCAGTCACCCGGTGTCCCATCAGCGGCCCGTCCGGGCCAGGGCGGTGCGCTGGAACTGGAAGCCGCGCAGCTTGAGCTGATCGAGCAGTCGCTTCGCGATGACCAGGTCCGGGCTGTCAGTGCTCATCGGGCACCACCTCGGCTCCGGCTGCATCGTCACCTCCCCACGAATTGTCCTTCTCGGGACGGGAGGCTACTCAACTTGACAATACAAGCCTACTTGGAGTTGCAAGTGGTGAGGTGGCCAACTAGCTAGCAGGGCGTTGATGCGGAGCCGGCGCCAAGGCCAGGCCGTTCCCGGCCCAGCGCACCAGCGTCGTCTCGTGGCCGAGCTGTGCTCCGGTGAGCGGATCCATCCTGAAGGCGCCGTACATCGTGGTCGTCTGCAGGTCTGCGGCAACGGACCACAGGTTCTCCCGTGCCGTGCTGCCAGTGACTCGGACGCAGTGCGTGGCGAGCACGGCTGCGGCTGCCGCCTGAACGGCGGGGTAGTCCGGCACTGTGCCGGTGAGAGCTGAGTAAGCTGGGAGGAAGTCTCCCTCTGCAGGGCCCAACTCGGCGGCCGCGCGGTGACCAGGGAACCACTGCGCGATGCCGTAGATCCCTTCGGCATTCGGGACCGCCTGGGCGAACTCATGCACGCCGGCCGCGACCGCGCCGATGAGCCGTGGTGGCTGTGCGAGCGCGAGGGCGGCGGTGACTCTGGCTACGTCCTCCTCGAAGGAGCCGGCGCAGAACAGATCCCATCCCACCGGAGGGCGGGCAGCGGGAAGGTCGTCGGCCGGACCGATCCGCACCGTGTACAGCCCGAGCTTCTCGGCCACGGTCTCCACGCCCGCGACGACCTGGCGACCGAAGTTCCCGTGTCCGTGCACAAGCCACATCGGCGCGGGTGCGGACTGTCCCGCGAGGTGGCACAGGAACGGCTCGCAGTAGCGGCTCGTCGGGGACAGCACAGACACAACGTGACCCGGAGCTGCCGCCTCGACATCGTCGCCGGAGCCGCCATGATTCCACACCAGGCGGTCAAGGTCCGGCGCGACCCGGGACGCCGCCCGCATGAGCTGCGTCGAATACGGCCCCAGCAGCACGTCGCACCTGCCCGCCACGGCTCGAAGACAGGCCGCCACGCGGGCCGCGTCGCTACCGTCATCCTCGATAACGAGTTCCGCGTCCCCGTCCAGGACGCGCCATGCCTCTAGTCCGCGCGCGGCCTGCACGCCGAACCGTGCGTATCGGCCCGTGAGAGACAGACAGGCCCCTACTCGCAATCCTTGACCGAGCATCCTGGTTTACCGCATGTCCACTTCGTACCGAAACTCATGCCGATCCGCCGCCACGACCGAGT
This sequence comes from Pseudonocardiaceae bacterium, assembly GCA_050699435.1. GTDB lineage: Bacteria > Actinomycetota > Actinomycetes > Mycobacteriales > Pseudonocardiaceae. The sequence continues at coordinate 1,351 of JBOHGM010000132.1, read as the reverse complement.
CCTGCACCTCCAGCGGCGCTCCCTCGGTGTCATAGATCGTCCGGAGCACCCGCACGACCGGCACCCCGGGCGAGAGCCGCAGCTGATCGATCTCCGGGCGGGTCGGCATCCGGCTCGTCAACTCATCCACTGACCGCGCCACTCGTCGACCGATAAGTCCCGCTGGGTCCTCGATGACCGCGAGCGCACCACCGCGAATGCGCCGCGACCCGGCCAGCGCTGTCCCCTCCGCCATGGCTGCCAGGTAGTAGCTGTCACATAAGGCCATCGGCTGCTGCTCCACCAGGAACAACCGCCGCCGTACGATCACCGGCGCGCCCTCCTCGACACCCAGGCGCACCGCTACCTCAGCCGGAGCATCGACCCTGCCTACCTCCAGCAGGCGTTGTCGCGGCTGCTGCCCTGCTCGTTCACCTGGGCGTTGAAACCAGGCAAGCCCGCACTCCGATGCTTGCGGTAGTTCGCACCCGTGACCAGCAACCGTACGTGAGGCTTCGGACGGACGAACGTGCCCCGACCCTGCTCCATGATCACCAGACCCTCGGCCGTGAGCACGGCCACCGCGCGACGCACCGTCGGTCGGCTGGTCTGATACCGCTCAGCCAACTCCCACTCCGAGCTCAGACGCTCACCCGGAGCAAGACGACCTGCCAAGATCGCCGACCGAAGATCATCAACGATCTGGTGATACGGGAAGGTCGAATCCCGCGGCTCTGGCATCGACGTGAGAGTAAAAGGGCATCACGCCCTACTCGGGCCACCGGTGGTTGCGGAGTGATGTGGCCCCACCTTCTCCGAAGCCGACTGACGAAGGAGACCGGTAGATGAAACTCGCCAAGAGCGACCGTGGCTGGATGTCTGGTGTCGCTGGCGCCGATGTCGTCACGATCGGCGATCCTCGGCTCAAGGCCGAGACTGAAGCTATCGATGACGTGCACGAGGTGGCAGACCTCTTCGCGCGCATGGTGGATCGGCTGCGCGAGTTGAATGGCGCCGGCCTTGCCGCTCCGCAGATCGGCGCCTCGGTCAAGGTGATCGTGGTGGAGGTCAGGAGGACCGATGTGTTCCCCGACCGTCCGACATCCCCACTGCTGCAGATGATCAACCCGGTGATCGTGGAACAGTCCGGGACGATCGAGGCTGGCTGGGAAGGGTGCTTCAGCGTGCCCGGGCTCATGGGCCTCGTGCCACGATCCGAGACCATCACCGTGATGTACACCTCAGCGGGTAGCTGTTCAGCTGGTTGATGGTCGTGGCGTGTCGCTGCGGGCGCTGAGGGCCGTAGCCTGGGATGATCTTGGGGTGTCGGATTCCGGGTCGTTGGAGGCGTTGGTCGAGCGGTTGCTCGCCC
>JBOHGM010000131.1:0-11671 GCA_050699435.1 Pseudonocardiaceae bacterium | reverse complement strand
CGTCGAGCAGCACGGCCAGGCGGTCGGGCACGGAGAAACCGTCATAGTGGAACTCGGCGGTGCTGGTGCTCATGGGGCCGGACCTCCGCGTCAAGGCCCGTCACCGGGCCCGCTGCAGGCCCGCGGTTGCGGGCTCTGAGCGGACGACGCCTCTGCTGCCTGCACTCACTTAGGGCCGATACGGAGCCGAATTGCGGTCGGCGCGGCCACCGCACGGGCAGAGCGAACGATCACCCGGCGGGCCGGAACCGAACAACTAGCCGAGGCCATGGAGAGGGTTAGCGACTACTCAAAGTTACTGCCGTTGCCGTTAACGATCATGACGTTTACCCTGGGTCAGGGGTGAGCGCGCTCAGTGCGGAGTGCGGCGTCTTTGTCCAGCACGCGCTGAGCGAGGTCGTGCTGGAATTCCGCCATCCGCTCGCCCAGCGCAGGGTCGGCGACACCGAGGATGCGCACCGCGAGCAGCCCGGCGTTGCGCGCCCCGCCGATCGACACGGTGGCCACCGGAACCCCGGCCGGCATCTGGACGATCGACAACAGCGAGTCCAGCCCGTCCAGATGGGCCAGCGGCACCGGCACACCGATCACCGGTAACACGGTCGCCGAGGCGACCATGCCCGGCAGATGCGCCGCCCCCCCGGCACCCGCGATGATCACTTTCAGGCCCCGGCCTGCGGCCTGCTGCGCGTAGTCGAGCATCCGGGCCGGGGTGCGGTGCGCGGAGACCACGCAGACCTCGTGGGACACGCCGAACTCGTCGAGCGCCTCGGCAGCGGCGCGCAGCACCGGCCAGTCCGAGTCGCTGCCCATGATGACGCCGACCACGCTCACGCCGTCTCCCTTCGCCTGCCATGCACATCGAAGCCGTCCGGCCACCGCCCGGTGGTGAGGAACTCGGCGGATCGAACGGCCACCGCCCGGACCGGTTGCAGCGACTCCCCGAGCACCGTCACATGCCCGATCTTGCGACCCGATCGTTCCGCCTTCGTGTACAGGTGCACCTTCGCGGCTGGGTAGCGGGCCATCAGATGGTGCAACCGCTCGTCCATAGCCAGGCTGGGCGGGGTGTCGGCGCCCAGCACGTTCGCCATCACGCTGACCGGGGCCCGCGGCGCAGTGCATCCAAGCGGGTAGTCCAGCACCGCCCGCAGGTGCTGCTCGAATTGCGAGGTCACCGCACCCTCGATGGTCCAGTGCCCGCTGTTGTGCGGGCGCATCGCCAGCTCATTGACCAGGAGCCGGCCAGCAGACGATTCGAACAGCTCGACAGCCAGCACACCGACCACACCCAGTTCCCCCGCCACCCGCAGCGCGAGCTGCTGGGCCCCCTGCGCGAGATCATCGTCGAGTCCGGGCGCCGGGGCGAGCACCTCCGTACAGATCCCGCTGCGCTGCACGGTCTGCACCACCGGCCACGCCGCGCCCTGCCCGAACGGGGAGCGGGCCACCAGCGCGGCGAGTTCCGTGCGCATGGCGACGCACTGCTCGACCAGCAGCGGGGTTCCGGTGGCGAGCAATTCGGCCACCACCCGACGCGCCCCGCTGGGGGTGTTGAGCATCCACACCCCCCGCCCGTCATAGCCACCACAGACCGCCTTGAGCACGCAGGGCCAGCCGTGCTCGGCACCGAAGCACACCACGTCTTGCGGCTGGGTCACCTCCCGGAACGGTGGAACCGGCACGCCCAGGCCGGCCAGCGTCCGGCGCATCAGCAACTTGTCCTGGGCGTGGCGCAGCGCATCGGGGCCCGGGTGCACCGTCACCCCTTCGTCGACCAGGACCCGCAGGTGCTCGGCGGGGACGTGCTCATGATCGAAGGTGAGCGCGTCGCAACCCGCGGCGAAGGCACGCAACGCGGCCAGATCGTCAGGCCTGCCGAGCACCACGTCACGGGCCACCAGCGCGGCAGGCTCGTCAACCCCGGTGGCCAGCACCCGCAGCGACTGGCCCAGCGCGACGGCGGCCTGGTGGGTCATCCGGGCCAGCTGACCGGCGCCCACCATGCCGACAACGGGAAGGCTGGTACGGGGTCCCACGAACGAGCGATCTTATCCTGCTGGCGCCCGGTCGGTTGCCATGCCTCGCCCGCGCTCAGCCACCGATCCCCGAGCCCGGTATCCGAAGGGCCGAGTGCCTACAGTCCGTAGACTGCGGCGGTGTCCGTGGTCGATGCAGTGCTCATCCGGATCCCACAGCCGTACCGTGACATCGCTATCCGCCACCGTGAAATGGTGAAGTTCGCCTTGGTCGGTGGAACCACCTACGTCGTGGACATCGTGCTGTTCACGCTGCTCAAGACCACGGTGCTGGAACCCAAACCGGTCACCGCCAAGATCGTCGCGGTGCTGATAGCCACGATCGTGTCCTACGTGCTGAACCGGGAGTGGTCCTTCCGCACCAGGGGTGGCCGGGAACGACACCATGAGGCCGCGCTGTTCTTCCTGATCTGCGGGATCGGGCTGGTGATCAATGCCATCCCGCTGTGGATCTCGCGGTACGTGTTCGACCTGCAGGTCCCCGAGGTGAGCCGGCTCGCCCAGGAGGTCGCCGACTTCGCCTCCGCCAACGTGATCGGCACCCTGCTGGCGATGACGTTCCGGTGGTGGGCGTTCCGCAAGTACGTGTTCCCCGACGAGAACGGGCGGGCCCAGCTGCCAGTACTGCCCAGACACCCGTGAGGTAGGTCAGCGTACCGACCCGGCGTCCGGCCGGGGGGATCCCGCCAGGTCTTCCGCCCGCGGTACCCGCAGGTAGACCGCGAAGGTGGCGGGCCGCGCCGAACTGAGTTCCAGACGCCCCCCGTCCGCCTCGATCAGGGCCCTGGCCAGCGCCAGCCCGACACCGGTAGAGGACGCTCCGGAGACTCCGCGGTCGAAGACGTGCGGGGCCAACGCCTCGGGCACCCCGTCGCCTGCGTCGGTCACCTCCAGCACGACCATGCCCTCCCGGCCTGCCCCACCCGGCCGGGCGGACAACGTCACCTCGCCCCCGCCGTGGCGCAGGGCGTTGTCGATCAGTACCCCGAGCGCCTCGCGCAGCCTGCCGGGGGTGACCCGGGCCCGCAGCTCGCGATCCGCCCGCAGCCGCAGGGTCCGCCGCTCGGCCTCCGCCTGGGCCCGCCAGTCAGCGACCACGTCGCCGAGCAGCCCGACCAGCTGCACCGGCTCGGCGGTGGCGGCTCTGGCCTCCTCGGTGGCCCGCAACAGCTCGTCGAGCACGGTGCTGAGCCGCTCGGCCTGCTCCAGCGCCGCCTCGGCCTCGGCGGCGATAGCGGGGTCGGGGTGCGCGGCGATCTCGTCCAGCCGCAACTGCAGCGCGGTCAGCCGGCTGCGCAGCTGGTGCGACACGTCGCCGACGAGGTCCCGCTCCCGCTGGACGAGCTCGGCCAGCGCAGCTGCGGAGGTGTCCAGGACATCCGCGACCCGGTCGAGCTCGGGGATGCCGTGGCGCCGCGGCGCAGGGCGGAAGTCCCCGGCCCCGAGCCGGGCGGCCCTGTCGGCGACGTCCTGCAGCGGCCCGCCCAGCCGACGCGCGGTCACGGTGGCGATGGCAGCACCGACCCCCACCGACAGCACCACCAACAGCCCCACCAGTGCAACCACCTGCATCTGGGTGCGCCGCATCGCATCTCCGGGGACCGCGAGCCGGACGGTGCCGCGCAGCCCGAGGGGCAACGACTCCACCACTGCGTCGGGACCAGGGTCGGCGCCGAGGACCGACCGGCCGCCGCGCGGCGAGTCCACCACCAGCTGCCCGCCAGGTGGCAGCGCAAGCTCGAGCGGGCCCAGGTCCTGCCCCTGCCCCGGATCCGCCCCGGGCCCTGGCTCTGGTCCTGGATCTGCACTGTCCAGCACCGCTGCGCCCTGATCGTCCAGCCGGGCGACCACCTGCTCCAGCCGGGTGAGCAGGTCGGAGCGGGTGAAGTCCTCCACGAGCCGCCAGCTGGCGAACGCCAGCGGACCACCCAGCATCAGGCCGGTGATCGCGACCACGATCAGCGTGGACTGCAGGATCCTCCGCCGCACTCCCCGCACGCTAGCGCGTCTTGTTCAGGAGTCGTTGAAGCGGAACCCGACCCCGCGGATCGTGGTGATCCGGCTGCTGCCGATCTTGCGACGCAGCCAGGACATGTGCATGTCCAGTGTCTTGGACGTCTTGAGTTCGGGGGCGTTCCACACCTCGCGGAGGATCTCCTCGCGGCTGATCACCTGGCCGGAGCGGGACAGCAACACGCGTAGTAGCTCGAACTCCTTGTTCGCCAGCCCGACCTCGACGCCCTCCACGAGTACCCGGCGGGCCGCGAGGTCCATTAGTACACCACCCGCCTCCAGCGCTTCCGGGGCGCTGCGGCGCAGCAGCGCACGAACCCTGGCCAGCAGTTCGGCCAGCCGGAACGGCTTGGCGACGTAGTCGTCGGCGCCCGCGTCCAGCCCGACGACGAAGTCCACCTCGTCGGTTCGGGCGGTGAGCATCAGCACCGGCACCTCGGGCCGGATCCGGCGCAGCCGGCGGCAGACGTCCAGGCCGTCCATCTCGGGCAGCCCGAGGTCGAGCACCAGCAGGTCGACCTCCCCCGCACCGGCCCGGGCCAGCGCGGCAGGCCCGTCACCGACCACCACCACCTGATGGCCTTCCCGCTGCAGTGCGCGGGACAGCGGTTCAGCGATGCCGGCATCATCCTCGGCCAGCAGCACGGTGGTCACGACAATCAGGGTAAGACCGCGTGGCAGCATCCAGCTCGTGACCGAGCACAGCTGCGACCTTGACCCTGACCTTGCCCTGGCTCTTGCCCTGGCCGATATCGCCGACGCGATCACGCTGGACCGGGCCGGTGCGCATGACCTGCGGGCCGAGCACAAACCCGACCGCACCCCCGTCACCGACGCCGACATCGCCGTTGAGGACGCCGTGCGGGCCATGCTGGCGGTGCGACGCCCGCAGGACTCGGTGCTCGGTGAGGAGCGCGGCGGGCCCGGCGAAGGCGACCGCGCGGCCCGGGTCTGGGTGCTGGATCCGATCGACGGGACCAAGAACTTCCTGCGCGGCCTGCCGATCTGGGCCACCCTGATCGCGCTCGTCCAGGACGGCACACCGGTGGTCGGGGTGGTCAGTGCACCCGCGCTGCGCCGTCGTTGGTGGGCCGCGGCCGGGTTGGGCGCTCAGACCCGCGATATGGACGGGTGTGCGCGAGCCATCACGGTGTCCGGGGTCAGCGAGCTGGCCGACGCATACGTCTCGACCACGCATCTGGGCAGCTGGGTCGAGCACCACAGCCGGGAGGCGTACCTGGCGCTGGTGGACGCCTGCTGGGAGAACCGCGCCTTCGGCGACTTCTGGCAGCACTGTCTGGTGGCCGAGGGCGTGATCGACCTGGCCGCCGAGCCGATCGTCGGCCCCTGGGACGTGGCTGCGGTGCAGGTGCTGGTGGAGCAGGCCGGCGGCCGGTGCACCGATCTGGCCGGCGTGGCCCGCTACGACGGTGGCACGGCGCTGTCCTCCAACGGCCTGCTACACGAGCCCGCGCTGGCGCTGCTGCGGCGGTGATCGGGTGCCTCGTACCACTATCGACGTCCAGCAGCCGTGCTCGGCTACGAGGTGCCCAGTTCGGTGCGGACGCGGGCGAGCCGCTCGCGCCACCGAGTCACCCTGGCTGAATACGACCTCTCGTAGGTGTCGAGCCGGGACCGGTCAGGTGTGGCGGGTGCACGGGGCACCGGGAGGTAGCCGTCTTCGGGCCACAGTGAGTCGTTGTCCGGGACCACGTCGCCGCACAGCAGCGACAGGGTGCCCAGGCCGCAGGCGAAGTCGAGTTCGGGCAGCGCCCCGGCCAGGGCGAGCTGGGCCGCCAGCCCGACGCTGGTCTCCAGCGCCGAGGAGACCACGCACGGCAGTCCGGTCGCTTGCGCCACCTCCAAGGACCGCCGGACACCGCCGAGCGGAGCGCACTTGAGCACCGCGACATCGGCCGCGTCCGCCACCGCGACCCGCATCGGGTCCTCGGCGCGGCGGATGGACTCGTCGGCGGCGATCCGTACGTCGACCTGCCTGCGCACCGCCGCAAGCTCCTCGACCGTGCGGCAGGGCTGCTCGACGTACTCCAGCCCGCTCGCCGCTTTGTCCAGTTGACGGATGTGCGTGACGGCGGTGTCGACATCCCAGGCACCATTGGCGTCCACCCGGACCGACCCGGCCCGGCCCAGCGCGTCACGGACCGCCTCGACCCTGGCCAGATCCTCGGCCAGCGAACCGGGGTGATCGGCGACCTTGACCTTCGCGGTCCGACACCCGGACGTCGCGGTGATCTCGTACGCGCGCTGCGGACCGACCGCCGGAACGGTGCAGTTGATCGGGATCCGGTCGCGCACCGGTTCCGGCCAGCCGACGGTGCCTGCCTCGATCGCGGTGGCCAGCCAGGAAGCGGACTCCCGGTCGTCGTAGTCGTCGAAGGGGCAGAACTCGCCCCACCCGGCCGGGCCTTCGATGAGCAACCCTTCCCGGACGAGGATGCCTCGGAACGGCGTCGCCAGCGGGATGGCGTAGAAGCGGGCCCGATCGAAGTCAATGTCGCTGCTCATCACACTCTGGGATCCTCTCCTGGTTGGCGCATGTCCCGTCCGACAACTCGATGACCGGGCGGATCGTGCCGCCAGTGTCCCAGAACGGGGTGCGGAGAAGCCGGTGCGTGTCCGGTAGCGGTCGGGCAACCCGGGTACGCGTCGTGGAACGCTGCGGCGCTGGTCCTGCTGACTGCGCATCGAGGCACTCGGCGTTGCTGCCGCGGGCGGCTGCTGTTGGTGTTCTTCGGAGTTGAATGGTTCTTCTGGGCGGCTTCCGATGCTCGCGCTGGTAGTCCGGTTTTGTCGGTGTCGGGTTGTTGCGTGCTGTTCGTGAGTGTTCGGCAGCTGATTCCGGAGGATCTGGCGGGCATTGCGCCGGGCCCGGAGCTGGCGGGTGTCCTGGCTGGCCTTGAGCTGTCCCGATTTGTCGGTCAACCCGCACGTCTACGGACTACTACGAAGACCCGCAGGCCCCGGCCGCGAACAGTGTCGTCCCGTCGGCGAATGTGGTCGTGGTCAACAACGACGACGCGCTGCTGGTCATCCACCGCACCGACAACGACAACTGGGCCTTCCCCGGCGGGCCATGGACCTCGGTGAGTCGCTCGTCGCCACGGCCCGCCCGCAGCCCTACCTCGGCTGACCGTTCTGCTGCCCATCGGCGCTCATACCCAGTGCTCGTCCACTCGCTGCCCGTGTCGATCATTCCCCTCGCACGGCGACCTGGAAAGCCACCACCGCAAAGTACGACCACAGTGGCGACCCCTAAGAGCGTCCGGCAATAGGGAAAGGTTCCGAACGGCTTCCTCGTTCACCTACTCACTCTGGGTGCGCCGAGCTCAACAGCAGAGCTGCTAGGCCAGACCCGGACAGCTCTGCTGTTGAGTTCGGCGCACCCAGAGCCGTAACGGCCCTGTTCGATGCTCTCCTCTTGCGGTCGCTCTGAGGAGCCAAGAAGGCGCGTTGCGGGACGGCGCTGCGAACAGGGCTCCGGCGTGTCAGCATCGACCGGTACCCGTCCCTTGGGTGGGTCCGCTTATTCCGGGTCAGGGCTGGGACCGCCGAGTGAGCGCATCGGCGGAGGTACCTCGGAGTCGTCGTCCGCCCGCAGGTGCACCAGCGCTGTGAAACCCCAGTTCTCCAGGCGGGCTAGTTGTGCTCCGAACTTGCCGCTGCGTCCGATGACGGCAACCCGCTGGCCGTCGGCACGGAGTCCGCGTGCGGCGGCAAGTACGCGGGTTATGGGCACCTCGGAGTCGTACAGGACCGCGGTGGTGTCGGGGCGAAGCGTCCGGTTGAGCAGGTCGACGATGCGTTCGAATCCGATGGAGAAGCCGCAGGCGGGCACGTCCTTGCCGAGTGATCGGCCGATCAGCTTGTCGTAGCGGCCCCCACCGGCTAGCGAGGATGGGAAGTCCGGATGAGCGATCTCGAAGATCTGACCGGTGTAGTAGCCCATGCCACGGACCAGCGTGGGGTCGAACTCCCACGCCACATCGGTGGTGGCCGCAATGTCGGTCAGCGCGCTCGTGGTGGTGGCCAGATCCGTCAGGATGTGCTCAGCCAGCGTGGGCACCGCGTCAGCTACCCCATCGATGACCTTGCTTGGGGGCAGTTCGGCGAGCTCGCGCACCCGGGTCAGTGCCTTGTCGATCGCGGTTGCCGACAATGCCCGGTCGTCGACCAGTTCTCGCCGAACCCGCGCCCAGCCGATTTTGTCGAGTTTGTCCAGGCCGATGAAGAACGTCTGCCAGTCCTTCTCGGGCAACCCGATACTCCCGGCGAGTGCAGACAGGAACCGCCGATCAGACAGCCGCACCGTGATACCGGCGAGCCCGACTGCCGCCAATGCCGCAGTGGTAGCTTCGATCAGCTCCACCTCGGCGAGCACAGATGCTTCGCCGATGATGTCGATATCGCAGTGGTAAAACTGCCGGTATCGGCCCCTCTGCGGACGTTCAGCACGCCACACCGGTCCGAACTGGAAGGACCGGAACGGGAGGGGCAGCTGGCCGTGGTTGTTACCGTAGAACCGGGTCAGCGGGACGGTCAGGTCGAATCGCAGACCGAGGTCGACGAGCTCCCGCACCTCGGTGTCGGCCTCGATCCGAGCCGGCAGCCCGCGCCGAAGCACCTGGAAGATCAGCTTTTCGTTCTCACCGCCCTGGCCGCTGGTCAGCCGTTGGAGGTCTTCCAGCGCGGGCGTCTCGATGCGCTGATAACCGAACTGACGGTAGATCTCCGCGATCGCGGCCAGCACATGGTCGCGCACGGCGACAGCGTCGGGCAGCAGATCACGGGTACCTCGGGGCGGGGAATTGTCGATCTTCACCAGTCAGTCCTCGGTGGATGCCACTAGCTCATACTTCGCACTACCGCGCGCCGAGGCATAACGACGCCAGCCAGCCCGATCGCCGACGTAGACATCGACGCGACGCCCGCCGCCGCGATGCTCGGCCGCGACGCGGCTAGCGTCAACGTACCCCGGCGCGTCCGTTCCAGGCACAACCAGGGCACCAGCTGCTCGCATCCGCCCCGAGCCGTAGCGCCATTCACGCGTGTGCAGGTGCGTGACCTGCTCGGTGCGGTGGGCCGGGCAGGCCTATACCTCGAGGCTCACCGACCCGCGCTCGTCGATGTGCCAGCCTGGATTGTGCGCCACCTCCCACGGATGGCCCTCAGGATCGACGAAGACGCCCGAGTACCCACCCCAGAATGTCGGCCCTGGTTCCTTGCCGATCGTCGCGCCTGCAGCCCGGGCTTCAGCGATAACGGCATCGACCTCTGCTGGCGATCGGGTGTTGTAAGCAAGGGTCACGCCGCCCCAGCCCCCGCCGTCGTGGACCGCTGAGTCTTCGGCGAGCTTGGCGCGGTCCCACAGGGCCACAATCATGCCTCCTGCCTGAAAGAAAACAACGTCGTCCTCCGGGCCGGCGCCGCTGTGCCAACCGAGCGACTCGTAGAACGTCCGCGCCCGCGGTAGATCTCGGGTTCCCAGGGTGATCAAGCTGAGACGCTGCTCCATGGCCAGCATTCTGCCGGAGTACCTGGAAGATCAGCTTCTCGTCCTCGCCGCCCTGGCTGCCGGTCAGCCGCCGCAGGTCTTCATGCCCTCATCGCGTAGGTGGGTCCGCACTGTCGAGGACTCCCTCAGGTTCTCCGGCCTGGGTCAGGCAGTGGGATCCCCGTCTTGTCGGGCACTGCGGGTGAGGAAAGCGGTGATCCGCTCGTCCAGGTCGCGCAGGTGCGGGGAGCCGGAGCACAGTGGCTGGACCTGCCGTTGCAGGGTGCGCAGCCGCTGCACGATCATGGTCGAGCTGACGTCGGCGGCGGTGCGCACCGCGTCCCGGCCTAACGCGGCGGCCTGCTCCAGATCGCGACCGTGCAGATGGGTGAGGGCGACGTTGGTCTGGACCAGCGATCGGCCGCGAACGTGCCAGGGCTCGCAGCTCTGCAAGGCTGTGGCGCTCAGGGTGAGCGCCTGTTTGGTCTCGCCGATCCCGCGCAGGCACAGGCCAAGGTCCGCGGTGAGCACGCGTTCGGTGTAGAGGCCCTGGCATAGGGGCTCGTCGCCGGGGCGTACCGACTCGTATAGCCGCTGGGCCGCGAGTGCTGCGCGGCGCGCCGCGTTGGCCTCGCCGAGTAGGGCCAGCCCGCGGGCCTCCAGCGCGTGCAGCTCGGCAGCCAGTCCCGGGGTCGCCGTGCCCTGGGTGATGGTGCGTCCGGCCCGGGCCAGCGCCACCGCCTGGCGCCCGTTCCGCACCATGTCGTGCTCACCGGGGTATTCTCGCCGATCTGCACCGTCATGCGGCTCATGGTGGCCAGCACCTTGGCGGCATGGGGCCGGTTGCCCGCCCGCATGGCGAGGTCGAGCGCCTGGATGTAGTAGCGCTGGGCCAGCGCGTCCCGGCCCACGTCAGCCGTCATGAACCCGGCTACCCGGGTCGCCTGCGCGACGGCACTCAGCAGGGCCTTGCCGGTCTTCTCCGAGTAGGTCCCGACAATTCGACGACCGTACGGACCGTGCCCTCCAGTGTGCCCGAGCAGCGCAGCCCGTCATAGGGATCCTCCCCGGCGGGCTCGCGGTCGATGAACCCGCACTCGGTGACCCCCACCTCACGCTGCAACGAACAACGGCGAGCTGGTCGGCACACTGTGCGGGAAGCGGCTGACACGAGCACCCGCAGGCGACACGGAATGGCTCTGGAAGACCTGCCCCGACTGCTGGGCCACCACTACGGCGCTGGCCGGGCTGCGATCATGAGCCTGGTGGTCGCGCTGCGCACCATCGGTGACGCTCCCCGGCCGGTGCACCTGGCCACGCTGCCCGCACCGGCACCGCTGCGCACGCTCACCACCCTGTGTGGCGCCCTGTTCACCGGCGAGCAGGTCGAGACCGTGCCGCCGGGCACCGGGATGCCCTGCACGATGTGCCTGATCCACCGAACCGCCACCGAAGAGCCGATCCCCCCGGCAGAGACGGCGCCGGGTGGGCCGATGATCTGGACCAGGCGGGCCACCCCACCGGGGTATGCGGCACTGGGGTGGCCGGTCGTCGTGCGCGGCGACCAGGTGCTGCTGTCCGTGGGCACCGACCTGGTCGCGCTGGTCATGCCCACCACGCTCGCCGAGCAAGCCGCTGACCTGCTCGCCTCCCGGGAGCGCCCCGCGCCGATCCTGGCCCACCCGCACGCACCCGAGCACCGGATCGTGTTGGCCGCCGAGCCCTACGGCATCGAGCTGCCCTGGCCAGCCGAGATCCGCGCCACCACCGGGCACCTTCCGCTACCACCCACGGTCACTCCCAGTGGACCGGTCACCTGGGCCCACCTGCCCGACGGGCACGCACTCACCTTCTGCCGCGAGATCGATCTGTTCGCCGCCATCCGCACCCTCACCCAGACCTCGCAGAGCCCTGGTACTACAGTCGCACTTTCACTCTGGGTGAGCTCCAATCACCGACAGCGATATTGCGGGTGAGTGGCACGGCCGCTTCCTCCTGGCTAGTCCTGCTGGGGCACTGGGCGAGCTTTCGGGGGCACCGGGGACCGGACTGGTGGAAAGGTGATCGTCGTTTGGGAAGAATCAGCCGCGGTCACCGCGGCTGATTC
>JBOHGM010000130.1:0-11733 GCA_050699435.1 Pseudonocardiaceae bacterium | reverse complement strand
TCGAGACATTTTGAGGTGCAGGCGCGGCCGCTGACGGCTTTGCCGGGCTGGTGGGATGGCGTGCCGACCGGGGCGGCGCGCGGGGTGGTCGGCCGCACCGGGGGGAGGATCGCGGCCACCGCGCCGAGCTGAGCGCATTACCCGAGGTGAACGTAAGTAGCTAGACTTTCGGGCTTATTGTGGTCGAATGTCGTTGTGCGCGATAACGACGGCCGGAAGTTAGATCACCAGACCCTGGAGGCTATTCGGATCCGGGCGGTGGAACAGATTCAGGCTGGTGCTCGTCCTGAGGATGTTGCCGAGTCGCTGGGAATGGATCGCTCCACGGTGTTCGCCTGGGTGGCGAAGTTCCGCGAAGGGGGGTGGAGGCATTGCGCGTGAAGCCGGTGCCGGGGCGCCCGCCCAAGCTCTCCGGTACGCAACTGCGTAAGCTGTATGCGCTGATCGCCGGTGCGAACCCGCGGCAGTTGCAGTTTGAGTTCGCGTTGTGGACACGGGATATCGTGCGGGAGTTGATCCACCGGGAGTTCGGTGTGTCCCTCTCGGCGGTGAGTGTGGGCCGGCTGTTGCGCACGATCGGCCTGACGCCGCAGCGGCCGCTGTTTCGGGCCTACCAGCAAGACCCCGAGGCGGTGACGCGCTGGAAGACCGAGCAGTACCCGGCGATCCGCGCCGAGGCCAAGAAGGTGGACGCGACGATCTACTTTGCCGATGAGGCGTCGGTGCGCTCGGATTATCACGCCGGGACCACCTGGGCACCGGTGGGCCGGACCCCGGTGGTGCGCACCACGGGAGCCCGGTTCTCGGTCAATATGATCTCCGCGGTCACCGCCACCGGCTCCTTCAAATACGACATCGTCTCCGGCACCCTGGACACCGAGAAGTTCATCGACTTCTGCGACAAACTGCTGGCTGACACTGCCGGCCCAGTCTTTCTGGTCGTCGATGGCCACCCCGTCCACCGCTCGAAAGCGGTGAAAGAATACGTGGCCGGCACCAACGGCCAGCTGCGGCTGTTCCGCCTGACCTCCTACTCGCCAGAACTCAACCCCGACGAATGGGTGTGGAAAACGTCAAGCACGACACCGTCGGCCGCCACCTCACCACAGAATCCGACGACTTCACCAGCACAGTCGTCACAGCACTCGAACGGCTCACCCGGCTACCTCACCTGATCCGAGCGTTCTTCGGCGACCCCAACCTTCGCTACATCACCGCGTGAGCCGCTCCGGCACGTCTACATACTTACGTTCTCGTTAGGTAAGTTCCTACATTGCCCCAATCCTATAGGCGACGTCGTCGCCGCGTTGCCAGCGGATCGTGCAGTGGCCCGATCGAAGATACGCCCACCCGATTGGCCGATTCCTCGGCATGGCTGCGCCGCGCGTCATGGGGCTGCGTTCGCCTTGCCCCGCCGCGCTTCTGCAGCGGCCTTTTCCAGTATGTCGATGAGGCTGTCGACCTGCGCGGGTTCGAAGATTGCTTCCGAGGAGAACGGTGAATCAACGGAGACCACCCATACCTGGTTGCGGCAGACCTCCACCACGACGGTGACGCGGGTATCTTGCCGCCCTTTCACCACGAGTGTTCGCCGTGTTGTCATGGCCGGAGAGTTTGTCCGCGCAGGTCAGGGCTCGGTACGGCGCGCGGCGGTGTCGTCGCGGGGAGGGCGGCGGGAGGATTGCCCGGAGGGTGAGGTCAGCTGGGACAGGTGTCCTGGTAGGGCAGGTCTGGGATGTATCGGGCCCACTCCTCACCATCGAGACCGCGTCCGACGACCGAGCAGGCGCGCTTTGTCGCGTTATCTGGGAGTTCATTGAGGTCGGTGAGGTCCCACCGGATCACGGTGTCATCAAATGCTGCCGGTGGCTAGGGTTTCTCCGTCGGGGGAGGACGCCACCGAGAACACCGATCCGGTGTGACCGGTCAGATACGTCCCGAGGGCGCGGGGCCGCGCAGAGTCGGTGAGGTCCCACAGCATTGCGGTGTTGTCGCTGCTTCCGGTGGCTAGGGTGCGCCCGTCGGGAGAGAACGCCACCGATGTCACTCCTCCGGGGTGACCCGTGAGGGATTGGCCGAGGCGGCGGGGCCGTTCCGGGTCGGTGAGGTCCCACAGGATCATGCCGTCGCTGCTGCTGGCAGCCAGAATGTCCCCAACGGGGGAGAACGCCACCGCGAACACCGGGCCGACGGGGTCGGTGAGGGATTGGCCCAGGCGGCGGGGCCGTTCCAGATTGGTGACATCCCAGAGGATCACTGCACTGTCGTCCCGGCTGTCGACGCTGCCCGCAGCCACCATGTTCCCGTCGGTGGAGAACGCCACCGAGTACATGATCTCGGTGGGGTTGGTGAGGGTTTGGCCCAGGCGGCGGGACCGTTCCGGGCCGGTGAGGGGTTGGCCCAGGCGGCGGGGCCGCGCCCGGGTCAGTGAGGCTCCACAAGATCGACGCGCCGTAGAGGTTGGCGGTGGCCATGGTGCCCCCGTCGGGGGAGAAGGCCACATCCTGCACCCCACCGGCGTCGCCGACGACAGGTTCGCCGAAGGGACGGGGACGGGCCGGGTCGGTGAGGTCCCACAAGATCGCGGTGCCGTCCTGGCTGGCGGTGGCCAGCAACGTCCCGTTGGGTGCGAACGCCACGGACTCCACCGTGCGGAGGTGACCGGTGAGCGGTTGGCCCAGGGGACGAGGCCGTGCGCCGACGTCGGTGACGGCGGCGGCGAGTTGGTTGCCACCCCACAACCGGGCGAGCGGACGCCCGTCGTCATGCCATTTGGCGGCGGCATGTTCGACGGGCCGGCGGGCTCGCAATGCCGTCACGTTTGCCGTGATTGCCTCGGCCAGGGGGCCAAGCGGACAGGAATGTCTCGTGCGCGACACCGATCACCGCGGTGCCGTTGTCGGTGTCAGTGGTCAGCAGTCGCCGTGCGATGAAGGTGTGCAGGTCGGCGACCACGTGATCGGGCAGTTCGTCACGGTTGACTCGCCAGCGGGTAGGACGACCGTGTTCGTCGACGGTGACCAGTCGCAGCAGCCCGGCGATCACCTGCTCGTGACTACGACGTCCGGTAGCGATCGCGTCGGCCAGCGCCGCGTCGGCTTGGCGGGTCAGGGCACCCTGTACTCCGCCGAGCTGGTCGTAGCGGGTGCTGGACAGTCGCCCGCCGCGGCGGACGCCCTCGCCGAGCTGGGCGAGGGTGAACGCCAGCAGCGGCAGGGCGTCGCCGGTGTCGGTGTCGTCGACCAGCCGGTCCACCAGCCCGTCATCCACCTCGATCCCGGCCAGCCGGGCCGGTTTCTCGATCACAGCGCGCAGCGCTTCGCGGCGCAGCGGACGAAGCGGGTAGACCTGCGTGGGCAGGGTGGCCAGGTCGGGGTCGGCCAGCAGCTGGTCGAGGAACTCCGGGCGCAGTGTGACCACCAGCTGTACCGGGCCGTCCAGCGCCGGGCGGAGCAGCTCGGCGAAGCGGGCCCGCTGGGCGGGGTCGGTCTGGGTGAGTAGCTCCTCGAACTGGTCCACGACGATCAGCAGGCGGCGCCGCGGATCGCCCGGGGTGGCCACCAGCAGCTCGTCAGCCAGCTCCGTCAGGCGGCCGGTGTCGAGTTGCTGGCGTACCAGCGGCACCGTCGGGTCCAGGCCGAGTTGCCGGGCGGTGGTGGCCAGTTCCCGGGCCAGCGCGGCCACCGGGTCGGCGCCCGGCACGATCGGTGGCAGGGTCCACCAGCCCGGTTCGCCGGTCATGACCGGCAGCAGGCCCGCGCGGACCAGCGAGGACTTCCCGCACCCGGATGGGCCCACCACGAGCAATGCGGCGCCCTTGGCGTGCTCGGCCGGGGAGCGCAGTAGCTCGGCGAGCTCTTTGGTCTCCTCGGTGCGCCCGAAGAACACCCGATGCTGGTCGACCTCGAACGGCCGCAGCCCCGGGAACGGGGGACGATCGTCCGGCCAGGCGGTGTCGACCAGGCGCAACGCTTCGATCAGAACGGGACGGACCGCGTCCGGATCCCGCGTCATATCGGTGTGCTGGACGGATGCCAGCAGCGGGTCGGCCACATCCGGCTCGGCCTGGACGGGCAACAGCCTGCTGCCCCGGGACCGGGCGATCGCGACCTCGGCCGTGCACCACCGCGACGTCAGGGAGGCCGAGGTGACCACGCAGACCACCGCATCGGCCAGGCGCAGCTCGTCGTGTAGCCGCCGCTCCCACTCCTCGCCGACAGCGATGCCGTCACGCAGGTCCTGAGCCAGGAACACCTCGTGGCCAGCGTCAACCAGCCACTGGTGCACCTCGCGGCCCAGCGCGAGGTCCTCGCTGGCATGGCTGACGAATACCCTGACCACCGCACCTTCCCCACCGGTCCCCACAACAGGGTGACGCAGACGCTACCGACTCCCGCTCCCCGCCGGTGCACCCTCATGAGCCGCCGTCCCTGGCTGGGATGAGCAGCGATGAGATCGGCCGCGTCAGGAGGTCGGGGCGGTGCGGCAAGCTGTTGTGCGCGTTGGTATGAGACTCCCAGGGAGTTCGCCGGTATCGCGCACTGGATAGCCCGCATCGTGAAGCGGCCGGGCGAGGTCCCTCGCCCGGCCGCAGCGGCCGCCTGCGCTCGATTCGCACGTTACGCAAGAGTGGACGGCCGCCAGCCGCGCGAAGTAGGCGCCCCGATCGAAGACGGGTAGTGCGTGGCGGCGACGACGTGGCCGGCGCGCACCGTTCGCCCGTAGTCGCGCCTGTACACAAGACCAGAGTCCGTGAGCGTCGCCCAGCGGTCCTCTTCAGCAGCCGAGCGGTACGGAGTCATCGGTCGTGCCGATCAGCTCTTCCTAGGGTGTTGCCCGTTCAGCCGTCACCAGCTCTGGGTGATGCCACGCGGCTCTGCAGCGTGAGCCGCCAGGTCATGCTCCGCCCGTCCGCGCAGTTCCCCGGTCCGGGACAGCCCCGCTGTCAAGGGGAGGGCCGGGGGAGGATTGCGGGAGGTTTGCCGGGATTGGGCGTGGTGGTTGGTCGGGTGGTGACTGATCGTGTCAGGCTGCGCGGATCACGTCGAACGGGGAGGAAAGGCTGTGGCCGAGCCCAATGACCAGCTCCGCCGGGCGCGGGAGCGCATCGAGTCGCCGTATGCCAGCGGGGATTGCCTGTCGCGCCAGGAGCTGGCCGAGCTGGTCAATGCCTGGGTGTATGAGCACACCAAGCGGACGGTCGAGCTGGACGCCAACTACATCGGAAAGTTGGAGCAGGGCAAGATCCGGTGTCCGCAGGATCCGCAGCGGCGGGCGGGGTTTCGGGCGGTGCTCGGCGTCAAGACGGATGCGGAGCTGGGTTTCCGGCGTCCCCGGCGCAGCCGCACTATCGTGAGGGGTGTGGACCGTCAGCACTTCATCCGCGCCGGCTTGGGGGTCGGTGCCGCGGCAGTGGCCGGTCCGGCGGCGCTTATGGAGTTGCTCGCCCCCACCCAGCCCGCTCGGATCCCGTCGGTGGTGAGCATGACCCACGTCGCTGAGGTGCGTGCCGCCGCCGACGCGTTCGCCGGTTGGGATGCCCGTTACGGTGGCGGGCTGATGCGCGAGGCTGCGGTCGCGCAGCTGCGCTATGGCGCTGAGCTTCTCAATGCCGGCTGTCCCGAGTCGATCCGTGGCGAGCTGCTCACCGCGGTGGGCTCGTTCGCCGAAACGGCCGGGTTCATGGCCGTGGATGACTACGCCCATGACGACGCGCGACGGATGTTCCGGTTCGCCCAGTCCTGCGCCGAGGAGGCCGGGGACTGGCACCTGCGGGCCCAGGTGCTGTGCACGATGGGCTACCAGGAGTCCTTGTGCGGTGATCCGGACGCGGGGCTGACCTGCACCGAGTCGGCGCTGCTGCGCGCCGAGCGGCTGACCGCCACCGAGCACGCCCTGCTGCACAACAGCCACGCCCGCGACCTGGCCAAGCTCGGCCAGGTGCAGGACGCCTTGCGTGCCGTCGGCGCCGCCGACGAGGAGTTCAGCCACGCCCGCCCGGCCGAGGACCCGCCGTGGATGGCCTCCTACAACGAAGCCCGCCATGTCAGCTGGGGTGGGCATGTGCTGTGGGAGCTTGGCATGCGCGGCCAGTTCGTCGAGGAGGCGCGAAGTCGGCTGGCCGCTGGCGTGGCCACCCGCGCCGAAGGTCGCGCACGCACCCGCAGCCAGATCGCCCTGGCCTCGCTGGTCATGGTGACCGGTGACCCGCGCGAGGCCGCCGCCCTCGGCACCCAGGCCCTGGACTGGGCAGGCACCCTACGCTCCCGCCGTGCCACCGACGACCTGAGCGACCTACGCCGCCTCGCCCAGCCGCATGCGAACCTCACCGAGGTGGCCGACCTCCGCGACCGCATCCGCACCGTGATCGCCGCCTGATCTCAGCCGGGACAAGTGTCCTGGTACGGCAGTCCCGTGAGGTAGCGACCCCCACTCCGCGCGACTGAGATCACCTCCAGTTACAGTGCATGATCGCTCCACCAGGTGGTCTCGGAGATCATTCAGCACCGCGTTGGCCCACCGCAGCCGCTCATGCAGCCGCTGCTCCCACTGCTCGCCCAGAGCGATGCCGTCCCGCAGGTCTTGGTCCAGGAACACCTCGTGGCCGGCGTCGATCAACCACTGGTGCACCTCACCGGCCAGCGCGCGATCCTCGCTGGCATGGCTGACGAAGATCCTGGCCACCACACCTCCCCCCGCTGGCCACCACAACAGGGTGAGCAGCGGCTACCGACTTCGCGACCCAGCAGTCATACGCCGCGCCCGGATGGTCACTGAGCCTGCCCTCTCTATAGTCTCAAATGCGATGAGGGGTTACCGCGCTGCGACTGTGCCCAGGTTGGGCAACCTGGAGGGGATCGAGCGGTGATCTGGTCAATTTAGCCGGAGACCATCGCTATGGTGGTGAGATGATGCGGCTGAGGAGGAGTTCAGTCGCACTTGCTGGGCCGACACCCCCACCTCGAGTTTGGTCGGTAGACCGGCCCATACCTTGCCGCGGTTGATGCGGTCCAGCCATACCTCATAATCGGGCGACTGAGGCAGTTTCCACAGTGCGGACTTGTCGATCAGCCAGCCGGTCACGACCAGGCTGCGCGCATCAGCGTCTCGTCATCAAGATCGGCGGCCAGGTCGGCGGCACGGGCGAACGACTCCCGGGTCACCGTCGGCCGGATCTGCCGCGCATGCTGGGTCAGCACCTCGGCCACGTAGGCGTTGCGGCTCATCCCCTTGGTGGCCGCCGCGATGTCGAGTTTCTCGACGACATCCGGGGGCAGGCCTCGAACTGGAAACGCCATGGATTCTCCTCCCGGCCGGTAGATATCAACTATGATATCATCGCCGATGCAGGTCCTGCCGCCGCACAGTCCTACCGGCTCGGGCACGCCGAACGTTCGGCGTGCCCGTTGCTACCCACCGCGATGGTCCGCGTCCTGCGGGTGGGGGTCGGTGAGGTGCCGGCGCGGTAGTGGCCGGACGGCGGGTCCTTCGAGCACCGAGCCGTCCACGTCGAAGCGCGAGCCGTGGCAGGGACAGTCCCAGCTGCGCTCGGCGCCGTTGAAGCGCAGCAGGCACCCCAGGTGGGTGCAGCGCAGTGACACGGCGTGCAGGGTGCCGTCGGGCTCGCGGAACACGCCGGCCTTCCCCAGACCGTCGCGGACCACCCGAGCTTCGCCAGCAGGCACCTCAGCGGGGCTGGGCACCTCAGCCGGGGTGATCCGATCAACGACCAGATCCGCGGCGACTTGCGCGTTCATCGTCACCACCCGCGGCGCGGAGCGCAGCGAGACCCGGTGCGGGCTGAACCGCTCCGCCCACGGCGTGGGCTCTCGTCCGCTGACCAGATCGGCCAGGATCGCCGCCGCCATGGTTCCGCCGCTGAGTCCCCACTTCATGAAGCCTGAGGCCACAGAGCCCCTGAGGACATCGGCGTGTACCGGCCGATCATCGGCAGCTGATCGTAGGACGTCGGACAGCTCGGTCTCGTTGGCGGCGACCGTGAGAGCTGGCCGGCACTGCAGATCGCAGTCGATGCCCTCCTGGTCGACGAGAGCCGCGACGCCGACAAGCGGTGGAGTTAGTCCTCGCGCGCCCGCGACCTGACCAAGCTCGGCGAGGTGCAGGACGCGCTGCGTGCCGTCGGTGCCAGCGACGAGGCGTTCAGCCATGCCCGACCGGGAGAGTCTGTCCGCGCAGGTCAGCGGCTCGGTACGGGGCGCAGTGGCATTGGCGTGGGGAGAACATCGGACTTGCCACCGCACACCGACGCCAGCTCAAACCTCGATGATATCCAATCAGACCACTTTCTGATATCATCAATGCTGTTCGCCTCAGAACAGTGCCGAAAGGAGTTGGTCCACGTGGCCCGTACCTTGGTGGACCTGCCGGACGATCTCGTCCGACGGGCCATGGAACTGACCGGAGCGCCGTCCAAGAAGGCCATGATCACTCGGGCACTTGAAGAACTGGTCAATCGGGAG
The DNA here is from genome assembly GCA_050699435.1 of Pseudonocardiaceae bacterium. Taxonomy (GTDB): domain Bacteria; phylum Actinomycetota; class Actinomycetes; order Mycobacteriales; family Pseudonocardiaceae. The sequence continues at coordinate 3,253 of JBOHGM010000130.1, read as the reverse complement.
GCCCAGCTGGAGATGATCGACTGGGTCCAGCAAGGTGGCCTAGCGGGACTTGCCGACCCTGACATGCTGGCCGACGCACGTCGATGACGACGCTGTACCTGGTTGACAACAGTGTATTCCAGCGCCTACCACACCAGCCGCGGGTGGCAGACGCCCTACGCGCATTCGCCACCCAGGGGCTATTCGCCACCTGCCTGCCGATCACTCTAGAGGCCGGGCACAGCGCGACCAACGGTCAGGAACACGCCCGCGTCATCGAGCTGATCAACGCTCGTCGGCAGCTGCCGATCACTGCCGAGGTCGAACAGTTGGCAGTAGCACTGCAAACCGCCCTATGGAACGGCGGACTTGTGCGGGCTGCTGGCGCTAACGACCTGGTGATCGCCGCGACCGCCATTGCGCACGGCGCGGTCGTGCTGCACTACGACACGGACTACGAGCACATCGCGAAGGTCTCCGAACTCAACCAAATCTGGGTGGTGCCACGCGGCTCCGCAACGTGAGTCAGCGGTTCATTTGCGGCGACGAGCGCTGGCCCGGCCTGCTGCTCGGTACTGTAGCCTGCTCCATCAGGTAAACTCTGTCGACTGGCCGCGTGGATCCGATGCCGAACTCGACGCCTTCCGCGCGGCGCTGCCTGCCGGATCCGTCCCCGCAGACCCCGACCTGCTGGTCTCCTCCGCCTTACCGGTCCGCACCCGCGTCCTCAACAATGACCTCGCTCACATACTGTAGGAGCCTCAACATGGCCGACGAGCAGTCCCTCGACCCGCACTCCGAGTCGGCTTCCAAGATCAAGACTGATGTGCCTCATGCGGCGCGGGTCTGGAATTACTGGATGGGCGGCAAGGACAACTACGAGGTGGACCGTGCCGCCGGTGATGCCGTCGCCCAGGTGTACCCGGACATCATCACCATGGCCAAGCAGTCCCGGCAGTTCCTCATCCGCGTCGTGCGTTTCCTGGCCGGTGAGGCCGGGATACATCAGTTCCTCGACATCGGCACCGGCCTGCCCACGATGCAGAACACCCATGAGATCGCTCAGCGGATCGCGCCCGAGTCCCGGATCGTCTACGTCGATAACGACCCGCTGGTTCTGTCCCACGCCCGCGCCCTGCTGGTCAACACGACCCCCGAAGGGGTGACCACCTACGTGGACGCTGACTTCCACGACCCGGATTTGATCATCTCCGATGCCCGCAACGTACTGAACTTCAGCCGGCCGGTCGCGGTCATGTTCATGGGTGTGCTCGGCTACGTCGCCGACTTCGACGAGATGCGGTCTATCGTGGCGCGGGTGATGGCCGCCGTTCCGTCCGGCAGCTACCTGGCGCTGTGGGACGGCACCGATACCGGCGCGGCCGTAGTCGAGGGCGGCGAGAAGTTAGCGGAAACTGGCGCCGTCCCCTACCACCTGCGCAGCGCTGAGCAGATCGGCCAGTGCTTCGACGGCCTGGAGATGGTGGACCCCGGCCTGGTGCCGATCACGCAGTGGCGGCCGGACACCGCCGAGCTCGGTACGGACGAGGCGATTGACGCCCACGGTGCCCTGGCGCGCAAGCCGTGAGGGGTGGAGCCATGACAACTCGAACAAGCCCTGCTGTCAAGGGGAGGACAGGGACGGGCAGGGGGAGGATTGCGGGAGGTTTGCCGGGGTGTGATCCGCTGTTCGCAGGAGCCGGAGCGGCGGGCGGGGTTTCGGGCGGTGCTGGGCGTCAAGACGGATGCGGAGCTGGGTTTCCGGCGTGCCCGGCGCAGCCGCACTATCGTGAGGGGTGTGGACCGTCAGCACTTCATCCGCGTCGGCCTGGGGGCCGGTGCCGCGGCAGTGGCCGGTCCGGTGGCGCTTATGGAGTTGCTCGCCCCCACCCAGCCCGCTCGGATCCCGTCGGTGGTGAGCATGACTCACGTCGCCGAGGTGCGTGCCGCCGCCGAGGCGTTCGCCGGTTGGGATGCCCGTTACGGTGGCGGGCTGATGCGCGAGGCTGCGGTCGCGCAGCTGCGCTATGGCGCTGAGCTTCTCAATGCCGGCTGTCCCGAGTCGATCCGTGGCGAGCTGCTCACCGCGGTGGGCTCGTTCGCCGAAACGGCCGGGTTCATGGCCGTGGATGACTACGCCCATGACGACGCGCGACGGATGTTCCGGTTCGCCCAGTCCTGCGCCGAGGAGGCCGGGGACTGGCACCTGCGGGCCAAAGTGCTGAAATCCCTGGCGAGCCAGGCTATCTGCTGTGGTGATCCGGACGACGCGGTGACCTTCACCGAATCGGCGCTGGTCCGTGCTGACCGGCTGACGGCCACCGAACGGGCCGTGCTGCACACGGTTCGGGCTCATGCCTCGGGCATGCTCGGCCGCGCGGTGGACGCCGCGACTGCCGTAACGGCAGCCGACGAGGAGTTCAGCCGCGCTTGCCCGGCCGCGGACCCAGTATGGATGACCTCGTATGACGTGGCCCATCACCAGGGAGAGACGGGGCGTGCGCTGTGGCACGCCGCTCGGCACGGGCAGTTCGTCGGTGCGGCCCGTGACCGATTGCAGCATGCCGTCGCCGAATACATCGGCAGCGCCGTTCGCGCCCGCACCCGCAGCCAGATCAAACTGGCCTCGCTGGTCATGGTGACCGGTGACCCGCGCGAGGCCGCCGCCCTCGGCACCCAGGCCCTGGACTGGGCAGGCACCCTGCGCTCCCGCCGTGCCACCGACGACCTGAGCGACCTACGCCGCCTCGCCCAGCCGCATGCGACCCTCACCGAGGTGGCCGACCTCCGCGACCGCATCCGCACCGTGATCGCCGCCGCCTGACCACAAGGCATGCCTTTCCTGTAGCTGTGCAACAAAACGTGAACAGTACGAAACCCGGCCTCCGTCGGGTGGCGCCACCTGCCCGGGCTCATTTCCCCGGCTAACCGGCAGTGCCCGTCAGGTCCGTCCGGGGCTGGGGCACTGTGGGGGCGCCGAACCGCTTGCGGGCCACCTCGCGGGACACGCCGAGGACGATTGCAATGTAGGCCCACGAGCGGCCGTTTGCGCGGGCGAGCCGGACGGCCTCGGCGAGGTCGCTCTCCGCAGCGGCTACGGCGGCAAGTGTCACGCCATCTCTCGGGAGCTTGCCGCCGGCCGTTCGCGCCGGTCGATTGGGCGACTGCTGAACAGACACCACACTGTGGTGTCACGGGAAGTCGCCCGGAATGGCGGCTACTCGGCGTATCGGGCGATCCCCGCCCAGCGGCAAGCAGACAAAAACCGTGCACG
>JBOHGM010000129.1:0-11860 GCA_050699435.1 Pseudonocardiaceae bacterium | reverse complement strand
GTTGGGGGCTCTTGAAGAGCCCCCAACCCCCCTCCGGCAGGGTCAGCTGGCGAAACCCGGCTGCCAACGTTCGGCGATCCCGCGCAGCGGGATGGTGGCGTCGAGCTGGCACATCACCCCGAACGTCCCGCTGCTCACCCGGTGGATCAGCAGGTAGTTGGGCGGCAGGTTGAGCGCCCGTCCGGTCCGGAAGTCCGGGCTGCCGAAGCCGCCGACGCGCTCGGCCTGGCCCTGCATCCAGGCCCGGGTGAAGTGGAAGGTCTCGGTGCGTACCGGGTCGGCGAACGGACTGAGGTAGGCCATCACGTCCTCGGCATGCAGTGGCATACCGGGCCGGACGAAGCCCTCTGTACGCAGCAGCTCGAGCAACTCGTCCGAGCGTCCCTCGACCGCCAGCCGGGTCGCCACGCCCAGGGTTCGCGGAGCTCCACCGGGCTGCTTCGCCGCCGCACCGAAGTCGAGCACCCCGAGGCGTCCGTCCGCCAGGCGCAGGAAGTTGCCCGGATGGGGGTCGGCGTGCAGCAGCCCGGCGCGGGCCGGTGAGGAGGTATGGAACTCGGCCAGCTTGCGACCGATGTCGTCGCGTTCGGCGCGCGATCCGCTGCGGATGATCTGTGCCAGCGGGGTGCCAGCGACCCATTCGGAGACCATCACCTTCGGCGCGCTGGCGACGACGGCGGGAATGGCGATCTCGGGGTGCCCCCGGAAGGCAGCAGCGAACCCACGCTGATTGTCGGCCTCACCGCGGTAGTCGAGCTCCTCGACCATCCGATCCCGTAGCTCGATGAGCAGCGGTTTGACCTCCAAGCCCGGTACGACCGCCTGGAACAGCCAGCTGAATCGCTGAAGCTGCCGCAGGTCGGCGCGCAGTGCCTCGTCGGCACCCGGGTACTGCACCTTGACCGCGACGTCCCGGCCGTCGTGCCACACCGCCTGGTGCACCTGCCCGATGCTGGCGGCTGCCGCGGGCTCATCAGAGAACTCGGCGAAGCGGCGACGCCACCCGGTGCCGAGTTGTTCATCGAGCACCCGGCGGACCGCGTGCGGGGACATCGGTGGCGCCGCGGACTGCAGCTTGGTCAGCGCTTCTCGGTACGGCGCCGCCATCTCGTCAGGGATCGCCGCCTCGAACACGCTCAGCGCTTGGCCGAACTTCATCGCGCCGCCCTTGAGCGATCCGAGTACCGCGAAGAGCTGCTCTGCATTGCGGGCGCTGAACTCGGCGCTGACGTCGTGCGCGTCCTGCCCGGCGAGCCGCTTGCCCCATCCCGCGGCTACTCGCCCAGCCACCCCAAGAGGAAGGCTCGCGAGCCTGGCGGTTCGCTGGGTGGCCCTTCGAGGGATGTCGGTCACGGTGTGATTGTCTCCCGGGACCGCCTCAGGTCGCAGCGGGGCTGTGTCGATGACCTCAGCGTCGATGACCTCAGCGTCGATGACCTCAGCGTCGATTACCTCCGCGTCGATTACGTCAGCCTGCGCCGCAGCCACAACGCGGATGGGTGGGTCGCAGGTGCCGCCGTAACTTGCCGTGCACCGGGTCCAGTTCCAGCGCCGCGCCCCAGGTCGGCGGCACCGGTAGACCAGCGCCCGGCCCGGCCAGCGCCACCAGCACCTGCTCCGCGGTGAGCGCTGCGGCCAGCAGGGTAGCGGTCAATCCGGCCGCCGGGACGCGTCCGACCAGCTGCGCGGCCAGCTTCGGCCAGGCCAGGTCCACGTCAGCCCGGTGGAGGTCAGCACACCGCAGGCAACTGCTGCGACCGGGCCACACCAGCGGGCCGACCGTCACTCTCCCTTCGAGGGTGTAGGCGATCAGATGCGGAACCCGGGACGCAACCAGTTCGGTCACCACCGCTGGTTCGGGCACCATCACATCGGTGAGTACCACCAGGTCCGGCCGGTGCCGTTCGCGCAGCTGTACGTCGGGCGCGGCACGGCGCACCGCGTCCGCCGCCGCGGCGGCCCGGGGCTTGCCGAGGTCGGCGGGCAGGTAGCCGGTGCCGAGGTCCCCGGCGACGACTGTGCCGGTGGCTTCCACCGCGAGCCGGCCGACCCCGGCTGCGGCCAGCGCGCTCGCCACCGCCACCGCCACCCGGCCAGATCCGACCACCCGCACTACTGTCGAGCGCCGCCGTCGCAGCAGGTCGCATGCCGTCCGCGTGGTGTGCACCGACCACCCTGCCGCCTCAGTGGCCAATGCGGTGCGGTGCCAGCCAGCCGGGCTGTAGTCGGTGGCCGCGGCGTCCTGCACGAGGCCAGCCCGGTGCAGGTCGGTGAGCATCGCGGCACCGTCGCCGGGTGGTGATCCGGCGGCCTCGGCCTCCGCGAGCAGTTCAGCGGTGCTGCGGATGCCGTCCATCCGGCGCAGCAGTGCGGCGAGCGGCTCCGGCAGCTCGTCGAGGACCATGGCGCGTTGCGGGTCCAGGCCGAGCTGCAATGAGCTGGGGGAACGCCACAGGGCGACGCGGCCGGGCACGAGCCTTACTCGCTCCGGAATGTCGGCCGGTCTGGCGGCTGTCGCGGGATCAGCCGGGATGGAGTCGGGCGGTGTGGTGCTGGTCGGCTGGTTCATGCCCGGGAAGTGTGCACGGGGCGGCCCGGCGGCTCAACCAGCTGTCCACAGGTCCGCGCACAGTTGTGGACAAGCTGGGGACAGCCGTAACGGACCGACCAGGATCACCGATCGGGCTCGTCGCCGCCGGCCTCCGGTTTCTCGGGAAGACCGTCGGGAGGCTGCTCCTTCGGAGCCTCGCCCGAGGTGCGCTCCAGCGCAGCGATCGGGTCCTCCAGGTCGGCCGCGAGGTTGGCGGCCCGGCCGGCGAATCCGGCTGGATCGTCCAGGTCCTGCGCGGTGGGCAGCAGGTCGGGGTGCGTCCACAGGGCGTCTCGGCCCGCCACACCCTGCTGAGCAGTCAGCTCTCGCCACACCTCAGCGGCAGCTCGCAGCTTGCGCGGTCGCAGCTTCAGGCCGACCAGCGTGGCGAAGGTCTGCTCGGCCGGGCCGCCCGAGGCCCGCCGCCTGCGCAGCGTTTCGCGCAACGCGTCGGCACCGGGGAGCCGTTCCCCCACCGCGTCCGCGACGACGACGTCGACCCAGCCCTCGACCAGTGCGAGCAGCGCCTCGAGCCGGGTCAGCGCGGCCTTCTGCTCAGGACTGGCCTGCGGCTCGAGCAGCCCGGACTTCATCAGCCGCTCCATGCTCTCCGCGTCGGTCGGGTCGATCTGACGGGCCATCTCCTCCAGCGCCTCGCTGTCGACCCGGATACCGCGGGCGAACTCCTCGACGGTGCCCAGCAGCCGCTGACGCAGCCACGGCACATGGGCGAACAGGCGGTGGTGGGCGGCCTCCCGGGTGGCCAAGAACACCATCACCTCCGAGTGCTCGCGCTCCAGGCCCTTGGCGAACTTCTCGATCGTGTCCGGCAGCAGCGCGGCCACCCCGTCGGGCCCCAACGGGAGCCCGACGTCGGTGGAGGTGAGCACCTCACCAGCCAGCTGTGCCAGTGCCGCACCCAGTTGCGAGCCGAAGGCCAGCCCGCCCATCTGTTCGACCATCGCCATCAGCGGACCGGCCGCCTGGCGGGCGTCGGCGGGCAGCGCTTCGATCCACGAGCCGGCCATCTGGCGGGCCACCGGGTCACACAACCGCTGCCAGGTCGGCAGGGTGCGCTCCACCCACTCCCGTGGCGCCCACGCGGCGCTGTTCTGCACCCCCGAGGGCAGTGCGGTGACCGGGTCCAGCCACAGCTCGGCCAGCCGCACCGCGTCGGCCGCTGCGCTGGCCTGCTCGGCCGAGGGCAGACCTGTGGTGGACAGCCGCTGCAACGCCATCTGCTTGGCCAGCTCGTAGTTCACCGGGCCACCACCGCTACCGCCCGTTGAACTCTGGCTGAGCATCTGACCGAGCTGGGTCAACATCTTGCCCAGGGCGCCGACGTCCATCCCGCCGGCCACGAAGCCCCCGAACGGGTTGGCCGGGTCGGGACCGCCCTGGCCGCCGCCTTCCCCGGGACGTTGCCGGTCTGGATCCCGGGGGTCGTGGGAACCGAAGCCGAAGGGCAGATCACTCATGGCACCCACGGTACGCGGACTGCAGGCCCGTACGCTGTTCGGCCGTGAACCGCCGAACCTGGACCCTCCTGGTCAGCCTCGGCCTGGCCATGGCACTCGGCCTGCTGGGCGGTGTGGCGACGGTGCCCTATGTCGCGCTCCGTCCCGGGCCCACCTTCGACACCCTCGGTGCGGTGGCAGGCAAGACCGTCGTGGATATCAAGGGCACTCAGACCTACCCCACCGGGGGTCACCTCAACATGACGACGATCTCGGTGATCGACAATGTCACCCTCTATGGCGCGATGGGCCTATGGGTGTCCGGGAGCAGTGCCCTGGTTCCGCGCGACGAGATCTTCCCGCCGAACCTGTCCGAGCAGGAGGTCGAGCGGCAGAACCAGGAGCTGTTCCAGACCTCAGAGTCCACCGCGGAGACTGCGGCGCTGCGCCACCTGGGCTATCCGAGCAAGGTCGTGGTCGACCGGATACTCACCGACGGCGCCGCGAACGGTCAGCTGGCCGCTGAGGACCTGCTGCTCACCATCGACGGCCAGCAGGTCGGCACCGCGCAACAGGTGATCGATCTGCTCGTCCCCAGCCGCCCGGGGCAGGTTGTGCGGGTCGGCATCCAGCGTGGCGACACCCCGCCGCGGGAGGTGCCGATCCGGCTTGGCACCGGGCCGCAACCGAATCGGGGTTACCTGGGGATCGGGGTGGTGGACCGCCCGGACGTGGACTTCGACATCACGATCAGCCTGGCCGACGTCGGGGGCCCGTCCGCGGGTCTGATGTTCGCGCTGGCCATCGTGGACAAGCTGACTCCCGGCCCGCTCGCGGGCGACACCTTCGTGGCAGGCACCGGGGAAATCAGCGCGAGCGGGGAGGTCGGTCCGATCGGCGGTATCCCATTCAAGATGCTCCGCGCCCGGCAGGAGGGAGCGACGGTATTCCTGGTACCCGCGGGCAACTGCGACGAGGCGATGCGGCGCGCACCCGAGGGGCTGCAACTGGTGCGGGTGGAGAACCTGGCGGGCGCGGTGCGCGCACTGGACGCGCTGCGAACCGGCCAGCAACCGCATGGCTGCGTCTCGTGAGTGCGTAACAGTGTTATAACACTGTTACGCACTCACGGGCGCAACGTGCCCAGCAGTGCGCGGAGCAGGTTCGGGGCGAGTTGCGGGTCCTCCAGCAACTCCTCCAGATCCTCCTCGTTGCCTGCGGAGGCACGCAGCCGCAGCACGCAGGCCCCCGCCCCCTCCCGCAGCACTGCGGCGACCAGCCTGCCCTCCCGTCGCTGCGGGTGTTCGGCAGCGGCCCGCCGAGCCTGCACCGGGTCGTCCGGCAGTTCGCCGAGTCCGGCCTCGGCCTCCGGGGGGAGCACCACGATCTCCTGGGCCAGCGCACAGCCCGCCACCGCCTCGGGCCATTCGATGCCGGCCAGCGCAGCGTCGAGTTCTCCCTCGGGCAGCGCCTCCTGGGCCACCGGGGTCAGCGCGGCCTCGGCGTCCAGCTGACCGGCCAGGTCCGGCTGTCTGGCCAGCAGGGTGGGGGTCGGTACCAGGGCGAACAGTTGAGGTTGCTGATCCCATCCAGCGGCCGCGACGAACTCCTCTACCTCGCGCGCAGTGGCTGGTAAGGCCCGGGACAGCTCGGATGGGTACGGCTGCGCGTCACTCACCTGACCATCGTCGCATCACCGTGGTTGTCCGGAACCTCAACGGCCTCCGTAGAGTTGGACACTCAGGACTCAACCGGCGTGGCCGACACGGTCGGCCACGAGGAGTCCGCCCCGCATCGCCGTCTTCTGGAGTGTGTCTCGTGGCCGGTAGGCCTCCCGTCGCAGTGCCCACGCTGTCCCCGCGCGGCCGGATGCTGATCATCGCTGGGGCGGTGCTGCTGGCGCTGCTGATCATCGGGTCGCGACTGATCGACACCTATGTGGACTGGTTGTGGTTCGGCGAGGTCGGGTTCCGTTCGGTGTTCTCCACCGTACTGCTCACCCGTGCGCTGCAGATGGTGATCGTCGGACTGGTGGTCGGCGGGTTGCTCGCAGTGAACTTGGTGACTGCCTACCGCACTCGGCCGGTGTTCGTGCCGGTGGCGGGACCCGAGGATCCGGTGGCGCGCTACCGCACCGCGATCATGCAACGGTTGCGGCTGGTGGGGATCGGCGTGCCGGTGGCGGTCGGGCTGCTCGCGGGGCTGTCCGCGCAGGGTGACTGGCAGACCCTGCAGATGTTCCTCAACAGCAGCAACTTCGGGGTGGCCGATCCCGAGTTCGGCAAGGACGTCTCCTTCTACGCCTTCGAGCTGCCCTTCTACAACGCGTTGCTGTCCTGGGCGTTCGTCGCGGTGGTGCTGTCTTTCATCGGAGCGCTGATCACCCATTACCTGTTCGGCGGGCTGCGGCTGGCCGGCCGCGGCGGGCAGCTCTCCGGCCCGGCCCGGGTTCAGCTCGGCGTGCTGGCCGGCGCCTTCGTGCTGCTCAAGGCCGTCGATTACTTCCTGGACCGCTACGGGCTGCTGTTCTCCAACCGTAACCCGCTGTTCACCGGTGCCGGTTACACCGACCTGAACGCCGTGCTGCCCGCCAAGATCATCCTGATGTGCATCGCGGTGATCTGCGCGCTCGCCTTCTTCGTCGGGGCGGTACTGCGCAATCTGCAGCTGCCTGCGATCGCCACCGCACTGCTGCTGCTGTCGAGCATCCTGGTGGGCGCCGCGTGGCCGGCGGTGCTGGAACAGTTCTCGGTGCGTCCCAACGCCAACGAGCGCGAGGCCCCGTCGATCGAGCGGAATATCGCCGCGACCAGGCAGGCCTACGGGATCACCGACCAGCAGGTCGAGTACATCGAGTACTCCGGACGCAGCGAGGTCTCACCTTTGGTCGTGCGGGCCGACACTGCGACGATCCCGAACGTGCGGCTGCTGGACCCGAACGTGCTGGCGGAGACCTTCACCCAGCTGCAGCAGCGGGAGAACTTCTACGGCTTCCCGGACAAGCTCGACGTCGACCGCTACACCGTGAATGGCAAGAAGCAGGACTACATCGTAGCCGTGCGGGAGTTGGAGTCCGATTCGCTGGCCGAGAACCAGCGCACCTGGATCAACCAGCACCTCACCTTCACGCACGGCAACGGGTTCGTGGCCGCCCCGGCCAACACGGTGAACTCGGCGCTGGACGACGCCAGCACGGGGGAGGGCGGTTATCCGGTGTTCACCGTGTCGGACACCACCGTGCAGGGCGACATCCCCGTGGAACAGCCGAGAATCTACTTCGGCGAGCTGATCGACGACTACGTGATCGTCGGAGGAGATTCGGGTGCCCTCCCCCGGGAGTTCGACGGCAGCGCGGAGAATTACACCTACGAAGGCAAGGGCGGGGTACCGATCGGCGGCTGGGCGAACCGGCTGCTGTTCGCCGCGCACCACAGCGAGCGGAACATCCTGTTCAACCAGGCCATCGGGGCTGACTCTAAGATCATCTACAACCAGCACCCTAGAGACCGGGTGACAAAGGTCGCCCCCTGGCTCACCGTGGACGGCGACCCGTATCCCGCGGTGGTGGACGGCCGGATCAAATGGATCCTGGATGGCTACACCACGCTACGGAACTACCCGTACGCACAGCGGACCGTGCTGGGCGAGACGACGGTCGACTCGCTGTCCGGTGTTGCCCGCCTGCCGGACGAGGAGATCAGCTACATCCGTAACTCTGTCAAGGCCACTGTGGACGCCTACGACGGCGCGGTGACGCTCTACGCCGTCGACGAGAAGGACCCGGTGCTGGCGACGTGGATGAAGGTGTTCCCCGGCACGGTCAAGCCGTCCAGCGAGATCAGCGACGAGTTGCGGGCGCATTTCCGCTACCCGGAGGACTTCTTCAAGGTGCAGCGCGAGATGCTCACTCGCTACCACGTCGACAACCCGTCGGTGTTCTTCACCAACGACGACTTCTGGAACGTGCCACCCGACCCGACGCAGAATCAGCAGGGTGTCGACCAGCCGCCGTACTACGTGCTGGCCGGACCCCCGGCCGGACGCGGCCCCGCCGAATTTCAGCTCACCAGTGCCCTGGTCAGTCTGCGGCGGCCATTTCTTGCTGCCTATGTCTCGGTGAGCTCCGATCCGGACAACTACGGCGAGATCCGGGTGCTCGAGCTACCTGGTGACTCCCAAACACAGGGCCCAGAACAGGTGCAGAACCGGTTCGTGTCCTCCGCAGAGGTCAGCCGGGAACTCAACCTGCTGCAGCAGTCGGAGACCAACGTCCGCTACGGCAACCTGCTCACCCTCCCGGTCGGCGGCGGGCTGCTCTACGTGGAGCCGGTTTACATCGAGCGGGCCAATCAGGAGTCCGCCTTTCCACAGCTGAACCGGGTGCTGGTGGCCTACGGGGACCGGATCGGGTATGCCCCGACCCTGCGCGAGGCGCTCAACGAGGTCTTCGGGGCCGGCGCTGGGGATGCGAGCACCACCCCGGAGCAGGAGGCGACTTCACCCGAGCAGGACACGCCGTCCCCGCCAGCGGCCGGTTCCGGTGTCCCCACCAGCTCGGAGATGCGTCAGGCCATCACCGAGATCGCCACTGCGCTCAACCGGCTGCGCGAAGCGCAGGCCGCGGGTGACTTCGCTGCCCAGGGCGAGGCGTTGGCCGACCTGGACGCGGCCGCCCAGCGGTTCGATACAGCTGTGGCGCAGGAGGGTGACACCGGTGCTGGCGCGCCCCCCGGCCCCGACGGTGGCGGGTGAGGCCCCAGCGCCGTCGATCGGAGCGTCCGGAAGGCCGGTGACCAGGCGATTTGCCCGCTCCGGGGCGTCCGCGTAAGGTTGTATCCAGCGACGCGGGGTGGAGCAGCTCGGTAGCTCGCTGGGCTCATAACCCAGAGGTCGTAGGTTCGAATCCTACCCCCGCTACTAAGTAAGTGCAGGTCAGAGGCCGGACTCCAGATCTTGGAGTCCGGCCTCTGACTCGTTTGACCGTGCGACGGGGCGGCACGTGTCGGTCGTGATCGTGGCTAGCCGGTCAGTATGTGACGCTGAGCACCGCCTGTTCTGTGCCCCCGTGCGCGGAGTTCTCGGTGGTGCCGCCTGATCGCACGGTTCGAGCTGCAGGCTTGCTACCTCCGGTTGTCAAGTGTGGACCGCTGGGAAGGGGAAGAGAGGTCATGCGTGTCGCTCGGGTGCAGCTGCGGCGCTTCCGCGGCTATGCGGACATGGTGCTGCTGCCGAGCCGCCACGTTGTCGTGGGTTGGTGAGTCTCGCGCGGGGCGCACCGATTTGATCACGGCCTTGCGGCGGGTGCTCGATCCGCGTAGTACCGCTGCGCGACCGAACCTGCTCGACGTTCATCGGCCGCTTCCAGCATCAAGCGATGAGCAGCCCTTGCCGCTGACCGAAGTCGAGGTCACTTTGCTGGACCTAGGAAAGGCGCTAGAACAGGATCTCGACGACCGGCTTGAGGTACTCAATCCCCAGACCGGTCTGCCGGCCGAGGAGGCTGACGCTGACGAGGCGGTGATGGGGGCACCGAGCAGGTCCCCGAACGTCGCTGCTGGCGGGAGTAGCTCAGGTACCCCAACCTGGAGCCCGGCACCTTCGCGAGAATCTCCCTCACTGACTACCTCGCCTACACTGCCCTCCTATGGCTACCTCACCTACCAAGATCGATACCCCACCTTATCCCAGGTTTGGGTGCGCAGTCGTGACAACTGGCAGGTAGCGCCGAAGTATTCGCGCCTGTTAATGCACCAGTTAGTGAGCAGTGCCGCGCAACGTGACGTCCGGTAAACGTCGATAAGTCCGATCTGAATCGGAAGGTTGTGGTCCCCTCCTGTTCACTTCCTCGCGCGCAATAAACGAGCGAGGGGTCTTCTGCTCCCATTTCGCGTCAGTCAGTCTCAGTTTCCGTCTCAGTTCACCCCGGTACGCCCCGCCTCCGAGACGTCAGACGTTGCCGAACTCGCAGGACAGAGAGAGTCGGAACTGTCCTGAACGGGTGGGGACGGACCTCGAAAGCGCATGAGGGTTGAGGAGATCAACGAAACGCCCGCGAGGTGAGACGTCGTGCCGGTGATCGCTTTTTACCACCAGACGAATCTGCTTCCCGGTAGACTAGCTCGGGTCACCGGTTTGCCGCTGGCCGACGCGAGACTCGCCCCCGGTGGGCAGGTTCTAAGACGCCTCGTCGTGGGGCTCAATTAGGGGCTCAGTTCCGCCCCGTTCAGACCCATTCTGCGCTGTTAGCCTCTCCCGGGTTCAATTCCGCATCCTCGCAGTAGTAAAATCGTGCCCGTGAGCGGGCCAATGCTTAAAGTTCGGGCTAAGCGCGTCAAGCCCGCGTCGCGCCCCGATCCGCCGGCCTCTCCGGGCTGGTGCTGTCGAGCCGGGAATCGTCATCGTGGCAAGCGGGTCGAGTTCGGAGGGCCGGCGGATCGGGGTTCCGGCTTGACCCGGCCATCCCGACCCTTGAGGCGGCGAGGACGACGGGATGGGGGCGACTGGGTTATTTGCAGTCGCAACGTGATCTGCCGGGTGCGGTCATTCAACGAATTTGCCGGGTCCCTACAGGGCTTTGTTGAGCTCGGCGGAATCCACAACCTGCTCGAAGCGGACGATCTTGCCGTCCTTAACGGTGAAGGCATGCGCGAAGCGGGCCGAGAAGCTCTTGCCTGTCGCCTTGTAGGTGCCACTGTAAGTTCCGAGGCTGACGACCTCATCCCCCTCGGCGACGTGCTGGCTAGGTTCGATCTTGAAGACGTCCCACTCGGCGCCCAGCCTGGCGAACACACCTTCGAGGACGGCTTGCGGGCCGTGGTAGGTGCCGGCATAGGGGGAGCCATTCGCCTGCGTCCACTCCACCTTGTCGTCCAACATGCCAAGCACCGTTGGCACATCACCGGTGGCCAAGGCTTGATAGGCCTTATCAATTGTGTCTTTCGGCACCATGGCTGGCTCCTCCCAACGACGACCCCTGGTGACCTTCGCACCAAGTCGCAGACCCACACGCCACCGTGAGGGCGCATTCAGAGGGTACTCTCTAATCTAAGCCCCGTGTAGCAGCGATGCAGCAACCGTTGACGACAAAGCCGCATGCGATCAACTCTGGGGCTGAGGTCCGTCCGAGCCCAGGGCTCCGTCATGTTTGGGAAATGACTGTATAGAGCGGTTCGGGTGATTGGGGCGGTTTGAGGTGAACACGCCGTATTGAGGTGCCTTCTGGCAGGTCAGGCACGGTCCTAGAGATGATCACGGTTCCTACGCCGCTGATCGTCTCGAAGGACCGCGCCCGTGCGCCGGCCGCCTACCTCCCCAACCTCGCCATCGGCATCGCGTGGGCACGCACGGGAGGACAAGCGGAACTCGACGAGGTATTGACCGCCAGCCAGGAGGCCGTGGCGATCTCTGAGGCTCTCGCCGAGGCGCTTCCGGCCGCCATTGTGGGTTACTCCGGGCTGCAGCGTCTACGCAGGGCCGATGTGCTCGATAACCTCGGCCGTTGCGACGAGGCCACTGAGCTACGCCAGCACCCTCCATGAGGGCCCGCCCACGGCTCCGTGAGTGTGCAGCGGGTGCGAGGTCGACCTTGCACCACGCCGTCGGCGGCTTGACACCGCGGTGTCTGGGGGCAGGTCCAGCCCGCACGGCCTTTCGTCGACGTGCACTTGAAAGGCCCTGCCAAAGCCGTCTTGGTCTCAAGTGGTGACTGCGACAGTGTGAGATAATACCTCAGACTGATAGGCGGTTATCCTTGACAAAGAATACTCCCCTGACGGCCGAAGAACGCGAGCTGATCTCGCGAGAGCTCGCTAAG
>JBOHGM010000128.1:0-12153 GCA_050699435.1 Pseudonocardiaceae bacterium | reverse complement strand
TGTCGTGCACTGCGCCGCCGTTCACCGGGCCGCCGTTCACCGGGCCTCCCGGGCGCTTGCCGCGTCCTCGAGCTGCCCGGCCAGCTGCCCAGCCTCCTGATCGGTCAGCACCACCGTGGTCTTGACCGCTCCGTTGAAGGTGAGCCACGTGCGTCCGGCCCGGCCCAGGCCCTTCCGCGTGACGATCAGCGTGGTCGGCTCACCCTCTGGGGTCCGGCCACGCATCGTCGCCCGGAACGTCTCTTCCGGAATAGTCATTGCGCACCCGCGATCGGCTGCGGTGCCTGCCTCAGGTTGTCGTTCATGGTCAGTAAGACAACCCGGGTGGCCGGCATGCCGGAACTGGTGCCCGAGGTGCGTTCCGGCGCCAGTAAGATGCAATAGCGTCACGGCAGTGCCACATCTCGTACCAGTGCGTTACGGTGCGCAACCACATCAGATGCGGTCATGGACACGGGCTGACGGACTCAACCAGCGCTCGCCCGCTCGCCGTCGTGCTGACCGAGGTGGGTTGGAAGCCCGAGGTGTGGCTCGGCTGCGAGGGACCTGTGACCAGTAAGTGCTCCGGTGTGACCTACTCCGGCCCGGCGATCTTCGTGAGCAGCGCGGTGATCTGTGCCATGCCGGTGGCCTGCACGGCGAAGCCCTCGCGCATCTCCCGGTCCAGTCCGCCGATCTTCCGGTCCAGTTCATCGATCTTCTGGCCCTGCTCGAGCTGGGTCTCGCGCAGAGCATTCAGGACCTGGCGATGGCCCCGCATCTCGTTGCGGAACTCGGCCACGTCACGGTCGGCGAGCGCAGCGAGCGCGCGGGCGGAGGCGACCTCTTCGCGCAGCCGAGCGACCTCGTGCTCAAGCCTGGTGAACCGCAGTTCGAGATCGTCCGGCACGGGCCCGATCCTACTGTCGCCCGCTCCCGACGCACAGCGCGCCCGCTTCTTCGCCGCGGGCAACGGCGCTGCTCCTGTTCTCGACGGGCCTGTTCTCGACGGCGAACACGAACCTCTTGAGCTGGCCCGCCCGGTGACCGCAAGCGACGTCGGGCACGAGACCGTCAGCCGGCTGGAACCGGCGGCGGACGACCTGGCGACCCGGTACCCCGTTACGCCACCCGCAGAACTGCTCGCCGACGTGCGCCGGCAGGCGGTTGGCGGGGCTGGCAGCATCGTTTCCCAGGCCTGATCGGCCTGAGCACCGCTATCGTTATGATGCTCGGCGGCGCGCCGGAGGTCAGTCGTTGGCCGCGACGGGTCGCTGCGGCCCAGATCGACCTGGCCCTGGCGCTGCTGGCGAGCGACCGGCCGGACGAAGCCTCCGCGGTTGCGCTGGGTGCCATGCTCTCCGGTCGAGGGGTCTGGAAGCCGTCCAACCATTGGCGCGCGCTGGAAGTCGTCACGGCTGTGGAAGCCCGCGGACTGTCCGAGGCGACGGATCTGTGGGAGGTGTGTGAGGTGATGCTGCGCGGCTGACCGCCTCCTCACGTTGCTGGGCGGTGTGCACGCCCGCTCACGAGCGGCTGATCGCCCACTCGAAGGCCGAGGCTGCCCGCTCGTCCGGCTCGCTGGTGCGGGTCGTGGTCGTCGACCACCTCGACGACATCGCCGGCCAGTTGCGCCGGATGGGCGGGGACCGACCCGCCCCGCGCCATGCTGCGACGAATGGTGACGCAACTGGGCGAGCTCGCTGTGCGTGGGCACGCGCAACCCACGGGCATGTGTGGGCGAACTTTGTGAAGGCCACGTCGACCCCACGGCCCGAGGACTTCCGGTGGCTGGCGTACCTGCGTGACCGGCTCGATAGCGCTCAGGGCGAATTCACCGCAGGTGTCGTCCTGCACACCGGCCCGCGGCGGCTGCCGTTCGGAGACCGGCTGGTAGCGCTGCCCGCGTCCGACCTGTGGAGCTGACTTGAGCTGCATCCTCGGTCAACCTCGGCGTAGAACGCCTGCCCAACGGGTCGGACTGCATTGACGGAGTACGGTTAACTCCGCCTTACTGGCGGATGTCCAGATCACGCTGCCGGACTCTGACACCGCAGGAGCACCACATAGCCATCCTCGTCGAGTGCTAGGCAGCGTTGCTCGCCAAGCGTCGGTGGCCGGGTCCCAGAGCCGGGCGGTGTCGGCGGAGGCGGTGGCCAGCAGGGTCACCCTCTGCGTCAATCACCCATCCGGGCCACCCGGACCCTAGCTGAGACCCTCTCCCGACGAGGACAGGGCTGGTGAACGTCAGGAGCGTGCTCGCTTCCTGAAGGACACATCCGCCGGGACACCAGGGAGTCGATCGGTAACGCCCGGAGGGAGAACTTCGGGTGCCGGGCTGGGCACGGCCGCAGGGCCGATGACGGCCGCTTCGGTTGATGGCGTGCCCATCGCGAGATCGCAGAAGCGGTGCAGCAGGGTGCGCTTACCGCGGGACAGATCACGGGTAACGGGCATGTACCGTGCGCTCTCGAGCAGTTCGGGGGCGGTGACCTCCTTGATGCGGCGGGCGAAGGTCCGTACCGCATCACCGTCCCGCAGGTTGATGAAGTTGTTCATGCGCGGGGCGATGGCGTCATAGGTCTGCAGAATGGTCGAGTAGACGAACTCCCAGCTCAGCTCCTCGTCAGGGGTAGCGGCCGCCAGTGCGTCGTCGAACGGAAGGATGCGCACGCTGGTGAACTGGGCGGTGGCGATGGACAGCCGTGGTGGCGGGATCGGTGCGGAATCGCCAGCGAAAGCGACGACACGAAGGTGGCGATACCCCGGCGCCTCGGCGTTGATCTGCAGCTCGGCGGTTCCCTCAGCCGAGACCGGCAATACCGTCATCTGCCCGCTGAAGACGATATCGTCGGCCTGGGAGTACCATGCAGCGAGGATTGACAGCGGAACCGCCGGGACGTGCCCTCGGTACCTGGCGTGAATGGTCAGCGTGCGAGTCTCGCCCTCGTCGAGGTAGACGTTGCACTCGTCGCAGAATGCGGTGAGCTCGCGCTCGGCGAGCAGCACTGCCGGGCCATTCGGTGCGTCGACTCGCAGCGCCAGCGCGCCCTCGGCGAGCAGGGAAGCGGCCTCGGGATGTGCCGAGACGTCGACGTCCACGATCCCGGCCCGCGCCTCGTAGGCAGCGCGGTCGTAGGCCGAGGGGTCGATCTGCGCGATCTCGGTGCTGCTGCCGTCCTTCGTCACCACGACCGAGACCGGGCCGAAGCTCGCTTTCTCGACGTTCTCATCAAGCTCCGGAATGGTGTTGGAGAAGTCCACGGAGAGAAGTTGTGCTTCGGGATCGAATTCCGCGGCCGCGGGTCCCGCCATGGCCGTGCGTCCCATCGCGTTCAGCACGGGTGCCGGGGTCTGGCCGAACAGCAGCCGGCCGCCGGGGACGGCCTCACTGTCGCCGTCTCGCCACACCCCGACCGCGCCGACCACGAGGCTGTATGCCGGGTTGGACACGGGCTTTCCCTGCTCGTGGAGCCGTTGCAGGTCCTCGAGCGAGGCAGCCGGTTCCAGCGGGTTTCGCAGTCCGTTCTGAAAGTACTGCGTGCGGTACGTCGACAACCGCAGCATCAGACCTCGGACCTGCTGATCGCGAAGGGCATCCTCGATGCCGGCCAGCAGCGGGGAGGCCGCAGCGCGCACGATCTCCACCTCGGCCAGCGGGAATACCGCTTGCCAGGCCGCGGAGGCGCTCCCGGCGATGGGCAGCCGGGTCAGATTCCGGCTGAAGTTCAACCAGCGCGAGCTCATCCGACGCAGCGGCAACGCGCGCAGGTGGGGGCCTCCGGGCAACCCGAGGGTGAGCTCGTCGAAGAAGATCTGCGAACACACCCCGGCCGGGTCGATGTCGACCAGCTTGCCAGTCAGCTCCACGGGTGCCTCGACGAGGGTGTCATCCCTGATATCGGTGTCGCCGGGCCGTGCGGTGCCACCGGTTACGTGCGCTTGTTCCAGAGTGCACACGTGCGTACCGAAATAGTTCCAGTCGCCGCGCTCTGCCGTACTGGCAATCATTCGCAGGCGAAAATTGGCGACTGTCTCGCCCGGTGCCAGCCGGGCGAGCGCGGTGATGCCGTCATAACTGGCCGGGTCATTGTTCGACACGATCGGGTCCCATGACATCGCGCCGCGGAAGTACAGGCGGGGGAACGACAGCACGCTCATGGCTTATCTCCCGTGGCATCCGGCGTGGCAGGCCCGCCGCAGTGCGCGTGAGCTGCCACGAATTCCTCCGAATCTGCTATCGAACGCAGCAGCCGTCGCCGAGTCTGCTCCTCGGCCTCGGTGATGCCGGCACCGAGGGCATCCAACTGTGCTTGCGCACTGATGAGGAGGTCTCGATGGTAGGTCCAGCGGTCCTCGGGCAGGTCGGGAAAGGCGAGAGAGTAGGGCAGTTCAAATGGCGCTGCGGCCCGGCCTTCGTTGTTGTCCGTGCGCGGCAGCGTAGTGAGGAGCTGGCCCACGTCGGAGAGGCCGAGCATCTCCGCGAACGCGCGGAGGCTGAGCCCTGTGCCGGCCGCCGCGGTGGTGCGGGTGAGCAGGGCGTGCTGGAGCCAAGCCAGCAACATCCGGTAATGGTGGTTGAAGATCAATGCCCAGGCGCGGGCCCGTGGATGGGTGATCCGGCCGGCGGCGAGGTCGGGATCCTCGATATCGCCGCCGGCGGGTGTGGTGTTGGGGTGGGTCGGGACGTCGAGCGAGATCGTGTCGTTGTCTGTCGGCCAGGTGTCGAAGATGTCGAGCAAGGTGAAAAAATGCGAGTCGGGCATGTCCCGCTCGCCCTCCCCTTGACTGGTGATGTCGGCGAGCAGCGCGAGCGCCTCGTCGCGGTTGCGCACAGTGCGCAGGTACAGCGGCCCGCGCCCGACGTCGGCGCGGTATCGCGCAGGCAGCGCCTGAATCTCCTCCGCGGTACCCGGCCGGAAGAGGTCGTCCGGGAGCCGTTGCTTGTCCGCGAAGAGCGTGCTGAGCCGGTTGTACAGCGCACCGATCCGATTGATCACTTGACCCTCGCCGCTCGCGAGGCGTTTCACCTCAGTGAGCAGATCCGGGTCGACGTCTGGCTCAGCCGGCATCTCCGCCGCGACGAACCGGGCGACCCCCACGCGCCCGAGTCGCTCCAGCCGGAAGGGGAAAGGGTAGAAGTCGGTGCGGAACGGAAAGTCTTCGCGGTCGAAGTTCAGCGGGCCGCCGATGAAACGCAAGAGGTTCTGAACGGCGGCCAGGTGCCCCATCTCCTCGCGCGCGATCTGCAGGATGTCACTGCGCCAGCGTGGCACCCGATCGGGGCCATCCTGGGGAAGCGACCAGGCAGCATAGAGGTACTGCACCATCAGCGAGTGTTCTATTTCAGCTGCGGTGTGCAGCAGGAAGATCGCCTCGTCGCGGGCAGACATCGAGGGGACGACCTTGAGCGTCAGCTCGCCGTCAGGCATGCCCAGCAGCGCTGCCGCCTCGCTATCCATCGCGGACGCTGCCACCTCGGTATCGCCACGCCGGAACAGCACCGTGACACGATGTCTCACGCTGAACGTCCTCCCCTCGCTGCGTTGTGCGCGCTCGTTCCACAGTAATTGTCAATCGAGAGTATCGGAGACTGCGAAGCCTGGACAAGATGTTGATATACTCAGGGCGGTTCCCTTTCGGGTTGCCCATGCGGGCAGCGGGGGACCGTCAAGATAATCCGTGCGGTCTTGCCGCATGCCCAGGTCGCCGCCGACCCCTCCACGCACGGCCGGTTGCAAAGTCGCTGTGACGGTTTGTGATGGACAGTCGCTTATGGTGATAGCGCATGGTAGGGCGCCGTGAGGGGGCTGGCCCTGTGTGGAGATGGCGCGAAAGACAAGATCACAGGTTGGGTACGGCCGGCGTGTCCTGTGTGGAGGGACGGCGAAGTCCCTGGCAGAACAAGGGGTTGAGGCCGGTTCCGCTGATGGCTCGTCGGAATGATCATGTAGGTGCCTGGGCCCCGCGCTTAGATGCAGAGTCTTGCATGAGATTGCCGCGAGCGGATATTATCGATAGATGACGATGAGTTGTGGAGTTTCCGGTGGAGTGTCCTCTGCCGTCGCGCTGTTCCGGTCGCTGGGTGACCCCGCCCGGCTGGCGATCGTGGCGCGGCTTGCTGAGGGGGAGGCGCGGGTGGT
The DNA here is from genome assembly GCA_050699435.1 of Pseudonocardiaceae bacterium. Taxonomy (GTDB): domain Bacteria; phylum Actinomycetota; class Actinomycetes; order Mycobacteriales; family Pseudonocardiaceae. The sequence goes on along the minus strand of JBOHGM010000128.1, from coordinate 6,031 downwards.
GGACCTGACGCGCGCCCTGGGGTTGGCGCAGTCGACCGTGTCGAAGCATCTGGCCTGTTTGCGGGACTGCGGCCTGGTGGATTACCGGGCCGAGGGGCGGCAGTCGTTCTACGCGCTGAGCCGTTCGGAGCTGCTGGACCTGCTGCGCAGCGCGGAGCGGTTGCTGGCCGAGACTGGAAACGCGGTGGCGCTGTGCCCAATCTACGGCCGGTCGGCGCCGATAGCGGGGGCGCCGTCGTGAGTGCCCCTGTTGCCGGCACCGATCGGCGGCTGGTGCTGCGGCGCCGGGTGCGGCTGCTGGTGACGGCAACGATCACCTACAACGTCGTGGAGGCGGTCGTGGCGCTCGCGGCCGGCACCGTTGCGGGGTCGGTGGCGCTGATCGGCTTCGGTCTGGATTCGCTGGTGGAAGTCACCTCGGCGGCCGCGGTGGCGTGGCAGTTCGCTGCTGGTGATCCGCAGCGGCGGGAGCGGGCGGCGCTGCGGGTGATCGCCTGGTCGTTCTTCGCGCTGGCCGCCTACGTCACGGCCGAGGCGGTGCGGACGCTGGTCGGCGGGGCGAAAGCCGAGCACTCCACGGTCGGCATCGCGCTGCTTGCACTCAGCGTCGTGGTGATGCCGTTCCTGTCGCTGGCGCAACGGCGGACCGGCCGCGAGCTGGGTTCTCGCAGCGCGGTGGCGGACTCGAAGCAGACTCTGCTGTGCACCTATCTGTCAGTGGTCGTGCTTGTCGGCCTGGTGCTCAACAGCACGCTCGGTTGGTGGTGGGCGGACCCGATCGCGGCACTCGCGCTGGCCGGTGTGGTGGTCAGGGAAGGTCGCGAAGCGCGGCGCGGGGAGGTCTGCTGCGCCCCCGTCGCCGATACCGGTGACAAGCGGTGCGGTTGCCCGGCGGGGTGCGTCGACGCCTGCTGCCGCTGAGCGGGCTCGCCGCGACGGATCCTCCGCCGAGAACGCTGAAGGTTTACCCTGGAAGCCGGGGTCTACGTGGTCTCCGACGGGGCAGGACTGGTTGATGATGTGCGGGATGATGTTGGGCATGGGCGGTGGATGGATGGCCATGTGGGCATTCGTTGGTCTGGCTCTCCTCCTACTTGGTGTACTGGCCGCCGCTTGGGTCGTTCGCAGTCTCATCAGCGGCGATCGGAGCGATGATGACCCCGCGCAGCAGGAGCTTCGGCGTCGCTACGCGGCGGGAGAGATCAGCCGGGATCGGTACCTGGAGATGAGTTCCGACCTCCGCACCCGCTGAGGGGTGGATGATCTTCTTGGCTTGCGCGGACAGCGTTAAGCGGGGCGGCGGGTCATCCCGCTCTTGATCCTCATCTTCTAGCGGGGGCCTTCGTGCCATCCCGGAGACCTGCCCAGCGGCAAGCGTCCGCTTTTCGTCTAGTGTCTCGTAAATGAAGGTCCTTTACTTTGGGTTGTTATCGAGTAGCCTCTCGAAGTCCTGGCGAAGAATCCGGACCTTAGTGATGATCTCGTCCGCTGTCGCGGTCCAGCTGAAGGGCTTCGTGTCGCGGTTCCAGCTTTCGATGTAGGTATTGATGGTGTTGATGAGCTGTGGTAGTGACCCGAAGGTCCCTCGCCTGATGGCCTGTTTCGTGATGATGCCAAACCAGGATATCATTTTGATAACTCAGTGTGACGGCCGCTAGGCTCGGGTGCCATGGCGACAGAAGCAGGCAGGATCTCGCTGACGGGCATCAAACCCACCGGCGAGCCGCACCTCGGCAACTACGTCGGCGCGATCAAGCCGGCGCTGGAGTTGGTGCGCGACTACGAGTGCACCTACTTCATCGCGGACTACCATGCACTGACTACCATCCGTGACCCGCAGCTGCTCAAGCACTACACCCGGTCGGTGGCAGCGGGGTGGCTGGCTGCCGGTCTGGACCCCGACCGCACCACGTTCTACCGCCAGTCGGACGTCCCTGAGATCTTCGAGCTGACCTGGGTGCTGTCCTGCCTGACGGGCAAGGGCCTGATGAACCGGGCGCATGCCTACAAGGCCGCCCGGGACGCGAACCGCGAAGCAGGCGTCGATGAGGACGCCGGCGTCAATATGGGCTTGTACAACTACCCGATCCTGATGGCAGTCGACATCCTGATCAACGAGTCCGACGTCGTCCCCGTCGGCAACGACCAGGCCCAGCATGTCGAGATCGCCGCCGACATCGCGGGTTCCTTCAACCACGTCTATGGACAGCGGTTCCGCTTCAAGGTTCCCCAGGCGATCATCCCGCAGGGCGAGACCGGCCATACGCTGCCTGGCATCGACGGGCGCAAGATGAGCAAGTCCTATGGCAACACCATCCCGCTCTTTGCCCCGGAGAAGCAGCTCAGGAAGCTGGTACGCAGTATCCCCACCGACAGCACACCGGTGGAGGCACCCAAGGACCCGGACCGCTCGCTGGTGTTCCAGCTGCTCGTGCACTTCGCGTCACCGGAGATCATCGCCGAGACCCGCCGCGAACTGGAGGCAGGCGGCCTCGGCTGGGGTGCCTTGAAGGATCGCCTGGCCACCGTGCTGGGCGACCAGCTGGCCCCGATGCGGCAGCGCTACGACGCTCTGATGGCGCCGGACAGCGAGCTTGACGAGGTGCTGACCGCAGGCGCCGAGAAGGCCCGCAAGCGGACGACGTCCGTGCTCCACCAGGTCCGCCACGCGATCGGCATCTGACGACCGAGGACCCTGGCCGCTGGAGGCAATTCCGGACAGATGCGGACCAATCCAACCTGGCACGCTGTATTTCCGTGCTGCGGGCCACCTCGCGAAGACGATCATCATCGAGGAGCTGGCGCGGGTCAGCGGTGCCATGGGCAGAGCGGGCTGCACGGCTTCAGCTTCGGTGAGCTCGTCTTCGAGGACTGCCGGATACCCGCGGGCAACCGGCTGGGCGAGGAGGGCCAGGGTCTCGATGTCGCCTACTCCTCCAGTGTCCTGTACGGGCGCCCCAACCTCACTGCGGTGGCACTGGGCATCCACCGGGCGATCGTGGAGGACACGGTCCGCTTCTGCACGCAGGAGCGGGTCATGTACGGCAAGCCGCTCGCCCAACTCCCCACGGTCAACGACAAGCTCGGCCGGATGCAGTCCCAGCTCATGACCGCCCGGCCGGCGGCCTACCATGCGGTCCACCTGCTCGACCGTGGGCTGCCGTGCGACACTGAGCTGATTAACGCCAAGCTGGTCAACACCGAGTACATGCTGGACTCCGCGCGCACGGCCATGGAGATCTTCGCGGCGCGGGGGCTGCAGGCCTCGTATTCCATCGAGCGTTACCTGCGGGACGCGCACCATGTCTATGCCCCGGCTGGCACGTCCGACATCCAACGGCTCCGTCTCGGGCAGGCGGCGATCGGTGCCTACGGCCAGCAGTGGTCGGTGGTGCTCGCCGACAAGGTCAGCTGCAACCCCCCGGCAGACGTCGCACGCCGCCTGGGCGAGCCGATCCGTTCGACCGGCCACGTCGGGTGGCTCCATAGGGGCGCGACCGATCAACTCGCGTCCTGAGTCGTTCACCACACCCATGCCGTCCCCGCTGCTGCCGATGCTGCACCGACCCACCGACGCCGAGGCGTTGCGTTTCGGGCTGCGCTCGCTGACCCATCGAGAGCTTCGCGCGGTGACCGCGCCGTTGCTGCCCCGGTTGTCCGGGGCGGGGCGGGTCGCGGTCTGGGCCACTGCGGAGCTGGAGACCTGCGTGGCGATCGTGGCGGCGCTCGCGGCCGGCGTGCCTGCGGTGCCGGTCAACCCGAAGCTCGGCGCCAGGGAGCTACCGCACGTCGTCTCCGATGCGGCCCCCGACCTGGTGCTCACCGCACCAGGAGCCGAGCTGCCCGCCGCGATGCGGGCGGTACCCCGCGTCGAGATCGGCCTGCAGCCGGGTGACGGACCGGTGCCGGCCGAGCCGGACGGTGAGTCGCCCGCGCTGATCGTCTACACCTCGGGCACCACCGGCCCGCCCAAGGGCGTGGTGCTACCGCGGCGCGCGCTGGCCGCGGACGTCGACGCGCTGGCCGCCGCCTGGGCGTGGACCGCGCGGGATGTGCTGATGCACGGGCTGCCGCTGTATCACGTGCACGGTCTGGTGCTCGGGGTGCTCGGGCCGTTGCGGCTCGGCGGTGCGCTGCACCACCTGGGCTCGTTCAGTGTCGAGGGCGTCGCGGCGGAGCTGGCGGGTCCGGCGACGATGCTGTTCGGGGTGCCGACGATGTACCACCGGCTGGCCGCCGCCGCGGAGCAGGATCCCGAGGTCGGCGCCGCGCTCGCTGCAGCCCGGCTGCTCGTCTCGGGCTCCGCCGCGCTGCCCGCCTCCGACCACCAGCGGATCACCGCGGCCACCGGGCAGCAGGTGGTGGAGCGCTACGGGATGACCGAGTCACTGATCACCTGCGGGGTGCGCGTCGAAGGGCAGCGCAGGCCGGGCACCGTCGGGCCGCCGCTGGACGGGGTGGCGCTTCGGCTGGTGGACGAGCACGGTGAGGTCCTCGACGTGACCGATGACGAGACCGTCGGGGAGATCGAGGTGGCAGGTCCCACGCTGTTCCTCGGTTACCTCAACCAGCCGGAGGCCACCGCGCAGGTGGTGCGCGACGGCTGGCTGCGCACCGGCGACGTCGCCACTCGCGGCCCGGACGGCTACCTGCGGCTGATCGGGCGCCGCGCCACGGACCTGATCTCCAGCGGCGGATACAAGATCGGCGCGGGTGAGATCGAGAACGCGCTGCTGGAGCACCCCGGGGTCGCTGAGGTGGCGGTCACCGGCGAACCCGATCCCGACCTCGGTGAGCGGGTGGTGGCCTGGGTGGTAGCCAGCTGCGATCCGCCGCCTGCTGCCGAGGAGCTGGCTACCCACGTTGCGGCACTGCTCGCCCCGCACAAGCGGCCCCGGATGGTGCACCACCTACCGGCACTGCCGCGCAACGAGATGGGCAAGGTCTGCAAGAGCGAATTGCGGCCCCAGGGAGGTTGAATCCGGCGCGGCTGAATCCGGCGCGGCGGTGCGAGCGGTGCCCAGCAGCGCACGTGCTGGATACTCAGTAGGGTGGTTGCCCTCGATTCGGATACCTGGGGGTCGCGAGTGGGCGCGGAGCGCGCGGTGGGATTGCTGCTCGGTGTCGCGGCCGATGCGGCACTCGGTGATCCGGCACACCATCATCCGGTGGCGGCCTTCGGACGGCTGGCCGCCCACGCGGAACGGGCCTGCTACGCCGACCACCGGCTGGCCGGGACGGCGTATACCGCCGCGCTCGTCGGCGGTGCGGCAGCCGTCGGTGGCCTGCTGGAGCGGGCTGGACGCGGCCGAGCTGCCGTGCAGGTGGCCAGCACCGCGCTGGCCACCTGGGTGGTACTGGGCGGTGCGTCGCTGGCCAAGGAGGGCGCCGCGATGGCCCGCGAACTCGACGCCGGTGACCTTCCGGCGGCCCGGGCCCGGTTGCCGCACCTGTGCGGCCGCGACCCGGATCAGCTCGATGCGGCAGGCATGGCCAGGGCGGGCGTGGAGTCGATCGCGGAGAACACCTCCGACGCGGTTGTCGCCCCGCTGGTGTGGGGCGCGGTGGCCGGGGTGCCCGGGCTGCTGGCCTACCGGGCGGCCAACACCCTGGACGCGATGGTCGGGTACCGGTCGCTGCGGCACCGGCGGTTCGGCTGGTCCGCGGCCCGGCTGGATGATCTGGCTAACCTGCTGCCCGCCCGGATGGCGGCGGGGTTGACCGTGCTGTGCGCGCCCGTCGTGGGTGGCTCGGCCCACGGGGCGTGGCGGGCCTGGCGCTGCGATGCGGCGGCGCATCCGAGCCCCAACGCAGGGCAGATCGAGGCGGCTTTCGCGGGCGCGCTGGAGATCCGGCTGGGTGGGCGCACGGTCTATCCGCATGGCGCGCAGCAGCGTCCGGTGCTCGGGGACGGCCGCACCCCCGATGCCGGAGACCTCAACCGCGGAGTCGAGTTGTCCCGGGTCGTCGGGGTGGTGGCCGCGGTGCTGGTCGCGGTGCTCGCCGCACTGCTAGGCCGACGCCGCTGAGC
>JBOHGM010000127.1:0-12286 GCA_050699435.1 Pseudonocardiaceae bacterium | reverse complement strand
GGGTTGGCCGACGCGGCGCGCGGCGCGCGGCCCCGGCGGGACTCCCCCTGCCCTGCATGGACGGCGCCGCAGCGGGCGGCGGGGTGACCAGCGCGGCAGGTGGCCCGGTGAGCGTGGCGATCTGATCCGCTCCGGGACGCACCCGCGCGGTCACCGGCCTGATGCCTGCCTGCCGGGTCAGCGCCCGCACGTCCCCGGACTGGTCCGGGGTGGACAGGGTGACCACGATGCCCTCGGCGCCTGCTCGGGCGGTACGTCCGGAGCGGTGCAGGTATGCCTTGTGCTCGGCTGGCGGGTCCACATGCACCACCAGGCCGATGTCGTCGACGTGGATGCCGCGAGCGGCGATGTCGGTGGCCACCAGCACCCGCGCGGTACCGACGGTGAACGCGGCGAGGTTGCGCTCTCTGGCGTTCTGGGAGAGGTTCCCGTGCAGCTCCACGGCGGGCACCCCGGCGGCGGTCAGCTGTTTGGCGAGCTTCCCGGCAGCATGTTTGGTGCGGGTGAACAGCAGGCTGCGACGCTGCCCGGCGGCCAGCTCACGGACCACGGCCGGCTTGTCGGCGGGCTCAACGGTGAACACGTGGTGCTCCATCGTGGACACCGGCGCCATCGGCGGGTCGACCGAGTGCACCACCGGAGTGGTGAGATAGCGGCGCACCAGCACGTCCACGTCACCGTCCAGGGTGGCCGAGAACAGCAGTCGCTGGGTGCCGGCCGGGGTGCGGTCCAGCAACCGACGCACCGCAGGCAGGAACCCGAGGTCGGCCATGTGGTCGGCCTCGTCGAGCACCGTGACCTCGACCGCGTCGAGGTGCACATGGCCCTGGCCGAGGAGGTCCTCCAACCGGCCGGGGCAGGCGATCAGGACGTCGATCCCGCCGCGAAGTGCGGATACCTGCCTGCCCTGGCCGACACCGCCGAAGACCGTAGTGATCCGCTGCCCCAGCGCGGCGGCCAGCGGGGCGATGGTGTCGGCAACCTGGTTGGCCAGCTCCCTGGTGGGCACCAGCACCAGCGCGCGCGGACGGCTCACGCCACGGCGCAGCCCCGAGCGGACCAACGCACTGACCGTCGGGATCGCGAAGGCCAGAGTCTTGCCGCTGCCGGTGCGGCCCCGGCCGAGTACGTCACGGCCAGCGAGTGCGTCAGGCAGCGTCGCGGCCTGGATGGGAAACGGCGTGGTGACGCCACGCTGGACCAGCACATCGTCCAGTTTCGCGCAGACCCCGAGGTCGCGGAAGCTGCGCGGTGGCACCGCGGGGCCGACCGGAGCGGCGACCAGGGTTGGTGCGGCGAAGCTGTCCTGGGTGGCGGGCGCCGACGGGTGCGACGCGGCGGCCGGGCGTCGGCGCTGCGCGCGGCTCTGCGAACGGCCGTGGGGGGAACGGCCGTGGGCAGCGTGGGGTGAAGGCACGCGGGGGTGATCCTCTCCTTGAGGGTTGGTGGCCGCTGATGCGTGGCCACCCGCGATCCCAGTCGCAGAGAACCTGATGCGCCGTGGCGGCGCTTCGCACTCGACCTCGGCCGCACCGAATCAGTGCCAGCCTCGAGGGCTAGTATGCCCGATTGCGATCGGCGCGGACCGTCACCCTGCCGTGCCATCGCTCACACCGCGCTGCCGCCGCCGACGAACGAAGTCACCCGAACGGCGGAGATCATCCGCGAATGGCGGACCGGCTCGAGCGCGAGGCGCTGATCCGCCGAGTTGGGCGGCGGGTGCTCTCCCGCCGCCAGGTTTGCCGCAGGCGGGCACTGGGTACTTACCGGCCAATCGGCCCTGTCGGGGACCGACCAGCGAGGACGGAGCAGGAGATGACTGACACCCGACGACTCCCCCAGCCAATAGCACACGAATGGGAATGGCAGCTACAGGGAGCCTGCCAAGGGTTGAACAGCAGCGTCTTCTTCCATCCGGATGGGGAACGGGGTTCGGCGCGAGCCCGGCGCGCCGACAAGGCCAAGGCAATCTGTCTGCGGTGCCCCGTCCTGGAGAAGTGCCGACGCCACGCGCTGGCTGTCCGGGAGCCGTACGGGGTGTGGGGGGGCTTGACCGAGGAGGAACGCCGAGAATTGTGGACCGGTACACACCAGCCGCTCGCCAGCTGACGCGTACCGCGCCAAGGGCCACCACGCCGGTCGCTAGTGGCGATCTGCGCCCAGCCGTAACCGCAGCACCACGGTGGTGCCCGTCGGCGATCGCGACAGGCTCACCTCGTCCACGCACTCCCGCATCAGCAGCAGGCCACGGCCGCGACCGCTGTTGAGGTCGCGCTGCGGGCGCCAGTGGCCGCCGTCGCCGATCTCCAGCCGCACGATGTTCCCCGGCTCCAGCTCGGCGGCGAGCCGGACCGGTCCAGGTTCGACACCGTCGTAGGCGTGCTCCACCGCGTTCGCTGCGGCCTCCCCGGCCGCGATCTGGATGGCCACCACGTCGTCCTCGGTGGCGCCAGTGGCCTGCAGCCAAGAGCGCAGCGCGGTGCGCAGTGGAAGCAACTGCTCAGGGCAGCCGGGCACCTCGAGCCGCAGCGCGGCGGGCCTAGCAGCACCGCCAAGCGTCAGCCATGGCCGCCCTGCCATGTGGTGCCTCCCGTCCGGCGGTTCTCCGCGGTTAGCTCAGCTGGTGATACGCAAGCAGGCAACTCCGGGTGGCCCGGGAGCGCAACTTCTCCGTAACTCCTCTGGCCTGGGCAGGGTGCATTCGGCCGCCCCACCCGGCAGGATCGCCTCGGACAGGTCCTGCGGCCGGAGAGGAGACGCCGTGGCAGTGGTGGGATCCGGAGAACATCCGGACGCCAGGCGACCAGAAGATGCCGAGCAGCAGGATCAGCGGAGCGTTGTGGTGCAGGTCAAGGCCAGCGCACCGGACCTGCCCCCGCTGCGCCTGGTGGCTGCCGACCTCGCCGCCCGGGCCGATTTCGACCTCGACACGGTGGCCGATCTGCGGCTGGCTGTCGACGAAGCAGCGTCGGAACTGGTCACTGTCGCGACTCCGGAAGCGATACTGACCTGCGTCTTCTCCCTGGACGCCGGGCAGATGGAGGTGAGCTCCTCGGTCCAGGCACGACCCGGCGCTATCCTTCGGCAGGACTCCTTCGGCTGGCGGGTGCTCACTACGCTGGTCGATGAGGTGCGAGTGACCGGCGATCCGGGGGCCGACCCTCCGGTGCTGGGGATCTCGCTGTGCAAGCGGCGATCAGTCAAGACGCCGGCGGAGGGTCATTGAGGCCCGCCGAGGATTCGGGGGCGTGGGCCGCGACGGAGGGGGATACCGGTTACCAGCAACTCGCTCCGCTGTTCATCGAGCTGGCCGGCCTGGACCCCGGCCATCCGCGGCGGGCTCCGCTCCGCGAACGGCTGGTTGCCGCGCACCTGCCGCTGGCGCGCAACATCGCCCGCCGGTTCAGCCACCGCGGCGAGCCTCAGGACGATCTCGAGCAGGTGGCGACCGTGGGGCTCATCCACGCGGTTGACCGCTTTGAACCCGGCCGGGGAACCGATTTCCTGTCCTTCGCCGTCCCCACCATCACCGGCGAGGTACGCAGGCACTTCCGGGACCACGCCTGGGCGGTACGGGTTCCGCGCAGGCTGAAGGACCTGCACGTCGCGCTAGGATCGGCCATATCGGAGTTATCCCAGCGGCACGGCAGGGCACCGACGGCCAGCGAGCTCGCTGAACACCTCAACCTGCCGAGAGAGCAGGTACTAGAAGGCATTGAAGCGGCAAGCGCGTACCGCAGCAGCTCGCTGGACAACCTGCTCGACGCGGACAGCCCGGGCACGGCGCTGGAGGACATCGTCGGGCAGGCCGACGCGGAGCTCGACCGAGTGGAATTCCGCACCACACTGGCCCCGCTGCTGGAGAAGCTGCCCGAACGCGAGCGCACCATCCTCAAACTGCGCTTCTTCGCCGGCATGACGCAGAGCCAGATCGCGCAGCACGTCGGGCTCTCTCAGATGCACGTCTCCCGTCTGCTGTCCCGGACGCTGGCCCGGCTGCGGCAGGAGCTGCGCGACGAGCGCTGAACCCAAGCGCTGGACCCAAGGCGCTGGACCCCACAGCGCTGGACCCCACAGCGCTGGACCCGGAGGAGCACAGATGGGCGGCCCGGAGCACGTAGTGGTCGTCGGCGCTGGACTGGGCGGCCTGCGCACCGTGGAGTCGTTGCGTGCGGCGGGGTTCCCGGGCCGGATCAGCCTGGTCGGGGACGAGCCGCATGAGCCCTACGACCGGCCCCCACTGTCCAAGGAGATCCTCTCCGGGCAGTGGCCGGAGGAGCGAGCGGTGCTGCACCGCGGCGAGCTTCTCGACCTGGATGTCGCCCTGCACCTCGGTACGGCTGCGGTCGGTGTCGACGACAGCACCGTGCAGCTCGCCGATGGCACCGGGCTGAGCTACGACGTCCTGGTGGTGGCCACCGGGGTGCGGCCCCGGCGGCTGCCCGGCCAGCCCGACCACCCGGAGCTGCACGTGCTACGCACCCTGGAAGACTGCCGCGCACTGCGTGACTCGATGTCCCGGGCGCGCTCACTGCTGGTGGTCGGTGCTGGTTTCATCGGCGCCGAGGTCGCCGCAACAGCGCGCGCCGCCGGCCTCGAGGTGACGATGCTGGAGGCACTGTCGGTACCGTTCGCGCGAGTCCTCGGCGAGCAAATGGGCGAGTTGTGTGCCCGACTGCAGACCGAGAACGGTGTGGCGGTGCGCCGCGGAGTGCCGCTAGCGGAGTTCCTGGACACCGGGTTTCTCACTAACGGGGGCGCTGGTGGCGGCATCGCTGCCCGGCTGGCCGACGGGACCATCGTGCGGGCCGACTGCGGGGTAGTCGGGGTCGGAACCGTGGTCGACAGCGGGTGGCTGGCCGGGCTGGGCATACCCGCAGGCAACGGCCTGGCCTGCGACAGCACCGGTCTGGTGCTGGGTACCGGTAATGTGTACGCGGTCGGCGACATCGCCGCGTGGCCACATCCCACCGTGGGGGACCGCCCACGCATCGAGCACTGGACCTCGGCCACCGAACAGGCCATGGTCGTCGCCCAACGGATCGCCGGCGCCGAGATCACCCGCCAAGCCGACGCGGTGCCGTATTTCTGGTCCGACCAGTACGGGCTCAAGCTGCAGTTGGTGGGCCGTCCTGACCAGGCCAGCTCGGTGGAGGTGCTGCACGATCCCGGCGTGATCAAGGGCACGGTGGCGGGTTACTTCGCGGACGGCACGCTGGTGGCTGCGCTGGCCTTTCACTCCCCCCGGCTGCTCAACCGGTGCCGGGCGCTGGTCCGGGATAGGGCAGGCGAGCAGCGCGTCCGCGGCACAGTGGCCGAGTCGGCCTCCTCCTGACCGACCACCGAGCGTGTTGCCCGGGTTCATGGGGCCAGGACACCAGCGACTCGGATAGCGTGACATGGTCCGTTCGGCGCGGCAGTCATCCATCCCCGCTCGAAGGAGGCCCATGACCGCCCCCCATCCGTGGCCGGGTACGGCCTATCCGCTCGGCGCTACCTACGACGGCGCAGGGACCAACTTCGCGATCTTCTCCGAGGTCGCCGAGAAGGTCGAGTTGTGCCTGTTCGGTAGTGGCGACCTGGACGCGACCGAGACCCGGGTCCGGCTGCCCGAAGTCGACGGATTCGTCTGGCACGGCTATCTGCCCGCGGTGGGGCCCGGTCAGCACTACGGCTACCGGGTGCACGGCCCGTACGACACCGCAGCCGGGCAGCGGTGCAACCCGGCCAAGCTGCTCATCGATCCCTACGCCAAGGCTGTCTCCAGCGCCGCGGGAGCCACGGACGGTCCGGTGGACTGGGACGAGTCGGTCTTCGGCTACCAATTCGCCAACCCGGAGCAGCGCAACGACGACGACTCCGGCCCGTACGTACCGAAGTCGGTGGTGATCAACCCGTTCTTCGACTGGGCCGAGGACCGGCATCCGCGCACCCCGTACAACGAGACGGTGATCTACGAGGCGCACGTGCGGGGGCTGACCATCGCCCATCCCGAGATCCCGCCCGAGATGCGCGGCACGTACGCCGGCCTGGCGCATCCGGTGATGATTGAGCACCTGACCTCGCTGGGCGTCACGGCGGTGGAGTTGATGCCGGTGCACCAGTTCATCACCGACCACCACCTCACCGAGAAGGGTCTGACCAACTACTGGGGCTACAACACCGTGGCTTTCCTCGCCCCGCACAACGGCTATGCCGCGACCGGCACCACCGGCCTGCGGGCACACGAGGTAGTCGCGCAGTTCAAAGCGATGGTCCGGGAACTGCACGCCGCGAACATCGAGGTGATCCTCGACGTGGTCTACAACCACACTGCCGAGGGCAACCACAGGGGACCGACGCTGTCCCTGCGTGGTGTCGACAACCACGCCTACTACCGCCTGGTCGAGGACGATCCGCGCTACTATATGGACTACACCGGCACCGGTAACTCGCTCAACGTGGGTCACCCGCACACCTTGCAGCTGATCATGGATTCGCTGCGGCACTGGGTCACCGAAATGCACGTGGACGGGTTCCGTTTCGATCTCGCGTCCACGCTGGCCCGCGAGTTCTACGATGTGGACCGGCTGTCCACGTTCTTCGATCTGGTGCAGCAGGACCCGGTGATCAGTCAGGTGAAGCTGATCGCGGAGCCGTGGGATGTCGGGCCGGGCGGCTATCAGGTGGGCAACTTCCCGCCCCTGTGGACCGAGTGGAACGGCATGTACCGGGACACCGTGCGGGACTTCTGGCGCGGTCAGCCGGGCACGTTGGGCGAGTTCGGCTTCCGGCTCACCGGTTCCTCCGACCTCTACCAGGACGACGGCCGACGGCCCCACGCGTCGATCAACTTCGTCACCGCGCACGACGGATTCACGCTCACCGATCTGGTCTCCTACAACGACAAGCACAACGAGGCCAACGGCGAGGACGGCCGGGACGGTGCCGATGACAACCGGTCCTGGAACTGCGGAGTCGAAGGCCCCACCGACGACCCGGACGTGCTCGCGCTGCGGGCCCGGCAGCGGCGCAACCTGCTGGCCACCCTGTTCCTGTCGCAGGGCACCCCGATGCTGGCGCACGGCGACGAGTTGGGCCGCACCCAGCAGGGCAACAACAATGTGTACTGCCAGGACAACGAGCTGTCCTGGGTGCAGTGGGCCGCGGTGGACCAGGAACTGGTCGAGTTCACCGCCGGGCTCACCACGCTGCGCCGCGAGCATCCGGTGCTCCGCCGCCGCCGGTTCTTCGCCGGCCGCCCGATCCGGCGCGGCGACGAGCTGCGCGACATCGCGTGGTTCACCCCGTCCGGTGAGGAGATGACCGAACCGGACTGGGAGGTCTACTTCGGCCACTGCCTCACCGTGTTCCTGAACGGCGAGGGCATCCCGGACCTCGATCCCCGCGGTCAGCGGGTCACCGACGCTTCCTTCCTGCTTTGCTTCAACGCCCACCACGAGGACATCGACGTACAGCTGCCCGGGAACGGCTACGGGGAGGAATGGACCGTCGTGCTGGACACCGCGACCGGCAAGCCGCCCGGCACCCCCGGTGCCACCGCCGCGGGAGAGGACACCATCACCGTGACCGCGCGGTCACTGGTGGTCCTGGAGCGGACCGCGTGAGACTCCTCGCTCTTTCTCGTACCGAAGCCGCTCAGCTGCCAGGAAACACCGGTTGAGTCCCGTACGAATGTCGAGCGCATTCGCTCCTGTCTTGATAACATAGAACATGCCGACGTTGACGAGCGCAACCAACGTCGCATACACGTAAACGTCCTTGAGTGCACCCACATGGATAAATATTGAACGAGGTCGATCCGTGGCGGTGAAACCTGAGCGAGTCCGCCTGCAAGCGATTCCATCCCGCAACTGCATTCTTCTGCTGCTCGCGATCCACTGGCGACAAGGGCACAGGACTCGCGTCGTCCGGCGCATAGAGGTCCAGTAAGACCGATCTGACTGAAGGGATTCTCGTCAGAGCTTGGCAGGTTTCTTCACAATTGTGCCGACTCATCGAGCGCTTGTCCGAGATTTCCCTGAACTTGCCATCCAGCGCATCACTGCGGGACCCGCTGGACGATAGCGCTCCTTCCTCGATGGTGATGAGAGTAATCAGCAGAACCGAGAGGAAGCCGTGAATCTCAGCGGCGCCATCGTCAAAACCAGCCGGACTGCTGCCGGCAAAGCTACGACACCATTTCGAAAGCAGACGAATGGCTTCCGCGCGCTGAATACCAGCTTCCAGGTGAAAGGAGAGCTTGTCGCGTGGAATAGCGGAGATCAAACAGCGCCAACTATTGAGAGAGGGGCAAAGCTCGTGTAACCGGTACACTTGTTCCGGATCAATGGTACCGTCGCGGAATACCGTGACGATTTTGAACAGCCTCCGTATCTCGTCGGTGCTGGACGCAGAATCGACAACGGGTGGATCACTCATTCGTCGACTTCTTCGGGCGACGACATGTCTTCCGGGTAGTAGACAGTCAGCCTCGGAACGACCTGCACCTTCTTGCCCTCCAAGGCCAGATAGGCGGCACAGTAAGCTGATCTTGCGCCGTCGAGAAGCAGCGCGCGGTCGACCTCATGCCTCTTGACTTCTGGGGTTCCAGGCAAGGGCGCGAGATCGAGCACTGCGGGACTGCCGTTCGGATGCAATCTGCTGTGGGCAAGAAACGGCTTGTCTTCAGTCATATATTGCATCATCGAAGCAATGAATCCCGCACCCAACCCGGGGCGCATACGTTCCAGGTGTCGTGCAACTATTCGGTTAGTCAAGGACAACCTCCTCTTAGGCGGTCCCATGGGCCTCGTACTGAGCGACAGGATGTGTGTGCAACCGTCAGCCACTGCTGATCTGAACGGGTGAAACTGAAGTATCCCTCCATCTATCGCTCGGCTGCCGCGAAAACTGGCCGTACCCTTCGTCGCCAGCGGCAACCAGGCACTCGCCATAAGCGCCGAGCGCAGATCTGCCGGTGAGCTGAAGTCGGAGACGTCGAACGGCTTGAGGGCGTCGACGTCGGTGACCATGACATGCAGACGCTGCTTTGCCCTTATGATGAATTCATAGTCAAGAGGTTTACGCTTGACGAGTACGTCGTCGAATATGAAGTCCAGATCCATCGGCGCCCGCCGATACAGGACACGCCGAAAATCGAGAAACTCTCCCGTTGTGAGATCGTCGAAGTAGATCGACAGTGGGAACCAGGTTTGTCTCATGATGAAGTATGCGGCGTTGACCGACCCTGAAGAGCACGAGTACACCGCGTCGAAGGCTTCCGCGTACCCAAGGTCCTCCAAGAACGTGAGCATGGCAGCTGATACGACCCCTCGTATTCCACCACCTTCGATTGCCAGGCCAACTTTGAAGTCATCATCCCTGTCGCCCGGCTTGCTGTGGGCCGCTCGCCTCTCAAGCAGCAGTTGACGAACCGGATGTTGCTCGGCCCACACCTGGTCTGCCATGTCACCTACTCGCCTTTCGTTACGAGTGCGCACCTCGTGCGGACGTCCTCCAGACAGCGTTCACGCGCTTCGCTTCGGCTGCATGGTAGCGACTACCACTCGCCGAGGTCACCCACCAAGCGTGATTACGCGGAAGCGTAGCAGGAGCTAGACCCTGTTCAAGGGAAGTTCTCGGTAGGCGGCTATCAGATACCTGCCTCAGCTTGGATAATCGCGTCCGCCGACGGATCATACTGGCCGTATTCGGCTAGCGTGAGCCGTGAGCCGTCGAAGCCCACCCGACGCAAACCCAGGGAGCTGTCGTGCAACCGTGGCCGTGCAAAGTTCTCCGCTTCGCTGCCGAGCCTTCCTGCCGGCTTCCTGCGGAGGTGGCGAGGTGACAGCAGCGCCGCCCTCGACGTACCGGCTGCAGTTCGGACCTGGCTTGAGCTTCACCGACGCTGCGGCGCTGGTGCCCTATCTAGCTTCGCTGGGCGCAGGCGCGGTGTATACCTCGCCGCTGCTGCAACCGATGCCGGGCTCCAGGCACGGCTATGACGTGGCCGATCCCGCCCGGGTGTCCGAGGTGCTCGGCGGCGAGTCCGCCATGCGGGCGCTGGCAGCCGCGATCCGCGCGCACGGGTTGGGGCTGATCGTCGACATCGTGCCCAACCACCTCGGCGTCGCCGTCCCCCGAGCCAACCCGGCATGGTGGGATCTGCTGGCGCACGGGCCGTCGTCGCGCTTCGCGCGCTGGTTCGACATCACCGGCCGGCCGGTGCGCCTGCCGGTGCTGGCCGACTCGCCAGACGCGCTGGGCGACCTGCGGGTGGACGGTGAGCTGCTGCGCTACCACGAGCACGTCTTCCCGCTGACGCCCGGGACGGCCGCGGCGGGCACGCCGGAGCAGGTGCACGAGGCGCAGCACTACCGGCTGGTCTCCTGGCGGGCTGATCTGGGCTACCGGCGGTTCTTCGCGGTCAGCGAGCTGGCCGCGGTGCGGGTGGAGGACCCGGAGGTGTTCGCCGCCACCCATGGTGAGGTGCTGCGCTGGGTCGCCGAGGGTGATGTCGACGGGCTGCGCGTCGACCATCCCGACGGGCTCACCGATCCCGGGGGCTACGCGCGCATGCTGCGCGAGCGCGCTCCCGACGCGTGGATCGTGGTGGAGAAGATCCTCGAGACCGGCGAGGAGCTGCCCCGGTCGTGGCCGGTCGAGGGCACCACCGGCTACGACGCGCTCGCCGAGGTGGACGGGGTACTCATCGACTCGGCCGGCGAGCCGGCGTTCACCGCGCTGGACACCGAGCTGACCGGGGTCCGCACCGACTGGGCGCAGCTCGTGTACGACTGCAAGCTCGACGTCGCCACCGGCATGCTCGGCTCCGAGCTGCGCCGGCTCGCCGCGCTGGCACCGGACATCCCCGGTGCGGCGGACGGGCTGGCCGAGGTGCTGGCCTGCTTCCCGGTGTACCGCTCCTATCTACCCGAAGGCGCCCAGCACCTCGATGCCGCCCTGGACGCCGCCCGACACCGGCGTCCAGACCTAGGCGCGACGCTGGCGGCGCTCTCCTCCCGGCTGCATGACCCGGGCGACGAACTCGCCATCCGGTTCCAGCAGACGTCCGGTGCGGTGATGGCCAAGGGTGTGGAGGACACCGCCTACTACCGCTGGACCCGGTTCGTCGCGCTCAACGAGGTGGGCGGCGAGCCGTCCCGCTTCGGGCTCGACCTGGATGCCTTCCACGCCGCCGCCGCGCGCCGGAACGAGATCGCCCCGCAGGGGATGACCACGCTGTCCACCCACGACACCAAACGATCCGCCGATGTGCGAGCCCGCCTCGCGGTGCTCGCCGAGGTACCCGACACCTGGGCCGAGGCGGTCCAGGAGTGCACCGCGCTGGCCGAGATGGCTGGGGCCACCGTGCCCGATCCGGCGCTGGGGCACCTGCTCTGGCAGACCCTGGTCGGGGCGTGGCCGCTGCCCGCCGACCGGTTGCACGGCTACCTGACCAAGGCCATGCGGGAGGCCCGGACCCGGACCGGCTGGAACGACCCGGACGAGGCGTTCGAAACCGCCATGCACGCGGTCGCCGACGCGGCGCTGGAGGACCCCGCACTGTGTTCCGCCGTGGCTCGGCTGGCGGCGCGCATCATCCCGCCGGGCCGATCGAACGCACTGTCCGCGACGCTGCTGCAGCTGTCCATGCCCGGCGTGCCGGACGTGTACCAGGGCAGTGAGCTGTGGGATCTGTCCCTGGTGGACCCGGACAACCGCCGGCCGGTCGACTTCACCACGCGCGCCGACCTGCTCCGCCGGCTCGACCAGGGGTGGCTGCCCGAGGTGGACACCTCGGGGGCGGCCAAACTGCTCGTGGTGTCTCGGGCCCTGCGCGCCCGCCGCGACCATCCCGAGCGGTTCACCGGGTACACGCCGCTGCGCGCCACGGGTTCGGCCGCCCGGCATGTCGTCGCGTTCGCCCGCCGTGGGGTGGTTGCGGTCGCCACCCGGCTTCCGGTCACCCTGGCCGCCCGCGGCGGGTGGGCTGGTGCCGCGCTGCCGCTGCCCGAAGGCTCCTGGACCGACGCGCTCACCGGCTTCTCCGCGTCGGGCGCAGCCCCGCTGGCCGACCTGCTCTCCCGCTATCCGGTCGCCCTCCTACTCGCCGACTGACCCATGCGGGGGGTCACGGCCGTCGGCTCTCCTACGAGTTCGGGCCAGCGATGGACGCTCGGTTGGCAACCGATACCTGCACCGCACCGGCTATCAGCCCGACAACTCCGGTGATCGGGAGCGAGCCGGCGGCGAACAGCGCATCGAGGGCGCCACGCAACCCGAACGCCGTGACGAAGATGCC
>JBOHGM010000126.1:0-12288 GCA_050699435.1 Pseudonocardiaceae bacterium | reverse complement strand
GAGGGTTTTTCATGCCCAACGTTGACTTAAATTATCGTATTAACGACAACGCTTGGCGGGGACACGCCTATGCCTGAGCTCCAGTGGCGCGAAGCGTTTCCACCCCCGGATCTGACGCTTAGCCGCCTGACGGGGATGGTGCGGGTCTTGGCTGGTCGCCCGCAGCTCGGCATCGGGCGGCATCAGCCCGTAGTGGTGTTCGAGCTGTGGATCACGAAGGAGTCGGCCCGTTGGCTGGTCGGCTTCGACGAGCAGATCGCGCGGCACTCGCCAGCTGACCTAGCCGCACAGCTTCCAGGACTCTCACTCGTCAAGGTGAAGCCATCACCGCGCCAAGTGCCAGTGACCGCTCGTGAAGTCCAACCCTCCAGCGCTGCCTATCCGCTCCGGCTCGACACTGCGGGAGCGGTCGCGGCCGGATTGCTGGGACTGCGCCGTCGTCTCGGGGCAAAGGAAGCGATCGTCGTGCAATGGGTCGTCGGCCCGAGCTTCACCCGGACGCAGGCGCCGGCGCGGTTTGCACCACTTGAGGCGCTCGGCATGATCGAACCGCGGAAGCCCGACAGCACCGAGCGCACCGCTTGGCGGGAGAAGATCAGCGAACCCCTGTTTGGTGTCCGAGGGCGGATTGGTGCGGTCGCCGAGGATTCGCGGCGCGGCGCTCAGCTCATCGGCCCGGCCGTCTCGGCGCTGTCTCTCGCCTCGGGCCCACACGCCCACATCAGCGGGTGGTGGCAATCGAGCCGGATCGCCTCCCAGCTCTGGCGGGTGCAAGGTAAGCGCCGTACGTGGAGCGGTAGCGTCAACGCGGCCGAGTTGGCTGTCCTGCTCAGTTGGCCGGTGGATGGCGTGAGCATGCCGGGGCGCGACTCCATGCTGAGTCCGCCACCGCGGTCACTTCTCGTCCCGGCTGATGCTCCCGAACAGGCCGACGGTGACCGGATCATCGGCGAAAGTGTCCACGTGCAGTCCAGGGACGCGCTGGTTCGCGTGCCTGCCAAGAGCATTGCCAGTCACGTGCATGTCATCGCACCCACAGGAGCTGGGAAGAGCACAATGCTCGCCCGCTGGATCCTGAGTGACATCGAAGCAGGTCGAAGCCTCTTCCTCCTGGAGCCCAAGGGCGACTTGGTGTCCGATGTGCTCGCCCGTCTCCCCAGGGAACACCTGGCGAACGTCCGCCTGGTCGAGCCGGGTACTACTGGCCTGATCCTTGGCTTCAACCCGTTGAGCGGCCCACGTCATGACGCCGAACGACGCGCGGACTCGCTCCTTCAGTTGTTCCGTGAGGTGTTCGGCACGGCGATCGGGCCGCGCTCGACGGACGTGCTTCTGCACGCGCTCATCATGGCCTCACGGCTGGAAGACGGAACGCTGACCGATGTACCGGTGCTGCTGACCGACAGCGGCTTCCGGCGTCGGGTGCTGGCGAAGACCACCGACCCGTTGACACTCGCCCCGTGGGCAGCCTGGTTCGATCAACTATCGGAGCTGGAGCGCTCCCGCGTCGTCATGCCGATCCTCAACAAGACCCGCGCCTTCACCGCACGTGATCCGATCCGCCGCCTGCTGGGGCAGCCCATCCCAAGCGTGCGGCTGGATGAGCTGTACGAGAAGCCCTTGGTCGTGCTGGTGAATCTCAATACCGGCGTGCTCGGCCCGGAGACGACGCGCCTACTCGGCAGCCTCCTCTTAGGACAATTGCGGGAGACCGTGCAACGGCAAGCCGCCGTACCACAAGACAAGCGACGCCCAGTGTCGGTGATCGTGGACGAGTGGCAGACGTTCACGGCCGGGATGGACTTCGGCGACATGCTGGCCACTGCGCGAGGCATGAACACCGGCTTCACTCTGGCGCACCAGCACCTTGCTCAGCTCACCCCAACACTCAGGGCAGCCGTTCTGGCGAACACCCGATCCCGCGTGGCGTTCCGGCCTGCTAAGGCGGACGCGAAGGACCTTGCTGGAGTGCTCGGCGGGGCCGTCACCCCGGATGACCTGATGCGGCTTCCGGCCTACCACGCGGCCGCCCAAGTCCTCGTGAATGGAGCGACCAGTGCGCCGTTCGCCGTTCAGACACTCGACCTGCCGCCCGCCACCGAGAATCCCATAGCAGCCCGCTACGAGATCACTGAGCGCTATGGCGTCAATCCCTACGAGCTTGACGCGCAGCTCGTCGAACGGTGGCGGGGCGGAGGTGACACACCTGACGAGGCGATTGGACTGACGAAACGGAGGACATCATGACGTACCCCTGTCCTCCTACCGGTCGCCCTACCCATCGCATCAACTCGACACAGCTCCCACATGCGAAAACGCTCCGCTCGCGCCTTCGACACATCGCCACCCGTGGAGGCGCCCAGTGAGCCGCCGGGGCCATGCCGCCCGGCTGCGAGACAAGCTGTCCGAGCGAGACCTGAAGATCTTGCGTGACCTTGCCGAGCTTCGCCTGTTGACCGGGAAACAGCTACGCCGCCTCCACTTTCCAACAGGTGATCCGATCACCCAAGCTCGGAAGGCTCGCGCGGCGCTGAAGCGACTGAGCGAACTAGGCGTGATCGTGCGCCTATCCCGGCGCGTCGGCGGCATGCGAGCTGGCAGTGAAGGCTTCGTGGTCGGCTTGTCCGGCTGGGGTTACGCCGCGCTCGACCTCGACGCCGAATCCCCTCGTCGGCACCGTCGGGTTATCGAGACAAAGCCCGCCTTCCAGGCCCACGTCCTGGCGGTCAGCGAGTTGTACGTGTGCCTGGTCGAACACAGCCGCAGCGGAGCAAGCGATCTCCTCGAGTTCACCGGAGAGCCCGGTGCATGGCGTCGGTTCGGTGGGCTCGGCGGGCAAGCCGTCACGCTCAAGCCGGACGCCTTCGTGCGGCTCGGCGTGGGTGAGTACGAGATCAGCGCGTTCATCGAGCAAGATCAAGACACCGAGAGCCTGCCGACCATTGCCCGCAAGTTGGCCGTCTACGTCGCCTATTGGCGCACGGCCAACGAGCAACAAGCTCACGGCGTCTTCCCCCGAGTCTGGTGGCTCGTCCCAACAACCGACCGACTTCACGCCATTGTGCGCGGTATCGCCCGACTGCCCCGCGATGCCCGCGCGCTGTTCGCCGTCAGCTTGACCACCGAGGCAGTCCAGTACCTCACGCAGCTTCCCGCCGAAGGAGGTGCCCTATGAGTTCCATATCCAACCTGCCGCTCAACCGGATTCTCGTAGGAGATGCCCGCGCTCGGCTGGCGGAGCTGCCCGACGCCGCGGTGGACAGCATCATCACCAGCCCGCCGTACTGGGCGCTCCGCGACTACGGTCACGACGGCCAACTTGGCGCGGAGGCCACCGTCGACGCCTGGGCTGACGAGATCGCTGCCCTGGCCGTGGAATTCGCTCGTGTGCTCACACCTACCGGAAGCCTTTGGCTCAACCTCGGCGACAGCTACGCTCGAACACCCAACGATGGCGCGGCGAAGAAAAGTCTGCTGCTTGCTCCGCAACGAGTTGCACTTCGGCTGACCCGTTCCGGGTGGCTACTACGTAACCAAGTCATTTGGGCGAAAACGAACCCGATGCCGTCCTCCGTCGCCGACCGGCTGACGACCACGCACGAGTTCGTCTACTTCTTCACCCGTGCCCAGCGCTACCACTTCGATCTGGACGCCATCCGCGAGCCAACCGGCCCACCCGCGCCGGCGGTGAAGCGGCTGCGACACAGTACCTATCCGCCCCGTGAGGCTGTCCCGGCACTCGGCAAGGGCATTACACCGCGCATTGACCTTAACCAGGGACTTGCCGCGATGAAGGCGCGCGGCCGGGATAGCCACCCCCTGGGCAAGAACCCTGGTGATGTTTGGCGCCTTGCTACCGCCAACTACCGGGGCGCGCACTTCGCCACCTTTCCGGCTGAACTGGTTCGCCGTCCGCTGCTGGCGACGACCCCCGAGCGTGTGTGCCTGGAATGCGGCGCACCGTGGATGCCTGCCCGCGAAGTCGTCAACGGTCGAGAGCTCCCGGTCGGCCTACTGACACCAGCCTGCGGACACGTCACCTGGCGCCCAGGCCGAGTGCTTGATCCGTTCATGGGCGCGGGCACCGTCGCCATCACAGCCGAACAGCACCGGCGCGACTGGGTCGGTATCGAGCTGAACCCCGCGTACGCCCAGCAGGCCGAGCAGCGGATCACCGCTGCCAGAACAGAACAAATTGCGAAAGGAGGAAAGCAATGGAAAAGCCACCGAAGAAACCAGAAGGAGGTGAACACACACCCGCCGAAGCCAACAGCTACGGCACCGACGACCCCGAGGCACAAGCCCACATCGAGAACGCGCGCATCGACGCCGCCCGAGAGCGACAACGTGATCGCGCCAAGCTCGAACGACTGATGGATCTCGGCATGAACGCCGAAGACGCCCAGAGCTTCATCGAGTTCGAGGAATCCATCACCGGACACACCGACCAGCTATCCATCCGAGAGGAGGCACCACCTTGGCCCACCCACGACACCGACGAATCGGCTGAGCGCGTGAAGCAGTGCGAACCCCGCATCTACGTGGCGGACACGACCAGCGCCCAGCGCGGCATCTCGCATGGTCTGTGGATCGACGCCGACCAGGAACCAAACGAGCTGGACGACGACGTCGCCGCCATGCTCGCCAGCTCGCCCACGCCAGACGCAACCGAGTGGGCGGTACAGGCAACCGAAGACTTCGCCGGACTCGACCTCCACGACTACACCGACACAACGCTCATCTCTTTGCTCGCAAAGGGAGTTGCCGAACACGGCTTTGCCTACAGCGCATGGGTAGCGATCAACGGCACCGACGACCGCGTGGTGCTCGAACGGTTCAACGACTTCTACGTCGGCAGCTACGAAAACGCCGAAGCGTGGATGCGAGAAGTCGCTGACGATCTCGGCTGGCAGAAGCAACGCGGGCGCATCATGGACCCGCTACTTCAGCCCTACGTCACCCTCGACTACGCCGCAATGGCCGAAGACGCAGCCCGAAGCTGGGACACCGTGACCGGCATCGACGGCCGCCTGTACGTGTTCATGCGCTGACCCAACACGGCCACCTCCTCGGTGGCCTGTGGCTGCGCTCAATCCCGAGAGCAGTCACACCACACCGAGGAAGGGGGTTCCGTCATGACGGAGCCACGTAATGGCGTGAAGACATTGGGCATCAAGCTGCCCGACGCTCTGCATGCTCAGTTCGCGCTCGTCGCACAGCTCGACGGCATCTCGTTGGGAGATGCCGCCCTGCGAGCGGTTGAGCACTACGTCCAAACCAAGCGGGCCGAAGGCGACTTCGCCGAGCGCGCCCGCCAAGCGCTGGAGGAGATCGAGCGCGAGGCCGCAGCCCGTCGCGGCGCTATCGAAGGGCTGTTCGGTGGTGGCGAGATTGCTACGCCGACCAAGCCCACCGGCACCCGTAGCCGCAAGGCCGGAACCGAGGGGTAGCACCAATCGGGCAGCGCTCCACCTCGAAGGGCGACGGGTAGCACTCATTTCTGCTATCCGTCGCCACACTAAACACACACCAACAAGCATTAACAAACAGACATAATTGCTTCATAATTGAAAAGGAAGGGGAACATTTGGGATGACATCAGCATCAAATACAGCCAGCGCAAGCACATCCAACACGGACCTGCTGACCGTCAAAGAGGTCTGCGCGAAGCTTCGCATTAGCGCGTGGACTTTCTACCAGCTAGTACAAAAACGTGAGATCAAAACTATCACGATCGGCCGACGCCGCTTGATGACGAGGGCCGCGCTTGAAGAGTTCATGCAACAGCGTAGCGAGGAAGCCGCGTAGATGGGCCGCCGTAACTCCAACGGCGAAGGGTCGATCTACCACCGCAAAGATGGTCGCTGGGAAGGGGCTGTCTACGTCCTCACTAGCAGTGGCATTCGGAAACGACTACGCGTCTATGGTGCCACCCGCGCCGAGGTGCACGCCAAGCTCACCGAAGCGAAGGCAAAACAAGCCCAAGGCATCGCCATGCCCGACAAGGCGTGGCGACTCGGCGACTATCTCGACTACTGGCTCGAACACATCATCAGGCCGACCAGACGGCCAACGACGTATGAGTCCTACGAGATCAAGGTACGCCTTCATCTCAAACCGGAACTCGGCCACCACTTACTTACTCAACTGTCGGCGCCAGCTCTACAGAGTTACCTCAATCACCACATGGCCAGCGGTCGGTCTCACCGCGTCGTTCAGATGCTCCGAGAGATCTTGAGTTCAGCACTGACGAGCGCCATGCGGCAGGAACTTGTCGGCCGGAACGTGGCACGTTTGGTGCAACTTCCCGGGCGCTCTTCGTCGATCGGTGCGGCATGGACGCTAGCCGAGGCGACGCACTTCCTTAAGAAGAACCAGGACCACTGGCTCTATCCTGCGTTTGTCTTACTGCTCGTCTACGGCCTTCGCCGCGGCGAGGTGATCGGACTCAGGTGGGAGGACGTGCGCTTCGCTCGTGGTGAGTTGCACATCGAGCAGCAGGTGTACAGGGCGAACGGAGTCGTCAGCGAAGGTCCGCTTAAGACGAAGGCCAGCCGCCGGGTCTTGCCTTTGGTCGGCCTTGCCCGCGAGGTACTGCTTGCCAAGTATGCAGCCTCGGGCGACCTTCTCCCGCGCTTGGTATTTGCGGCCCAGAAGGGTGGCGGCCCAGTAGCGCCGCAGACCTTCACCCGGGCATTCCAACGTGCTTGCAAGAGCGTGGGGCTGCGCGTTGCCCGAGCACACGACATGCGACACACCACGGCGACACTGCTGAAAGATCTTGGCGTTCCCGCACGAGACGTCCAGCTCATCCTGGGCCACTCCAACATCGTCACGACACAGCAGATCTACCAACATGATGACCTGAGTAGTCGCCGTGACGCGCTTACACGGCTTGAGCAGCAGTTTGACCTTGACGGCAACGCGGACCACCCGGAAGAGCCCGCGTTGCCGTCAAAACAGCCGTCAACGCTGGTTTTGGCTATTGACAAACAACAGGAAAAGACGCCTGATCGGCGCCTTCACCTCTATAATTTCATGGCTGGGGTGGAGGGATTCGAACCCCCGAATGCTGGGACCAGAATTCGAGCCAACACCATGCTGACACCCTTCAGCACACGAATCACAGAGGTGAACAACTCGCTCACACGGCGTCGAAAAGCGTTGTTCCTCGGCGTGGCTGCCGTCAACTTAGCCGTCAAAACTGAGTCGCCAGCAGACTGGAAGCAGGCCGCCTAGACGGCCCGCGGGCCAAATAGGACAGCCTGTCCTTTCTTGGCACACATGACACGTCCTGAAAGAATCTTTGGAGGACCAATGCATGGAATCCAAGCGACCCGAATGGGAGGTGCACGCTTATGGAGATCCACTCGGTGACATAGATTCCGACCTTATGGCTCAAATTGTCATCATCCTCGGCCGGGAAATGATGAACGAAGCCGACCAACAACCCACTGACGACTCACCTTCGTAGGGAGGCATCATGAGCGAGACCACGCTGAACAGCCATGTGCGGGACTTTGCTACAGGCACAAGACGACGTAAACGTGCTGTTCTCTACCTTCGCGTATCAACGCCGGGACAGGTGCACACCGACTACGACCCCGAAGGAATCTCCATCCCCGCACAGCGTGAAGCGGGCAAGCGCAAGGCCGACTCACTGAACGCCGACATCGTGGAGGAGTTTGTTGAACCAGGCCGGTCGGCCACAAGCATCGACAAGCGACCCAAGTTCCAAGAGATGATCGCCTGGGTCAAGGCTCAGAAAGACATCGACTGTGTGATCGTCTACCACTTCAACCGCGTCTTTCGTAACGGCGTGGACGCCGGAATCACCAAGCGCGACCTCAAGAAGGTTGGCACGCGCGTCGTCTCCACCATCCTCGACATGGGCGAGAGCCCCGAGAGTTCGATGGTCGAAGCCATCATCCACGCGGTTGACCAGTACCAATCGGAGGCGAGCGGCGCGGACATCAAGTACAAGATGAGCCAGAAGGCCAAGAACGGCGGCACGATCGGACCGACCCCGCTCGGGTACCTCAACGTCCGTGAGCCCAAGCCCGAAGGCGGCGAGATTCGCACTGTCGCCATCGACCCGGACCGCGGACCGCTCATCATCAAGGGCATCGACCTGTTCGCCAGCGGCCAGTACACCGCCGAGGAAGCTCTTGAGCGAGTCAACGCCGCCGGGCTGCGCACCCGGCCCACGCGGCGCACACCAGCAAAGCCGCTATCGCTCAGCCAGTTCTACGAGATTCTGACCGATCGCTACTACTGCGGCTTCATCACGTACGAGGGCGACGAGTACCCCGGCCGGCACCAGGCGCTCATCACCGAGGAAACCTACGACCGCGTTCAGCGCGTCCTCGCCCTGCGCGGCGGAGGTGGCACCCGCCAGCGCCGACACCACCACTGGCTCAAGGGTCTGCTCTGGTGCCACCGCTGTGGCGCGCGGCTGGTGCTGATCCCCGGCAAAGGCAACGGCGGCACCTACTTCTACTTCCTGTGCCGAGGCCGTCAGAAGCACCTGTGCGACCTGCCGTACCTTGCCGTCGCCAAGATCGAAGCCGCAGTGGACGCACACCTCGGCACGGTACGGCTCCGGGATGACTTCCAGGCCGCGGTACGCCGCCAGCTCGATGACGCCCTGCTCTTGGAGCAAGGCCACCTCAGCAGCCTCAAGAAGCGCATGAACGCCCGACTGGACGAGCTGGACACCAAGGAAGACGGCTTGCTCGACCTGCTGGACGACCCAGAGTGGCCCAGGGCGAAGATCAAGAAGAAGCTCGCCGACATCGAACGTGAGCGGAACGAGATTCAAGGTCAGCTCACCGACACCGCGAGCAAGCTGGACGAGGGGCAACAGTTCTTCTCGGCAGCCCTCGCGCTCCTGGCTGCCCCTCAAGCCTTCTTCCGCCGAGGCAGCGACGCGGTGAAGCGAGCTATGACCAAAGTCATCTTCTCCAAACTCCACATCGACGCCGAGGACATCGCCGGACACGACCTCGCTGACGGCATCAAGGGCCTGGTCGAGGCTGGAGCGACGGGTGCACGCACCGCCCTGACCAGCACAAACGACGAAAGCGGCCCCACCCTCGACGAGGATGGAGCCGCTTTCGATCTTGCTTCCGACGCGGACCTTCTCGGCGTGGTCCTCGCGGACCACGGTTCAAGTAGGACCGCGATGGTGGGCGATACTGGGATTGAACCAGTGACCTCTACCGTGTCAAGGTAGCGCTCTCCCACTGAGCTAATCGCCCGAGGCGGAGGCGGGAATCGAACCCGCGTAGAGGGCTTTGCAGGCCCTTGCCTCAACCACTCGGCCACTCCGCCGCGCCTAGTTCCCGAACGGGCTCCGAGGACCGACGACCTGATACAGACCCCCAGGAGACCGGCTCCAGGGCGGCCCGGCGTGGGGGGCCGCTCAGAGCGGACGACGGGATTCGAACCCGCGACCCTCACCTTGGCAAGGTGATGCGCTACCAGCTGCGCTACGTCCGCATACCCCCGGCGGGACCTGATCCGGCTGCCCGTCCTGGTGTGCTCAGGACTTTAGCCGACCCGGTAAGCCGGGACAAACCGCCCTCGGTTCACGGTAGCTCGTTGGCTATCAGCTGGCCGAGTGCATCGTCAACGTTCATCCAGAGGGTCTCGTGCCCAGGCAGGACGACGTCATAGCTGGCGTCCAGGAACTCGGCGAGCCGCTGGGCGTTGGCTTCGAACACCGCGTGGCCCGAGGGGGAGTTCAGTTCCACCACGACGATCTCGGGTTCGCCGCATCCTGGCCGGATGCGCACGTCGCCCTCTCCGGCTTCGGTGAGCAGGCCGTCCGCCAGCAGGTCCCGGGAGAAGACCCACTCCACCCAGCCGGCCCGCCCGGTGCGGAAAGCCGCTACCACGGCGAACGGATCCCGGGTGTCGTAGCGGAGCTCAACCTGTACAGGCACCGCGGGAGTGCGCGGCGCCAGCAGATCGAACACCGCACATGAACGGAGAGTCACATGGTCGTTGCGCATCGTTGTCGCCCCTTTCTGTGCCTTCGGGCCTGAAACGAGTGACTCGTGCTCGTGTGACGCGGTGGCACCCGTGCTACGCCCGGATGCCCAACCCAGACCACTCGGACGGGGCAGGCACTCCCGTCGGGGAGAGCCAGAACGTCGCTCAACGTTGCCTGCAGACCGCCCGTCTGCGCGAATGTTCACGGCCACTAATCTGAACCGACCAGGCCGGTACCGGCGTAGGTACAACGTGAGGACGTCACTGGTGGTCGATGAGGCTCGCTCGAGCGCCCACCGGCCCGACCGGCCGGGAGACACTTCGCGGCCCGCGCCACCTGTGGCTACACCGGAGGGGGAAGCGTCTGACGCCGAACTCGCGCGCCGGCTCGGGGACGCCGATGGAGCAGCGCTATCCCAGCTTTACCAGCGCTTCGGCCGGCCCTGTTACTCGCTGGCTCGGAGGATCTGTGCAGACGACGGGCTTGCCGAGGAGGTGGTGCAAGAAGTGTTCCTGACATTGTGGCGAGATCCCCGTCGCTTCGACCCTGCTCGGGGCAGCTTCGCCACCTGGCTGCTCACGCTGATTCACCACAAGGCGGTGGATGCCGTGCGGAGGGAGAGCACAGTCCGTCGGCGCGTGGTACCGGCACCCGAGGCGGGGGAGGAGTGGTCGCCGACGCCAGTGCCGGGCGCCGACCAGGCGGCGATGGCCCGAGTTGCGGCCGGCCAGGTGCGCGAGGCACTACATCGACTACCTGCCGAGCAACGCAAGGTGCTCGCACTGGCCTACTTCGGCGGGCATACCCAGCGTGAGATTGCCGTTCTCACCGAGGTTCCGCTGGGCACGGTGAAGTCCCGCATGTTCGCTGGGGTGCAGCGGCTGCGTTCGTTGCTCGGCGAGCAACTGGGGCCTGAGGCATTGGTCACTGAGGCGCGCGAGGTCAGGGAGGTGAACCGGTGAGCGACCAGAGTCTTGCTCCGCACTGCCCGCTCGCCGAGCTTGCGGTCGGGTGGGGTCTACACGCCCTGGAGCCTGCCGAGGAGGCGTTGGTCGTCGCACACCTGCTGGAGTGCCCGGAGTGCACCCGCATCGTCGACGAGGCCGAGCGCGTCGGTGCCGCGCTCGGCCTGTCCATCCCAGAGCTGACCCCGAGCCCACAGCTGGAGCAACGGGTGCTCGCCGTCGCAAGTACCGGTGCAGCGGCGCCAGTCATCCCCCTGGAGCGAGCGACGTCGCGCACCAAGAACGTGATGCGGCCCTTCAGCAGGGTGCTCACGGCGGCAGCGGCCGTGGTCCTGGTTGCTGCCTCGGTAGCGCTCGGAATCCGGGTCGTGCAGCTCGACGGGGAGCGCGACCAGGCGGTTCGCCAGGCCACGGCCATGTCCGAGGCGATGCAGCGTGCTGCGGACCCGGAATCGGTTCGGGTGCCCCTGGTCACCAGGGGCGGCCGCACGATGGGCATGGTGCTCGCAGGCCGCGGCGATGTCGCGGTGGTGCCCACCGGCCTGCCGGGCAATCGCGTGGCGGACCAGATATACGTTCTGTGGGGGCTCGGTCACGGTGCGCCAACGGCACTGACTGGGTTCGACGTGGCGCCTGACGGGCCCGTTCTGCACGACGTACCCTCTACCCCTGGCGCCGGAGAATTCACCGGCTACGCGGTCTCGCTCGAGCCGGGCCGGCACACCCCTGCGGCGCCGACAACTGTCATGGCGAGCGGGCAGGTGGAAAACTGAGCGGGAAGATCGAGGAGAAGGCACTGCTACGGGACGCGGACCGGGCCGCGCGCGAGCACTGGTATACGCGCTTCCGGGAGCGGGTGCGCCGCAGGTCTGGCATCGACCTGGCCTACCGGATCGCGGTAGGGGTGGTGGGTACTGCGGTGCTCGTCGCGGGCATCATCATGATTCCGTACCCCGGTCCGGGATGGCTCGTGGTCTTCGCCGGGCTCGCGATCCTCGGATCGGAGTTCGTGTGGGCCCGGAAGCTGCTCCACGCCGCACGGCGGCGTTACGACCAGTGGACGGCGTGGGTGCGCCACCAAACCCTGGGGCTGCGCCTGGTGTTGCTGGTCGTGACGGGCGTGGCCGTCATCATCACGCTGTGGCTGGTCAACGCGTTCGGCCTCATCGCGCAGGTGATCGGCATCGATGCACCGTGGTTGCAGGGGCCCATCGGCTGATCCTGTATGGTGGTCCAGCCGTCGCGGCGGCGAGGGGCGATTAGCTCAGCGGGAGAGCGCTTCGTTCACACCGAAGAGGTCACTGGTTCGATCCCAGTATCGCCCAC
>JBOHGM010000125.1:0-12333 GCA_050699435.1 Pseudonocardiaceae bacterium | reverse complement strand
TTCGCATCTTCGGCAAGGACGTCGAGCTGGCTATAGTATCCCGGGTCACGCGAACGATGTTGCCGTCGTAATCGTCAGCGTAGGCGCTGCTCCCATGCTCGTAGATCGAGTCGAGCCGCGGACTTGGAAGAACATGTGAATAAACCCAGCTTGCCAGCGCCGTCAGATCCTGCGCACGGTCCTGCGGTGCGATCTTCTTGATCTTGTCGACTTCCGCGAGCAATTTCATCTCGCTGACGTACGAGCTCTCGGTACCGTCCGTGTCATGAAAGGCGAGCAAACGAATGTTCTCGCCCGCCTCGTCGGCATAGCCACCGACTATGTTGCTGCCCGCATAAAAGCGATTCACGCCCTTCAGGTGCTGATTGACAGCTGAGCCCCTCAGTAATCGCGATCGCAATGGTTCTGTCATTCTGAATACAGAAACTCTGCCTCCGGCTTGCAGCGCAAGGTGCAACTGCGCCAGAGGTGACTCCAACCCGAACTGCGTGGCGTGCTTTTCATCAATCGCAAAGATTCTTTCTGTGACCGTGGCCAGCGACCGGCGGTCCACCGGATTGCTCCATGGCAGCTGCTCCGCGACTGGGTCAGCGATGGTTCGTACCGACGAGAAAGTCGTTGTCAGCTGGCTCAGCAGCTCTGGATACAGGTTGACCGGAAAGTCGAGCTGCATGAAGTCGACATGATTAGTGAGGTCTATGGAGCTGGTATGCACGTCGATAATTCGCGCAATCGTCAGGGCCACGTCTTGAGGCGGCGCAGCCTCGTCAAGTGTTGCCGCTGCCCGGCTAAGATTTGAGATTATGGGACCGAGATATTGTCCACGATCGGCCCTGGCAAGAGCTTTTTCGATTTCGTGACGTTTCTGCTCAAGACTCTTCTTCAGCTTCTCCCAGCCAGCCGAGTCTTCGCGGCTGGTCGGGTAGAAAACTACTTGAGAAGGCGCGGTATCAGATATACTCATCAGCTTCGTGATCGCCACGCCTGCCGGACTAACCAGTAGTAGCGGAGTGTCACACGCACGCGCCGCCGTAGCCGCCGTGATATGCTCTGCTCGGAGTTCCTTCAGCGGCTCCTGGATGATGACGTACGCTGCGCGCGATACATCCTCGACAAGCCCTACCATCGACGGCGCTTCGTCAGAGTCGCGCATGGGCGTCCGGGTGACCACGTGCTGGGCAAACTTGCCAGTAAGAGATTCCAGCGCCGCGAAGAGGGGGTCGTCGCCGGACACCGATCTTACCACGACGATGACTTTGGAGTGCTGGACCGACATATAACTACTCTCATGCATCGTGCGCAGTCTCCGGCATCAAACACCGCGATTCCTCAACTTACTCGCCGAGCTGTTACGTGCCCTCCTGGTCTCGACTCGGCGGGCCAGAGAACGACAAGAAACCTGTTACGTAGCATCATCGTCCCCGGGGTCGGGGTTCGTTACGTCGGGTGGGTGCTGCCTCGAACTCGGGGCACGTGATGACAACTGTCCCGACGATCGTTCGGGGGATGCATCGGTGGCGCGGTGACGTACAGCGGTTCCACGAGCAGTGCGTCAGCGGTGCGGCAGTTCCCGGACGACGCCGACCTGTGCCGATCCCCGTGACCTCATAGAGTGGTAGGAGCGTCATAGAGTGGTGGGGGCGTCCCGGGAGGGCCGCGACACCGTGCAACGACGCGCACATCCGCGCGCCCGGAAGGATGGGCTGTGACCGACGAGGGCGAGCTGATCGCCGGACGCTACCGGCTGGTCGCACAGGTGGGCACCGGAGCGATGGGCGTGGTCTGGCAGGCCCGCGACGAGCGCCTGCAGCGCATCGTTGCGGTCAAGCAGCTGCTGCTGCACTCCGGCATGAGCGAGACCGAGGCCGAGGAGGCCGACCGCCGGGCGATGCGGGAGGGGCGCATCGCCGCGCGGCTACTCCACCCGCACGCCATCAGTGTCTACGACGTGGCCGCGCATGCGGGCAAGCCGTGCCTGATCATGGAGTATCTGAGCTCCGAGAGTCTGTCCACCGCACTGACCACCCGGGGCGTATTGCCCCCCGCGGACGTGGCGAGGATCGGTAGCCAGATCGCCGCTGCGCTGGCCGCCGCCCACGAGGTGGGAATCGTGCACCGGGACGTCAAACCGGGCAACGTGCTGCTCGCCGACGACGGCACGGCCAAGATCACCGACTTCGGTATCTCCCGCGCAGTCGGCGCCGGCACCGTGACCGCCACCGGGGTCCTGGCCGGTACTCCGGCCTACTTCGCCCCGGAAGTCGCCAAGGGCCAGGCCGCCGACTTCCCGGCGGATGTGTTCTCCCTGGGTGCCACTCTCTACGCCGCTGTCGAAGGGATACCGCCCTTCGGGCTCGACGACAACGCTCTGGCCATGCTCTACCGGATCGCCACCAACGAGATCACGCCGCCCGAGCAGGCCGGTCCGCTCACCCCCGTGCTGGAGCGCCTACTCGAACGCGACCCGACCCTTCGCCCCACCATGCAGCAGGCTCAGGAGGCGCTCAGCGCGGTCGCCGCCCGCACTCCCTCGCCCGTCCAGGGTCCAGCCACCACAGCCGTGTCGCCCCCGGCAGCGGTGCCGCGGCCAGCAGCGGTACCGGCCACGGCAGCAGGGCCGGCCACGACAGCGGGGCCGGCCACCGAGCCTTCGGCAGGGCCGGGTGCACCCACCCCGAGGCCGCCGATCGAGCGCAGGAACCGGCCAGCCCGGCGCCCTGCCGTCGCCGTCACGGCCGTCGCGGTCACGCTGATGGCCGCCGGCATCATTCTCGTAACCACTCTGGCCAACGGCGAGGAACCCACCGCGGGGCAGGCCCTCAGCCCGCCAAGCACGACGCAGGAGACCCCGCAGAACCAACCACCACCCCAGCCCCCGCCGACCGGAGAGACCACCACCCCGCCGGTCCCCACGACCCCGCCGGCCCCCACCACACCGCCGGCCCCCACCACACCGGACACCCCGGCCACCGCTGCCGCCCCGCAGAGCACGCCGGAGCAACTGCAGGCCGCGATTTCGGACTATTACGCCCTGATGCCCGCCAACCTGCAAGCGGGCTGGCCCAGGCTCACCGCCGACTACCAGCGCAACCACGCGGGAGGCTTCAGCGGATACCAGAGCTTCTGGAGTCCGATACAGCGAGTCGAAACCTCCAACGTCACCGCCACATCACCGAGCGCGGTGACCGCCACGATCAGCTACTTCTACTCCGACGGCCGGGTCGTCGAGGAGCAGACCAACTTCGGGCTGGTCGCTGAGGACGGCCAGTGGAAGATCGGCAGCTCCACCGTCAACAGCAGCCGCACCACGCAGGGGTGAAACAGCGGCCCGGACCGGGGGGTAACCCAGATCAGGGCCGCCAAGGACGGGTTCGTGCAAGACCATGGTGGAGCTATGCCGCCGCTACTCGAACCGCCCCGAACTCCTAGGTCCGCTGGTCAGCGTCCTGAACCGTGTCAGCAACGAGGCGCCAGCCACGGAGGAAGAGGGCCAACTGCTCTCGGCAGACGGTCCTGCTCCCCAAGTCTGGCAAGTCAGTGACCGCCTGTCGCCGACAGACGTCAAGACGCTAGTCGCCTCCTACCTTGCCGGGAGCACCAGCCGCGCCCTTGCCAAGCAGTACGGCATCAAGGGTCCAGCTTCAGTGAGGATGCCATGGTCAAGGTAGCAGTTAACCCGTACGTCCACGTGTTGCTTGTATAGAGCGTCGCCCGGGCAGAGGAACATAGCATCGCGGGAAGGTTTAAGACACCTGATTCCCGCTCGTCGCCAGTGCCCCTTAATGCGGCGGCCCCGTCAGCTGTAGATGAGTATCCCGGGTTCTCGATGAGAGATCGGTCTGATAATGGTCACCGTTCCGTCCGCAAACCCGTGTCTTTCGGTCCGAACATAATCTCTAGCGGGTCGACGAGCATAGGGCCAAACACACGTGTTGCTAATCTACCAAGCCAACTTTGCCGACTTAAACGCTCCGCTCGTCGCTCTTCAAGTTCATGACGAAGCGCCTGCACGGCCTCCTGTCCGTACAACTCGTGAATCCATTCCCCATGCTGATCAGTATTACGCGCAGACTCTTCAATCCCTAGATCATATTCAGGCATTCGATGTTCCGTCATCTATCGACCCCTTTCTTATCGCATGCAAAGTATACAGTACATATCTCAACTGCGCATCCGGTTTACAGATTCACCCTTATACTCACTCCTCTCCAATAGCGAGGCCGGCTGCGAGGAAGCTCGCAAACATCTCCACTTGCTGTACGTCACTAGCCAAAAGATCTCCAGCCTCAAGCGAGTCGACGGTAAGCATTCCGAAGATACGAGATTCTGTTGCCACTGTGACGGCGATCGGCTGTGCCACGCTCCGTCTGCGAGCAGCCTCCTAGCGCCGCGTGGCGGACTTGTAGCCTCGCCTAACGGTCGCGCCGACCCTACTACCCTCCCCCCATGCCCCCTCCCCCGAACCTCACCCTCACCCCTCACACCAGCACCGAAGCAGCCCAGCTCATGGACGAGCTGTGCGACGTCTACGCCGATGCCTACGGCGCGGTGCCGGGTGAGGACACGCGCGAGAAGTCCAGCGCCTTCCGGGAGCGGGCTACGGAGGCACTGGAGGCCCGTAACTACTCCCTCGTGACGGCGCGCCATCGGCGGCCAGCTCGTCGGCTTTGCCTTCGGCTACCGCCTGCGGCCGGAGCGGGGCTGGTGGGATGGGTTGTCTCCGGAGCCTCCCGAGGGCTTCACCGAGGAGACCGGCTCCCGCACGGTGGTCCTGTCCGAGATTGAGGTACGCCGTGCCTGGCAGGGCCAAGGTATCGGCCGGACGGTGCACGACGCCTTCCTCGCCGAGCGCTCCGAGGAGCGGGCCACGCTCGCCAGTAATCCCAAGGCCACGGATACACACGCCCTGTATGAGCGCTGGGGCTGGCAGAAGATGGGCGTCGTGCCCGGTAAGCCGGGTTCCTACTACCGCGAGTACGTCCGTTTCATGGTGCCGTTGCCGCTGCCCCCGGCCGGACGGTAAGCGGCCAGCCGTTCATCCAGTTCCCGGACCGGCTTGGTTCGCTCCCACGGTTTCATGAGCGCCCGGACGTCCGTGATGCGCTGAGTAATCCGCTGGGAGGCACTTCCGGCTGTGAGGCGGGCGACGTCGCCCACAATGCTGCTGGCTTCGGCAACGGCTGACTGCTGGATGCGTGCTTCAGCCCGGAAGAGCAAGCGGAAGGTGTAGTTGTGCAGGTTGGCGGGATCAACCAGGGTCAGTGACTTGTCGAAGGCCGTGATGGCGGCATCGGGCCGCCGTAGTTTCAGAGCGCATTCGCCTTCTGTTCGCCAGTAGAAGGATTCGTCGTAGAAGTACCACCAGGCGGCCGTCGGCTTGTCTGTGCGTGCCGTTTGTTGGGCGGCGTATTCGCGGTCCAGGAGCTCTCGGCACTTGTCCGGCCGGTTGTCGGCTACATACGCCCGGACGGCCACGTCGGCAGCATAAGCCTCGGCCAGTGGGCTGTGTGCCTGCTCTGCCCAGACGGCGGCCGCCACGGCATGGTAGATGCCGACCAGTGGCTTGCCCTGCCAGGTCGCCAGGTGGCTCATGGTGCACAGGATGTAGGTCACCAGCTCGACGTTCTCGGCATCGTGAGCGGCACTGCGGGCATCGTCGTAGTAGTGCTGGGCACTGGAGTAATCGCCCATTTTGAAACACAGCCAGCCAAGCAGCTGGGTCAGCTCGGCGTACGCGGAGATGGCGCGCGGCTGGAACTGCTCGGGGGCTGTGTGGGCGAGTTGCTGCACCAGCTGCCGATGCCCGATGGCGCTGTGCAGGGTGAGTTGGGGACCGAGGACGTCACCTTGCTGACGGAGGTTGGTAACCATGCGCTCGACGTAACGGAAGGCTGGCAAGTCAAACCTGTCCGGGTAGTGCATGACCCGCGCTACCTGTTCCTGTTCAGCGGGATTGAGTACGTCCAATAAGGGTGAGACAGCAGCGGCCGTGAAGGCCGCGCTCAGTTTCGCCAGGAGCACACGGCGGCTCACGGATGGATTGAGCTTTTGCATCCACATCACGATCACCAACTGTGCCCGGAAGTTCCCCACGGCGTCGGAAACATGCAGGACGAATGGTGATCCAAAACTGGCTATTGCGCAGGATGGGCTACAACCAGCGCCAAGGAGGACCGTACTCCCAAGGCCCCAGGGCCGGGACGACGAGCTACCCGGGCGTCGGTCACTGGTGACCGGCACCTGCCGGTCGGTGCTCCTTGCTCATGTCCTCCCCTGAACATGAGGCTCCGGAACCGGCTGGCAGGCAGCAGCGCTGCACAGCGCCGTCTCTTCGGGGGTAGTTCGCCCCGGTCCTGGGTGCCGTCCATAAGACGAAGGACAAGTGTGGAGGTGCCCCCTCCAGTGGGTGAGACGGACGGGCCGGAACGGCAGGACAGCCCCCGCGCGCCAGGCCGTGACCCGGAGAGGATTCCTCCTCGGCCAGCATCCGGGAAAGCAAGCGAGACACCAGAGCCTGCCATCATGCAGCGGCAGAACGAGCGCAGCCGGGTGGTTGTGGACGGTAAACGTACTGACGACGGTTCCCAGTGCACGCTCGTGGTGGTTCAGGAAGTCGGCGGTACGTGGGCGCTGTATCCCCATGGGTGGGGCAGGTTCGGGGTGCGCCTGAACAAAAGCGAAGCGGTCAAGGCCGCACAGGCCATCTTGAACGGGGCATAGTGAGCGACCCCCGGCTGTATGAGTGGATCGCCCTGCGACGAGTCGCGGGTGGGGGATGGCGAAGTCGGCCGGGGTGTACCTCGATCACGGACGGCCGGTACCTCACCACATGATTGCGGTGTTTGACCGGCTGACGTGGAGCGGGCTGCTCGTGATTGCTGATGGTGACCCGATTTGGGAGCTGCGGCGGATCAGCCTGACTGATGTTGGGCAGGCGCGGTATGTGGCGTTGGGGCGGGAGCGGCAACAGGAACAGCACCGACACACGGAGCTGGAGGTGCCTGGAGCTGAGTTTGGGCATCACCCTGACGCACGCGACATTGAGGGGTACGCCCCATGACGCGGGGTGGAGCCACACCCAGGACATTGCCGACGGCGACAAGGTCGGCAGTTGGACGATGGAGGGGTTGCTCGCGACGATTCCGGTCTCGGCCAAGGGGTGGGTTGACTTGGCGCAGATCAGGGGGATTGGGGAGGGGTGGGTGCGGGGGAGGTGAGGGGGGTTAGGGGGGAGCCGCAATAGAATAACTAAAGCGCGCCCATCGACATCCGCGTTGGTCACAGGCTTGGGGATCGCCTCAGGAAAGTAACTTATTTCATTACGGCTACTTAGGCAACAAACAACCGTGGTGTCATAGGGTGAGTGCACCACCAAGAATGATACCCTATCGACCGTCCAGTCATAAGAATAATGGAACCCCGCCCGTGCGTGGTGCGGAGATTCTTGCCGAAGAACGAGAAATCATCTCTCGGGAGCTTGCCGCCGGCCGTTCGTGCCGGTCGATTGGGCGGCTGCTGAACAGAAACCACACTGTGGTGTCACGGGAAGTCACCCGGAATGGCGGCTACTCGGCGTATCGGGCGATCCCCGCCCAGCGGCAAGCAGACAAAAACCGTGCACGCCCGAAACCCCGATTACTGGAGACGAACACGGCGTTGCACGACGCAGTGAACGCCGGGTTGAAACAGAAATGGTCACCCAAGCAGATCAGCGAGCGGTTGCCCCGGGACTTTCCCACGGACCACACGATGCGAGTGTCCCACGAAACGATTTACCGGCAGCAACGAGAACACGAACGGGCTCCTGCGCCAGTATTTCCCCAAAGGGACCGACCTGTCGGGTTACACGCAGGCCGAACTCGACGCAGTCGCCGATGAACTCAACAACCGTCCACGTGAGACACTCGGCTGGCTGAAGCCAACCGAAGTACTCAATAAACTCCTGGTCGAAGCTGGTGGTGCACCCACCACTTGACACCAAGCTTATCGAAAACAGCCAGGGCTTGATCGGCGATGAGGAACTGGAGTAACGCCAGGCCTATAATACTCCGGCATAGTATGACGCCGATAAGCTTTTATCAACCGAACTTGACCCGCTCCACCTCATCCCACCAGTACGCCCGACCGTCCCGCCGCAGTTCAACCAACGCCAGGCTGTTCACGAGCACCTGAGCCGGCGGCAGGTAGCGCAGTGCTTCTATCTTGCCCGCGATGGCGGCCGCCGGCTGGACAGTGTTGCTGTAGACAATGCTGACGTGTGGCCAGAAGTCGTCATCATTGGTGCAGGCAGGCGTGTTTTCCTGTGCGCCGGGAAGATCTGTCAGACCCAGCACGGTGTTACGCACGTCTGCGATGGCTGCCACCGGCAAGGCCGTGAACCGGATCGCCCCTGCCGAAGCGGCCAACCACCCGATCCGCAGCCGAAGTGATTCCAGGTTCCGGCACCGATGTCTGACGGCCGCCACGATCGCCGGGAGCCGGGATTCAGGCAACTCGTCGGTGAACGCCAGGCGGTGAAGGGTGAGATGCAACGAGCCAAGGGGAATAAGGTCGAACTGTAGAAGGTCACGGAACGGCTCTTGGCACTGCGCCGCCAGCGTTCGCAAGCTGGAAGCGTGCTCGAACGTCAGCAACCAATGGTAGGAACGTCGGCCCTCAGCCCAGCCAGGCCGCTGCCAGTGGTTATGCAGCTGGCGAAGCTGTTGGAAGCGATGCCAATCCTGCTCTTCAGGCGGCAGTTCACGACCGGGTTGCACTGCCATCCCATGCAGTCGCCAACCACTGGGAGACCTCGTTCAAGAAGTCCGCAACCGTTGGCAGGTGCCGCCACGGCCGCAGAGCCATCGCCAGTTCGCGGGTGCGCTGCTGGATGGATTCGATGCGCAAGTAGCGCACCGCGTCAATGGCCTCGGTGCCGAGCGCGCTGGCCCCTTCCGGTTCCGGTTGGTGACCGCTCAGCAGTGCCGTCGCCATGTCGAGCCGGATCAGGGCGTAGCTCCACTGCGACGATGAAGCATCGACGATCTCGCGAGCTCGTTCGGCATAGCTAAGCACTTGCTTAGTCTGCCCGAGAGCCAGGTAGGCGGTCGCCGCGTTCGATGCCGTGCGGGCTTCACTGTAGATGCCGAACGAAATGCATGGCGTCATGCCGTCTGCCGGGGGAAGCCGTTCCGCCAGACGGTAGGCCCGGCCGACTGCACCCACGGTGCCACGCCAGTCGTTGAGCTTGCCCGAAGCCCGTGCTTCGCCGTTGATCGCCAGCCGGACGGCCTGCATATCACCTTTGGCATAGCGCTGCCCGTCCTGCGCCAGGGTCAGCGCACGTTCG
The DNA here is from genome assembly GCA_050699435.1 of Pseudonocardiaceae bacterium. Lineage (GTDB taxonomy): Bacteria > Actinomycetota > Actinomycetes > Mycobacteriales > Pseudonocardiaceae. Next base: position 3,005 of record JBOHGM010000125.1, on the reverse strand, counting down.
TAGTCGCCGGTGTAGTACGCGCCGAAGCTCTGGGTGCCGCGTACCCAGGCGGCCAGATCGTCGTGCTCGATGAACCGGGCAAGCTCGAACGCTTCCGCACCGTATGCCTGGGCAGTGCTGAAGTTGCCGAGGTTGACGGCCATGTAGCACAGCAGCCCCGACAACTGTCCGGCCAGCTCGAACAACCTGGCGCGTTGGCTGAGCCGCTGGTTGCCAGCCAGCAGCTGGTGCACCAACCGTCGGGCCTGCACTGTCTCCGGTGCCAGCACCAGCGGTCCCGCCGTTTCATAGCGGTCAGGCAGGCCAGTCAGGAAGCGCTCCAGCTCTGCCATCAACTCACCGGTCATGCCGCTGGTCTGTAGCTCAGCACGGCGAGCCACGATCTCAGTCGGTGATTCCAGTACCTCGTGTGCGGCAACCACTACCGGATGGCTACCTGCCGCTATGGCGACGGGCAACCGTTCGTCGTCCTCCGGCAACCGGAACCACAGCAGCTCCCCCGGTACCCGCAACACCCGCGCCCAGTGCTGCAACGTGTCGAGGTGAACGATGGGCGGGCCGTTCTCGATCCGGCTGACGTGGGGTTGCCGCAGCCCCACCCACTGACCGAGCAGGCTTTGGGAGATGCCACCCGGCCCATAAACGGCGTGGTGGTAAGGGTGGGTGCGGTAGGCACGGGACACCAGGCCGATGTGCTGGGCGGTGAAGGCATTCCGGAACTGGTCGGTCTGCCAGAACTCCGCAGGTACGTGGGGTGGGGCGATGAGCTTGTCGCGTGAAGCGCGTGCGCAGGGGGCGCACTGGCGTTCGGCGTTGTCCTGTGCCAGCTGCGTGCCGCAGCGGCAGTAACGGTGTCCGGCTGGTCGGGATCCCATGGTTCCCCCTTCTGGATCTTGACCGATCTGGGGGAGTCTATCTGGCGGGCGCGACCGGCCATCGGGACCTGACCCGCCAGGATTGCCTGTCCTTCCCGGAGTGGATACCTCCGGGATAGAGCCCATACGGACCTTGGTATGCGCCAGCACGAACCCGCCCGGTTTGGTGATCTTCATGGCCCCAGGGCCGGGATGACGATCTACCCAGGGTGCGGCAGCTGCCCGTCCGTGTCGACTGGCAGGGACTCCCGAAACCGCGCTGAGCCCTGACTGCCGGTTGCTCGCCCCGGCCCTGGGTGCCGCCCATATAGACGGCAGAGGGGTGGGGTGAAGCTTGGACGACAAGGCCAGCTTTCGTCACGGTGACGGCAACTGTAGGCATGCTGGTTCCCCATGTACCGCTGACGGCGACCGGCTGGCCGAGGCTGACAAACACCTCCTTGAAGCGCTTGCCAACGTGGTGCAGGCGTCTGACCAGTTTTCCTTCGGCATTGTGACCAGCACGCTCTCGATCACAGACGAGCTGGGCTTCAGCCACAAACTCATCGCCGCAGCCGGTCGAATCCGTGCCCGAGTCGAGAAGACGTCCGCCGATCACAGACTCCGCACCACAGGACGGTGGTGCGCCATGACAACACGGCGGAAGCTTGTGGTTAAGGGACGGGGTCCAGACGCCTGTGTCATCTTCTATGTCGAGGTTCATCGAAGGAAAGTATGGATAACTTCTTTCGATTGCCCGTTCGTCTCGGAATCAGTCCTCGAACCGGCCCAAGCCGACAGCTTGAGTGACCTGCTTGCTCGTGCTGCCAAGGAGGCATGGGGTGGCACGAGGGATCACACTCCATGAGGTAAGGAGGTGCAACACCCGAGACATTGCCGACCGGCTGGGTCTACCTCAAATCTGATTGCACCGTTCGCTGGCAACGCGGCGACCGTGAAGCCTTCGTGCTGAAGGGAAACAAGATCGGCAGCTGGACAAGGGAGGGCCTGCTGGGCAAGATTCCGGTAGCCGAGGTGAGGCTGATTGGGGAGAAGTGGGTGCGTGCTAAGTGAGTATCTGGCACGTCGAGAACAAGCCAGGAAGACACCTCTGTCGCCAGACGCCTCCATCTATCTGCCATTCTCATTCTGGGGCCCACGTTGCGCATGACGCCACGAGAACGATTCGGTAGCGTGCCGCTCCGTTGAACCTTGGTCCTGATCTTGTAGGACTGCAGGCGACCTTCCACTCGTGTGAGGAGTCGCCTCTCCCATGTCCGCTACTAGTCTGACGCTCACGATCGAGCCCGCAGCGCTGGACGCTCGGTCGTCGTGGGCTCCAGTTCGAGTCGTTGGCGGTGCAGATGTCGCGTGAGGTCCCGTTGCGGGCGCTGGAGGAAGCGCTGGCCGATGCGCAGGAACGGCTGATCGACTCGGTGTGCGGGCCGCGGTGGTCCCCGGTGCGGGACTTGCCGGCGCCGTTCGCGTGCCCGCGCTGCGGGACGGCCGAGGACTTCGCCCGCAAGGGCAAACGCACCCGCAAGCGCAAGCTGCACACCGCGTGAACCGTCCCGGCGCTGGTCGTCGTGGACGGCGAGGCCGAGATCACCCGCCTGGCCCAGGACCTGTGGCCGCACACCCCGATCCAGCGCTGCTGGTGGCACCTGCCCCACGGGCTGCGCAAGGCCTGCTACGCCGTGGTATCGCCACTGAACGCAGTGAGATCCAGGCCCAGCTTGCCGACACCACCAGCACGCTTGAGACCGGACGGCAGTTCTTCGAACATGCCTTCGAACTGCTCGCCGATCCCCAATGCTTCTACCGGCGCGGCAAACGCTGGCGTGAAGAAGCTATTGTCAAGATCATAGTCAGCAAGCTCTACCTCGACGCCCACCAGGTCGGCGGGCATGAGCTTGTTCCGGGGATCAAGGAGCTCATCGAGGCCGGGAGCTTGACGGGAGCCTACAGCCAGGACGCCAACCACCCCGTACAACAACAGAGGGAGGCTCCCTCCTGACGGAGGAAGCCTCTCTTGCTCGACTCACCAGAGCCGACTTACTCGATGTGGTTCTTTCGGACCACGGTTCGAATAAGGCGGCTGTGGTGGACCTAACGTGTCAGCATAAGAACCAGACCCTGCTGGTCGAGGGT
>JBOHGM010000124.1:0-12494 GCA_050699435.1 Pseudonocardiaceae bacterium | reverse complement strand
CGCGGCAGCGTCCGGGTGATCGCGAGTAGGACCAGGCCCGCCGGAAGCGCGCGGATCGCGCCGGACAGCAGCGGAATATCCGGAGGAAGAAACTCGGTGGTCACCAGGTAGGTCGTGCCCCAGCTCACCGGTGCTACCGCGGCAAGGGCGGTGAAGCCCCAAGTCTGCGCGGGGCGCCCGACGGCGGTGGAGCTGGCGACCTCGTCGGCCCGGACCATCATCCCTCCTCAGCCTTAAAATGTTCAATGCTGAGAGGTTACCCCCGCCTGTTAGTGTAGGTCAAACACTTCAACGTTAAGGAGCCCTGTGCGGGACAACGTCGACCGGCTGCTGGCGCAGTGGCGAGCTGAGCGACCAGACATCGACCCCACGCCGATGGGCGTGGTGGGGCGCATCCAGCGGGCCTCCCGGTTGCTGGAGCGCGAACTGCGCGACCACTTCGCCGCCCACGACCTGCAGCTATGGGAGTTCGACGTCCTGGCCACCCTCCGCCGGGCCGGGCCCCCCTACCGGTTGAACGCAGGTGCGCTGGTCGGCGCCTCCATGGTCACCTCCGGCGCTATCACCAACCGAATCGACCGACTGGTGGCCAAAGACTTGGTGACCCGCGAGACCGATCCCGCCAACCGACGCTGCGTGCTGATCACCCTCACCGACTGCGGCCGCCAGCTCGTAGACGAAGTTGTCGTCGACCACGTCGACCTCGAAACACAACTGTTGACCACACTCAGCCCGACCGAGCAGGAACACCTCGCAGGACTGCTGCGCAAACTCCTCACGGGCCTCGGCGACGTACCACCGGGATCCCGAGGCTAGCGATCTTCGGTCGCTAGGACTCGATGAGTCGCCGAGGCCCTGCGCCGTGCGTGCCGAGCTCATCATAGGGGTTGGCCAGGCGGCAGCGGTCGATCGACAGGCAGCCGCACCCCACGCAATCGGTGAACTCGTCGCGTAGCTGCGCAAGGCTGCGTATCCGCTGGTCGAGCGCGTCCCGCCAGCCACGGGCCAGCTGCTCCCAGTCGTGCCGAGTAGGGACGTGGCCCTCCGGCAGCAGCCCGAGAACGCCGGCGACTTCCGCCAGCGGGATACCGACTCGCTGCGCGATACGGATCAGGGCCACGACACGCAGCGTGTCCCTTCGGTAACGCCGCTGATTACCCGACGTGCGGCGGCTGGTGATGAGACCCTGCCGTTCGTAGAAGTGCAGCGCCGAGACGGCCACGCCGCTGCGTGCGGCGAGCTGCCCGACGGTGAGTTCCTTCTGATCCCAGGTCGCGTCGTTCATGACTGTCGCACTCCGATCCCGCCCGACTTGACCTCAACGCTACTTGAGGTCATAGCTCAGGCGAAGACCGTGGGGATGGCGGGATCCCCAGGGGAGAGTTTGAGGCCCTCCCAGGGCAGGCTGCGCAGCCCGGTGCGGACCCGCTCGCGGCCCTGCTCCAGGGTGTCCGGCGGGCCGACCGGCTGGCCGTCGCGCAGCAGCGCAACCGGCAGTACTCGGTCGTGCTCCCCCAGGGCCGGTGGCCGACCATGGGGGAAGACCACCTCCTCCAGCGCGGTGCCACTGGGCTTGTGCCTGCGCAGGGCGCTCTTGGCGGCGCCTCGGGAGGTTTTGGACGGGCTGCGCTTGGCCACCGGCCGCCCTTGCACCTCGACCAGTTTGTAGATCATCCCCGCGGTCGGCACGCCCGATCCGGTCACCACCGAGGTGCCCACCCCGTAGGAGTCCACCGACTCGGCGCGCAGCGCGGCGATCGAGTACTCGTCCAGGTCACCGGACACCACGATCTGCACCTCTCGCGCGCCGAGGCGGTCGAGTTGCCCGCGGGCCTGGCGGGCCAGCTCAGCGAGATCACCGGAGTCGATCCGGATCGCCCGCAGTCCCGGACCGGCGACGTCGATGGCGGTGGCGATGCCCGCGGTGATGTCGTAGGTGTCGACGAGCAAGGTGGTGTCGGTGCCCAGCGCGGCGATCTGCGCGGCGAAGGCGTCCGCCTCGGTGTCGTGCAGCAGGGTGAACGCATGTGCCGCGGTGCCCGCGGTCGGGATTCCGTAGCGTCTGCCCGCGGCCAGGTTGGAGGTCGCGGTGAAACCGGCCAGGTAGGCCGCGCGGGCGGCGGCGACCGCCGCCCCCTCATGGGTGCGCCGTCCGCCCATCTCCACCAGCGGCCTGCCATCCGCGGCCTGCGCCATCCTGGCCGCCGCCGAGGCGATCGCGCTGTCATGGTTGAGCACCGAGAGCACCAGCGTCTCGAGCACCACCGCCTCGGCGAAGCTGCCGGTCACCGTCAGGATCGGGGAGCCGGGGAAGTACAGCTCACCTTCGGGGTAGCCGTCGACGTCGCCGCTGAACCGGTACTCGGCCAGCCAGTCCAGGGTGCGCTGGTCCAGCCCGCTGATGCGGTCCAGGAACGCCAGTTGGTCGTCGTCGAACCGGTAGCGGATCAGCGAGTCGAGTAGCCGGGCCACCCCGGCGACGACGCCGTAGCGGCGCCCGTGCAGCCCGCGGGCGAAGACTTCGAACGCGCAGCGCCGGGAAGCCGAACCGTCGCCCAGCGCGCTGGCGAGCATGGTCAGCTCGTACTGGTCGGTGAGCAGCGCGGTGCTGTCCGGGAGTACCGTGGGCATCGGCAGAGCCTATGGGTGGAGCGCAGCCACTGGTGTTGGTGGGAATATTAGGGTCATGACACCCGTCGAACTGGAGCAAACCCAGGTCGACCCTGCGGTAGACCAGGTCGGAGCCGAGGACCGGCCGTGGCTGACCATTGTCTGGAACGATCCGGTGAACCTGATGTCCTATGTCACCTACGTCTTTCAGAAGCTGTTCGGGTACAGTCGGCAGGAGGCGACCAAGCTGATGCTCGACGTCCACCACAAGGGCCGGGCCGTGGTGACCAGGGGTTCCCGAGACAAGGTAGAGACCGACGTCGCGAAGCTGCACGGCGCCGGGCTATGGGCGACCATGCAGCAGGATCGGTGAACGGCTGGCGGCGCAGCGGCGGGCTGGTGGTCGCCACCCTGTCCGAGCAGGAGGCGGGGCTGCTGCGAGGGCTCGTCGGCCAGGTCCGGGAGATGCTCGGGGCCCGGGTCGCGGCCGCGCCACAGGACGAGCTGGCCGAACTCACCGGCATCACCGCCGGTCCCACCACGGCACCCGATGATCGGGTGCTGGCCCGGCTGCTGCCCGACTTCCATCGCGAGGACGAAGCACTCTCCGGTGGCCTGCGTTCACTGCATGAGCCCGAATTGCTGGCCGCCAAGGACGGCGTGGCCGGTGTCGTGCTGGACACCTGCCCGCCGCGCGGCGGCCGGGTACGACTCACCGACGAGCAGGCGCAGGCGTGGCTGATGGCGCTCAATGACCTGCGCCTCGCGCTGGGCGCCCTGCTCGAGGTCACCGAGGACATGCCCGACGAAGTGCCCCCCGACGATCCCCGTGCGCCGCACCTGGGTGTGTACCACTGGCTGACCTGGGTGCAGGAGTCCCTGATCTCAGCCGTCTCCGGATGAGGCGTCACCGAGACTCGGCGTGCAGGGGCTGGCACGTACCATGGCGGGTGTGCTGACGATCCGCCGCGACCTCGTCGACGCGATGGTGGCGCATGCCCGTCGGGATCATCCGGATGAGGCATGTGGGGTACTCCCGGGTCCGGTTGGCTCCGACCGCCCGGTGCGGTTCGTCGAGATGATCAATGCCGAGCGATCCCCGACCTTCTACCGGTTCGATTCAGCCGAGCAACTCACGGTGTGGCGCGCGATGGACGCGGCGGGTGAAGAGCCAGTGGTGATCTACCACTCGCACACCGCCACCGAGGCTTACCCCTCGCGGACGGACCTCTCCTATGCCGCCGAGCCGGGGGCCCATTACGTGCTGGTCTCCACCCGCGATCCCGACGTCCACGAGTTGCGCTCCTACCGGATCGCCGACGGCGAGGTCACCGAGGAGGCGATCGAGGTCGTCGAGTCGTACATGTTCTCCCATACCGGCGCCGACGACGTCCCTGACGCCCGCTGACCCCGCGCGCCGTCGCCGGAATGACCGGAGTCGATGGCGCGTCTACCCCTGGTGAGCCGTCCGCACCCACAGGAGGATCCGACAATGGCCGTCACCGTCTCCGTCCCCACGATCCTGCGCACCCACACCGGGGGCGAGAAGTCCGTGGAGGCGTCGGGCTCCAACCTCGGCGAGGTGATCGAGGACCTGGACAGCCGGCACGCGGGGATCAAGGCCCGGCTAGTGACGGAGGGGTCCCTGCACCGTTTCGTGAACGTCTACGTCAACGACGAGGACGTGCGGTTCGCCGGAGGTCTCGAGGCGGCAGTGAAGGACGGCGACAGCGTGACCATCCTGCCCGCGGTGGCAGGCGGCTCCGCCACCCGTGAGTGCGTAACAGTGTTATAGCACCGAATGCCACTCACGAGCGCGACCGAAGGGAGCGCACATGGCCCGCTACGAGTCCCTGCTCGATGCGCTCGGTGACACGCCGCTGGTGGGCCTGCCTCGCCTGTCGCCCTCCTCGGCGGTGCGGTTGTGGGCCAAGCTGGAGGATCGCAACCCCACCGGCTCGGTGAAGGACCGCCCGGCGCTGGCGATGATCGAGGACGCCGAGCGCTCCGGGCGGCTCACCGCGGGCTGCACGATCCTGGAACCCACCTCGGGCAACACCGGCATCTCACTGGCGATGGCGTCGAAGCTCAAGGGCTACCGGCTGGTCTGCGTGATGCCGGAGAACACCTCGATCGAGCGGCGGCAGATCCTCGAGGCGTACGGCGCGGAGATCATCTTTTCGCCCGCTACGGGGGGTTCCAACCAGGCGGTGGCCCGGGCCAAGGAGCTGGCCGCCGCCCACCCCGACTGGATCATGCTCTACCAGTACGGAAACCCGGCCAACGCGCTGGCGCACTACCGCGGCACCGGCCCGGAGATCCTGCGCGACCTACCCACGGTGACGCATTTCGTCGCGGGGCTGGGCACCACGGGCACCCTGGTCGGGGTCGGGCGCTACCTGCGTGAGCACAAGCCCGACGTGCAGATCATCGCCGCCGAGCCGCGCTACGGGGAGCTGGTCTACGGGCTGCGCAACCTCGACGAGGGCTTCGTGCCCGAGCTGTACGACCCGTCGGTGCTCACCGGGCGGTACTCCGTCGGCTCCTACGACGCGCTGCGCCGTACCCGCGAACTACTGGAGACCGAGGGCATCTTCGCCGGTATCTCCACCGGGGGCATCCTGCACGCCGCGCTGGCCGTCGCGGAGAAGTCCGCAGGCGCCGGTGAGACCGCCGACATCGTGCTCGTGGTCTGCGACGCGGGGTGGAAGTACCTGTCCACCGGGGCCTACTCCGGCGACCTCGAAGAAGCCGCCGCCCGCCTCGACGGCCAGCTCTGGGCGTAGCCGGGCTTGGGCATAGGCTCCGCTCCGCAATTGCGGGTACTGTCCTGCAGGTGCAGGCCATGCCCCCCGCATCCGGAGGCCGTGCCGGTCCTCGGGTGCTCCCGGCTCGGCCCGGGCAGGCCGCGATGATCATCATCGCGTTCACCGGCCTGCTCTACCTCGCGGAGGCAGTGGACACCGTGCTGGGCGGAGTCCTGGACGGCGCCGGTATCCAGCCGCGACAGCTCGATGGGCTGGACGGCGTGCTGTGGGCGCCGTTGCTGCACGCCGGCTGGCCGCACCTGGCGGCCAACACGGTGCCGGTGCTGGTACTCGGGTTTCTCGCCCTGGCGGGCGGCGTCACCCAGTTCGTCATGGTGACCGGCACGGTGTGGATCGTCGGCGGCCTCGGCACCTGGCTGATCGCGGGCGGGGGTACTCACATCGGTGCCTCGATACTGATCTTCGGCTGGATGGTGTTCCTCCTCGTCCGGGGTTTCTACGCACGAAGTGCGGGCCAGATCACGCTCGCCGGGATGCTGTTCCTGCTCTGGGGCGGAATGCTGTGGGGCGTGCTGCCGGGCATGCCCGGCGTCTCCTGGGAGGGCCACCTGTTCGGCGCGCTGGGCGGGCTGCTCGCGGCCCGGTTCGTCGCCAGCGCTAATCGGGCTCGTTACAGCCGCACGCACAGCGGATGATCGGTCCGGACGCGCCGATCGGGGTGTTCGATTCCGGGGTTGGCGGGCTCACGGTCGCCCGCGCGATCGCGGACCAGTTGCCTGCCGAGCGGCTGCACTACGTCGGGGACACCGGGCATGGCCCCTATGGCCCGCTGCCGATCGCGCAGGTCCGTCGCCATGCGCTGGCGGTGGCTGACGAACTGGTGGACGCCGGCGTGAAGCTGCTGGTGATCGCGTGCAACACCGCGTCGGCGGCATGCTTGGCCGACGCCAGGGAGCGCTACCCGATCCCGGTGGTGGAGGTGGTCCGCCCGGCGGTGCGCCGCGCCGTGGCCGTCACCCGCGCTGGTCGCGTCGGGGTGATCGGGACCCGGGCGACGATCCTGTCCCGGGCCTACCAGGATGCCTTCGCCGCCGCCCCGCACGTCGAGGTGACTGGGGTGGCCTGCCCCCGGTTCGTAGACTTCGTCGAGCGCGGCACCACCTCAGGCCGGCAGATTCTCGGCCTGGCGCAGTCCTATCTGGAGCCACTGCAGCGGGTCGGCGTTGACACCCTGGTCCTGGGCTGCACGCACTACCCACTGCTCACCGGTGTGCTGCAGATCGTCATGGGCGACGGGGTGACGTTGGTGTCCAGCGCGGAGGAGACCGCCAAAGATGTGCTACGCGTGCTGACCGAAGCCGACCTGCTGCGCAGCGTGCCCAACGAACCCAGCGCGCCCAACGAACCCAGCGCGCCGGGGGAGCCCGAGCACCGGTTCACCGCGACCGGGGATCCCAGGTCGTTCGCCCTGCTGGCCCGCCGGTTCCTCGGGCCGTCACTGGCGGCGCCCACGGCGGCGAGGCCCGTCCCGGACTGACCGGGCGCGGACTGACACCATGGGCGGATGCTGCTCACGGTGCTGGGCTGCTCCGGCAGCGTCCCCGGTCCTGAGTCCCCCGCCTCTGGCTATCTGATCCGAGCCGGGAATACCACCGTGGTGCTCGATCTCGGCAATGGGAGTTTCGGTGCGCTCCAGCGCCACGTCGACCCCTTCGCCCTCGACGCGGTGATCCTGTCCCATTTGCACCCGGATCACTGTGCCGACCTCTCGGCGCTGACCGTGTACCTCCGTTACCACCCGTCGCGGCCGCGGCGCGGACCGTTGGTCCTGCACGGACCGTCGGAGGCCGCCGAGCGGCTGGCAGCCGCCTACGCTCCCAGCGCCGCCGACCGGGCGGGGACCGACCTGTCCGACGTCTATGACGTCCGCCCGCTGACCGACCCGGTCCAGATCGGCGCCGTGGAGGTGCGGGCCGTGCCGGTCGACCATCCCTGCGAGGCTTACGCCATCCGGGTCAGTGCAGCAGGGCGCACGCTGGTCTACTCCGGTGACACCGGGCCCTGCCGGTCGCTCGTGGAGCTTGCGACCGGGGCGGACGTGCTGCTCGCGGAGGCGTCCTGGCCGGATCGACCGGGCAACCCGCGCGGGATGCACCTCTCCGGCCGCGACGCCGGGCAGGCTGCTGCCGCTGCCGGGGTGGGCCGCCTACTGATCACCCACGTGCCTCCGTGGACCGACGCCGGGAAGGTGCTCGCCGAGGCGAAGGCCAGCTACGAGGGGCCCATCGAGGTGGTCCGGGCGGGTACCGATTACCCGATCTGAGCTCTGCTCGGCGTGCCGTCAGGGGCGTGGCGACGCGCGGACACCCAGACAGGGGCGCTCAACGCCGCGCAGCGCGCTGGGTACCCTGGCGCGATGGCGCGAGAAGACGGCAGGAACGACGGTGAACTGCGCGAGGTGCGGATCACCCGCGGTTACCAACAGTGGCCCGCAGGATCGGTGTTGATCGAGTTCGGCCGGACCCGGGCGCTCTGCGCGGCCAGCGTGGTCGAAGGGGTGCCACGCTGGCGCAAGGGTTCCGGGCTGGGCTGGCTCACCGCGGAGTACGCGATGCTGCCGTCGGCGACGCATACCCGCAGCGACCGGGAATCGGTCAAGGGCCGCCTGGGCGGGCGTACCCAGGAGATCAGCAGGCTGATCGGGCGGGCCCTGCGGTCCTGCATCGACCTGTCTGCCTTGGGGGAGAACTCCATCTCGCTGGACTGCGACGTCATCCAGGCGGACGGGGGTACCCGGACCGCAGCGATCACCGGGGCTTACGTGGCGCTGACCGACGCGGTGACCTGGTTGCGCGCGGCCGGGCGGCTGGCCGATCCACAGCCGCTGTCCTGCTCGATCTCCGCGGTGAGCGTCGGGGTTGTGGACGGCCGGATCCGCCTGGATCTGCCCTATGCGGAGGATTCCCGGGCCGAGGTGGACATGAACGTGGTGGCCACCGACACCGGGACCTTGGTCGAAGTGCAGGGCACCGGAGAGGGTGCCACCTTCGCCCGATCCACTCTGGACCGGATGCTGGACGTGGCGCTGGAGGGTTGCCGCGAACTGGCGGTGCTGCAGGCCAAGGCGCTGGCCGAGCCCTACCCCGGCGAGCTGCCTGGGTGACCACTGCGCTGTTGCTGGCGACGCGGAATGTGGGAAAGCTCGCCGAACTGCGGCGGATCCTGCTTTCGTCGGGTATCTGCGGGGTCGAGGTGCTCGGGCTCGCGGACGTGCCGGCGTTTCCCGAGGCCCCTGAGACGGGTGCCACCTTCGAGGAGAATGCGCTGGCCAAAGCCAGGGACGCGGTCGCGGCCACCGGGTTGCCCGCCGTTGCCGACGATTCGGGCTTGGCGGTGGACGCGCTGGGCGGGATGCCCGGGGTGCTCTCGGCCCGATGGGCCGGCGGGCATGGCGACGACGCGGCGAACCTGCAGCTGGTACTCGACCAGGTGAGGGACGTCCCCGAGCATCGTCGGGGCGCGGTGTTCATCTGCGCCGCAGCGCTGGTGGTGCCGTCCGGTGCGGAGGTCGTGGTGCGCGGGGAGTGGCGCGGCACCCTGACCATCGCCGCCCGAGGCAGCAACGGGTTCGGCTACGACCCGATCTTCGTCCCGGACAGGAGCCGGCGCACCTCCGCGGAACTGGACCCGGTGGAGAAGGACGCATCGTCGCACCGGGCTCGCGCCCTGCGCGCCCTGCTGCCCGCGCTGCGCCGTCTCGCCAGCGCGCAGTGAGCCCCGTTCGCATGCTGGCCCGGCCGTCGTCGGACGGGGGGTATCCGGCTCCGGCCGGGCCAGCGTGCCCGCCCGTCAGGTTCGGCCCCCGGGCGGTTACCTTCCTTGCGATTCGGCGGAAAGGCACCAGTGAGACGGTGACCGGGTGCCGACGGTTCCCCGGTTTTCGCGTGCGGCAGTCTGGACCGCGCGGCCGCCTCGGGCGACCAGCGGTGACACGTCGCCGGTAGTCATCCGGCTGGCATGCGCAGTACGCTCCGCGACGTATCGTGCACCCGTCCATACATCCTGCTGACCCGCCACCTACGCGCTGAACCCGGTTCGGCGTATCGGGTGTCTCGAGCGTTCGCCGAGGAACGATGAGCGACAAGTCCCAGCCCGGTCCGGACGACGACGCGCTGCACGCCTCCGCTGAGCGCAACCTCCCGCAGTTCGACGACCTGCCGATCGCCATGGACACCGCCCGCCTGGGGCACGGCACCGAGTTGCACCCTCAGTGCGCACCGCTCGCGCCGCTGGTGGGGGTATGGCGTGGCGAGGGTCTGGCCCAGTACCCCTCGTTGCTCGGTGAGTTCCCCTACGGGCAGCAGATCACCTTCGCCCACGACGGCAGGCCGTTCCTGATCTACGAGGCGCGGGCCTGGCTGCTCGGCGCCTCCGGTGAGGTGCTGCGCCCCGCCGCCCGTGAAGTGGGCTGGTGGCGGGTGACCGAGGACGAGATCGTCGAGGTGGTCCTCGCGCATATGTTCGGGATCTGCGAGATCTGGCATGGCGGGCAGATCAGCGACCTCGCGTGGGAGCTGGGCACCGAGGACATCCTGCGTACCGACACGGCCCGGGAGACGACCGCGGCTGCCCGGCTCTACGGCATCGTGGAGGACGGCCAACTGGCCTACGCCGAGGAGCGGGCGCTGCGCGGCCTGCCGATGCAGCCGCATCTCTCGGCGCAGCTGCAGCGCGTCATCGGTTAGGTCCGCGCGGCAGCGTCCGCGGTGGGCCCACAGCGGGTCAACGTCAGGCGGGTCAACGTCAGGCGGGTCAACGTCAGGCGGGTCAAACTTCGGGCGGGGATGAGCTCGGTTATCCGACGACCTCCATGGTGGACGGCTGGTCGAACTGGGTGCGATACAGCTCCTCGTACCGGCCGCCTGCGGAGAGCAGCTCGAGGTGTGTGCCGCGCTCGACCACCCGTCCGTCCTCGATCACGAGGATGAGGTCGGCAGCCCGCACGGTGGACAACCGGTGCGCGATGACCACCGCCGTTCGCCCCACCAATGCCTCGCTCAACGCTGCCTGCACGGCTACTTCGGAGGTGGAGTCCAGGTGTGCGGTGGCCTCATCGAGGAGCACCACTCGCGGGCGGGCCAGCAGCAGCCGCGCGATGGTCAGCCGTTGACGCTCACCGCCGGAGAGCCGGTAACCGCGCTCGCCGACGACGGTGTCCAGCCCGTCGGGCAGTGCCGCGACGAGCTCGTCGAGCCGGGCTCGGCGCAGCACCTCCCACAGCTCGTCCTCTCCCGCTTGCGGACGGGCCAGCAGCAGGTTCGCCCGGATCGACTCATGGAAGAGGTGTCCGTCCTGGGTGACCATGCCGATCGTGGCGCGGATCGAGTCGAATGACAGCTCACGGACGTCCACCCCGGCGAGCAGCACGGCGCCGCCGTCGACATCATAGAGCCGCGGCGCCAGCTGCGCGATCGTCGACTTCCCCGCTCCCGACGAGCCCACCAGTGCCACCATCTGGCCCGGCTCGGCGCGGAAGGACACGTCGTGCAGCACCTCGACGCCGCCGCGGGTGTCGAGGTTCGCGACCTCCTCCAGCGACGCGAGGGACACCTTGTCCGCGGACGGGTAGCTGAAGTGCACCCCGTCGAAATCCACGGACACCGGACCCTCGGGAATCCGCTGCGGATTCGACTTCTCCCTGATCAGCGGCTTGAGGTCGAGCACCTCGAACACCCGTTCGAAGCTCACCAGGGCGCTCATCACCTCCACCCGGGCGCTGGCCAGCGCGGTCAGCGGGGCGTAGAGCCGGGTGAGCAGCAGGGCCAGCGCTACGACCGCACCCGCATCCAGCTGCCCCCGCAGCGCGTAGAAGCCACCCAACCCGTAGACCACGGCCAGCGCCAGCGCCGAGACCAGCGTCAACGCGGTGATGAACACCCACTGCACCATCGCGGTGCGCACCCCGATGTCGCGCACGTTGCGAGCCCGTGCCGCGAACTCCGCGGACTCGTCCGCCGGGCGGCCGAAGAGCTTGACGAGCGTGGCGCCGGGCGCGGAGAACCGCTCCGTCATCTGCGTGCTCATCACCGCGTTGTGGTTCGCGGCCTCGCGCTCCATCCGCGCCAGGCGGTTGCCCATCCGCCTGGCGGGCAGCATGAACACCGGCAGCAGCAGCAGCGCGAGCAGCGTGATCTGCCAGGAGATTCCGATCATCACGACGAGCGTGAGCATCAGCATCACGAGGTTGCTGACCACGCCGGAGAGCGTGTCGCTGAATGCCCGCTGCGCGCCGATGACGTCGTTGTTCAGCCGGCTGACCAGCGCACCGGTGCGGGTGCGGGTGAAGAACGCGATCGGCATCCGCTGCACATGGTCGAACACTGCGGTGCGCAGATCGAGGATCAGATCCTCTCCGATGCTCGCCGACAGCCACCGCGTCAGGAGCCCGAGGCCGGCCTCGGTCACCGCGATGGCCGCGATGAGCGCCGCGAGCCCGATGACGACCTCCAGCGCAGCACCGTCGACGATCGCGTTGACGATCCGGCCCGCGAGCAGTGGTGTCGCGACCGCCAGCACCGCTGTGACCACGCTGAGCAGCAGGAACCGCGCCAGCTTCCGACGGTGCGGCCGAGCGAACCCGGCGATGCGCCGCAACGTCGCCCGGGAGAAGGGCCGCCGCTCCTGCTGCGCGTTCATCGTGTGGTACAGCGACATCCACGCGGTGACTTCCATGTCCATCGCACACCCACCCTGTCTGTCGAGATCGTCAGGCTATCCGCGCACCCCGACACTGACGGCATCCTTTTTCGCAGCGGCCGGCCTCGATCAGTGCACTCAGCGTTCGGCGTCGGTGTGAGGGCATCGCGCAGCGTTACCGACCAGCGACACAGAGGACGGTAATACCTCAACCAATGTTGATGTCAAGCGCGCGCGACGATCAGCCCCACCCGCCACGCGAGGATCTGTCCGCGCGGGTCGAGCGTTATATCCGAGTAGCACTACACCCTCCACAGTGGGCGTTATCTGGGTGGTGTAGGGCCATAATGCAGGCACGGAACGTTTTTTTCCCTCGTGATGTGGCGTTCCCTCGTGATGTGGCGTTCCCTCGTGATGTGG
>JBOHGM010000123.1:0-12510 GCA_050699435.1 Pseudonocardiaceae bacterium | reverse complement strand
CCTGGGGTATTCACCCCGATCTTTATGGTCATGGTTTCGGGGGGTGTCGGGGCAGTGAAAGGTGCCCCTGAGCTGCGATGGTACGGGTTGTTGAGGGCCGTATCGGTTGCGAGGAAGGGGCACCCTTTCAGGTGCAGGCTACAAGGAGTGGACGTGGGGTGGTGGATCCCGCGCTGGCGTGGTCGGAGAAGTTGTCGGTCGAGGTCGGTGGGGCGGGGACGGTGGCGGCGGCCGGGGTGGTGCTGGCACGGTTGCTGGCGGACCGGCTCGGGTTGTGCACCGAGTTGGCGGAGGTGATGGCCAGGGCGGGGTTTTCCCGTCGCGGCATCGGGGTCGGGCGTTGGTGGACGCGGCGTGCTCGCTGGCCGCGGGAGCGACGTGTCTGAGTGACATCGAGGCGATGACCGCGCAGGAGGAGGTGCTCGGGCCCGGTGGTGGGGCGTTGGACACCACGATGCTGCGCGTGTTGGACGAGCTGGCCGGGTGGTTGCGCGCCGATGGTCTGCCGGGCCGGCGGCTGGCCCGTGCCAGCGCGGGCGCGCGGGCGAAGGCATGGGCTGGGATCGTGGCCCGGCATGGGCAGGTGCCGGCGGTGAAGGTCGCCGGGAAGGATCTGACCCGCCCGGCTGCGCAGGAGTCCGCGCGACCGCGTCCGGTGCTGGTGGTCGGCCTGGATGCCACCTTGCTCGAGGCCGCCAGGTCCAAGGACCGGGCGGCGGGGACCGACCAGCAGGGCTTCGGGTTCCACCCCTTTGACCGCATGGTGTGCCAACATCGGCGACAGCCTCGCGGTGATGCTGCGCCCGGGCAACGCCGGGTCGTTCACCGCGTCGGACCACCTCGCGGTCCTGGACGCCGCGTTCACCCAGAGCCCCGCCACCTGGCGCACCGACGTGCTGGTCAGCATCGACGGTGCGGGTGCCTCCCACGAGATCATCGACTATCTGAGCGGCCTGAACACCGCTACGGTGCACGGGAAGCGGGCCCGGCGGGTGGAGTACACGATCGGCTGGCCGGTGGACGAGCGGACCCTGGGCGGGATCAGCGAACTACGCCAGCGTGAGGCGCTCGACGCCGACGGTGTCTGCGACTCCGAGGCGCAGGTGGCGGACCTGACCGGGATCCTGCGCGCCGGGCACGGCGGGGACCGTCTCGCCACCTGGCCCACCGACCTGCGGGTCATCGCCCGCCGTGTCCCCCGACCGGCCGGCAAGCCGGCCAAGCTCGGTGAGGACCCCGACTGGGAGTACGGCGCGTTCGCCACCAACACCGCCACCGGGCAAACCCAGTGGCTCGACGCCCGCCACCGCACCCAGGCGCACGTGGCAGGCCGGGTCAAACAACTCAAGGCCGGCGGCGCCCGCAACCTGCCCTCCATCGACTACCACCGCAACACCGCCTGGCTGCAACTGGCCGCCCTGGCAACCTCGCTGACCGCCTGGCTGCGGCACCTGGCCCTAGCCGGCGACCTGGCCAAGGCCGGGACCACGACCCTGCGGTTCTCCGCTCCTGTCCACCCCAGCCCGCCTCCTCACCCACCCCAGACGCAAGATCTTGAAAGTCCCACCCGGCTGGGCCTGGGCCCAAGACCTCGCCACCGCCTGGGACCGGCTCCAAGCCCCACACCCCGCCTGACACACCCACCACCATCCCGACCCACCAGCACCACCCGGCCGAACCGTGGAAACCGGCGCCCACCCGAGCACCATCGGGACCATCGCCATACCCAAGATCGCCATCTGCGCCGATCACCCCCCCAAATCCAGACGATCATGAAGTTATGGATCAGCGTGAATGATCTAGGTCCACGCCTGTCGCTCCCTTACCTGATAGGCCTGCACGTCGGGCGCCGGAGAGCTGATCTTCCAGCCAGCCCTCGGCGTCCTCCAGCGCCTGGTCGGTGCAGCTGTCGTAGGCCTGATAGCCATCCTCGATGGCGCCCGGCCCGTCCTCGATCACGTTCGTCACGACCTTCGGGAGCTCCGTGACGTCGCCCAGCCCTGCGCTCGAACCAGTTGGGCTCGTCGGCGGGTTCGGGTGCCCGGCGAGGAGTCATCGGTCCCCACGGTGAATCACGCCTCGTCGAGTGGTGCGCGTCAGGACACTGCGACCTAGTGCATATACCACACAAGGAGGGGCCTGGGAAGAGCGCGATAACCGTTGCCGGATAGACGGCGCAGCCTGTACCTGATTCTCTCCGGCGAACTCGGCCGCGACAGGCCGGTGCCCCGGTGTGCCGACGGACGCTGCTGATGCCGCCTGGCGCACCAGCGACGAGCTGTGTCGCGCTCTTCGCGCCGGGTATCCGGGCGCTGCTGGTGCACGCGCGGAACGACGCGGCCCGGCAGCTCTACCTGGCAGATGCTGACTGTGCGCACCACGTTGCGTGGAGGAGCATCGGAGATGAAAGATTCCTAATCTGACTCAGTGGTCGTAGGCGATCAGTGACCGCTTGACGGGGTGTGTTGATCTTCCTGTTGTGCCAGATTATGGTGGCGAGGGCGAGTGGGTGATGGGCTACGCGGATGATGACCGCGGCCGGGGTGCGTCCGCCGTGGCCTTCCAGGTTGAGCTGGTCTTTGCAGGTGTCGTAGATCGCTTCGATCCACTGGCGCATGCCGGCGAGGTTGCCGTAGCGGGCGCTTGGTCTCGTCCTTGCGGTTCGGGGGTGCCGGGGCGAGCGGGAGCTCGCGTCCGTACAGGCCGCAGACGGTGCGCCCGGCTTGGGTGCGCGCCGTGAACGCGCACGAGACCATGGCGCGATGCAGATGGTCGAGACCCAGCGTTTCTCCACGTCGGACGCGACGCGATGAAGGCAATCATCGACGCCCTTGCCCGCGAACCGCAGCCCGCCAGCACGTCCGCCTAACTCCACCCAGGAATCAAGATGATGACGGCTCTCGGCGGCGCTGGGTGGGACGGGCTGGCTGCATTCGGTCTTCTGCTGCTGTCCCGCCCGGTCCGCATGCTGCCGATGAAGCTCGTCTTCGTGGTATTCAAGGGTCCCGGAGAAGGACCGGGTTGCGTGGGCGAAGAAGGAGGCGATCTGACAAAGGGACGCTGCCGGTGACACACTGAGCGGCTCAGTCGCAGGCGCTGCCGGGCCCTCGACGCATCTGGCGGTTGTCCGCTTATCGCGGATGGTCAGCGTTCTGATCGATGAGCGAGAACCGCGGTCGAGTGATCGTGAATATCCGTACTTCACCCCAGTCCCCCCGGTATGCCAGTGATCTCCGTAGAATC
Source organism: Pseudonocardiaceae bacterium (assembly GCA_050699435.1). Classification (GTDB taxonomy): domain Bacteria; phylum Actinomycetota; class Actinomycetes; order Mycobacteriales; family Pseudonocardiaceae. The sequence goes on along the minus strand of JBOHGM010000123.1, from coordinate 9,267 downwards.
TGAGGAAATCAATGTCCCATGTCCTGTTCACCCTCGGCGTCAATGTATTTCCGGGTGCGGGCGAGGGAGCCGTGGCGGGCCGCGGGCGGCAACGCCCTCAACGCCCTCAACGACCTCGCCCACGGCAACGCCCGTCCCTGCCGAACCTCGGGTCCGGCGCGGCCTCCGGTGGTGTCGGTGGCGCGCTGGGCGGCATGACGAACCGGTACCAGGGCCTGGACCCGTATACCAGCTCCTGGAACTCGGGCGACGCGCAGCACATCCCCTCCGACGGCGGACCCAACAACTCAACACCGACGACCAGGACTACCGGCTTCCGACCACCCTCGTCCCGCCGTCGGGGTTATTCCGGAACTAGACCTACCAGAGCCGGAACACGGTCGATGACGAGTGCGGTCGCTCACCGACCTATGGCCCAAGGGAGATCCTGCGCAACCGTTGTCACTGTCCATGACAGATTTCCGGACTTGTGCACATGCACCTGCCAGTTGTCCACTGTGATGGTGTCCGCACGACCCCCCGGATTGGTGGCAACGTACCATGTGTAGAAGTTCAGCGCCGACAACGATCCACTCTCGTCGAATGTTGGCTGCGGTGGAGTTACATTCGTAGCCTGGCGGGCCACCGTTACTCCAACGACGTGGTCGAGATCCGCTTCGTTCTGCACTATATGCGCCGGTGGGCGGTCGGACTGATAACGAGTAAGGAGCGCGGCAAGATCACCGGCTTCGATTGAAGGTCCTGCCAGATTCCAGAACTCGTTAAGATCCCCCTTCTCGGTCAATCGAAGGATCCTGCCGTCCGTGAATAATGCAAAACCCTCTGAGTGTTGCCCTGGGTCAGTAAAAAGATCAAGCGAAACGTCGTAGATAAGCCACTGAGATGACAGCGGCCTGCCGGTCACCGGTATGGGCACTCGTTGAACGATCCATGTCCAATTGTCGGTGTCGACCACCGCGGTGTTGCCAACAGGTCGAACGTTCACCACGGATTCGTCAGCGTTCAGCAGGTATCTCGTTACCATCTGCCGAGCGTGTTCGAGAGCGATCATTGTCCGAATTCTCGCTTAACGAGCTGTTTAATGAATTGAGCGTCTGCTCGTTGCTTGAGTCCTTCCGTTACGCTGAATCGTGGATATCTGCCCGCTACGAAGTCCCGGAGGTCGGCATCAGTTTCGCAACGCAAGAGTTTCTGGTAGTTTTCCGGTAGCTGGGCTCGGGCTTCAGGCTTCAGCCTTAGGAAGAAATTCCGCTGGACACTGAAGGCTTGGAATTCTTTTTCAAATCTTTCCATTTTGCCTCCAAACTCATTCTGTAGCGAATGGGTGCCCTCGTGTGTGATGCTTGAGGCGACCTCGGTGATCGATCGACCCATCTTGACGAACATCTGGTTCTTCCTGGGATCATACAGTCCGTTCCCATCTAGCGGGTTGTTCCTGCTGTTGATCATCTCATCGGCCGTGGCCTTGCCGTACACCCTGACAAGCGATTCTCGAGACAGGGTCCAAACGTTTGATGCGAAAGAAGTCGCAAAATTGTTCCAAGCGCCACCCATGACTCTCTCGAGCTGAAGCCGAATGGTTGCCATGTCAATCGCCGCGAGACGCCTCTTGTCGCCGGCGGCTTCAGCCTGCCGGATCGTGAGTTGTATGTCGTTCAGAGGGTCGAGGTCGTCAAGATCTTTTGTATTGAACTTGTTCGCATATGTGACTATCTTCGACGATAGCTCAGTCAACTGTGTTTCCAGCCGCTTCGCAGAGCTACTGTCTCCTCGCTCGGCCTGACGTCCGGTATTTTCTATCACTATCGCAAACTGATTCAGGTCTGCGAGAGCCGCCAGTTGTTCAGTGGCCTGAGGAGACTTACGCCGCAGTAGCTGTGTCGCGAACTGAATTCTGCCCACAAGGCGCCCGGGAGAGCTCGAGGCCATCGTCAACCGGAACGGCGGCCCTGGAGTCGCTTTCACATTGTGGGAGGAACCCTTCATACTGAATGTCTTGGTGACAGGCTTCAACAGTGACTTTATCTTGTCTTTTGCCTTTTTCCCCGCCCCCCTCAGTTTTGCCCAGATCTTCTTGCCGAAGGCGACGATCTTGCCGACCACCCAGTCCACGGCCTTCATGACGGGCTTGCTCAGTGACTGGAAGAACTTCTTGACCTTGTCGGCGATGCCGCTGATGCCGAGGATCGCGGCCAGGGCGCCGATCAGGACCGGGATGCTCAGCGCCAGGGCGTTCTCGATCAGGGCCGGCACGCCGCCCGCGCCGCCGCCGGCGATGGCGATCACCGCGTCGAGCACGGCGTTGACGAACTGGACGATCTGGGCGCCGCGTTCGACGATGAACGTGACGATGTCGACGATCATCTTGCAGGCTTTGATGAAGGCCGACGCGGGGTTGAGCAGCGAGATGATCCAGGTGATGCCAGCGATCAGCACCGTGGGGATCAGGTATTCGCTGATCTTGGAGAACAGGTTCTCCTTCAGGTCGCCGACCTTCTCCTTGATCTGTTCCCAGATCCCGCCGATCCCCTCGGAGCGCAGCTTCTGAGCCACCGGCGCCGACTGCTCGACCGTCTCCATCGCCTGTGCGGGCACGCCGCGGGAGATGATCCGGCCGCGGATCGCCGCCCAGGTCAGGCCGAGCAGTGAGCCGATCATCATGATGATGCCGCGCAGGTCGAACTTCGCGGGCAGCTCCAGCCCGGCCCCGGACATCGCGCCCATCAGCCAGCCGACCAGGCCCTTCTTCAGGTGTCCCGCGATGTTCGCGATGAACGCCTTCAGGCCCGCGCCGACCGCGGACACCAGCTTGCCGAGGAAGCCGATCGGGTCCTTGATGATCGCCATGACGGCCTGCGCCGCCTTGGCGAGAATGCCGAGCAGCAGGTCCTTCAGCTTCAGAATGGTGTCGATGACGCCCTTGACCGCGTCGACCGCCTTCGCGATCAGCCCCTTGTTCTTCTCCTTCTCGGCCGCGATCTCGTCGTCCACCGACTTGAGCGCCTCGTTGTACTTGGTCGCCAGCGTGTCGACGAGTTCCTTGCCCTTGGCGTCTACCGACTCCGTGAGTTCGTCGAACTTTCCGGAGAACTCGGCCGCCGCTTCCTTGCCGATCGCCTCCAGCCCCGGACCGAGCGATTTCACTTCGGCTTGCAGCTGCGTCCGGCCGGTGGCGATGCGTTGCTTCGCCTTCGTCAGATCTGCGCCGATCACGTCCGCGATGCCGGAGATGACCTGCTGCATGCGGTCGACGTAGCCCTTCCGGGCCTGCACGAAGATCTGGTTCGCCTCGTCCGGCAGTCCGGCGAACTGGTCCTTGACCCAGCGCAGCTTGCCGGTGAACCCGGAGTACCGCTTGTCCTTGTACTCGTCCATCTTCCGCTTGTGCTCGGCGGTGAACGCGTCCCGGGCGGCCTTCTCGTCCTTGGTGAACTTCTCGTCGACCTTCTTGTCCAAACCGGACAGAATGTCCTCGACGTCCTTCTTCGTCGCGTCGAAGACCTTCTGCAGCTTGGCGGTGACCTCCGCCCGCTTGCTCTCGTCCTTGCCCTTGGCGCCCTCCTTGCCCTTCGCCACCTGCGCGCCCGCCTGCTTGCGGTCGGCGCTCAGCGCGGTCATCGCGGTCGCACCGGCCTGCGCGGCCTGGGCCTTGGCACCGGACAGCGTCTGCGCCTCTTTCCCGCGGACCTGGCCCGGTGCGGTCGCGGCGTGCTGCTCGCCCGCCTTCTTATCCTTCAGGGCGCCCTGGAACTCCGGCTCGTTCGACTTCGCCAGCTGCTCCTCGGTGACCTGGGCGTCGGCCATCTGCTGGTCGACCTGCTTCGGCCCGGCCGAGAAGTCGGTCGCCGCCGGCGGCGCCTTGTCCGGCACGGCCTTGCTCGCGTCCGGCGCGCCGGGAGTGGGCGGCGGCTGGTCCGGCTTGAGCGGCGTGACCTGCTTTTCCTTGGCCTTCGACGTGTCCGGCGGCGCCTTCGTGGTGGACTCGATCTCCCCGGCCGATGCCTTCTTCCCCGCTCCGACCTTGCCCTGCACCTGCCCCTTGACGGCATCGGCCTTGCCGGAGTCGCCGAACTTGTCGGCCTCGTCCAGGTTCTTCGGCGCCTGGGCGGCGATCGCGTCGTTGACCGCCTTGATGAATGCCGCCTTGTCGAACTCGCCCGGTTTGGCCGCGTTCATCTTCTCCGCGTTCGCGGTCTTGCCCTGCGCTTCCTTGTCGTCCTGTGGTGGTTTCGCCGCCGCCTGCGACGCCGTGGCCTCCGACTTGGCAGGCGGGTGCTTGCCGACCTGGGTCTGCTTGCCCTTCACGTCCCGCTTCAGCGCGGTGAACTTCGGGTCGGTGTTCGGGCCGCTGCGACGAGCGGGCGCCTCGGTCCCCGGCACCAGACGCTGCAGGTACTTCTCCGGTAGCTCGGTCTCGGTGGCGGGCGCGGGTGTGTCGGCCGAGGGCGGAGTTGCTGTGTGGGTGCGGTCGGACGCCGAAGGTGGCTGTGGCGCCGTGGTCTTGGGTGCGCGGTTCGCCTGCGGTGGAGTCCCTCTGCGTTTGGCCAGTAAGCCGGCTACGGCGCGGTTACCGGCGCCTCGTTGCAGACGTTGCAGCACGGCTGGGCCGACCGTGCGGGGATCCTCATGGGGGCGATCTTTGCTGGGCGTGGCAGCGTGGTGGTGGGGTCGGCGGTCGGGAGCACGGTCGTCAACCGGTGCCTTCACCGCGTCCCCCTCCAGTCAGAGGCCTGGGCCTGAGTCTGCGCTGTACCGGGGTTTCTGGGAGCGGTCGATGGGAAGCTTCAGGGGCAGCGGGGTTTGCCCTAAGGGGCAGGCCCCGTGCGTCACGGCCGCTGCCAGGCGACCGTCACCCGGGGCCCGGTCGCAGGATGGGTGGCAGGGGGAATGGTCCGGGGGATTCGGGCGCCGGGACCCGATCTTCCAGCCAGTCTTCGGTGTCCTCGAACGCTTGGTCGGTCCAGCTGTCGTAGGCCTGATAGCCGTCCTCGATGGCGCCGGGCGCGTCCCCGATCACGTTCCCCACGTCTCCCGGGAGCTCCTTGACGTCGTCCAGCCTGCGCTCGAACCAGTTGGGCTCGTCGGCGGGTTCGGGTGCCGGCTGCACGGGCTCGGGTTGGGTGGACGGCGGGTCGCTCGGCGGTGTCGGCGGCTCGGGGCCGATGCAGGTGCCGGGGAACGCCTCACGCAGGCCGTCGGCGAGCGAGTTGTAGGCGTTGCCTCGGGCTGAGCCGGCCGGCGGGCCCCAGGGGTTCACGAGCGCGTTGCGGGCGAGCTGGCTGCCATGGGTCAGGAACGGCAGCAGCCCGGTACCCGTGGTGAACAGCGGATTGTCGATGGGGCAGGGACCGAGATCGGCGGCCGGGTCCGCGACCGCCGCCAGGGTGCGGCTGACCTCGTCGAGCATGCTGCGGGCCCGGGTGTCGGCCCGCTCGGTGTCCTCCTCGAGCCGGGTCAGCTCCCGGTCGGCTCGCCGCTTGACGTCCGCGTACTGTTCCCGAGCCCGGTCGGCCTTTCCCCGGGCTCGGGTGGCTTCCTGCGTCGCGACCTGCGCCTCCCGGGACGCGCGCGCCTGCTCGGCGAGCGAGAAGGTCCCCGCCGCCGCGAGCGTGGCCTGCGTGGCGCGGTGGCGGGCCTGCTCGGCCTGTTCCTCGGCGCGGTCGGCTTCGCGCTCGGCGCGCCGAAACTCCTGCTCGGCCTCGTTGACCTGCTCGGCGAGCCGTCGCGCGGCTCGTTGCTGGCGCTGCAAGGCGTCTCCGGCCGCCTGAGCGGCCAGCGCGGCGACCCGCAGTGCCCCCGAGACGTCCGAGATCCGCGATGCCGACTGGGCGACCCCCGCGCGGAACCACTCGGCGGCCGCCCCGGTCCACGACTCGCCGAGCTGGGCGAGCCGCTGGACCCGGCCGGGCACCGTCTGCAGGTCGGCGGACACCCGGGCCAGCCGGTGCGAGGCGGTGGTGAAGTCGTCCGGGTTGCCGGGCGGGTAACGCAGTCCGGCCCGTGCGACGGCGTCGGTGTCCATCAGCTGGTCCGATCGGCCTGGGCGGCCCTGGCGGCGGCCGCGGCGGCGACCACGCCGAGCCTGGCCAGCCCACCGGTCATCCGTTCGGCGATGTCGCCCCACCGCGCCGCCAGGTCCGCGAGACCGGCGCTGGTACCGGCGATCGCCGCCGAGTCGGCCGAGACACCGACCACTGCGCCTGCCATCTGGGCAACCTCGCCCGCAAGGGCGGCGAGTTCGTCGCTCGCCGTGCTCACCTGGTCCGTCTCGACCCGGATCGTGGTCATGGGGTCTCCTCCGACTCGTGCTGGCTGGCGATCCTGCTGGGTGTTCGTCGGGTTTCACGGCGACCAGAGACAACCGAGGAACTCCTTGTAGTCGCCGTAATTGGCCGGCGCGGACGATCCGACGATGTAGTCGTGCTCGCCCTGGGACTTGCGGAAGTCCGCGAAGCGGTACATCGGCACCTGGCCGGCGGCACACTGTTCCGGTCCGGCCGGCGCGATGAATCGGGCCGATTCCTGCGGGCCCTGCCAGTTGTCGTGGAAGCGCTGATTGCTCCGGGACTGGTAGTGGTTGGTGGACCAGCCGAGGCAGGTCGTCTTATTGCTCGTGCAGTAGTGGTCCCAGATCATCCAGGAGCCGGGCTGCTCCCACTGCTGGGCGTAGCCGTAGCCGAGGATGCCGCCGTAGGGCGTGCTGTAGTTCTGGTCCGGGTTGCCATCCATGCGGACGAGGAACACCGGCTCTGCGGTGTTGGACTGATAGAGCCGGAACGCCACCGGCTCGTGCGGCGCGTAGTGGATGACGACGTTGCCGCCGTCCATCGGGGTGCCCGGCGCGGTGTCCTGGGTCGTGACGACGGCGTGCCGGGCGATGGCGTCGGCCCGGGCGTCGCAGCCGTAGCCGGCGCTCGCGAGCGTCTGGCACGCCTGGTCCTTGCTCAGGCCCTGCACGTCCGGGACCCGCGGGCTGCCCTTGACGGCGATGATCGTCACGGTCTGACCCATGGTGATGACGGCACCCGGGGCCGGGGACTGGGTGTAGCCGGTGCCGGTGGCCTGCCCGGTCTGCTGCTCGGTCTGGCCCTCGGTCACCGCGCAGTCGACCCGGCGGTAGGTCGCCTCGATGTCGGCGCAGGCCTGTGCCGCCGGGCGGTTGCGGTAGTCGGCGAGCACCGCCTGGTTCGCGTACCGCACGCTGACCGGGGAGTCGGTCGAGACGTCCGCGCCGCCCGCCGGATCCTGCGCGGAGACCACATCCAGCTCGGCCGGCGACGCGGCGACGTCGGGGATCGGCTCGCTGGCACAGCGCAGCCCGGTCGTCTCGATCTCCCGGCAGGCATCGGCGGTGAAGCGGCCGACGACGTCCGGGACGGTGCGCGGGCCGTAGTGGCGGACTGTGACCCGATACCCGGATGGGAGCAGGCTCCCGCCCGGCGGATCGGTGCCGATCACCTCGTCGGCCGGCCCGTCATCGCCTGCGGCCACCGCGGCGCACAGCAGATCGGCCTCCTCGATGCGCTGACAGGCGTCGTCCTTGTCGGTGCCCGGCCGGATGTCGGGCACCGTCACCTGCTCGGGCGCGGGTGCCGCACCCTCCACCGGCTCGGCCGGCTCGGCCGGTCCGGCCGCGACGGGCAGCGGCGCGGCGGCCACCGGTCCGGGAACGGTGACCGGCTCCGGTCTCGGCTCGGCGGGCTCGGTGACGTCGGGGTCTTGGGGTGCGGTGGTGTCGGTCAGCCCTTCTCCGGTGCCCTTGTCGACCACCGTCGAGCGGCCGTCGGGGCCGATCACCACCGCCCGCCGGTCGTGCTGGTCGTTGGCCCACACCTTCTCGCCGTGCACCTCGAGCGAGATTCTCGGTGACTGACCGGGGACCTCGATATCGTCGAGAGCCTCACCGGTCGCGACGTTACGCACGTGCAGCAGGTGCGCGGCGTGGTCGGGGACGTAGACGGTGTTCCCGACGACCACCGGGGCACCCAGGTTGGGTCTCGGCCCGGTCGGCAGGTCAGCCGACATGCGCCGGGTGCCGGTACGCGGGTCGATGGCGATCAGTTCGCCGGCCCGGCGGTCCACGACCAGGATCCACCTGCCCGCACCCTCCGGGGATCCGACCACCACGTTCGGCCCGTGCGCAACCCGCTCGCCGGCGACGCGGCGCACAGGATCGGCGGAGATGTCGAGCAGCTCACCGGAGTCGGTGATCGCGATCGGGCGGCCGTCGGCGGACGTGAGATGTTCGACGCGTCCGCCGCTGTCCACCGGGCGCGTCACCCGCCCGTCCCGGATGTGCACGACCATCCCGTCGGCGGTGAGCACCCACACGCCATCGACACCGTCCGGCACCGCGGTGCGGGTCGCGCCACCGGGCACCTGTACCGGCACCCTCGGCGCACCCGCCGGGTCGATCTCCTCGACCGTGCCGGCAGCCGCGTCGACCAGATAGCTGTGCCGTGGCCCGGCCACCACCGTGAGGGCGTCGCTGATGTCCTGCTCGGCCCCGGCCTGGCCGGAGCCCCGGTCGATCGGAGCGCCCTGCGGCGTCATCATGGCCGTGTCGACGATCCATACCTGCCCGGCCTCGTTGTCCACCGCCGCGACCCGGCCGTCGCGCAGCGTCACCGTCTCCAGATCGGTCGTGCCGGACGCCAGCGCGCGGGCCTCGGCTTCCACCCGGCCGGACTCGCCGTTCACGTAGGCCACCGTGTTCCCCTTGGCGAGCACCGCCCCGCCGGTGTCGTTCAACGGCCGGGACGCGGTGTAGCCGACCCCGACGGACGCCACGAACACGGCGCCGAGCAGTGCGCTGATGAGCACCACAGATCCGGCGCGGCGACCGCGAAGGTCGCGCATCCGGGTTGCTGAGAGCCAACCCCTCCATCCCCAGGTCACTCCGGCAGGTTATCGAGACAACGCGCAGGGTGAGAATGGGAAGCGCTTACCATCGTTGAGCTATGGATGACGGGGAAGGCGCCACGCCCATCGTGATCACCGCCGGGGGACGCAGGCACGAGCTGTCCGAGGACACCGAGCTGACCTTCGGACGCGCCTCCAGCTGCACCGTCTGCCTGGACCCGGACGACATCGGGATCTCCCGGCTGGCCGGATCGGTGCACGTCGAGGGCGGCACCTGGTGGCTGGTCAACCGCAGCAGCACCCGCCAGCTCGCCGTGGTGGACGAGCTGGGCCTGCGCAGCGTGCTCCCGCCGGGGCGGCGATGGCCGCTGGAGGGCCGGGTCCGGATCCTGGTGGACGGCAGCG
>JBOHGM010000122.1:0-12544 GCA_050699435.1 Pseudonocardiaceae bacterium | reverse complement strand
CGCTCTCGTCCACTCCTATCTGGACACCGCCGCCAAGTGGGGACTCGACAAACTCGACGCCCTCCGCAAGCTGTTCACGACCGGAGCATGGTTGCCCCCAGCACTCACACCAGCTGAATAGTTACGGTGCAGAGTGTTGCGGGTGGTGTCGTGAATGGGGTGCAGCAGTTCGCGAGTGACCCCATCGGCACGGTGGCCGGCGTGTTCGGCGGTGGTGATCCGAGTGGCAACGATGGGGGATCGAGCAACTGGGCGGCGTGGGGGCACGAGGAGATCCGCTCGATGCTGGACGACACGGTCGTACCGGCTCACATCCATGAGCGTGCGCGGGTGTGGGGCGAGTTGCAGACGCGGGCTGTGGACCTCGTCACCGGGTCCGCCAACGACCAGCGGAATATCGTCTCCAATGGGTGGCGTGGCGAGTTGGCGGAGGCGGCGATCCGCAGCCTCACCCCGGTTGACGAGTGGGCGAACACGCTCTCGGCGGCCATGCAGAACACCTCCCAACTGATGGACCACTCAGGCTCCGCCGCGGATCACGCGAAGGCGGCGGTACCCGAGCCGCAGTCGCACAACTGGGGACAGTCCCTGGGCAGCTTTGCCGTGGGAGGCGGACCCGGTGCGCTCGTCGATGCGGTCGCGCAGGACCGGGCGCAGGAGGAGGCGCGGATGGAGGCGGTGCGGATCATGCACAGCGCGTACTCGGCGCCGATCAACGAGAGCCGGGTCGCGGTGCGGACCTATCCGCAGCTTGCCGACCCGACGTTGCGGCCTCCGGAGCAGGCCCCGGTTGGTGGTCCGTCCCCTGGCGCCGGTAGCGGTGGGGCGGGTATGCCGGGTGGCGGAGCCGGTGGCGGCGTACCCGGTGGCGGCGTACCCGGTGGCGGCGCGTATCAGCCGCCGGCCGTGGCGGGTTTGCAGGGCGTGCCCAGGGGACCAGGAGGTCCGGGAGGCCCCGTGCCCACACCCGCCCAGTTCAATGGGCCGCGCTCCCCTGGCGGGCCTGGTAACCCAGGTCCCGGTGGGGGAGGTTTCGGTTCGGACGCGGCGGCTGGCGTCCCGTTCGCCCCACTGGGGGGCACGGGCGCCGGTGGGGACGCCGAGCGCGCCCGGCGGGGATTTCGGGGTGGTGGGCGCCCGGGTGTTCTCGGTGGGCGGGTTGGTGGTGGCGCCGGTGGCGGGGCCGGTTTCGGGCCGCGCGGCTCGGGGCTTGGGGCTGCGAGCGCTGCGGACGGGCGATTCGGGGCCGGTGGGGTAGGCAGCGGTGCAGGTGCTGCCGGTGGCGCGGCAGGTCGCGGCGGCGTTGGCGGGGTGCCACTGGCCGGGGCGGGTGCCGGCCGCGGTCAGGGTGGTGAGGACGACGAGCACCGCCGTCCCTCCTATCTGATCGAGACGGACGACATCTTCGGCGACGGCCGCAAGGTCGCGCCCCCGGTGATCGGCGAGGACCCGCCCGAGCATTACCGCTGACGCCATGGCTACGGGCTCGCAGCTGCGCGCCGGGCAGCGGGCTCGCCGAGGAGAGCCGACCACTCCCGGACCGAGTGGATGCCCGCATAGGCGAGCAGCTGGTCGGCGCTGTCCAGTGACGAGTAGGTGTTGAGTAGCGCGCCCCCGGGGATGCGGGGCTCCTCCGGGACGTAGGCCACCACGCGCTCGGCGACCACCATCGCCCAGCCGACCACCCGGTGCTGTCGTGCCTCGTCCAACGGCACAGCGCGACCAACTCGGGTGCCTTTACCGCCGAGCTGCTGCCTGGTCATCTGATCGTGCCTCCCTCAATCGATGCGTGCCGCGTCCTAGGCTCCACACGGGAAGTCGCCGTTGGGCGAGGCGAAACGGGATCCCGCCTCGGCGTTCCCATCGCGATGATCGGCGCGACGACGGAGGTGGGGGTGCGCATCAACGGGACGCTGCGGCAGCGTCAGCTCGGCCGGGAGCTGCGCCGGCTGCGTGAGGAGGCCAGACTCACCCTGGACGATGCGGCGCCGAAGCTGGACTGGTCCACCAGCAAGCTCAGCCGAATCGAGACCGGTCAGCAGAGCGTGGACGTGCACGGCGTGCGCAGCATGCTGGACCTCTACGACGTGGGCGGTGCCCGCTGGACCGAGATCATCGACCTGACCCGTGAGGCCCGGCAGAAGGGCTGGTGGCACGCCTACGGGATCAGTGGCCAGGGCTACCTCGGTCTGGAGACCGATGCGACGGTGGTGCACGAGTACCAACTCGCCTATGTGCCGGGACTGTTGCAGACCGAGGACTACATGCGGGTGCTGTTCGGTAACTCCCCGCCACCTCGTACCCAGGCCGAGATCGACCGGGACATGCGGGTGCGGCTGCACCGCCAACGCAGGCTCACCGAGCAGCCCGCGCTGGAGCTGGTCGCGATCGTGGACGAAGCCGCGCTGCACCGCCCGGTCGGCGGGGTCGAGGTGATGCGTGCCCAGCTCCGACACCTGGTGGCACAGATGGCCCTGCCGACGGTGTGTCTGCAGGTGCTTCCGTTCTCCCTCGGCGTGCACTCCGGGCTGGACGGTTCGTTCATCGTGCTCGGGTTCGCCGAGCCGGACGAACCCGAGATCGCCTACGTCGAGCACACCGCTGGCGCCGTCCATCTGGAGAAGGAATCCGAGGTCAGCAGTTGTACGCTGGTGTTCGACCGGCTGCGGTCCGAGGCGCTGAGCACGCAGGACTCGATCACCCTCGTCGAGCGGCTGGTCACCGAGCTGTAACCGCCGAGAACGAGCGAGGCGAGCACCGTGCGTTCGTCCGACCTGTTCCGCGCCGCCTGGCGCAAGAGCAGCCGCAGCAATGGCGGGGTCGACGGCGCGTGCGTCGAGGTCGCCAACCTGCCCCACCGGATCGCGCTGCGCGACTCCAAGGACCCCGCCGGGCCGGTGCTGGCGTTCCCCCGTCACGAATGGCGCGCGTTCCTCAGCAGCGCCCGGACCGGCCAGTTCGGCTGAGCGGCTGACGGGGCCGCTGCGAGACTGCGCGAATGCGACGGGTACTGATGATCCTGGGCTGTGTGCTGGTGCTGGCGGGGTGCCCGGCGCCACCGGGGCGGGAGCGGGTGACCGAGACCGACCAGCACCGGCTGCAGGTGATGCACAACCTCCCGATCATCTGAGATGCGGAGGAGATCTACGGTCAGCGCCCGGGCACGCTACTCAACGAGACCTTGGCTGGGATCGTGGTTATGTAGCTGCTGGTCTGTTCAGCGCACATCCGGCTGACGGGGATGCACAGGTCACGCCGGAGCAGATCGAGGAGCGGACTGCGGACGCGGTGGCGCACTTGCTAGCCACGGATTGGACGGTCACGTCCGCGTCCTGTGCAGCGCCTGAGCGGATCGGATCACCGCTTCTGTTCTGCCCTCCCCGCAGCCTGGGCAACTCGACGCTGATCCGGGCAGCGACGAATGGGAATGGTCGGCCACCGCTTATATCCATATCGACGACGTGAGCTACTGGGCCGAACTGTCCGGTGAAGCACGGCGCAACGGGCGGGGGAGCGTGGGCATTATGGTCCGCGCGCCGAACGTGGACGATCCACCGGACTTGTTTCCGGACCGGCCGCCGGGTCTGCCTGCCGGGTCGACCTGCATTGAGCGGCCGGGGGTGCCTGCGGCCGTCATCGAGCAGGGCACCCGGATCGAGCTGGGCCAGGTGGGTGGCCCTGCCGACGCGCCAACCGATCCGGTGAACCGCTGACCTTCGTCAATTCTCTGGCACGATCACGGCTTGGACGTGGTCGAAGTACGTGGCGCGCCGCAGATTGCCGTTGACGAAGTCCTCGGTAGGCACCCGGGGTCGTCACACCGTGGCTGGGCTCGAAGATGAGCAGTTCCCCGTCCTGGTGGCCGACGACGGTGACGTAGTGCGCCGGGTACGCGCCCCCGACCAGGATCGGTACGGGATGACCCTGATCGACTGCGGTGACCACGTCTCGCAGCGCACCGCTGACCTCGCGTTGGTCGGTGTCGTCGATGAACTGATGGCCGTATGTCGTACCGGTGGCCTCGGCGTGGCGGTTCATCTAGTCGGCCATGCCCATCGGGCTAGTCCCGATGAACTCCGGGTAGAGCACGTTGGTCTCGTCGTGCACTCGGGCCTGCTCGGCGGAGAACCGGCGCTCGAATTCCGGCAGCCTCGCGCGTTCGGAGAGATCGTCGATACCTTCGGTGAACGTGAGCGCGTAGAGCGGGTCGGCGGCGGCGCGCGTCATGATCAGTGATGTGGTGCCGTAGGTGTAGTTGTCGTATTGGTCGACGCGGGCGCCGAACCGCTCATGGGCCGTGGCCCGCTCGGCGGGGTTCATCGCGTCGAGCCGCTGACCGGCGCGGGTGAGTTGCGTGCGGGTGAGGACGGCGTCGTCGTAGGGCGAACGGGTTCGGGATGGGCAGCCCTGCGACGTGCTGGTAGGTGTCCGCGGAATCACGGGGCGTGTCATTCCAACTGTGTAAGTCGGAGGTGTACCAAGATTGGCCTGCTTGATTGGCAGCCAGAAGGGACACCAAGTGACGAGCGTCACATCACCCGCCAGATCGCCGTTGGGTGCCGGCCGTGAGGCGTCGCAGCGGATGGCGGAGGTTTTCTCACCGAAGTCGATCGATGCGTTGCTGAAGGAGGCGAAAGCTGCGGGAACACCCCTGGACGGGGTTGAGGGATTGCTGAACCAGATGACGAAAGCGGTGCTGGAGCGGGCGCTGCAGGCCGAGATGACCGACTATCTGGGATATGAGGCCGGGGATCCGGCCGGCCGCGGGAGCGGTAATTCCCGGAATGGGAAGACCACGAAGACCGTGGCGACCACGAGTGGTCCGGTCGAGATCGACGTGCCGCGCGACCGGAACGGGTCGTTCGAGCCGTGGATTGTGCCGAAACGCGCCCGCCGGATCGGCAGTATCGAGGACATGATCCTGTCGTTGTACTCGCGGGGGATGACCACCCCCGACATCGAGGCCCATCTGCGGGAGGTGTACGGGATAGCGGCGTCCCGGGAACTGATCTCGAACGTGACCGAGGTGGTCACCGATGAGATCGAGTTGTGGCGCTCGCTCCGCTGGATGAGGTGTACCCGATCCTGTATGTCGACGGGATCCGGGTGAAGATCAGGGACAATGGGGTGGTCGGCACCAAGGTCGCCTACCTGGCCATCGGCGTGGACCTCGAGGGCCGCAAGCACGCCCTGGGGTGCTGGATCTGCGACACCGAGGGGGCGAAGTTCTGGCAGAAAGTCGTGACCGACCTACGCAACCGGGTGTCAAGGACGTGCTCATCGCGTGTTGTGACGGGTTGACCGGGCTGCCCGACGCGATTCGCTCCGTGTTCGCCGACACCGTCGTGCAAACATGCGTCGTGCACGTGATTCGCAATGCGATGCGGTTCGTGTCGGACAAGGACCGGAAGAAGGTGGCGGCCGGGATGCGGGCGATCTACACCGCACCCACCCTCGAGGCAGCCCAGATCGCCCTGGGCGATTTCGACAAGCAGTTCGGTACCCGGGTGCGGTTGACGTGTGCCGCCACGCGGGGGACGATTTCATCCCTTTCTTGGATTATCCTCCCGAGCTGCGTAGGATCGTGTACACGACGAACGCGATCGAGTCCATCAACTTCCAACTCCGGAAGATCACCAAGAATCGGGGGCACTTTCCCGACAGTGATGCCGCGATGAAACTGCTCTACCTCGGGCTGCGGAACATCTCCAGTCAACGCGGGGGTGAGTCCGGAACGGGAACATGGGGCTGGAAAGTGGCACTGAACACACTCGCTGTTCTCTTCCCAGGATACCTTCCCCTGTGATACAGATACATCTGTCAGTAAGTCACCTCTGACTTACACAGAAATCGTGACAGGCTCGAATCACCCATCTCGATGAACCAGGCGTCCTGCAGCTTCCGGAACGCCTCCCGCACGACCGGTGGCCCGGACGCCGACTGCCCATTCCGGGTGGCGCCATCCCATTCCGAACGGGCTCCGCGCAGCCGCTCGGCCAGCGCGCACGCCTGCCCACCCGCGCCTCGCACACCCCCGACGTCGACTTCGATGTCCATCGGCGCCTCCTCAATAAGCTCGGTTTGGGCCGAAGTCAGTAAACCCCCGGATGGGCCGGCGCGCCGGGCAGTACGGTCTTCGCCGTGGCGACCGGGTGGAGGCCGATGAGCTGCCAGCTCAGCCCGGCGCAGTGGGATGTGCTCACCGAGCTGTTGCACATCGGGCTACCGTGCGCCGATCCGGGTGCACGGATGCACCGACGTCGAGCGCGGCCGGATCAGGCGCAGGTGGTGGACGAGCTCAGCTGGCTCGGCCTGCTTCAGGGAAGATCCACCGGAAGGCAGAAAGTGGGTTCCCGGCTCGGGTTCGGGATGTCCGGCGCGGGACGCCACGGGTGTCGACCGGACATAGCCGGCAGGAGGTCAGCGCAGGTGTCGAACGAAGACGACGACTGGCGTCGCCGATTCACCGAGTGGGACGTCGACGAGGGAGAGGACTACCGCCCGCGCCGGGCCACTCCGGCCGGTGGTTCCCTGCCCCAGGAGAGCGCCGAGGACCCGGTGGCCATCACGGTGGTTGTCGACGAGCAGGGCGCGGTGTCTGATGTGGTCATCCCGGCACAGTGGCGCGACACTGTGCAGCCCCGCGATCTCGGCCGGGTGCTGCTCGAGGGGGCGAACAAGGCGATCGCGAACCGGGTCGCCAGCCAGGTTGAGCAGCTGGATCTGGACGCACCGGTCGGGCGCCCGGTGCACGCCCGCCAGGATGCGCCGTCCGCGGGCGGCGACCCCACCAGCCCAGTGGCGGAGAGCCTGGTGAACGAGGTCCTCGACCTGTTCTCCCGGTTCGATGTCGAGCTGGCGGCATACGCCACCCAAGTGCGGCAGGTAGCTACTGCGGTGAACCATGGTGAGGGGGTCAACGGGCGCATCGTCGTCACGATTGCCGCCGGGCAGGTGTCCGGCGTGGACGTGGACGCCCGGTGGGCTTCGGCCGCCCGACATACTGAGATCCGTGCGGAAGCGATGAGCGCATTCCAGGCCGCGTGGCGGCAGGCGGCGTCCCGCAGTTCACCCGGGATCCCGATCCCCCCGTCGATCGCTCGGCTGCACGAACTGGCCAGCGATCCCGAGGCACTGAGCAGGCAATTAGGGTTGTCGCGCCAGGGACCTCCGCCCGGGCGCAGGACTCGAAGGGTATCTCCATGGCACCTTCCCAAGACGAAGTGAGGGTCGCGTGCGGCGCTCGGACGCGAAGAAGTGGGCCACGGCATCCGACGCGATGGCGGCCGCAGCCACGTCGGCGCAGAACCTGGTGATCGGCCGTGACCAGTTCGGCTACGCCGCGGAAAGCCGCGGGCTGGTCGCCGCGTACACCACGCTGCAGCAGCGCATCGCTCATCTGCTGACCGGGGCGGACCGCGAGTTCGACAAGATCTCCGGGGCGCTCAAGGCGAGCGCGGACACCTACGAGCGTGAGGACGCCGCGGGTGCCCACCGCATGAACAGGTTGGGGGGCCAGAAGGCGAAGCTCGAGCAGCAGTCCACCATGGACGGGCAGTTCGCCAACGGCAACTGGCCGCCCGCTGTGGCGGACAAGATGTCCGACGCCAGCGTGAAGGATGGGGATAAGAGTGACTGGACACCCGAGTAGCGGCTGGGGTGAGGGTAGCGACGTCGCGCCAATCAATCCCGAGTTGGCTCGGCTGCGACTCTTCTGCCTGCTCAATGGGGTTCTGTTATTCTGCTTCGGGGTCATGCTCGCGGTCCTCCGGCTGCTCGGCGTGTTCCTATTCGACGTGCCGGTCGCCGCGCCACTGCTCGCGCAGGAAATGCTCTGCGCGGTGTCGATGGTTGTGCTCGCCGTGCAGCTGCTGCGGGCTCGTGGGCCGATCGCGCGGGATCCGGCCGTGCCGGGCTCGGCCGCTCGGGCTGCGCGCCGCACCCGTACGGTTGCCCTGGTCATCGCCGCGATCTGCGCTGCGGGCATGCTCGTCGTCCTGCTGCTGCCAATCGCGGAATCTGCGGCGCTCACTGTGATGCTGACCGTTTTCGTGATCGTGTTCGGGTACCTCACTGATGTGGCAATGGCCAAGGCGTCGCGCTGACATCGCCATGATGGTGGCTCTCGTGCTGTCGCCGCCGCCCGCTGGGCATCGTCCCCGCTGGACCGCGCCGCAACCCAGGCCCGTCCCGCTCAGGGCAGTGGCGCGCCGGGTCGGAGCCGCCCGGTCGTCCTTCCGCCCTGCTCATCAGCGGCGGGGGAGACAGAACGGGGGTGCCCAGCTCGGCCGGATCGAATTCGGGATGTCGGATTGTGGGAACCCGGAACCGGGAGCCCATCGGGGTGCGTCATAGTACGGTCATCCTGGGCATGGAGGAGGGGCAGGCGATGGCCTATTTCGAGCAGGTCAGCGGACAGCTGGCGGGTGTTGAGCGGCAGCAGACGGATCTGCGGCGGGCGGTGGACTCGGGCGAGCTGTGGATGGAGGCCGGGGTGGCCGAGAGCGCCGCCAAGCGCTGCGAGCAGACGATCACCGACATCGACGAGTGGCTGTACAAGGCGGACCGGCTCACCCAGCGGCGCAAGTTCGGCGACAACGAGGACGGTAATCGGGCGGCGGAGCGGTTCGGTCAGGCCGGTGACGAGATCGTCGCGGTGATGCGAGAGGCCCAGCTGGTGTTCAGGAACATGGCGGCTACGTACCGCGCGGCAGGGCGGACGGTCGCTGAGGCGGACGCGGCGGGGCAGCAGCAGTTGCAGGGCCGTTCCGAATGAGGCGTCCCGGTGCGGTGGTGCTCCTGGCAGTGACCGGGTTGCTGGTGGGCGGTTGTGGTTCTGCGACGTCCGGGGCACCGGCGCGGCCCGCGGTGGGGGACGCCAGCGCAGTGGATATGTGCACCATCCTCACTGATGCGGAGCTGAGCGGGCTGGGCATCGATCTGAGCAGCCGCGAGCAGGTGGACGAGCTGGGCGTGGTCGGCTGTGGATGGGTGGGCAAACCCATCACCCTGCGCCTGGAACGGGACGAGGACACCGTCGCCGAGTACGTCGAACGCCGGGACGAGCCGGCGTTCAAGAGCTTCCGGGAGAACAGGGTCAACGGCCGGGCCGGAGTCCAATTCGGTGTCAGGACGTCCGGTGAGCAGTGCGTGCAGTTGATGGATGGCGGGCCGGTGTCGCTGGCGGTGGCGGTGGCGCTCGTGTTCGGTGTGGCGCCTGCTGAGCTTGATCCGTGTGCTGAGGCGTTGCGGATCGCGGAGATGATCGAACCACGGTTGCCGGAAGCGGGGACATGACATGGGGATAGGTGACTTCCTGGGCGACGTCGCGGACGGCGCGCAGAACTTCGCAGGCGGCGTCGTGGACGGGGCTCAGAGCGTCGCGGGCACTGTCGTGGGCGGGGTGCAACAGTTCGCGAGTGACCCGATCGGCACGGTGGCCGGTGTGTTCGGTGGTGGCGATCCGAGTGGCAACGACGGCGGGTCGAGCAACTGGGCGGCGTGGGGGCACGAGGAGATCCGCTCGATGCTGGACAACACGGTCCAACCGGCCGACATCCATGAGGGTGCGCGGGCATGGAACGAGCTGCAGACGGAAGCTGTGGACCGCGTCAGGGGGTCCACCAACGAGCTGCGGAATACCGTGTCTGCTGGGTGGCGTGGCGAGTCGGCGGAGGCGGCGATCCGCAGCCTCACACCGGTTGAGGAGTGGGCGAACACGCTCTCGGCGGCCATGCAGAACACCTCCCAACTGATGGACTACTCGGGCTCCGCCGCGGATCACGCGAAGGCGGCGGTGCCCCCGGCGCAGTCGCATGACTGGGGACAGTCGCTGGGCAGTTTCGCCGTGGCTGGTGGGCCTGGTGCGGTGGTTGACGCGGTTGCGCAGGATCGGGCGCAGGAGGAGGCGTGGATGGAGGCGGTGCGGATCATGCACAGCGCGTACTCGGCGCCGATCAACGAGAGCCGCGTCGCGGTGCCGGTCTACCCGCAGCTTGCCGACCCGACGCTGCGGCCCCCGGAGCCTTCCCCGTTCGGCGGGCCGTCGCCCGGTGCCGGTCATGCCGGGCCGGGGGCGCCGGGTGGCGGAGGTGGCGCAGCCGGGGGCGGTGGAGCAGGCGGCGGCGTATCCGGGGGCGGCGCGTATCAGCCGTCGGCTGTGGCGGGTTTGCAGGGCGCCCCCAGGGGATCGGGGTTCCCGGGAGGCGCCGCGCCCACGCCTGGCCAGCTCGGTGGGGCGCGCCAGCCCCCTGGCGGGCCAGGTGGGGGAGGTCCCGGTGGGGGAGGTCCCGGTGCAGACGCTGCGGCGGCTGGCATCCCGTTGGGCCCGCTGGGGGGCGCGGTCGCCGGTGGGGACGCTGAGCGGCGGGGATTCCGTGGTGCGGGGGTTGGTGGTGGGCGACCGGGCGGCCTCGGCGGTCTCGGTGGGCGGGCCGGATCCGGTTCCGGGGGTGGGCCTGGTTTCGGGCCCCGTGGCTCGGGTAGCGGTGTCGTGGGCGCTGGTGAGGGCCGAGTCGGTGCTGGCCCAGGCAGCGGCGCAGGTGGCGCGGCTGGTCGTGGCGGTGTGAGTGGGGTGCCGCTGGCCGGGGCGGGTGCCGGCCGTGGTCAGAGCGGTGACGACGCCGAGCACCGGCGTCCCTCCTACCTGATCGAGACGGACGACATCTTCGGCGACGGCCGCAAGGTGGCGCCGCCGGTGATCGGCGAGGACCCACCCGAGCACTATCGCTGACGCCATGGCTAGGGGTTTGTCGCTGGGTTGGTCGCGCAGCGCGTGGCCGCGGGCTCGTCGAGCAACGCGGACCAGTCCCGGACCGAGTGGATGCCCGCGTAGGCGAGCTGCCGGTCGGCGGAGTCCAACGACAAGTAGGTGTTGAGCAGTGTGCGCCCGGCGAGGCGGGGGTGCTCGGGGACGTAGGCCACGACCCGCTCGGCGACCACCATCGCCCAGCCGACCACCTGGCGGTGTCGTGTCTCGTCCAACTGGCACAGCGCGACCAGCTCCGGTGCCTGGCGGCCGAGCTGCTGACTGATCATCTGGTCCGTTCCTCCCTCGGTTGGTGGGGTGCGCGTCCTAGTCTCCGCACGGGAAAGCACCGCTGGGTGCGGCGAAGTGGGTTCCCGCCTCGGCTTTCCCATCGCGATGATCGGCGCGGACGACGGAGGTGGTGTGCGTATCAACGGGACGCTGCGGCAGCGCCAGCTCGGCCGGGAGCTGCGTCGGCTCCGCGAGCAGGCCGGGCTCACTCTGGAGGAGGCGGCGCCCCGGCTGGACTGGTCGACCAGCAAGCTCAGCCGCATTGAGATCGGGCAGCAGAGCGTGGACGTGCACGGCGTGCGCAGCATGCTCGATCTCTATGACGTGGGCGGGGCCCGCTGGACCGAGATCATCGACCTGACCCGGGAGGCCCGCCAGAAGGGCTGGTGGCACGCCTATGGGGTTAGCGATGCAGGATTCGTCGCGCTGGAGACAGAAGCCGCAACGGTATACGACTACCAACTCGCCTTCGTCCCCGGGCTGTTACAGACTGCCGACTATGCCCGCGCCGTCTTCCGCGGCTCCCCGGTGCGGCGCACTGAGGCCGAGATCGAACGCGCCGTGCAGGTCCGGCTCCGTCGGCAGCGCAGGCTCACCGAGGATCCGCAGTTGGAGCTGGTGACCGTCGTGGATGAGACAGTACTGCGCCGCCCGATTGGAGGCGCGGATGCGATGCAGGGCCAGTTGCGGCACCTGGTGCGCCAGGCCGCGCTGCCCTCGGTGTGCTTCCAGGTGGTACCGGTCTCGGTCGGGCCACACCAGGGACTGAACGGCTCGTTCACTGTGCTCGGATTCGCCGAACCGGACGAACCGGCCATCGCCTACCTGGAGACCGCAGTGAACGCTGCGCATGTGCACAAGGAGGCCGAGGTCCGCGGGTATAAGCTGGTCTTTGACCGGCTGCGGTCCGCGGCGCTGAGCCCCCGCGACTCAGTGGCGCTCGTCGAACGGCTGGTCGATGATCTCTGAGCAGCGGAAACGAGGCGAGCACTGTGCGAACAGGGAAGCTGGCCGGAGCCGGGTGGTGTAAGAGCAGCCGCAGCAATGGCGAGAGTGACCAGAGCAACTGTGTCGAGGTTGCCGAGTTGGCCGACCGGATTGCGTTGCGCGACTCCAAGGACCCCGCCGGGCCGGTGCTGTCGTTCCCGCCTCATGAATGGCGCGTGTTCCTCGGCCGCGTCCGGACCGGCCAGTTCGGCTGAACCATCCGTCGCACCCCGTGCCCGCTGCACGACGTAGTACGGTCACCGCCGTGGCGACAGGGTGGCGGCCGATGCGGTGGCAGTTCAGTGCGGAGCAATGGGACGTGCTCGCCGAGCTGCTGCGCAGAGAGAGCTACCCCTCGCCGATCCAGGTGCAGGTGCACGGGCGCACCGACATCGAGCGCGGACGGATCAGGGCGCAGGTGGCCGCCGAGCTCAGCCAGCTCGGCCTGCTTCACGGCGGCCGGGTGGAGCCCGATCTGGAGGACGCCCTGGGCGTGCTGCACCGCCCGGCATGCTGGGT
>JBOHGM010000121.1:0-12734 GCA_050699435.1 Pseudonocardiaceae bacterium | reverse complement strand
CCACCAACACCGTGACCACCAACACCGTGACCACCAACACCGTGACCATCGGACACGGTGCTCAACGCGGCGAGGGCGTCGTCGATCGCCGACCGCAGCGCGACCGATTCGGCCTCCAGCGCGCGGGCGGCCTCGGCCTGGGCGGCCAACTCGGCGGTGGTCCGCCACAGGTCAGCGAACACCGCCACCTTGGCCCGTAGCATCCACGGATCGAACGGCCTGGTGATGTAGTCCACTGCGCCCGCCTCGTAGCTGCGGAAAGCCAGGCGGGTGTCGTAGTCGACGGCGGTCAGGAAGATGATCGGGACATGCCGGGTGCGCTCCCGCTGCTTGATGTGGCCCGCGGTCTCGAAGCCGTCCATCCCCGGCATGTGCGCGTCGAGCAGCAGCACCGCATACTCTTCGACCAGCAGCCGCTTGAGGGCGTCCTCACCGCTGGTGACGGTGACCGCCTCTACCGGCAGACCCTGCATCAGGGCCTCGAGGGCCAGCAGGTTCTCTCGGCGGTCGTCGACGATCAGGACCTTAGGGACCGCCAGCACAGTTACTCCCTGCCCGAACCGGCGCGGTAGTGCGCCACCCAGTTGGACATCGCTTCCAGCAGTTCGTCCAGGTCTACCGGTTTGGTGATGTAGTCGGTGGCGCCCGCCGCGAAGCTGGACTCCCGATCGCCGGGCATCGCCTTCGCGGTGAGGAAGACCACCGGCAGCGTCGCCCCGCCAGGCAGTTCCCGGATCAGCCGGGTGGTCTGGTTGCCGTCCAGGTCCGGCATCATCGCGTCCATCAAGACCACGTCCACCTCCGGATGCTCGGCGAGCATCCGCAGCCCCTCCGCGCCGTTGTCGGCGTAGAGCACGGTGAGCCCGTGCAACTCCAGCGCGCTGGTCAGCGCGAAGACATTGCGCACGTCGTCGTCCACGATGAGCACGGTGCGCCCGTCCAGCCGCTGCGGGGACGGTGGGCTGCGCCGCCCGGCCGAAGGAGGGCGCAGGATCGGCGTGACGCCATGCCTGCTCGCCGGGCGCCAGTCGTCGGCAGCGGGCTCGGCGGTCCGGGGCAGCGGCGCCGGAGTGTCTGGTGGCGAGCCCTCCGGCAGGTACAGGGTGAACGTGGAGCCCTCGGCCACCGTGGACGTGACCGTGATCGCCCCGCTGAGCATGCGGGCGAGTTCCCGGCTGATCGACAGGCCCAGGCCCGTCCCGCCGTATTTGCGGCTGGTGGTGCCGTCCGCCTGCTGGAACGCTTCGAAGATCATCGCGAACTTGCTGTCTGAGATCCCGATGCCGGTGTCCTGCACCGCGAAGGCGATGACGCGCTCGGCGGCGTCGAGGGTGGGCACACCGAACACCATGCCCGGTGGGGCCGGCTCAATCCGCAGCGTGACCATGCCTGCATCGGTGAACTTCACCGCGTTGGACAGCAGGTTGCGCAGGATCTGCTGCAGCCGCTGGGCATCGGTGACGATCTGGTCGACCCCCTGGTCGGCCATCAGCACCCGCAGCTCGAGCCCCTTCGCCTCGGCCTGCGGCCCGAATGCCTGCTCGACGTAGCTGCGGATCTCGACCAGGTTCAGCGAGCTGGGCTCGACGTCCACCCGGCCTGCCTCGATCTTGGACAGGTCCAGGATGTCGTCGATCAACGCAAGCAGGTCGGAGCCGGCGCTGTGGATCGTGCTGGCGAACTCGATCTGCCTGGGGTTGAGGTTGCGGTCGGGGTTGTCGGCCAGCATCCGGGACAGCAGCAGCAGCGAGTTGAGCGGGGTGCGCAGCTCATGACTCATGTTCGCCAGGAACTCCGACTTGTACTGGCTGGCCAGCGCGAGCTGCTGGGCCTTCTCCTCCAGGCCACGGCGGGCCGTCTCGATCTCCAGGTTCTTGATCTCGATCTTGCGGTTCTGCTCGGAGAGCAGCTCGGCCTTCTCCTCCAGCTCGGCATTGGTGCGCTGCAGCTCGGCCGACTGCTCCTGCATCTCCCGGGCGAGGCGCTGGGACTCGGCCAGCAGCTGCTCGGTGCGGCGGTTGGCCTGAATCGTCTTGATCGCCACCGCGATGGTGAGCACCAGCCGCTCCAGGAAGGCAAGGTGTAGCTCCGAGAATCGGCCGATCGCGCCGAATTCCATCACGCCCAGTGCCTCACCCTCGAACAGCACGGGCAGTACCACGACCGACGACGGCGCGGCCCGCCCGACACCGGACCGGATCGGCAGGTAACCCGGGGGAACCTCGTGGAGCAGGATGACCTGCTTATCGACGCCGGCCTGCCCGACCAGGCCCTCACCGGGCAGGAAGGTGACCTGGGGGCCAACGCCGACCAGCCCGTAGGAGCCGGTCAGCCGCCATTCCGCTGGACCAGCACCGTCCACGGTGGGTCGCAGGAAGAAGGCACCGACCTGCGCGTTCACCAGCGGAGCGACCTCAGTCATGATCATGTTGCAGACCTCGGTGAGGTCCCGCTGGCCCTGCAGCAGGCCACCGATGCGGGCCAGGTTGGAGTCTAGCCAGCCCTGCTCGGCGTTCTCCGTCGTGGTCTCCCGCAGAGTGACGATCATCGTGTTGATGTTGTCCTTGAGGTCGGCGACCTCGCCCTTGGCCTGCACGGTGATCTGCTGGGTCAGATCCCCCCTGGCCACCGAGGTGGAGACCCCCGCGATGGCGCGCAGCTGGATGGTCAGCGTGGAGGCCAGCTGGTTGACGCTCTCGGTGAGGTCACGCCAGGTCCCTGACGCGCCCTTGACCTGCGCTTGGCCGCCCAGCTTACCCTCGGTGCCCACCTCACGGGCCACCCGGGTCACCTCGTCGGCGAACGACGAGAGCTGGTCGACCATCGTGTTCACCGTGCTCTTCAGCGCCAGAATCTCGCCCCGGGCGTCGACGGTGATCTTCTGGCTCAGGTCCCCCTCCGCGACCGCGGTGGTGACCTGGGCGATATTGCGCACCTGGGCAGTCAGGTTGCCTGCCAGCTGGTTCACGCTCTCGGTCAGATCCCGCCAGGTCCCGGAGACCCCCTTGACCTGCGCTTGGCCACCCAGCTTACCCTCGGTACCCACCTCACGGGCCACCCGGGTCACCTCGTCGGCGAACGACGAGAGCTGGTCGACCATCGTGTTCACCGTGCTCTTCAGCGCCAGAATCTCCCCCTGCGCATCCACGGTGATCTTCTGGCTCAGGTCCCCCTTGGCGACCGCGGTGGTGACCTGGGCGATATTGCGCACCTGGGCGGTCAGATTGCCGGCCAGCTGGTTCACGCTCTCGGTCAGATCCCGCCAGGTACCGGAGACGTTGGGCACCGCGGCTTGGCCGCCCAGCTTGCCCTCGGTACCCACTTCCCGGGCCACCCGGGTCACCTCATCGGCGAACGACGAGAGCTGGTCGACCATCGTGTTCACCGTGCTCTTCAGCGCCAGAATCTCCCCCTGCGCATCCACGGTGATCTTCTGGCTCAGATCGCCCTTGGCCACTGCGGTCGCCACGTGAGCGATATTGCGCACCTGGGCGGTCAGGTTGGACGCCATCAAGTTCACCGCGTCCGTGAGGTCCTTCCAGGTGCCTGCGACGTTCGGCATGCCGGCCTGGCCACCCAGCTTGCCCTCGGTACCCACCTCACGGGCCACCCGAGTCACCTCATCGGCGAACACCCGCAGCGTGTCGGTCAGCGAATTGATCGTCTCGGCGAGCTCGGCAACCTCACCGCGGGCGCTCACCGTGATCCGCCGGGACAGGTCGCCCTCGGCGATCGCGGTAGACACCGAGGCGATCGACCGGACCTGGTTGGTGAGGTTGGACGCCATCGTGTTCACCGAATCGGTCAGCGCCCGCCAGGTACCCGCGACGCCCCGGACGTCGGCCTGGCCGCCCAGTTTGCCCTCGGTACCCACTTCACGAGCCACCCGAGTCACCTCGCCAGAGAACGAGGAGAGCTGGTCGACCATCGTGTTGACGGTGCGCCCGATCCGCAAGAACTCGCCGCGCAGCGGCCGGTTCTCGATCTCCAGCGCCATATGCTGGGACAGGTCACCCTCAGCCACGGCGACGATCACCCGGGCGATCTCCCCGGTAGGCCGGGCTAGATCATCGATCAGCGAGTTGACTGCTTGGGCGTCCTCGGCCCAGGAGCCGTCGAAGGCCTCCTCGTCGAGACGCTCCAGCATCCGGCCTTCCCGCCCGACCACCCGGCTGATCCGCAACAGATCGCGGCTGCGCCGCTCCTGCAGGGCGACGACCTCGTTGAAGCGGTCGACGACCTCGCCGGCCAGCCCGCTGCGCCGCGGCAACCGCACCCCGAAATGGCCCATCCTGACCTGAGCAAGCGCGCCGGCAAGCTCGGTGAGTACCGCAGCGGCCGCACCCGACGGTGGGCGTTCTCCCGAATTCGAGCGCGGCCCGGTACGCGGAGCAGCAGTCATCGACGCCTCCTCCCTACCTCGGTCACGATGAGCGACGACGATGCAGCAGCCCGCCCGACGGGCTGACAGCCCGCCTGCCCCGCGCTATTTCTACCGTGCCCAGATAAGGAATGCGAGGTTCCGACGCGTGGTGCTACCTGTTCGGCAGACTGGGCAGGTGGCTACCCGCCTGATGCGTCGAATCCAGCTCCCTCCGAGCCCCCACTCGCCCGCGGCCGCCCGGGCCCTACTGCGCACCGCATTGGCCGAGACCGGGCTCGAGGCATTGGCCGACGTGGCGCTGCTGCTGACCACGGAGCTGTGTTCCAACGCGGTGCGCTACGCAGGTACCGAACTGGAGCTCGAGCTGGCCGTCGAAGACGCCATGCTGACCGTCGGGGTGACCGACCGGGGACCGGTCCCGCTGGAGCTCGCCAGGAACCCCGCAGCGGCCGGGGGTTCGCCCGGCGGACATGGGCTGCGGCTGGTCGCGGCACTGGCATCGACCTGGGGCACTCGCCACGACGCAACCGGGCGCCATCTGGTGTGGTTCTCCCTCGGCGCCCCGCAGGGCATCGCCGATATCCGAGCCTGCACCGCAACGGCCACGCCGGCCCTCGCACCGGAACCGCGAGGAGCTGACTGGCCAGGGGCTCAGACCTGCCGGTGGCTGCTGCACATGCCGAACCCGCTAGCCGCCCGGCTCGACGTGCCTGCGCTGGTCACCGAGCTGCTGCGGCGGCTGTGCGAGGTGATCGGCGCTGAGGCGGCGAGCGTGTCGCTGGACTACGGGGACGGCAAGGGCGAGCAACTGCTCGCCCAGCACAGCGCGAGCCCCCCGGTGCCCGGGTCAGCGACGCCGAACCAGACCACCACCTCCGTGATCGAGGTCCGGCTGGCGCTGGACGCCCCGCTGCGCGGCATGCTGCGGGCACACCTGCCGTCCGCCACCACCGCCCACGAAGAGCTGGCGGACCTCTCCGCGCACCGGATCGCGCTGGCGATCGAATCCGACTGGCTGCGCGGCGCCGACCGCCGCCGCCGCTCCTGGATGACCTACCTCGCCGAGACCAGCGAGTTGCTGGCGCAGTCCCTGGACGTCAACTTCACCGCTGCGCTGGTACCCCAGATCGTGGTGCCCCGGCTGGGCAGCTGGTGCGCGGTGCACCTGGTCGGCGAGCGCGGCAAGATCACCGGGGCGACCTGGGGGCACGCCGATGAGTCCGCCCTGGCGCGATTGCGCTCCTGGCTGGACGGCGAGGGCAGCGACGAGCACGGCGCGCTGCGCTGCCGGATCGATGAGACACTGCGCGGCACCCGCCCGGTCACCTTCACCTCGCCCGTCGAGGGCGTCGCGGTCCCGCTGATCGCCCGCAGCGCGACCCTGGGCACCCTGACCGTGGGCCGCCCGGTTGGCCGTTCGCACACCCCGGAAGACGTCGCGCTCATCTCCGACGTCGCCCGGCGGGCTTCGCTGGCGATTGCCAATGCGCAGCTCAACGCTGCGCATGTGGCCGTGTCGCAGGCGTTCCAGCGGGCCCTGCTGCCGCGCGCGCTGCCGGTGTCCGAGCAGGTCGAGTTCGCCGCTGCGTACCTGCCCGCCAGCGCGGGCACCGACGTGGGCGGCGACTTCTACGACGTCCTCGCGCTGTCCGACAACCGGTGGTTGGTGGCCGTCGGCGACGTCTGCGGTAAGGGAGCCCCGGCGGCGGCACGGACCGGACGGGTCCGCGACGTGCTGCGGGTGCTGGTGCGCGACGGCTACCGACTGGAGCGGGCCGTCCGGCTGCTCAACGACGCCATGGGTGAGCCGGTCGGTGAGCAGCAGTTCTGCACCCTCGCGGCGGCATTGGTCACCGGCCGGGCGAACGAGCCGGACCTCGACGTCGAACTGGTGCTGGCCGGCCACGACCAGCCACTCTTGCTACGCGCGGACGGGTCGATCACGTTCCTCGGCGAGTTCGGCACTGCCGTCGGAATGCTGGACGAGTTGCGGCTCTACACCACCCGGCACGTCCTGCAGCGCGGCGACACCATGGTGATCTACACCGACGGGGTGACCGAACGGCGGCACGGCACTGAGTTCTTCGGTCGCTCCCGGCTCGCCGAGCTGGTTACCAGACTGACCGGCGCGCCGGCTGCGACGATGGTCGCCGCGCTGCGTACCGCAGCCAAGGACTTCTCCCCCGAGCCCCCCAAGGACGACATCGCCCTGCTGGTACTCAAAGCACTGTGAGCTGATGGAGTAAGACGGCTGTCTGCGACGGGTCACCCCGTCCTTCGCCCCAGCCGACCCTCCCCGAGGAGCGTTACATCCACGTCATCCAGCGTGCTGACGACGAGATCGGCGTTGGCCGCGGCCAGCAGGTCCTCGTCGCCCGCCCGCCCCACGCCCAGTGCCGCCATATCGCCTGCCTTGGCTGCCTGCACACCGCTCGTCGCGTCCTCGACGACGAAGCAACGCTCGGGCCGGGCGCCGAGTTCGGCGGCAGCCGTCAGGAAGATCTCCGGATGCGGTTTGCCCTGGGCGAAGTCGCGCCCGGAAATGTCGACGTCGAAGAAATCCAGAAGGCTCAGACCTGCCCGCAGGAAGTCGTAGTGCAGACCGTTCCCCTCAGCGAATGTGTCGAGCCGGATCTGCCGCAGGTACCGGCCCGCGTTCTTCGACGAGGACGCCGCCGCCACCGGGATCCCCGCGTCCCGGACAGCCAGCGCGAAGCGCAGCGCGTCGGGATAGGCCTCGAACTCGCCTGCGTCGATGAGTGCGACGACCATGTCCTGTTTGCGCGCCGCGTAGGTCTCCGCTCGGCGCTGCAGGTCGGGTACCTGGAAGTACTCCAGAGCGGCCAGCGCCCCGCTCATCCGGGGTTTGCCTGACACGGCCTGCTGGTAGACCTGCGGGGTAAACGCCTCGGGCGACCAGGTGGTCTGGTCGGAGATGTCGGTCCATTCGGTCTCCATCAGCTCGCGCAGCGCCTCCCGCCAGGCACGCTCGTGCGGTGAATCGACCAGGACGCCGTCGACGTCGAAGATCGCTCCCTCAAAGCCGTTGTGCACCATTGCTGCATACTCCGTTAGTCAGCGGGCCAGCGTGCGCAGAAACCGCTCCACCTCCCCGGTCGAGTCCAGCACGAAGTGGGCGGTAGTCGTCCGACCGGCGTGCAGGTCGCCTGCGGCGGCCACGAAGATGCCGATTCCGCGGTCGGCGAGCGCGCGGAAGGCGTCCTCATCGGTGACGTCATCGCCGAGATACACCGGGACGACGTGGTCGGAATCGAGATCCAGGACATGCAGCAGGTGCAGGACGGCCTTGCCCTTATGCCAGTCGACCTTGGGCTGGATCTCGCAGACCATCTTGCCAGCGGTGACTTTCAGCTGGTCGGGATGGTCGGCCAGCAGCGCCGCGACGACCGCCTTGACCAACGGCCGGTCCTGTTCGGCGGCGAGCCGGAAGTGCACCGCGACCGAGGCATGTTTGGGCTCAACGATTGCGCCCTCGATCGGCTCGACCCCGACCCGCAGCTGGCCGGTCACCTCGGTCAGCAAGTCCTCGAAGCCGGTAGCCGCGTCGTGCCGGACCGTGCCGGTTTTCGGATCCCAGATATCGAAGCCGTGGCTGCCCGCCACCACCAGGTCGTCGATGCCCATCAACTGCTGCACGATAAGCCGGTCCCGACCACTGACGACGCACACCGGGCAGCGCTGAGCGAGCTCCCGCACGGCCTCCCGCATACTGTCCGAGATAACCGCATCCTCGGGTCGGTCGACGATCGGGGTCAGCGTTCCGTCGTAGTCGAGGAACACCGCCGGACGGCGACCAGCCAGCCGCTCGGTGAACTGCGCGCCATCGCGCAGCGCATGCGGCAGATCAGCACTACTCGCAGCGGGCACGGTCACCATCCTCGTTCATGCAGGTCGTCCCCGCCGCAGGGTAGTGCTGCATTCGAGAGCAGTGCTGCATTCGAGAGCAGTGCTGCATTCGAGGGCGCCAGTGAGTTACCTGAGGGGGCGGGTACCTGGGACTGGCGCCTGGGCTTCCTGATGGCGTCCCTCGGTCCATTGTGCATGCTCCTGAGAGATGAGGCCTTCGAGGCGTTCGGCGAGGATGCGCTGGCGGTCCTCGGTGCTGTAGGGACCGGCCGCGGCCAGGTAGAGGTATTTCTCGTGTCTCAGCGCCTCGGCGGTAGCCCGGTAGAGCACCCAATTGGTGTGCCACCGGTAGAGCTGCTGGGCGCCCTCGGCGATCACCACGACGGAGGCGAGCGCGGCGGTGAGCGCGGCGGGCGCCTGCAGGGCCGCCACGACCGGGACCGTGGCGCCGACCGTGAGCTGGACGAGCTTGACCCGCTTGTACGCCTGCTGGGCGGCGATGCTCTTGCGGTCGTACCAGCCCAGCTGGTCCTGCAGCCGGGCCCAGGTCACGTCGCCATCAGGTGGCCGGTGCAGTTCCGGTTCACTCAACGTGAGTCTCCTGTCGATCCAGGTGACGCCTGGATTAAGTATGGCGAGCCCGCCTCGGGCGGTCGATGCGACGGGCTGATGTGGCGCCGCGAGGCCGACGACTGGGGCATCCTCGCTCCGGGGGGGTCCTCGCTCCGGCATGATGGCGAGGGACCCGGTCAGCGACCGACCATACC
The DNA here is from genome assembly GCA_050699435.1 of Pseudonocardiaceae bacterium. Taxonomy (GTDB): domain Bacteria; phylum Actinomycetota; class Actinomycetes; order Mycobacteriales; family Pseudonocardiaceae. Next base: position 3,716 of record JBOHGM010000121.1, on the reverse strand, counting down.
CTCAGCTGGGGACTGCACTATGAAACAGCACACAGCAGCCATGGCACCACGACTGTTCCGCGACCGCAGGGATGCCGGTCGACTCCAGGCCCGCCTGCTCGAGCAGTACCGGGACAACCCGGATGTCATCGTCCTCGGCCTGCCGAGGGGTGGCGTGCCAGTGGCCTATGAGGTAGCTCGGCACCTGAATGCGCCGCTCGACGCCTTCGTCATTCGCAAGCTTGGGGTCCCTGACCACGAGGAGATGGCCATGGGTGCGATCGCCAGCGGTGGGGTAGTGGTCATGAATGACGATGTCGTTCGCGGGCTGGGCATCACGCCCGAGGCCATCCAGCAGGTGGCCGAGCGGGAGGGCCGCGAGCTGCTCCGCCGCGAGCATGCCTACCGGGAAGACAGGCCCATGCCGAACGTCACAGGCCGCACCGTCCTCCTCATCGACGACGGCCTCGCGACTGGTTCGAGCATGCGCGCGGCGATCCAGGGGCTCCGTACGCGACAGCCCGGCCGGATTGTGGTAGCCGTGCCCGCCGCCCCGCAATCGGCCTGTCAGGAGTTGACCGCACTGGTCGACGAGGTGAGGTGCGCGACAACGCCATCGCCCTTCTTCGCGGTCGGCCAGTCCTACTGGGACTTCAGCCAGACCACTGACGACGAAGTGCGGGACCTGCTCCGTGCCGCGTCGGCATCGCGCCCGGACTCGGACGGCGGGCTCCCGCCCCGTTGCCGAGGCGGGAGCGGGAATGGCTCCGACCGAGCCACCCGTCCTAGCTACGGCTCAAGTTGCAGGTCGAATTTCCTGCCGCACCTTCGGCTGATGGGTCTGGGGTCGTGATCGTCAGAGCATCATCGTTGAGCGTATAATTAGCATCTACCGACTCGCCGTCCGTCCCAACCACAGTAATCGTCTCATCGGTCGCGGTGAAAGTACCCTCCACCGTATCCGCCGCTCCGCCGCCGGGCTCTGAGATCGACTGCACGTATTTCCCGTCTGAGCCGAGCTCAAGCGTCGCGTCTACGTCCGACGTGGTTTGGCTGCCATTCTGGCCCTGCGTGGTGGTGCACTGTCCGATCCACTCACCGGCAAGATCGTCAGCTGGATCTGAGCCACAGGCCGGCGCGGCGATCGCCAACGCCGCCAGGATCAAAGTTGTCTTCAGTGTCGTACGCATCAAATTCGCTCCCGTAAGGGTTGAGCACGTATTGCAAGCCATCGATGAATCTGCCGCCGGAGCAGCTTTTCATATTTTGTGACGTCTATTCGCTCGCCTCCGCTCGATGCTGGTCACTACTACTTCGGCTTTACGACAGCTGCGATGCAGCCGCCTGGAAGATATGCCCGCCCCTACCGTAGTAGTGGGCTGGCTACCTTCAGGACCGCCGACCCTAGACCACCGGACGCTCAGGACGACCGCAGGGGGCGTGTTCGGGATGGCCGCACTCGCAACGCGGGCTGGAGTCGGTGGGGCGAGGTTCCAATGCGGACGTGAGCGGCATGGGAGCTCCGGTCAGAGGGCAGGCGACGGCTGCACCTCACCGTGCCGCGATGCCGCACCGGACGGCATGGGAATCTCCCTGAACTCCCCCTGAGGTCGACCCGACAGCCCGTCATGGACACATACCGGGGATACCGGCAGTTCCGCCACTCTCTTGTGGTGCTGGAGGGTGGCGGAACTGTGTGCCTGGCCGGGTTCACTGGAAGGGTAGTTGGTGCGGGTGTCCCTTGGGTGCTGTCGGGTTGGTTCACGCTGCGGTGTCGGCGTCTGCCGGTGTCTCCTCGGCGGCGTGGTGGTCGGCGGCGGCGTCGTCGTGGTTGTAGGAGTCGGTCTCGGTGGTGTCGGTGGTGTCGGTGTTGTCGGTGTTGTTGGTGTTGTTGGTGTTGTGTGAGTCGGTGATGGTGGTGTCGTCGTCGGAGTTGAGTGAGTCGTCGATGTCCTCGCCTGCTAGGGCGCTGTCGTCGATGGTGCCGTCTTTGTTGTCGAGGCCGTCGTTGTCCTGGTTGAACGAGTCTTCGATCACGGTGACGTCGTTGTCCTGGTTGAACGAGTCGGTGATGGTGACGTCGCCGTCGGCGGTGATCGTGGTGGTGTCCCGGTCGTCGACGGTGATGATGGTGTCCCGGTCGTCGACGTAGGTGAGGTGGTACTCGTCGGAGTCGTCGACCTGGCTGGTCGGGTCGACCTCGTAGTGCTGGGTGAGGTATGTGATCTCCCCGACTGGGTCGTCGTCGGGGGTGGGGGTCAGCGAGTCATCCTGGGTGACTCGCACGCCCTGGTGGTCGGCGACCATCGGGGCGGCGTCGCGCACGTCTTGGCCGGACAGGCCGTCCAGGCCGTGTCGGGCCAGCATGGCGTGCGGGTCGCGGTCGAACTCCGCCGCGGCGGCCTCGTCGCGCAGCAGGTTCATCAGGAACTCGATCAACGATGACACGGACAGCATGTCGGTCACCTCCTTGTCGTCGTGGTGCGTCCGTTCGGGTCGCACCGGGCGAGCCGCCCGGTGCCGGGTTGAGCACTGCCGGGTTGAGCACTGCCGGGTTGAGCACTACCGGGTTGAGCACTACCGGGTTGAGCACTGGGTGGGGTGGGTACTGCGGGGCGGGGCCCGCCGCCTCGGGGAGGAAGGCGGCGGGCCCCGGCCTGCTCAGCGTCTGCTCACGCGCTGCCCGGCGAGTTGGCTCGCCCCGGATCGCGTCGGTCAGAGGATGTCGACGGTGATGTCCTTGACGTCGAGGTCGAGCAGGTCGTTGTCCTCGTTGTAGGAGTCCGTGATCTCGGTCTCGTACACGTCGTCGTCCGAGTCGTCGGTGGTGGTCTCGCTGTGGTCGGTGTTGTAGGAGTCCTTGACCGTGATGTCGTCGTCGGAGTTGAACGAGTCGCGGATGTCCTCACCGGCGACGACGCTGTCCTCGATGGTGCCGTCCTTGTTGTCGACCCCGTCGTCGTCGGAGTTGAACGAGTCCTTGATCACGGTGACGTCGTTGTCCTCGTTGAACGAGTCCTCGAAGTCGAAGTCGTTCACCACGTAGGTGTCCTGATCGGCGTCCACGGTGGCCTCGCCACCCTCGCCACCGGCGCCCCCATCGGCGCTGGACTGCGCCGCGGTCACACCCTGCGCCGTCGCGTCGCCACCGGAGGCGTCGGCGTCGCCACCCTCGGCGCTGCCCCCCTCACCCCCGGCGCCCTGGCCCACACCCGCGCCCCCATCGCCACCCTCGGAGACCGCGCCCGAGTCGCCGCCCTCGATGTCGCTGAACAGGTTCAGGTTCACCAGGCCCCACTGCTCGGCGTCGCCACCCTCCGAGACCGCCGCGGAGTCCCCGCCCTCGCCACCCACGCCCACCCCGGTGCCGTCGCCGCCACCGGCGTCGCCACCCTCACCACCGGCCGCGTAGCCACCCTCACCCGCATCGGCGGCGGTGTACCCGAACGCCAGCGCGGCACTGTCCCCACCCGCGCCACCATTACCACCCGAGGTGTCGGTGTCGACCTCCTGCACCGGGGCAACATTCTGCACAAACTTGAAATCCGCCATCACTGCACTCCTGTCTCGGTGGAGATCCGCGGAATCGGACCCCTGGGATTCAGATCAAGGCCCCGGCTCGGCGCCGGGCGTCCCTCCTGGCCTAAGGCAAAACCTACGACCGCGACCAGCACCCGCCATCGGGGTTGCGACCGGGTCCTACTCCGACCCCATACCGGGACCCGGGGACCCCCAGC
>JBOHGM010000120.1:0-12891 GCA_050699435.1 Pseudonocardiaceae bacterium | reverse complement strand
CCACCGCCGCCACCCACTACCACCACTCCCTCGACCTTCGCCGGCGCCTGGCCGACCAACTCGACACCCCCCAAGCCCTGCGCGACCTCTCCATCAGCCTCAACCGGCTCGGCAACGTCACCCGCGACCTCGGCGACCCCGCCACCGCCGCCACCCACTACCACCACTCCCTCGACCTCCGCCGGCGCCTGGCCGACCAGCTCGGCACTGCGCCAGCGCTGCGGGACCTGCGAGCGGGACTCACGAACCTTGCCGAGACCGAGGAGGAACTTGGTAACGCCGATGCTGCCGCCGCACTCCGGGCCGAGCTGGCCACCGTGACCGAGCACCTCGCGGCCCTGAGCGACGATTCCCCCGACCCGCCCGAGCACCCCACCAGCGTCGCGACCTGATCAGCCCAGCCGGGTCACTCGGCACCGTCCAGGATCGCCCGCGCCACCCGGACCGCTCAGCCTACTCGTCGCGGGAGTCGATGGTCGGGGCGCCGGGCCGGACGTTCAGGCGGTCGGCGAGTGCCCGCAGTCGCGACGACGGGCAGGGCGAGCGCCGGGCAGGCTGTGCGGCGGGTTCATCACGGTGTCGCGGGCCGCCCGCGCGAGGATGCTCTGCGTCCTGGCGGCCAGGCCGAGACGGTTCCAGTGGAAGATCACGTGGTGCGCGAGGATGTTCCGCACGCCTCGCTCCAGCGTTCCGTCGTGCGCCGCTGCCCCCAGAGCCCGGCCCGCCTCGTCGAAGGCGGCGGCCCAGGGTGCGGCGATCGCCAGCGGTCCGTTCGAGCCGAAGAGCCCGCCGGTGGGGCGCGCGTCGGCGGTCATCAGCCGCCGAAGACCGTCAGTCATCTCACGCAAACGATCGGTGGGCGCATCGGGAGGAAGGGGCCGCATCTGCGTCACGCGGTGCCACACGTCCCCCTGCTCGTACCACTCCTGTGCAGCCCCACGGAACAGGGCGCTGCACAGCAGGACCGACAGCTCCCGGCGGCCGACGGTGAGTTCAGACGGCGCGGCGGGACCTGGGCGCAGGTACTCGAGGATGCTGCGGCTGTCGGCGTGGAAGAGGTCGTGAGCGATGTCCATCCCCCGGGGGCCGCCGAACGCGGATGTCTCCGGTTCGTAGACGGTCTCCCACCACCGCTCGATCAGGCCCGCTGTCATGTGGCTGTCCAGGACGGAGCTGACGGCGGCTTTCATGTCGTCGAAAGCGGTGGTGGGGTCGCGCCGCAGGCGCAACCGCCAGCAGGGAGCCTTGCGGATGAACCACCACACCGCGACCACCCCCGTGTCCTGTATCTGCTGCAAGTGCGGGCCGAGGCGGGTGGCCGCGGTGTGCTCGGCGGCGTCCCAGTCGGTGAACTGCACGCGGACCTGATACCAGCCGCGGTCGGCGGCTTGCGCTTCGAGCGCCGCGTACCCGGCCGTCCGGTACACCTCGACGGCGTCGGCGAGGTCGGCGGGCTCCATCCGGATCCGGGCGGCGGCCTGGTCGAGCGGGACGCCGGCCAGGACGTCCAGGACGCCTTGCGCCGTTTCGTGCGGCGCGATGCTCGTTCCCACCGGGTCTCCTTCTGTATCGCCCCCGAGTGGCTCAGTTGATCATCAGGCAGGTGTCCCACCCGGAGATCGGCGGCGCGGTGTGCGCGGCGGTGTGCAGGGCAAGGGCCAGGCCCGCGTCGCCTTCGAGAAGACCGGTGCCCTCGCCCAGCCCCGCACGGGCGTGCCGGGTCAGGAGATCGGTCACGTGCGGCAGGCTCGCGCTGATCACCGGCGTGAGCCCGTCACGGGCGGCGCGATAGACGGTCTGGTACAGGCCCGCCCATCCGTGGCACAGGCTGGTGTCGCTGATCCGGCCGAGCTGGGCCGGATCGGACAGACACCCGGCCAGAGCGCGCTCGGCCATCTGCTGGCGACGGATGTCGCCGGTCGCGATGCCGACGAGTTGCTGAGCGCGGGCGAGGCCGGGGATGCCGTAGCACCAGCTCGGCCGCGCCGGTCCCGGCTGGCTCGGCCGACCGGTGTGCAGGTCGGCACGGGTGACCCACTGCGGCCACCACGGCCCGGAGTCGGCACCTTGCCGCCACGTGTCCAGCCAGGCGCAGATGTCGGCGATGGCGTCGGCGTGCCCGTCCACGGTGCTCCCTCGGCGCAGGGCCTGGGCGAGCAGAGCGAGCGGCCCGGTGATGCCGTGGGCGATGCCAAGGTTCGCGTGCCCGCCCGGGAAACCGGGCGAATGCTTCACGTTGGGGTCGTGCAAGACCCACCAACCGGGCAGGGTCAGGCCGTCGGCGCGCAGCGGTGTCGTGAGGCGGACCAGGTAGTCCAAGATCCGTCCCAGGGCGTCGCTGCCGGGGGCGTGGATAAGAAGGTGCGCGCCGATCCCGGTCAGGCCGTGCAGGAGGTCGTACTCGGCAAAGGCCGGCGGCTGGCCGCGGTCGATGCGTGCCTGCGCGAGGTCGACCCGGCGGTGTGTCAGCGCGGTGACGTGGGCGTCCACTCCCACGAGGGCGGCGCCGTAGCGTGCGGTCCCATCAGCCGCGGCCGCGTGCAGAGCAAAGCTAATCGCAGGCGCACCGAAGCAGAGCCCTGTGTTGTCGGCGGCGCTGATCTCGGTGCACGTGGCCGCCTGCACCCACGTATGCGCGGTCTTCCAGCTGCCTGCTCCGGCGTGGGCGCGTTCGATGTGCAGCAACGCGATACCCGCGGCGCCCTTGGCCAGGGACTGGGCCCGCCAGCGCTGTTCGACGGGGACCGGGTCGGGTGAGGTGAGCTCTCGGGCGAGCGCGTCCGCAACGCTGCCCACTCGTCGCGCAGGTCGGGTCGGCGCGCTCACCGCTTCTCCTCGCGTTGGTATGCGAACTGGCGCAGTGCGGCGGTGCGGGCCAGGCGGTTGCTGACGCGCTCGCGCTCTGGGTCGACGCCGATCGTGCGCACGTGGTGCATGTGCAGCAGTGACCGCAGCACGGGGCGGGGGTCTCGCTGCTTACCGAGTCGATTGCGGTAGGCGACCAGGGCTGTGCGCCGCCTCTCCCAGACCAGCCCCACGTTCTCGCCGCCGGGCATGGCGCGCAGCGCTGCCCACCCGTCGCGCGGGTCGGCCAGCAGCAGCGCCACATCCCGCAGAGACCGCTCCAGCCATCCCTGCTCCTGGGGCAGGTGGTCGATCAGCCAGCGCAGGCCCTCCCTGGGTGTGCTCGCGTAGGAGACGGCGAGGTCGAGCTGGCCAGCCGCGGTGAGTGCCGCTGGGGGCATGTCGGTGCGGGCCGCCATCTCGATCTGGGCGAGGGCGGCGGCCGAGTCGACGGCGAAGGCTTCCTCGGCGGCGGCCATCGCCGCGCCGTGGCCGTAGCGTCCGGTCTCGGGATGGTAGGTGCCCAGGTGCAGCTGCGGAACCAGGCCGCGGTCGCGCAGGTCGGCGGCCCACTCTGCGACCCGCGCGGCGGCGGCTGCGTACCGCTCGGGTGTGGGCAGGCGCAGGTACAGGCAAAGGTGTTGTTCGAGGTCGGGGCGGGTCATCTCGCGGTGGCGCCGGAACCACCACAGCGGCGGATCGTCCCAGCGGTCGAACAGCCGGGGCAGGTGATCGGTCAGGATCTCGTCCTGGCGGTCCGGGTGACCGTGGATCTGTGCATACAGCCACGGGGAGCGGCCCGGCAGGTGCCCAGCGTCGCGCGCCACCGCGCGCGGGAGCGGTACTGTCCTGGGCTGCGGCCCGGCGGGGCGAGGGCGGACCAGACGTAAGGCTATGAGCAGTTCGTGGGCGCGGCCGAGCCAGGCCAGGTCGGCGGGGGCGGGGGCTTCGCGCAGCTCGACCTGGCCGGCGCGACCGAGGCGGGCGCGCAGCAGTGCCCGGTGCGCGGGATGGTCCAGATCAAGCGGGAGCCGCAGGTCGCTCTGGCACAGCACGACGGCCGCCGGGGCGCGCAGCCGTCGACGCCAGGCATCCAGCGCGGTCTCCCACTCGGGCATGGTGGCGGTGCGCGCGGGCAGATCCCCGGCGGTCAGCAGCCAGCGGGCCGGGGACAACACACTGCGGCCATAACGCACCCGCGGCAAGTAGGGCAGCCGTGCCGCGGCTGCCCAGTCGAAGGCCCCGTAGACGGCACAGCGCCCGGTGGTCACCTCGGCGAGGAAACGCGCGAGTGGCGGAGTCTGGAGTCCGGCCTCCAGCGCGTGCAGGACCCGCGGCTCGATACGTCGGCCGGTCGACAGCTGCACCAGGTACAGCCAGCGGGAATCGGCACTGACCGCGAGGTCGCGCAGCGGTATCAGATCACCGTGGGGATCGCGGTGCTCGGACAGGGAAATCACCTGGGACAACAGCTGCGGCGTGCGGACCACATTCTCGCTGTGCCGCCGGCGCGGCGGGAACGACAACTGCGCCGCAGTGGCGTCGGGGTCCTCGGTGCCCAGTACGGCGTAGGCATCGGCCAGGCGGCTCTGTTCGTCGTCGGGAAGCAGGTCCGCGAACCGCCCGGCCATGCTGCTGCCCGGCCTGGGGGCCGCGGTCACCACGAGTCGGAACTCCCCGCGCGCCACGGCGTCGGGGGAGGGGGCGTGGAGCTGGAAGGCCAGCTCCACGCGGGGAGGGGGCAGCATCTCGGCCGATTCGCCGACCGTCAGCGCACGGATGACCGGCTCGGTCAGCACGATCTCCTCGCGCCCGTCCATCAGAGCCTGCTGTATCAGGGCAAGCAGGGTCTCGTCGCGTTCGGTCAGCATCCGTCCGGCACGCCCCGGCAGCGCGCCGAGATAGCCGGTGGGCAGCCCCAGCCCGGTATCGGCCTGCACCAGCTCGCTGACGGGAACGACGGCCCCCGGGCCATATCTGGTGCGGAACCGGACGTGGTACTCCGTCCATCGCCGGTAGCCGAACGGGTACGGCGTCAGGCGCAGCAACACGCTGGCGGCGGCCTCGGCCTCGCGGATCACCAGGTCGGGAACGGTGATCTCGCAATCCAGGCCAACGCCGAGGACCAGCGGCTGCGCAGCGATGTCGCATACGGCCCTCATGCGCTCGGCCACCTGCGCCCTGCTCGTCCTGGCCACGGCAGAGTGCCTGGCACTGCCCAGGCGCGAGAGATCATCGTGGATCGCCCGCAGTTCCGCGACCATGCCCGCGACCTCGGGCAGCTCCTCGGCACCGGCCGCCTCGAGCTGAGATCGCACGTGCCCCAAGGCGTCCGGAACCGTCATCGGGGCGCGAAGCCCCGTCAACAGGACGCCCTGGGCGACCAGCTCGGCCACCATCGTCCTCATCTGCTGCGGTGACGCGGCCGGGAAGTCGCCGGACAACACCTTGACCAGCTCGCCGAACCGGACGGCCGCACGGGCGGCCTCCAGCGCCGCGCGCACCGGCCGGGTATGGCGCAGGGAAACCTCCAGCGGGGCGAACTGTCCTGATCGGGCGTCGGGCGGCTGGCCGGGCACCACGAGCCGATCGCCACGCACGAACGCGGCGCCGTTCGCCACCACGGGCAATCGCTCAAGTAAGCCGGGACACCACTCCAAGCGGTCGACAAGCGCGCCCAGCCACTGCGCGTCCGCCCGCGCCACCACCCGATGGCCCTCCCCCCAGCGCACCACCGGCTGCCCGCCCACCGTGACGACAGCCATCCCGGCGAACAGACCGAAGGGAGTGGCCCGCCCCTGCCAACGCAGCAGATACGACGCCAACGAGACCACGATGCGGCACACTCTGCGGTCATCCTGCTTCCGCCCGGCCAGCACCTCGTCGACCTGGCGTGACAAGACCGGGCTGGCGACGTGAATAGCCTCGCGGACGTCGTCTCGCCGCCAGACCTGCGCCAACCAGGCGCGCGTGGATTCCGCCACGGTGTCGCCGTTGCCGAACAGGTCCAGGTCTTCGGGCAGCGCCAGTCCGCCCGGGTCGGTCGTGGCGCGTATCAGGACCGCGCCGGCGTGCCGGTACAGCATGCCCACTCCCGCTGCCATCAGCTCCTCGCCTCCCCTCGATTCGATGCCGTCAAGGCCGGGCGCCGCTGGTGTGCCGGGCGGCACGCCCGGCACACCAGCGGCTTCGACACTTACATCACGACGGATCGCCGGTGAACGTGATGCAGGCGTCCTTCTCGCACGTGGACCCGCAGTTGTCGCTCGTATCGAGCAGCAGGTTGCCGACCGGCTGCGCGGCCTCGACCACACGCACATCGAGCGCGAACTCGTCATCGAGCACGGTGTTGTCCTCGGCGAGCATCGTGGCGCCCGAGAAGCTGTCCGCCATTTCCATCACTCTCCCTACTCGGTGGTGTGGTACAGGACACCCTGGCCTGCGGAGGGAAGGCCCGCCGACGGCCAGGAGATCGTGATGCGGGCATGCCGCTTCTCGATGACCCGACCGTCAGGCAGTTGGTCATCCGGGGTGTGCGCTGGGTAGGCCGCGATGCGCGGACCAGGTCCCTGGCGGTACCGGCGGTCCCAGAGACGCACTTGTTCGGCCATCGCCTCGGCGAGTGCGGCGGCGCCCAGCCCGAAGGCGTGGACGCCGAATTCGGCCCTGGACTTGTCCAGCCGGCGCGCGGCGAGGTAGGCGAAGCTGTCGCCGTCGACTGTGGCGTCATTGGATCTGCGGATGATCGGACAGACCTGGCCGGTGTCGCGCTCAGGGTCCACCGAGATCCGGCAGTATCCGTCCAGAGCGGTGGCCAGCCACAGCTGGAGCGTGTCGAAGGGCACCATGCGTTCGATCACCACACCCGTCCAGACTTCCACGCGCGTGGTGTCGAGCGCTCCGTTGAGTAGGTCAGGGTTGGCCGGGAACCCGTCGTCGAATCTCAGGCCGATCTCCTTGCCGTGCAGCAGCAGCAGACGCTCGGTGTGGGCGCCGGCGCCCTGCATGGTGACGAAGCCGCACACCCGCGCCGACTGGCTGACCAGCTGGTCGCCGTCGCGCTCGAAGGTGATCGAGCGGGTCAGGCTCCGCATCCGCAAGGGGACGGTGATGGTCCCGCCCTCGGTGAGCTGGTCCACCCAGGCCGGGGGGATGTCCCAGGCTCCGACCGTGACAATGATCCGGTCGTAGGGTGCGTGCTCCGGCACGCCCCCCTCGGCGTCGGCTAGCACGACGTTCACCCGCGAGTAGCCCGCGTCGGTCAGGCAGCTGCGGGCACGATCGACCACCTCCGGGTCGATGTCGACGGTCGTGACCTCGCCGTCCGCACCGACCAGCTCCGCCATCAACGCGGCGTGGTAGCCGCCGGACCCGATCTCCAAGACCCGCATGCCGGGACGAAGCCCGGCCTGTTCCAACATGAACGCCTGGATTCGCGGCGCGGAGACCGAACTGATCGTGATGCCGTGCTCATCCCGCTTGGTGGCCACGATGTCCTGGGCGTAGGACTCCTCCAGCGTCGCCCCGGGAGCGAACAGGTGCCGCGGCACCGTGCGGAACGCAGCCTCGACCTGGTTCGACACGATCGTGCCGTCGGCCACGAGCTCGTCGGTGAGCCTGCCCCGCAGTTCAGCGGCACGGGCTGAGTCGGCAATCACTTCTGTCACGAGATGCTCCCTTCTTGTCCTGCACGTTGTCGGATATTCCGGTGAGGCCCACACGCAGGCTTCGGCTCGCCCCAACAACCGGCCTGCGGACCGGTCGCGGGTCGCAGGGTTGACTTGCTGGCGCAGCTGGGTAACGTCCCTTCAAGGCTCATCGACACTGAGCGTTCGTACTTGAGAGACGGAAATGGTTGCCTCGCCGCGACCCACCCGCGCCCCGCTCACTGCCGCGTTCCATGTTTTCCACGCTCCCACTCGCCTGTGCAGGGATGGAGCGGCACCCAGGGTCGGGGCGAGTGTCGCCAGGGCGTACGGCGTTGCGGAGCTGGTGCCTGCCGGGAAGTCTCGCACGCTCTGGGGGAGGACGTGAGAACCAGTCAGGCAGCGGGACGAGGAGTTCGCAGGGACGGCCGACCCACGCGAGATCGCTCTGATCGCCGGCCTCGCGGAGCTCGACCCGGCCGGCGCGGTCCAGGCGGGTGCGCAGCAGCACCCGGTGCAGCCGGTCGTCCAGATCGAGCGGAAGCCGAAGCTCCCCTTCGCACAGCACGACGGCCGACGGGACGCGCCACCGACCGCGCCAGGCGCTCAGCGTCTTCTCCCACGTGGGCATGGCGCATCCGGACGCGGGAAGATCGGCGGCGACCAGCAGCCACCGGGCCGGGGCCAGCACGGCGCGGCCGTGGCGCACCTGGGGAAGGAAGGGCAGCGTGCGCGCGGCCCCGAAGTCGAACGGGCCGTAGACGCCGCAGCGCGCGGAGGCGACTTCGGCGAGGAAACGCGCCAGCGGCGGGGTCTGCACCCACGCTTCCAGCGCGTGCAACACCTGCGGCTGGATCTGCGCCCCAGTCGACATCTGCACCAAATACAACTGCGAGGCATCGGCGGTGACCCCGAGGTCGTCCAGACCGATCAGGCCACTGCCGACACGGCGGTGCTCCGACACGGAGATCACACGAGGCAGCAGCCGCGGTACCCGAGCGATGTTCTCGTTGTGCTCCCGGCGCGGCGGGAACGACAGCTGCGCCGCGACTGCCTGACTGCCGGTCGGGGCGTAGGAGTCGGCCAAGTGTTGCTGATCGACCTCAGGAAGCAGGTGCGCGAACCGCCCGACCATGCTGCTGGCCGACCTGGGGCTCCGGTCACCCGAAGCCGGCGTTGCTCATCTCCGCTTCCTCCAGCAGCGCCTGCAACGCAGTGTTGCCGCCCGCCGCCATCCCACCCTCGCCACCCATGCTCTTGCCACCCCGTATCCGTCCGATCGCTGAGTGCGGTCCATCGTGGACCGTCGCTGGGCGGATTGGGAAGCCGTCACCGCCGAGTGAGACCCCAGTGAGACCCCGTCCCGCACGTCGACCCGGTGCCAAGCCGCATCCACTGCTACCGCCGGTGTGCTGCGCGTTCACCCGGCAGGCACCCCGGACGCCGAGCTTGCGCGCGGGTTCGTTGATGACTTCGGCTAATGGCTCGCCGTCTGGTTTGCGCCGTTGCGTACCGGCTTGATCATTGCGTCGTAGACCGGGCCGTGGGGGAAGGGCTGGATCCGGCCGACCGGCCGGTAGCCCCAGGAAAGGTAGGCACAGCGGGGGGCTGGGGTATCCGGGCGCACCAGCAGTGTGATGCGTTCCTCGGCCAACCCGGCGGTCAGCTCCGCGTGCATCCGGCGCGCCACCCCGCGGCGCCGGTACGAACGACGCACGGCGATCTCGATGATCGCGAAGGTCCGCCCTGGCCGCTCGGTGGTGACCTCGGCGGGCAACGGGGTCAGCGCGCCGTCCCACCAGTTGGTGTCCACCGTGAGTTGAAAACCGAAACTGACACCGATCGGCTGGTCACCGTGCTGAGCCAGGATGAGCCGGAAGTTCGGCTGAGCGACCCGGCGCGGCCAGTTCGCGGCGAAATCTGCCACCTCAGCGGGTCCCTCCCGGTACGGCGGCTCGGCGTAGATCTCGGCGTAGAGTTCGCGCACGGTGCCGAGCCGGGCCAGGGCGGTGTCCGCGCCGTGACGGGTGAGTGTGACCCGGTCCAGACCGGGCTGAGTTTCCGTCATGCCGAGGTGGGCAGCAGCGGGCGGGCGGCGGCGGCGAACGACGTCGCGGGCGGGTAGTTCTGCCGTCCCAACAGGTCGATCGTGGAGTGCAGCTTGGTGACGGCCCGCCCGCAGCCGCGCATCGCGTCCATCCGCTGCACGGCCTCGCTGGTGATCACGATGGCCTCGTCGAACTGACCGACCCGGGTCAGCACCGAACCGAGGCCGACGGTGTAGAGGGCCTGGTTACGCGGGTAGGCCTGGGCGTCGTTGGCGACCAGCGCGGCGCGGGCGGCCCCCACCGCGAGCGTGCCCTGCCCGAACGCCAGCGCCACCCGGGTCTCGTGCCATGCCAGGTCGGCCGGTCCCCAGAAGTCCAGCCAGAACGGCTCGTCACCCCGCCGTCCCCGGTCCAGCCAGGTGCGGGCCTGCGCGATCGACGAGGTGGCCGCCACGCGATCCCCGGCCCAGGCCTGCCCGACGGCCTCCCGGGCGGCCAGCAGCGACAGCAGCGTGGGGGATGCCTGGTTCCCCGCGGCCGCCCTGGCCGCTTGGGCGAGATCGACCGTTTCGCTGCCTCGCTGCGGGTCATCGCCGGCCTGCTGGGCCATCGAAGCCAGCGCGGTCACCCGCGAGTCGGGGATACCGGACAGATCGGCGAGATGACACGTCTCCAGCCACCACTGCCGCGCCTGCTGCGCCCACCCGGCGTCGTAGGCCAGCCACGCCGCGTGCTCCGTGGTCGCGGCGGTGACAGCCTGCAACTCGCGGCCCACCTCGGACTGGTAGCTGCCACGCTGCAGCGCCTCCTGCAGCCGCCGCGCCATCTCCGCCGCCATCTGGTAGACCTCAGTGCCGCCATACTGATCGTCCAGCTCGAACAGGCGGTGCAGCGCCGTCCAGCACTGCCCGACCTGGGCAGCGTCAATCCGGCCCGCGGCGGCCACACCCTGGGGCAGCAACGCCGCCACCGCCAAGGCCAGCGTCCTGCCCAGCACGTCACGTCGATCCATACCCTCCAGAGTACGACCCCGATCCCCGCCCCCGGCCTGGTAGAGCGCGGAGCACGGGATTCCCAGCGTCCGTGCCAGGTCAGCCAGCACGTCGAGGTCCCGCGCGCCGCGCGTCTTGTCGTCCTCGATGCGGGAGATGGTGGACTGCGACCAGCCCGACCGATCCGCCAGGTCCTGCTGGGTCCACCGCAGCGTGATCCGGACCAGCTTCACAACCTGCCCCGGCGTGCCGCACGTCAGTGCGGTACGTCCCTGCGGTGAGAGCAGCAGCGCGGTCAGCGCGGCCCAACCATCCATGACCGTCCCCTTGTCGTCACCTGTGGCACCCGGACGTGCCCGAGGCGTTGATGCACTGTAACGATCCATGCCTGCCCTGACCGGCGATATGCAGACCCGCATAAGCCGGACGACAGCACCCACCGCTATCCGACCCTGGCCACGTGTCATCGACGCTTTCGCCGGATCGCCCCGCTGGTCCCCTCGGCACTATCAGTCCCGCCGAGGAACCCGACGCCTGGGCACCGCGTACCGGAGAAGTAGGCAGCGAACCACCACGCCCAAGGAAAAGGCCCGTGACTGAAGTGAGCACCGATCCGGCCGATGCCACGGCTAAGCTCCGCCCGGTGACCACCGACACCACCCGCGAGGGGGGAACGAGCGCGGCGTCGACATCAGCTCGGTCTCGGCACCGGCGGTTGTCGCCATGATGTTGGGTCAGCTGCAAGTGGGATCTGGGCAGCGGGTTCTGGAGATCGGCAGCGGCGGCTACAACGCCGCGCTGCTTCGGGAGCTGGTCGGTTCGGATGGCTCGGTGACCACGATCGACATCGACCAGGAGATCGTGGACCGCGCTCACGCCTGCCTGGCCGCCGCGGGCTACCGCGACGTGCGCGCACTGCGCGCGGACGGCGAGTTCGGCGCCGTGGAGTACGGCCCGTTCGATCGGATCATCGTCACGGTCGGTACGTGGGGCATCCCGCCGGCGTGGGTGGAGCAGCTCGCCGAGGGTGGGCGGCTGGTGGTTCCGCTGCGGACCAAAGGGCTGGGTCGGTCCTGGGCGCTGGAGCGCTGCGGTGGGCATCTGGTGAGTCGTGACCGCATGATGTGCGGGTTCGTGCCGATGCAGGGCGTCGGTGAGTACTGGAGCCGGTCGATCTCGCTTCATGGCGATGAGGTCAGCCTGTGGGTAGGCGAGCAGCAGGTCGACGCCGCGGCGCTGGGTGAGGTGTTGTCGACGCCGAGGGCGCAGGCCTGGTCGGGCGTCACGGTCCGCAAGCGGGAAACCTTCAGCGACCTGGACCTGTGGCTGGCAAGCCTGCCGAACTTCTGCCTCCTCTCGGCGAAGCAGGACGCCGTCGATCGCGGGCTGGTGTCCCCGGGCTGGCATCTGGGCACTCCAGCCCTGGTTGACCGAGGCAGCCTGGCCTATCGCGCCAAGCTACGGCCGGTCAACGCGGATGCGACCGTGTTCGAATTCGGTGCCTACGCCCACGGTCCGGATGCGGTCAAGACCGCTGACCGGCTCGCGGAACAGATCCGCAGCTGGGACCGGGACCACCGGCACGGCCCGGGGCCATGCCTGACGGTTCACCCGGCGGACACCCCGGATACCGAGCTTCCGAAAGGGCTTGTTGTGGATAGACGACACACCCGGATAGTGATCTCCTGGCCGGGCCCCATCCGATAGCACGACCCCACACCCCCATAAGGAAAGGAGTTCTGTGATGGATTCCCTCACTTCGCCCTCGGCGTCCTACGACGAGTTCGACCTCGACGTGAGCATCGTGGAGGCGGGCCTGGTGGTCACTGGGGCCGACTCGGACGAGTGCACCAGCGACAACTGCACCGGAACGGATGACAGCGCAGGGGTGACCTGTTAGCTGCGACCGGCCCGCCGCCCGCGGTGCCAGGCGGCCTGGGCTCCCGTGTAGCGGCCGGTTATCAACGTGGGAGGAGGACGATGGCGGTTGAGTTCCAGTTCCGATATGTCGACGCGGCGGTCATCCGGGTCGTGGCCTACGAGGCCGGACTGGCACTTCCGCCCTGGCCGGACCTGACCGAACAGACGCCGGAGCGGGTGCGGCAGTGGCGGAGCTGGTTGGGTCAGGTCTGGGAGCAGGAAGCGCTCGTTGAAGCTATCGAGGTAGCCAGTCCCGCGCTGGCCCGCCGGGTCAGGGACGTCTGCGGCGGGGGTGTCCAGCAGCCGCGTGGAGTCCGGCGGGTGGTCGAGTCGATGGTCCGGTATCTGCTGCGGTTGACCAGCCGGGCCACCCCGTTCGGCCTCTTCGCCGGAGTGGCTCCGCTGCGCATCGGCTCTCGAGCCGGTGTCCGGTGGGGCGAG
>JBOHGM010000119.1:0-13073 GCA_050699435.1 Pseudonocardiaceae bacterium | reverse complement strand
GGATCCGATCCAGCCCGGTCAGGTCGACGACCAGGCCACCCGCGTTCTGCGCCGGGTCGCCGTAGGAGCGGCCCAGCCCGCGGGCGATCACCCCGCGCGGGCCGGCGCTGCGCACCGCCTGCTGGATCGATTCGACGGTGGGGTTGATCAGCACCCGCGCGGTGGTCGGCGCGGTGCGGCCCCAGCCGGTGAGGGTGCGGATGACGATCTCAGGCATCGGCGCCGAGGCTACCGACCGGGTCTAAGACGCTTCGGCCGGGTCGCCCTCGAAGAGTCCGCTGCCGGAGACATCCACCATGGTGCATGCACTCTTCATGAAGCGGGGTATCATCGATCCATGAGCGGCACCATCCTGCAGGTCCGCGACGTCCCTGAGGACGTCCTCACCACGTTGCGCGAGCGGGCCAACGCCCGCGGTACCTCGCTATCGGCCTACGTTCGCGAACTTCTCACCGACGAGGCGGCACAGGAGACCATGGACGACGTGATCGAGCGTATCGCCAGGCGCACCCCCGTGGAGGTGAGCAGCGAGGAAATCCTTGCTGCCATCCACGAGAGCCGCCGGTGACGATCGTCGTCGACGCGTCCATCGTCGTGCGGCTGTTGGTCAATCGACCGACTGACGACGTGCTCCGGCAACGGTTTGCCGCACCGCGCGCCGTCCACGCACCCCAGCTGATCGACGCCGAGGTGGCCAGCGCAGTCCGCGGTCTACTCCTCGGCGGGAAGATCAGTCTCCCCCGTGCCACCGAGATGCTCGCCGACTTCGCCGCACTGCGCATCACCCGCTACCCGATGCGCCCTCACCTCGGCCGCATCATCGAACTACGGAACAACCTCACAGCCTACGACGCGCTCTACGTCGCAGTCTCAGAGACGTTACGGATACCGCTGCTCACCCAGGACACGAAGTTCAGCCGGGCAACCGGGCACCACGCCGACATACATGTATACCCGTGATGACGTCGGCGTGGCGGACGAGCAGTCGATCATTGCGGCGGCTGGCAACGGGTCGACGTCGTGACCGACCACGGCTGGATTCTTTGCCCGGCGGCATGGAGAAGGTCGACCTGCCTCCGGCTACTACGGAGATCAAGAAAGGTCGGTGCGCGCTACCCGCACGTCGTGGAGGTGTTCTGAGCAGGAAAGACCACCGCTGGTGGGTCAGGCCAGCGGGAGGGGCCACCGGTACCAGCCTTCATCGGTGTCGAACCAGACGAACTGGGTCGTGTGGTTGGCGACCACTCCGAAGCGGCCGGGGTCCGGTCGGTCGAGGTGGCACCAGAGCTGGTAGGTGGTCTCCACGCTGTCCCAGAGCGGGCGCGGACCGGCCTGGATGACCGGGCGTCGGGCGTCGAGTTCGGGATCGGTGATGACCTCGGCGTGGGAGCCGTCGAACGCTTCGATGAGCACTCCGTCACAGGTCGTGCGAGTGTGCGGGTGGTAGACCCTCGTACGGCAGAAGCTGCGGGCACCGCGGAGGTGAAGTTGCAGCAGGAATCGGAAGCTGTCGTTGCTGACCAGCGTGGACGGGTCGAGTGTGGTGCTGGTGCGGGCGGCGTACCGGGAGCTGCGGATATGCGAGGGCTCCGGGGCGCGCAGCGGGCTGCCCGGCTTTGGGCGCAGCCACATGAAGTGACCGCCCAAGGGTAGGACCGGGCCGATGACCTCGTCATCGCCGTCCTTGGTGAGCAGGCACAGGGTGCCGCCAGCCAGTTCACCACGCAGATTGGCCAGGATTTTCCCACCCGGCGCGAGCTGGGCGATCCACGGCAGGGGGATCTCCGGGACGGCGGCGGTGGCGAGGATCCGATCGTAAGGCGGGTGCTGGGCAACCCCGGCCGCGCCATCACCCACCACGAGCGTCGGGTGGTGACCCAAGCTGGCCAGATGATCCCGTGCTGCCGTCACGAGGGTGGGGTCGATGTCGATGCTCACCACGTTGTCCGAGCCGAGCCGATGGCACAGCAGAGCAGCATTGTACCCGGTGCCGGTGCCGATCTCCAGTACTCGGTGCCCGTCGCGGACATCTAGCGCTTCGAGCATGCGCGCCATCAGGCTGGGCATGGTGCTGGAACTCGTGGACACCAGCAGCGGCTGCTGCCTTACGGTGGTGAGCGAAGGGTGAGTCATGCATTGGGTGACGAGCGAATCGTCCGAGTAGACCCGTTCCAGCCACAACGGGTGCTGTGCGGGATCGGTCCCACTCACCGTGGTCGAACCCGACTCAGTGATCGTGATAACGGTAGGCACGAACACATGTCTCGGTGTCTCAGCGAACGCGGCGCGCCACGGCACGCTGTGCAGATCACCGTTTCGGACCAGTTGATCGACCATCGCACCTAGGTGCAGTTTCCATCCAAACTCAGATACGATCACTCGACGACTCCGCCGGTAAGCAGATCTGCCATAGCAGACGTAATCGGAAGGCCGGTCTGCTCTTCGATCCAACCCCATTGGCCATTGGGATTTATTTCAAGAAAGAACCATTCACCGTCGGGCGTGATAGTGAAGTCAAACGCTCCGAATGAGAGGCCAAGACGTTTGAGCATAGCTGTTATCGAGTAGCGAATATTATCAGGGGTATCGATCGGTTCATAGCTCAAGGCCCCGTAATCGGAGCGCCAGTCGACATGGGCTTCATCGGAGTTGGCGTGAATGGCTGCCGCAAAGAACTGGTCGCCAACGACGGTCAGCCTCATATCATATTTCTTTGGTATCCATTCTTGGAATAAATGAGCGGTGAGTCCGATGTCTTCTTCATTGAAAGAACTAGCATCTACCTGTGTGGCGTAGATAAGTCTCAGCTCGCCGCCGATGCGGACGCTGGGCGCGGACAGCGGTTTGTAGATCATGGATCCGGGCAGTTGCTCCGCGAGTTCACGAGCTCGTGCCGCATCATTGGTGAGAAGCGTACGTGGCACCCGCAAACCGCACGCGGCAGCGACCTGGAGTTGTAACGGTTTGAACTCCGCGTCTGCGACCCGTGAGGGGTGTGAGACCCACCGCGCCGGGAGAGTAAGCAGGAGGCCGCCCAGTCCGCGGCGCGCCTCTGCCTTCGCGAACCGTTGTTGTTCTGGTGACAAATGGTCAGGAAGCCGGAATCCAGTCGGTCGCCGGTAGTAGATGGCGCGAATCTCGTGGAGGGGCACAGATCTTCCCGCGATACTCAACGACCCGTGCCAGCCCTGATGATCCGCCAGGGATGCCGCCATCCTGACCTCCAGCGGGAAGTCGCCAAGGTCGGCACGTACGACGACGATCCCCCGCCGCTCCAGTTCGGTCACCACGCCGCCGGCAGTTCCGTCGTTGGGGCGGGTAAACACCAGGACCGTCATGACGCTCAGTCGATTTCTTCTTCGCGCCGTGTGGTATCCGGAATGGTGTAGACTTTGCCGTCGTCGCTGCGTTCAGTATCCTTGGTCTCGGTCACAGTCGTATATGTTTTGCCGTGCTTGCCCGCGCGAACCGGATGCACAGCAAGCCGGAAACCAAGTGGAACCGGAGATACGTGCGGCGCCACCGGTTCTGTCGCTATCGCGGATCCCGCGGAGGGCAACAACGGGAACTTATCCTCCACGTCGATCAGCGGATCAGGAAGCTCCACGACTTGACTCAACATCTTTCTTCCTCCCTCGGATTAACGGCCGTAGCCGAAGCCTGACATCCTGCAACGCAACATTGGAACCAAGACGGATTTCTCCATTGGCCACGCCTCTTGTGGGGTGGGTACTCGGGCAAGGGTGTCTTTTCGATTACACTGATGTGGAGCGGAGCAGGTCGCCGAACTTGGCGTCGAAGTCCTTGACCTGCGTTGTGTTGGCGTAGGGCTGCACGGCCTTCCGGAAATCGGCAATTCGAGTGCGCATACGGAGAGTCGAGTCGGCGAATCAGCAGCCAGTCATGCGCGAACGCGGTCAACCCGGTGCCTGTGAGCACCACGAAATGCCGCCGATCCATGCCCATCGCCTCCAAGACTTCACGCAGCGACGCGATCGTCCCCGCGGGGTTCCACGGGTGGTCGAGCCCGTCGTCAGCGGGAACGTAGAGCGCGCCAGCGCTCGCCTGCCATCCCAAGGATGCCAGGGTCACTGACTCATGGAGATGGCGTGACAACAGCGAGCACACCAGCCCGGGCCAGGGCTGACGGGGTACGCAGGGCAGCAACTTCGGCGGTCTGGCCTTGAGCCACCGCCGGGGCGTCTTGGCGTGGATCCGGTCGGCCAGTCGCAGCGAGCGAGCCAGCCCGTTGAGGCGGTAGACGAACTGTTCCGGGGACCAGTCCAGCCGGGTCAGATGGCCGACCAGCATGACGTTCGTCGCTGGCTCAGGTGTCAGGTGTGGCTCGCTCACCGCGCCCCTCCGGTCTGCTCAGAAACGGTGGACTCACGGTAATCGGCCCAGGACCCGGCGTCGCGGGTCTACACCAAGTGCTCCATCCGATTTGCCCTTGCGCGGCCGGTCCAACGGACATGGTTAACACCGTTCGATCAGCATATCCAACCACCTCCTGGTGCTCGGCTACTCCGCGGTCGCCGTGCTGTACACCATCGGTGCCCACTTCCACGGCAACGGAGACCGCGGGTGAGCGCCCCCCGTGCTGCTGGCGGTGGCCGATGCCGGACCAGCATTGCCCATCTGGTGACCCTGGAGGCGATGGTCGCCGGGCGGCACCCCAGCGCCGCGCGTGGCCGCGACCCCGGAGCACCCCCGGCAGCTCTCGCCGCCGGTGCATCATCCCCGCGATATCCGGGCGGCGGTGTCAAGCAGTGAGTGCACCACCGGCCTTGACCAGGAATTCGTTGAGGACTTCGGTCGGCTTCCGCCAGCCGAGTGTCTGACGTGGACGGTTGTTGAGTTCGTCGGCGACGGCATCGAGTTCGGCCTGTGTGTAGCCCGACAGGTCGGTCCCTTTGGGGAAATACTGGCGCAGGAGCCCATCGGTGTTCTCGTTGCTACCCCGCTGCCAGGGCGAGTGAGGATCACAGAAATAGATGTCGATGCCGGTCTTGACCGTGAACTTCGCGTGCGCCGCCATCTCCTTTCCCTGATCCCAAGTGATGCTGTTGCGGAGAAATTCCGGAAGGGTTTCCATCTTCCGGGCCAGGAGCGCGGCGACACGCTCCGCGGTGCGGTCATAGGGAATCCGGACGAGCATCACATAGCGGCTCGCGCGCTCGACGAGGGTGGCGATCTGGGACTTGCCGCCCTGGCCAATGATGAGATCTCCCTCCCAGAACCCAGGAACCGCACGGTCCTCGGCCTCAACGGGCCGCTCGCTGATATTGATCATGTCTGGGATCTTGCCCCTGGCCACGGTCACTCGGGACCGGCTGACCCGCCGCGTACGGCCCTGCCGCAGGGCCAGCTTCAGCTGGGTACGCAACTCGCCACGCGCCTGCAGATACAAGCACTCGTAGGACGATCTCCTCAAGTCGGCGCACTCGCTCGGCCAAGCCCACAGGTGGTGACCTGCTGGCGAGCGCAACGCCCCAGTGCTGTTGGTCGCCTGCCGCAAGGTTAGAGACCTGATGTGTAGGTGATGTCGGCGAAGAGGAGCCGGTCAGGTTGGTCGAGCCAGTAATGATGGGTTCCGTCAGCTCTGGCAGTAAGGCCGTAGCGCCCACGCCCGGGGTGGCCAATGCGCTGCCATTCGGCTGCGATGCGCTCGATGGTTTTCCAGATGTTACGGGGTCCGCCATAGGTGACCGTGGTGTTGGCGCCGGTGGTGATCTCGGCCCAGCAGTTGTCGGCACGCAGCCACCACATGTCGTGGGTCTCGCGCTGGGTATGCGTGATTGGCCCCAGGTTGGGTTCGACGATGTTGAGCAGGACGCGCAAGCCAGGCTCGTCGAGCATGCGAGGGTCCAGATCGGTGCCGGTAGTCTCGGCGTCGTCGAGGTTGATGACGAGGTTGAAGCGGTCGACGTTGGGCAGTGGGCCGTCCGGAGTGGAGCGGAGCCACATGAAGTGGCCGTGCAGGTCGAGCAGCTGGCCTTGCACAGTGTCGGGTGCAATCTTGTCGAGTACGGCTAGGCTGCTGGCCAGTTCTCCCCGTAGGTCCGTGACGATCCGCCCACCGGGCGCTAGTTGATCGATCCACACCGGAGGGATAGCTGGCACCGCACACGTGGCGATGATCCTGTCGTACGGTGCGCGGTCGGGGATGCCGCCGGCACCGTCCCCGACCGCCAGGGTGGGTTCATAGCCAAGATAGTGCAGGTGGTCGGCGGCGTCGGCGGCTAGGCCCGGGTGCAGCTCTATGCTCGCTACTTGGTCGGCGCCGAGGCGGTGACAGAGCAGCGCGGCGTTGTAGCCGGTGGCGGTGCCGATCTCCAGTACGTTCGAACCGTCGATCACGTCGAGCAGCTGCAGCATGCAAACCATCAGGCTGGGCATGGTGGAAGAGCTCGTGGGGAATTGGAGGTCCGTACCGGGCGCGATGGCGCACTGGACAACGAGGCTGGTATCGTTATAGACGGTATTGAGCCATTCGCCGACAGTAGCTGGATCGCCGCCATCGACTATCGTGTCGTCGTCGCGGTAGAAGCGTGGGACGAATAGATGCCGAGGAGTCTGTTCGATCGCCGCGCGCCAGCACGGATCGATAAGAATTCCGGCGTCCGTGAGCTCGGCGGCCAGCGCCGTCGCGCGCCGCCCCCAATCGGGGACGGTGGTGACCTGGATCATGCTTGAGTTCCGATGAGCAGGTCGGCCAGCGCAGCGGGGATTGGCAGGCCAGCGGTGTGATGCAGCCAGAGCCACTGAGCAGACGGGTTACACTCAAGCATGATCCACTCCTCGTCGGGAGTAACTACGAAATCGAACCCGCCGTAGTTGAGCTCGAACGCACGCAGGTAGGCCAACATCCCCGCGGTGACCTCGGCGGGTACGTTGATCGGTAAGTAGCGCAACGCGTCGTAGTCGGCCCGCCAATCGACTCGGGCACAAGTTGAGTTGGCCTCGATTGCCACCGCGAGCACCCGCTCGCCGACCACCGTGGCCCGCACCTCCCGGGCCTTCGGTACCCACGCCTGCAGCAAGTGCGCGGTGGCTGCGAAAGCGGCGTGGTCAATGCTGTACGGATCGATGAGCGTGGTGTAGGTGATCTTATGCTGGCCATTCTCAGCGAGAACCATCGAGGACAGCGTCTTGCACACGACCGGCCCGTCAGCGAGCTGGGCAAACTCCGCCACATCAGAGGGATCGTTGCCGATCAGTGTGAACGGGGTAGCCAGCCCGGCGTGGCGCGCGGTTTCCAGCTGCAACGGTTTCCACTCCGCCCGTGCGATGTGGTGGGGATGATTGACCCAGCGACAGCCGAGCGCGGAGAGTACCCCGCCCATGCCGAGGCGGGCCTCTGCCTCGGCGTAGGCGCGGTCCGCGTCGGACATGCCTGGGGGAAAGGTGAACCGACTGGGGCGCCGATAATACACGGCGACAATCTCGTCGAGGTTCGTGGTCGTGTCCGGGCCAATAATCCGCCCCGACCAACCGTTGCTGTCGTGGGTGGCGCTCAGCCACGCGCGAGCGGGGAAGTCGCCGAGGTCGTGCCGGGCGACCCGGATGCCCCGGTGCGTGATCTCGCTGATCACCGCGTCTGCGGTCGGATCTTCCGAACCAGTCAGCACAAGGACAGTACGGGTGGTAGCCACGAGCTCAGGTGTCGGTCTGAGGAATGACGACGGTATCCTGCACAACGACACCGTCCCTAGACCTCTCGGTCTCCTCTGTCTTGTCCCACTTGGTTGCGGTGGTGTCGTGCTTGCCACATTGGATCGGGACTACAGCAAGGGTGGCCGAAAAAGGCCGAAGCGATCCCGGCACATGCTCGACGGGGCGCTGCCCGCCGCCGCGCGTGTCGGCGAGCGGGAGCAGAGCGGAAGGTGGAACCAACGGGTCAGACGCGACCATAGTGAATCCCTCCAGTTATCACGCTGATACGAGAAGCACGCCAGAAATACTGGTAATTTACTGCTCGGGCCACGTCGCCCGCGGCTGGCACGAAGCTCACCAATCCCGCCACGGGATCGGCAGCACCGTGTTCAGGGTCGACGCGGTCGAACCGGACGGTGTAGTGGCGGCGACGGCCCTGCAGTTCAGAAGCAGCACTAATCATGCGGCCAGTTGTAGCCTCCGGTCCAGCTCGGCGGAGAACTCGCGGACATGGGAGTTGGCCTTACGGGCGCGTAGCTCGTCGGCGAGACGGCGCAGACGCGCTAGGCAGCGCGGTGAGTTGACGTGCGGAAGCAGCTCCAGAGCGGTCCGCCCCACCGCGCACGCCTGCTCCAGCTCTCCGCGGCCGAGGTGGGCAGTCGCCAGCCAGGTGCCGTCCAGTAACGCGTCGCGCTGGTAGGGCTGATCGGGTGCGGCGGTCGCGCTGGGGGTGAGCAGGGTGACCGCATTGCCAAAATGACGTCGGCTGTCGCGGGAACACGCTCTCCCCAGGCTAACCTGCTGAAAGCCGCCATTGAGGTCGATGGCCTGCGGGCTGACCCAGTAAGCCCAGCGCGGCCGGTGGCCGGTCGGGTGCTCGGCCAGCTCACGTGCCCGGCCGTGGGCCGCGTGGAAGCGGTCGGCGTCCCCGGCGAGCGCGTAGCCGTAGGCGAGCCGGCTGGTGACCATGGCCTGGACAATGGTGGGACTGCGGTGGGCCATTTCTACCGCGGCGGCGCCCAGACTGATCGCGTCGGCCGCCTGCTCGCGGCTGGCGGCCTGGGAGGCCATCGCGCTCAGCACGTTGGCGCCGAGGGCCTTGGCGCCGGCGTTGTGGGCGGCCCGCAGCGCGGTCAGATGGTAGCGCTGGGCCAGCCCGGGACGTTCGGTGTCGCCCGCCATCCAGCCGGCCAGCTGCCCGAGTTCGGCCCACGCGACTAACAAACGCCGGGTGATCTGCCCGCGGTGGTCGGCCGTCTGGAGAAGCTGAGCAACGGCCTGGAACTGGGCATGAACATAGGTGAGGTTCGCCCCGCCCCCGCCCTGCCGGTCATCAAGCTGACGCAGCCCGGGTATCGTCTCCTCCACCTGCTCGATCAAGGTAGCGTCCACCTGCCCGCCGTTCAGGGCCGCAGCCAGCCGAGCCGGTTCGGTGTTCACCGCGGTCCACACGAGTTCAGTCAGGGCCGAGCCGCCCACTGCCATGAACACGCGACGATCCATCCAACCCTCAAGTAGCCAGTCGTGGACGATGGTCAGAGTGCCTGCCAAGGTCCAGGGTACCTCCATCCCGGCGACTGCCGGGATCAGGCGCGAATCGTGTGGAGCGCACCCAGGCCATAGCTCGCTCACTGCGACTGGCCGGCTGCTGGCTTGGGAGAGCACGAATGCGGCCGCCTGCCGTACTTCGTCGCGGCGTGGTTGATGGCCTTTGAGCCACTTGTACGGTGCCGTCGGGTGGACTGCACCCTCACCCAGCATTCGGCATATCTCCCGGGCCAGGCGCTCGCCGCTCCAGGATAGGCGGGCCAAGAGTTGGCTCAACGCTTCGTTCGGGGTGGCGGCTGCCATTTTCTTGTCCTCGCCGTCATGGGCATCGTGTCACCACGGATCGTAGAACGCCCATCACCAATGACGGAGAAAGTTCAGGGTTTTCAGGGAACACTCCTCTTCCCGGTCCCCGCCGAGTGGCGCGATGCTGCTCACGCACCGATACCAGCCCGACTTACCCGGCCGTTGATCGCCTGGGCGGAGAAGCCGTGGCGATCAGCTCACTGTGCCAAGCCGTCAGCAGCGCCGTGCGGAGGTCAACGATGGAGCCGATGAGGCGACCCGAGGGTGAAGAGGACAGCTGTGCGGAGGTCCAGCGGGATGACCCGGTGATCGGCGAGCTGCACCGGGAGCACTGGAGGGTGCCGGTGCACGGCCTGACCCACGCCGACCCCGACGGCATCGTGCAAGCGATCGCCCGCCGGGACGGCGCCGTGGACCTGCACCTGACGTGCGGGGACTCCCGGACCAGGGTGCGGCTCGACGTCTGCCGGGCGGCCCAGCTCTCCACCGGGATCTGGGAGGCCGCCGGGGCCGCCCAGCAATTCACCGCCTCCCTCGGCGACGACCAGCCCCTACCACCCAGCGGATCGGAGGACCTGCCGCAAGCCTGGCGCGCACACCCCCACCGGAATACCCCACCCCGGCATCGCTCCCCGCGGCACCGGCGGAAGCCTGCCCCGGTGAACAAGGGTGCCGGGATGGACGCGACGCGCATGATCGGCCTGCGCCTCCGGCGAATCCGCCACGCCCGGGACAAGTCGCTGCAAGGCCATCTCCGGACTGGCCGGGATGAGCACCTCCACCCTGTGGCGGATCGAACACGGACAACGTGAGCTGACCCTCTCCGAGATCGTGGCCCTGGCCAACGCACTGCAGATCGACCCCACAAAGCTGATCACATTGCCGAGCCTCGGACCCACCCACAATTGAAATACGATGGAACGGAGTTTGGTGATGGATGCCAGAAACCAGGCGCTAGAGCTGATCGGCGAAGCCGAGGACGCCGCCCGCCGCATGGACGAACCCCTCACGCCCTGGCATCGCTTCGGCGATCCCTGCAAGTGCTACCAGACCTCCGAGCAGCCGAACACCTCGCCCCCCGAAGAACTACGCCGACCCCTCGGTGCGATCACTCGTCGCCGTACTTCTCCACCACACCAAGCCCACTTGCCGGAGACATCCATCATGATGCATGCGGTCTTCATGAAGCGGGGTGTCATTCGATCCGTGGGCGTATGGCCAGGCATGCCCTGTGGAGGTGAGTGGGAGGAGATCCTAGCTGCTATCCACGAGACCCGCCGCTGACGATCGTCGTCGACGCGTCCATCGTCGACCACCGGTCGCTCCAGGAATGGCACCGATAAAGGACGACGAGTAGCCGCAGGCATTGTGACCCTGGCTGGGTGACACGCGAGGTCCTTTGTCACACAGCCAGGGTCGACACGCAAGGCAATCAGTCGACGTCGTATTCGTAGAGGTACCCGTTCACGCTGGAGCCCTGGGATGTCCAGCTGAAGGACTCGCGGTCACCTTTCGGGCACGCGGGCTTGCTGAACTTCGTGGTGCCATTGGAGAAGGTTGCCTTGATTTTCCCGCACCTGCCATTCGCCGAGATGTCTTCCACCCACCCCGCCATGGTGATTCTTCCGCCTGCGCAGCTAAGTTGCCAGTAGGCTCTCGCGCCAGAAGTCACTGGGTTGTGAGTTTGACCGCAAACACCCATGGGCGCTGGGATGGCGGTCGCCGCCGGGGTCAATCCGATCATTGCCCCACCACTCAGCGCCAAGGCGGCGAGCGTGCAGGTTAGTGACCTACGAAGCCGGTATCGGTTCTCCATCAGGTTCGCCATCTTCCCTCTCCGATCTCTGCGTGGTCTCGGTCCGAACCAGGATCACCACAGCCTGCGCCGCGGGATCAAGTACTCGGCACTGGTCTCGTTGTCGGAGACATGTCCCCGACATGTCGGCTACGCTGGTGTGCAGGTGAAAAGCTCGGAGGGCCAAACACGCCGGGGGGTGTCTACGGTGATCGAATCGGCCGCCGACGACGAGGTCGACCGCGTCACCTCCCCGGCGCAGCTGGGGTCGTTGCTGCGTCGCCTGCGGGGCAGCAAGACGCAGCAGAACATTGCGGACCACGCCAGGCGCCACAACTTCTCCGTGCATAGACCGGATCTGTCCGCCATCGAGCGGGGGCATCGTCTCCCGACCGCCAACGAGTTGCGGGGGATCTTGCACGGGTGCGGGTGCATCGACCTCTTCGACAGTTTCGACGGCATCCGTCAGCGGCTCCTGGCGGAGCTTGCGGATCCACAGACATCCAATGGTCAGCCCCACCCGGTGAGTCACCCGGCCCCAGGCAATCCCGATGACTCAGGGCTCCCTCTCCGGTCCCGGGGGCCGGACCACGCTGGGCGTCGAAACCTGGTCATCGCGTTATCCACTGCAGCCGCGGTGGTGATCACGACCGTCGTGGTTCTGACCAGCGGCGTCGCGAATACGTCACTGCAGCCAGCTGGGCGAGATTCCTCCAGGTCCGGTACTCCGGCGTCGCAGCTTGACGTGCAGGCCGCTATCGCCGCCGCACGCGAAGCACCGCTGTGCGCTGAGGCGCTTGTCCCGGACCCCGGCGTGGCACCTACGGTTCTTGCGCAAGACACCGGTCCAGCTGACGCTGTAATTCCCAACCGT
The DNA here is from genome assembly GCA_050699435.1 of Pseudonocardiaceae bacterium. GTDB lineage: Bacteria > Actinomycetota > Actinomycetes > Mycobacteriales > Pseudonocardiaceae. Next base: position 894 of record JBOHGM010000119.1, on the reverse strand, counting down.
CTGGTCGAGCTACGCGCCTACTCTGATTCCCAATACGGTTGGATCGCATGGGCACACCTGACTAAATCGGCATCCAGCCGAGACCGGCTGTGGGTTGACTGGAGTTACCTTCCTGAGCCGACCGAGAGGAACCAGTGGAGGCAGTGCACACCACAGCCCATTAGTGCCGGGCCGGACAGTCCCGCGATTCGGGCGGTTGATTCCGACGGAGGGGAGCGCTGGTTCCGCGCGTGCGGTCAGGCACCGCCAGAAGATCGCCCTCCCGACAGTAAGCGCAAATCATTCTGCACCAGCTGGGTGCCAGTATTGCCGTGAGTACTACGTGGTGAGGCACGCGCGTTCGCTGCCGGCGCGGTGGTTCCGGCCGCACTGCTCGGCGCATGAGGCTCGGCCGCCGCGGGCGAGTTCAGACGTCGAGTGTGCTCATGCCCCACCCGCCGCGGCCCGGGCGGGTGGGGCGCCGGCCAGCACCCGGACGTCGACGAGGTAGTCCGGGCCGGTGAAGGTGCCCTTCGGGGTGCGCAGGGTGGCGCGCGCCCCGTCGGAGGGTGCGCGCAGCACCAGCTCGACCCGGCCATCCGCGGTGAGCCCACGGCGGTGGCCGGTGGCGTCGGGCGGGGCGCCGAGTGCACGACCGAGCAGTTCCAGCAACCGCTCGAAGCGGCCGTGCTCCAGGCTGCCGAGCTGCGACAACCGCACCGGGCCTGCGGTGGACAGCCGCCCCCAGGCGGCTTCGAGTTCGGCGCGCTCATGGGCGGCGCGGTGCTGGCGGGCCCGGCGTAGCTCGCGGACATCGCGGACGGTGGCGGTGCCGCCGGTGTGCTCGACGCGGCCGCTTCGGCGCAGGTGCGGCGAGACGTGCACCCGCGGCGCCTGCGCCCACGGAGTCGCGGC
>JBOHGM010000118.1:0-13465 GCA_050699435.1 Pseudonocardiaceae bacterium | reverse complement strand
ATCCTTGATGGCTACCAGCCACTTGCCGTCGTCCTGGCGGCTCAGCACAGCCACCGCCGTGCCCTCCGCACTCACCTGCGTGCCGCCGAAATCGGTGAGTGCCCAGTCGAAATAGAGTAGGGCCACGTCACCGGACCGCACAATCCTCGTGGTTCTTCCGGCCAGTGTCAGCTTGTTCCACATGATCTCACGAAAGACCTCACGCACTCCCTCGAGTCCCGCGACGACCGCATCTGACTCGGTGACGAGGACCGTGTCCGGATCGAAGTGGGCCATGAGCCCGTCGAGATCACCGGCATTGAACAGCGGGACGAACCAGAGCTCATTCTTCTCCGGGCCGTCCGCGTCCTGCGGGTGAGCGTGTGAACCAGCCGCTTCTGAGATGGTTGCGGTATTCATGTGTCGCCTCCCCTTTCCTGCACCGGACGTCTCGATCCGGCGCGCTCCCACCGTTGGTCCGACCGACCGTAAGCTCGCCGGGGACTCCGGTCACCCGTATATGTACGGGTAGCGGGTACGGAGGTTTCGTGCCCAGCGCGGGGACGTGCTACGGAGCCCATGCGGGGCAGGCTCAGAGCTTGAGCTCTGCCGCTCGGCGGATGAGATCGAGCTTGGAGGAGATTCCCAGCTTGGCGTATACGTTCCCGAGATGACTCTCCACTGTGCGCTCCCCGATGCACAGCCGGTCGGCGATCTGGCGAGCCGTATGGCCGCCGGCCGCGAGGTGGGCCACCTCCCGCTCGCGGCGGGTGAGGGAGGCTGCACCGAGCGCCCCCGCCGCGGCCCGCCGTCCGGCGCTGCCGAGGCGGCGCAGGGACTCGATCACCCGGTCCTTGCGCCATCGGGCGCCGCAGGCATCGAAACCGGCCGCGGCGGCCTCTAGGGCCTGCACAGCCTGACCACGTTCGGCAGCCGAGTGCCCCAGCGCCTCCTGGGCACGGGCCAGCCAGTACGGGTAGTGGTAGTCGGCAAGCAGCGTCACGGCGTGCTGCGCGAGACCGGGCGCCCGGTCAGTATCACCGGACGCGATACCCGCCCAGGACGCTCCGACGGCGGCCAGCGCCCGGTAGAGCGGCGGTTTCAGGCGATCCGCGGCTTGTTGCAGGCTCACGGTTGCGTCCCGCGCGGCTTCCGGGTGCCCGCACTCTGCGGCGACCTGGCACAGCTCCACCAGGGCAAACATTCCCCCATGCAGCACCCCCATCTGGAGTAGCCGCTGGCCCGCCCGCCGGAGAGCCCGCACCGCGTCGTCGTGGCGGCCGTGCCGCCAGGCCAGGACGCCGCGCGCGTAATCGAGATAGTCGCGGTAAAACGCCCAGTCCCGGTCGCCGTAGGCGGCTTGCCCCCGGACGAGGAACCGCTCCGCGTCCTCGGGCTGGTCGGCCTCGACGGCTGAGAGTACGGCGAAGGCCATCCCGAACGCCCGGCGCTTGCTGAGCGGCCCGGGGGACCAGTCCGCAGCCTGGCGGGCGCTGTCCAGCGCGGCTCTGAAATCCCCCACCTGCCACTGGATCATACACTCCCACTCCGGCAGCGGGCTGTCTCGCCAGTCGGGGTAGAGGGTCTTCGCCTGGTCGACCAGCGGCAGCGCCTCCTCGATCCGGCCCATAAGCCCGAACATAATCGCCAGCGACATGTGGGACAGGATCAGCCGGTACGGTTTCCCCTCCTCGGCCGCAATCGTCATGCTCCGCCGCCAGGCGGCCTCCGAGGGCCCGAAGTGCCCCAGCCAGGAGGTCACCACTCCCAGCGCCCCGAGCGCCTGCAGGAGCGCGAAACGCTCGCCCGCCGCCTCCGCCGCCGCTGCCACCTCCCGGGCACCGGCCTCCGACGCTGCCAGGTTCCCCTTGAGCCCCTGGATCCACGCCAGCTCGTTGGCTGCGAGCAGTGCGCTGCCCATCTCGCCGGCCTGCTCGAAGAGCTCGAGGGCCTGCGCGCAGGCCGTCTCCGCCTCGACGAGGTCGCCCGTACCCCAGGCTAGGAAGCTCGCGAGCCGGAACTTGACGGTTGCCCGGGGAGCAGGGTCGGCGAGGGTCTGCAGCACCGAGTCGATCCGGCGCATCGCCTTGATCCCCAGCACCGCATGCAGGTCGGCCCGGTGGTCAACCACCCATTCCGCCCCCCAGGACAACGCGCCGAGGACCTCCCCCCAGCGGGCGTCACCCGGCGGGAGCAGCTCGACCAGGGCATCGAGTATCTTGAGCGCCTCGCGGTATGCCCCGCACTCCTCGGCCTGGCGGACGCCGTCGCGCAGCGCCTCGATCGCCTCGTTGTCGCCCACCTCGGCGGACCGCGCGAAATGCGGCGCGGCAGCGCCCAGCCGGCCCGACGCGAGTAGCGAGCGCCCGATGAGCCGGTGCAGCGCCCGGCGGCGGGCACCGCCGATCCGCTGGTAGATCGCGTCCCGGATGAGCGGATGAGCGATCTCGTAGGTGACCTGCGGGCCCCGCTCCTCCTCGACCAGCAGCCGGGACCCGACCAGGCCGTCCAGGACGACGCTCAGCCGCTCCAGGGGCCGGCCGGTCAGCCGCAGCAGGTCGGCGAGCTCCACCCGTTCCCCCACCGCGGCAAGCAGGTCCAGGGTGAGCAGAGCGGGCTCGTCGAGCTGCTTGCACCGGCTGGCGATCCGGCCGGAGAGGTCATGCGGCAGCGACCGCAGGCCGGGGGCGGTGAAGTCGGCCCCTTCGTCGATCAGACCCTGCAGCAGGCTGAGCGCGAACAGTGGATTACCCAGCGAGCGCGTTGCCAGCCAGTCGGCCAGCGGGCTGGGCGGTTGCTCGCCGAGCACCGCCCCGGCCAGATCGCCGATCGCCTCCGGGCCGAGGGGACGCAGATCCAGCCGCTGCATCAGCCCCTGCTGCTCAAGGTCGAGCACAATGTCGTTTCCCACGTCGTGGCGGGCCAGTTCGGCCACTCGAGCCGCTAAGAGCACGAGTATCCGGGTGCCGGAAAGGCTGCGCGCCAGGTAGCCGAGCGCCTCCCAGGATGACGCGTCGGCGAGGTGCATATCGTCCAGGAAGACGGCGACCGGCTGCCGGGTGGCCAGCTTGGCGAGCAGCCCGGCCATCCCCTCGAGCAGCCTGGGCATCGGCGGCTCGCGCGGCGGTGCCGTCCCGCGCGCCAGCGTCACACTTCGCAGGAGAACCGCCAGGTCGTCCAGGAACCCCTCGCAGAGCGCCGTTATCTGCCCGGCGGGGCAGTCGCGGAGATGACGCTCCAGGGCTTCGGCCCACACGCCGAACGAGGCAGTCTCACCGAGCGGGTTGGCGCAGGCCGTCAGTGTCACGGCGCGCCTGCGGTTCCTCGTGAGGAACTCGCTGCCCAGCCGGCTCTTGCCTACTCCGGGATCCGCGAGCATGAGCACGCAGCGGAACTCTCCTGCTGCCGCGCGCCTGAAGTCCGACTCCAGGGCAGCCAGCTCCGGGCTCCTCCCGACGAGCCGGGGCCGCCAGAGCACTCCGTCGCTCATGGTCTGGGGTCGCTCATGGTCCGGGGTCGCTCATGGTCCGGGGTCGCTCATGGTCTGGGGTCGCTCATGGTCCGGGGCTCGCCGTCACGACACCGATCCGCCGGTGCGACTCCGCGCGGTGGTCATCGCACGCACCCTCCCTCCAGCTCCGCCAGCTGCGCGGTCAGTCTAGGAGACCAGCAAAGCCCGCCCATTAAGCTGGACGAGCTACCGGCTGTGATGGGAGGGGGTAGCTGACCGTGGCTGTGCAGGTGTCGGCGGCGGTACCGACATGGTGACCATCACGTCTGTGGAGCGGTCCGCGATGCGTCGTGCCATCGTGCTCTCCGCTTTCGGGCTCGGCACCACCAGCCCCAACCCACCGGTCGGCTGCGTCATTCTGGACTCCCACGGCTGGGCGGTGGGTGAGGGCTACCACGTCCGCAAGGGCGAAGCGCACGCTGAAGCGCAAGCCCTGCACGCAGCAGGTGAACGAGCGCACGCTGGCACGGCTGTGGTCACGATCGAACCGTGCAGCCATCACGGCCGGACGCCACCCTGCCACGAGGTCATCATCGATTCCGGTATTCGTCGAGTGCTTGTTGCGCTGCGCGATCCCACCGGACGCGGCCAGGGTGGTGTCGCCCTGCTTCGGCACGCCGGGCTGAGCGTCGTCACCGACGTGTTGTGTGACGAAGCACGACTCGTCCTCGACACCTGGCTGACTGCGCTGTATCAGGAACGTCCCTTCGTCACCTGGGTCTATGCAGTGCCCCCGGACGGGCTGGCAAGCGGGCTGTCGACGGTCGAAGAATCGTTCCTGGAGGCTGCAGTGGACGTGCACAATCTGCGCCTCGTCCACGATGTCGTCCTCACCGACGATGGCGAGATCTACGAAGGCTCCCCGAGTGGGCACAAGCCGGAAGTCTTCAGCCTTGCGATGGTGCACCCGCGGCAGGAAGCCAGCCAGCTGCTCGTCGCGCTGCTTCGCGGTGGGGCATGCTCCTTACTGCTCGACGGCAGCCTGCCGCTTGCCAGCCCTTTTCTCGCGGCCGGCTGGGTGGATCAGGCAGTCGCCTACCTCGCACCCAGTGGATCGCCCAGTACTGTGCCGCCGGCTACCGCGGCCGGACTGATCGCCAATTTCGCCCTGCAGGACGTGACCCGGCTCGGCGATATCGTTCGGGTCCGAAGCCGGCCAGCGCCCTCGGTTACCCGGGCGCGCGAACTCCCCGCGAGGGATCCGCTCACCGGCCGCTGGTATTGACCGCGTTCTGGATGCAGAACGCACCAAAGAGGGGCCGGATTGGTGCAGTGTGCATCCAGAATGCGGTCAAGACGGTGAGGGCAACTGACCTCGTGCGGCGGCGTCCAGGGCGGCGGCGGCGGCCGGTGGCAGCCGCAGGGTGCCGGTGCGATCCAGCTTCGCCAGCTCGGCGCGGGCCCGGGAGTAGGCGGCGGCGCGCTCCGCGTCGTTGTCAGATCCCCGCGCCATAGTGAGCAGCTTGATCGCCCGCTGCACGGTGGCGCGCTCCGCAGCGGGGACGCCGGCCAGCCGGATGCGTTCGGCCGCCTCCAGCGCGGCGTGCCAGGCCCGCCACGCCTGGTCCACGGCGGCGACGAAGCGGGCGCGGTGCGCTGGCGGTGGTTCGGTGTCGCTGTCCAGTGCCTGGGCCTCGGCGAAGGCATCCACGAACCGGCCGGTGGACCGCACGGTGACGTCGGTCAGTGCGGGCAGCCGCAGGACCGCGAGTGGGTCGCATTCGAACTGCCCGTACGCACTGCGCAGTCGGGCGAACCGGACCCGGGCCGCGGCCCAGTCGGGCGGGGGCGGCAGTGGCGCAGGGCGCGCTACGGGTGCGGTGGCTCGCCCCGCGACCATGCGGTCTTGCCGGGCGATCGCCCTGCGATGGCGCCGCCTGCGTGCGGCGATGGTGGCCGCGGCCCCACCGACCAGCAGGAGCGGACCGAGGGTCAGCAGTATGGCGACCAGCGCGACGACGACCGCGATAGCGCCCATCAGCACCACCGCGCCGAGCACCAGCAGCAACGGACTGGGGTGTCCCCGAACGGGGCCGGGCCGGTGCGGGTGGTAGTACGACAGTCTGCGCATGGCTCCGTCCTTTCCACCAGTGTCAGCTTCCTTGATACCCCCTCGGAACGCTCCCCGGGGGGAGTTCGTTCGGCTCGCGGGTGTCAAGATCCCCCAGCAGTCAGCATCATGACGAGTACCTCGGACGACGAACCCGTTGAACACCGAGCCCTGGCCCACCGGCCGGGTGGAAGGGAGCTGGCACATGTTCGGCAAGGTCCTGGTCGCCAACCGCGGGGAGATCGCGATCCGGGCGTTTCGCGCCGCCTATGAGCTGGGCTCCCAGACCGTTGCGGTGTTCCCGTACGAGGACCGCAACTCCGAGCACCGGCTCAAGGCTGACGAGGCATACCAGATCGGCGAGCCGGGCCACCCGGTCCGCGCCTACCTCTCGGTGCCGGACATCATCCGGGCCGCTGAGCGTGCCGGTGCCGACGCCGTGTACCCCGGGTATGGCTTCCTTTCCGAGAACCCGGAACTGGCGTCGGCCTGCGAAGCGGCCGGCATCACGTTCGTCGGCCCACCTCCCAGGGTGCTGGCGCTGGCGGGCAACAAGTCGCGGGCGGTGGCTGCGGCGCGTGCGGCCGGGGTACCGGTGTTGACGTCGTCCGCGCCGTCGGCCGACATCGAGGGGTTGATGGTCGCCGCGGAAGAGATCGGGTTCCCGGTCTTCGTCAAGGCGGTGGCCGGTGGCGGTGGGCGCGGGATGCGGAGGGTGGCCGAGGCCAAGGGCCTGCGGGAAGCGCTGGAAGCCGCCACCCGGGAGGCCGAGTCGGCCTTCGGGGACCCGACCGTATTCCTGGAGCAGGCGGTCGCCGATCCCCGGCACATCGAGGTGCAGATCCTCTCGGACAACACCGGCGCCACGATCCACCTCTACGAACGGGACTGCTCGGTGCAGCGGCGGCACCAGAAGGTCGTGGAGATCGCCCCCGCGCCGAACCTCGACCCGGACCTGCGGGAGCGCATCTGCGCCGACGCAGTGGCCTTCGCGCGTCATCTCGGTTACGTCAATGCGGGCACCGTCGAGTTCCTCGTCGACCCGGCAGGCAACCATGTCTTCATCGAGATGAACCCGCGCATCCAGGTCGAGCACACGGTGACCGAGGAGATCACCGATGTCGACCTGGTCGGCGCCCAGTTACGGATCGCGGCGGGGGAGACGCTGGCCGATCTCGGGCTCACGCAGGACGCGATCGTGCCGCGCGGCGCCGCCCTGCAGTGCCGGATCACCACTGAGGATCCGGCCAACGACTTCCGCCCGGACATCGGGATGGTCACCGCCTACCGCTCGGCCAGTGGCGCGGGGGTCCGGCTGGACGGCGGCACCGTCTATGCGGGTGCGCAGATCAGCGCGCATTTCGACTCCATGCTGGTGAAGATCACCTGCCGCGGGCGGGACTTCCACGCTGCGGTGCGCCGGGCGCGGCGGGCGGTGACCGAGTTCCGGATCCGCGGCGTGGCCACCAACATCCCGTTCCTGCTCGCCCTGCTCGATGACCCGGACTTCCAGGCAGGCAAGGTCACCACCTCGTTCATCGAGGAGCGGCCCGAACTGCTGACCGCCCGGCACTCGGCGGACCGAGGTACCCGGCTGCTGACCTACCTCGCGGATGTGACGGTGAACCGGCCGCATGGCGAGCCGCCCGATCTGGCCGATCCGATGGGCAAGCTGCCGGCGATCGACCTGGATGCCGAGCCACCGGCCGGATCCCGGCAGCGGCTCCTCGCGCTCGGACCGCGAGGTTTCGCGCACTGGTTGCGGGCTCGCGACGCGGTCGGCGTCACCGACACCACCTTCCGCGACGCCCACCAGTCACTGCTCGCGACCCGGGTGCGCAGCAAGGATCTGGTGGCCGCCGCGCCGTACGTGGCCCGGACGACCCCGCAGTTGCTGTCGCTGGAGTGCTGGGGTGGCGCGACCTATGACGTGGCGCTGCGTTTCCTCGCCGAGGACCCGTGGGAGCGCCTGGCGGCGCTGCGCGAGGCCACGCCCAACCTGTGCCTACAGATGCTGCTGCGCGGCCGCAACACCGTCGGGTACACGCCGTATCCGACCGAAGTGACCTCCGCCTTCATCGAGCAAGCCGTCGAGACCGGGCTGGACATCTTCCGGATCTTCGATGCGCTCAACGACATTTCCCAGATGCGCCCGGCCATCGACGCGGTGCGCGAGACCGATCGGGCGGTGGCCGAGGTGGCGCTGTGCTACACCGCCGACCTGTCCGACCCCGGCGAGAAGTTGTACACCCTCGACTACTACCTGCGCCTCGCTGAGCAGATCGTCGAGGCAGGCGCGCACGTGCTGGCGATCAAGGACATGGCTGGGCTGCTGCGGCCGCCCGCCGCCCGGACCCTGGTCCGGGCGCTGCGCGAGCGGTTCGATCTGCCAGTGCACCTGCACACCCATGACACCCCGGGTGGGCAGCTCGCCACCCTGCTCGCCGCGATCGACGTCGGTGTCGACGCCGTCGACGCTGCCGCCGCCTCGATGGCAGGAACCACCTCCCAGCCTGCGCTGTCCGCGCTGGTGGCGGCCACCGACCACACCGCGCGCACCACGGAGCTGGACCTGCAGGCGGTCTGTGACCTGGAGCCCTACTGGGAACTGGTGCGCAAGGTCTACGCACCCTTCGAGTCCGGGCTGACCTCACCGACCGGGCGGGTCTACCACCACGAGATCCCGGGCGGACAGCTGTCCAACCTGCGCCAGCAGGCCGTCGCACTCGGGCTGGCGGACAAGTTCGAGCAGATCGAGAATGCCTACGCGGCCGCCGACCGGATGCTCGGCAGGTTGGTGAAGGTGACCCCGTCCTCCAAGGTGGTCGGGGATCTTGCCCTGCATCTGGTCGGCGCCGACGTCGAGGCGAAGGACTTCGAGTCCGATCCGGCCCGCTTCGACATCCCGGACTCCGTGATCGGCTTCCTGCACGGCGAACTGGGGGAACCTCCCGGCGGGTGGCCCGAACCCCTGCGCAGCAAGGCACTCCAGGGCCGCGCCGGGCCCCGGGGCATCGCCCAGCTCTCCACTCAGGACCGCAAGGGCCTCACCGCGGACCGAGCGCGCACGCTCAACCGGCTGCTGTTCACCGGCCCCACCGCCGAGTTCGAGGAGCACCGCGAGTCCTACGGTGACACCTCGGTGCTATCCAGCAAGGACTTCTTCTACGGCCTGCGCCCCGGCGAGGAGCACGCCGTGGACCTCGAGCCAGGGGTCCGGCTGCTGATCCAGCTCCATGCGATCGGCGAAGCCGATGTGCGTGGGATGCGTACGGTGATGTGCACGCTCAACGGGCGGCTGCGGCCGCTGCAGGTGCGGGATCGTTCCATCGTCACCGACGTCCCGGTTGCGGAGAAGGCCGACAAGTCCGACGGAGGGCATGTCCCCGCGCCGTTCGCCGGGGTGGTCACCCTGCAGGTAGCCGAGGGCGACACGGTGTCCGCCGGGCAGCAGCTGGCCACCATCGAGGCGATGAAGATGGAGGCCGGGATCACCGCTCCGCGCGGCGGCACCGTGGCGCGGCTGGCGATCAAGACCGTCCAGCAGGTGGAAGGCGGTGACCTGATCATGGAGCTGCGTTGAGCTCATGGTGAATGCCCTGGAGTGGCTGTCGGAGAGCTATTGCATAGCTTCTCGTCGAGCCGCGCCGGGGTGACGCCGAGCTGAGCGGCCAGTGCGCCAGCATGCAGTCTCCGATCCCAGACCGCGATCACGAGATCGGGGTCTGGGACCGCCAGGGCGCTGGCGAGGTGCACGGAATCGGCACCTCGTAGCGCATGGCGGCGGGCGAGCTCGCCAGCTCGGCGCTCGACGGCCGGAGTCAGCTCGACCGGGCGGGTAGCGGCCCAGAAATCCTCCCAGGCATGTTCGGCAGACTCGAGACCGTCCTCGTCGAGGTCGTGATTTCGGCACGCGGCTGCCAGCGCGGCTCGCACCTCCGGGTACGCGAGCCGGCTGGCGAGCGCGGCATCGCAGCCGTCCCATAGCTCCACGGCGAGCTCGCTGCCCACCTCGTCGACCACCAGCTTCACGAACGCGCTGGAGTCGAAGTACACCAGGGCCACAGGTCTCAGCGGCGCTGGTCGCTGATGAGTTCGGCCAGTGATCGGCGAGATCGGGGGCGAGACCGGCCAGCGGCGATCGGCCGCTGCGCTCGGGCGGGTCGGGCGATGACACCCTCGGCGGTGAGCTGTTCAAGGACGGCGGTGGTCCCTACCCCGAGCAGCCTGGCAACCGGAACTCCCCGCTCGGTGATGACGACTTCTTGGCCCTCGCGGGCGCGCTCCAGCCATTCACTGAGGTGGGCTCGCAAGTCGCTCACGGCAACGTCCATGGGCGACTCGAACACTTGACGGTAATGGGCGGTTGCCAGTCGGTCGCTGAGCCGAAGGCGGATGATGACAGGGTGGTTCGGATCGTGGCGGGGGTCGCCGGTGGCCGGCGGCTGGCCGTTCCGCCCCGTGGCACCCGGCCGACGTCGGATCGGGTCCGGGAGGCGGTGTTCAGCACGCTGCAGGCTCGCCGCGACCTCGAAGGTGCCCGGGTGCTCGACCTGTACGCCGGATCTGGCGCGCTGGGGTTGGAGGCGCTGTCCCGGGGGGCGGCGCATGTCCGATTCGTGGAGTCCGACCGGCGCGCGGCGGCAGTGCTGTGCCGCAATGTCGAGGCGCTCGGGTTGGGCGGGCCGGGTGGCAGCGCAGTGCAGGTGAGTACGGCGACGGTGGCGGCGGCGCTGCGGGGCGATCCCGGCCAGCCCTACGACGTGATATTGGCCGATCCGCCTTACACGCTGGACGACGGTGCGCTGAGCGAGGTCCTCACCACCCTGGCTAGCGGTGGCTGGCTTGCGCCCGGCGCGCTGCTCGTGGTGGAACGTTCCGCCAGAGCGATGCCGCCGACTTGGCCCGATGGTGTGGTGGCGCTCACCCAACGGGGGTATGGCGACACCGTGGTGTATTACGGTTCTGCGATATGAGGCGTGCGGTCTGTCCCGGTTCGTACGACCCGGTGACCAACGGCCACGTGGACATCATCGAACGGGCCGCGCACCAGTTCGACCAGGTCGTGGTCGCAGTAATGATCAACAAGACCAAGCGCCACCTGTTCGACGTCGAGGACCGTATGGCGATGCTCGAGGAGGTCACCGAGCACCTCTCCAACGTGCGGATCGACTCCTGGCACGGACTGCTGGTGGACTACTGCCGCGCCAATGAGATCACAGCGATCGTGAAGGGGCTGCGTGCGGTCAGCGACTTCGACTACGAGTTGCAGATGGCCCAGATGAACTACCAGCTCGCCGGGGTCGACACGATGTTCATGCCGAGCAATCCGACCTATAGCTTTCTCTCCAGCTCGCTGGTCAAGGAGGTCGCCACCTACGGTGGAGACGTCGGCCACCTGCTGCCGCCCAAAGTGCACCAGCACCTGATCAACCGGCTCGCCGCGGGACGCTGAACTCCGCCCCGCCAGGACACGCCCGTGACCCGTGCTCCCACGTCCCGGTCGTGGGAGGGGGCAGACTAGTGATCTGTGGCCAGTGGCGATGAGGAGGCGCAGGTGTATCGGGTCTTCGAGGCGCTCGACGAGCTCGTGACCACCGTGGAGGAAGCGCGCGGGCTACCGATGACCTCCAGCTGTGTGGTGCCTCGCGGTGATGTGCTCGAACTGCTCGACGACGTCCGCGACGCGATCCCTGCCGAGCTCGATGACGCCCAGGACGTGCTGGACCACCGGGACGAGCTGGTGGACACCGCTCGGCGGGAGTCGCAGCAGCAGCTGGAGACGGCCCGTACGCAGGCCGAGCAGACGCTGACCGAGGCCCGCGACGAGGCCCAGCGGCTGGTCGCTGAGGCCCGCGCCCGTGCCGAGTCGATGGTGGCCGACGCGCACGCCGAGGCCGAGCACGTCGTGGCTACCGGACGGCACGAGTATCAGCAGCTCACCGGGCGCGCGGAAGCTGAGGCGGAACGGATGATCGCGGCTGGCAGGGCGGCGTACGAGCGCTCCGTCGTCGACGGCCGCGCCGAGCAGGCCCGCCTGGTGGAGCAGACCGAGGTGGTGCAGGCCGCCCGCACCGAGGCCGCCCGAATCCACCAGGAGGCCACTGCCGAGGCGCAGCGCGTGCGCTCGGAATGCGACAGCTACGTCGACTGCACGCTCGCCGAGTTCGAGGAACTGCTCACTCGCACGTTGCGCACCGTCGGGCGGGGCCGCAGCCGGCGCAGCGGGCCGGTGACCGCAGGGGCGAGCGAATTCCGGAACTGAGCCGGTCGAGGTGACCGGTCCGCGTGCCGTCACCTATCTTGGAGATGCTGGTCTGACCCGGTCCCGACAATCACGTCAGCGAACCCCCATGCCGCGTAACGCCACACCTGCCCGCCCCGACCCGTCCGCTCCCTGGGTGATCGACACTCGGGAGCTGGGCAGACGTCCCGGGGCCATGCGCTCCTACCGTCGGGACGCCCCGGCGCCCGCCGGCCTCGAACTGGACGTGATCCGGATTCCCGAGGGCGACGTGGTGGCCCTGGACGTGCGCCTGGAGTCAGTGGTGGAGGGGGTGCTGGTCTCCGGAACGGCGAGGGCTCCGGTCGCCGGAGAGTGCGCCCGGTGCCTGGATCCGCTGGCTGACCGGGTCGAGGTTGAGCTGATCGAACTGTTCGCCTACCCGGACACGGCGACCGAGGAGAGTACGGATCCCGACGAGGTCAGCCGGGTCGTCGATGATCTGGTCGACCTCGAGCCGGTCATTCGTGACGCGGTGCTGCTGGCCCTGCCGCTAGCACCACTGTGTCGGGACAACTGCCCCGGCCTGTGCCCGGAGTGCGGCGGCAAGCGGGCCGAACTGGGCGCGGAGCACCGGCATGAGACCATGGATCCTCGGTGGGCCGCGCTGAAGCGGTTCAGTATCCCGGAAATCAGTGACCGCTGACGATTCAGTGACCTCTGAAGATCAAGTGGCCGCTGCGGATCAGGGCATCGAATAAGGAGAGGAAGTAACGTGGCCGTCCCGAAGCGCAGGATGTCGCGGTCGAACACCCGCTCGCGGCGGGCCCAGTGGAAAACCACTCCACCCAGCCTCGTGCCGTGTTCGAACCGGGCCTGCAGGCAGCCGAAGCTGTCACATGTGGTCTGCCCAAGCTGCGGAACCTACGACGGCCGTCAGGTCGTCCGGCCGGCCTGACCGGGCGACCCGGCTTACCGTGGGGGGCCGGTCGTCGCGGGGACCCGGACCAGATCCGGCCGCGCTGCTCACCGCACTCGGCGTCGAGGTCGACGCCGAGTTGCTGACCCTTGCGCTCACCCACCGCTCCTACGCCTACGAGAGCGGTGGCCTCGAACCCAACGAGCGCCTGGAGTTCCTCGGTGACGCCGTGCTCAGCTTGGTCGTCACGGACCATCTGTTCCGCGCCCACCCGAATCTGCCCGAGGGGCAGCTCGCCAAGCTGCGCGCCAGCGTGGTGAACATGCATGCGCTGGCTGGGGTGGCTCGCGGGTTGGGCGCGGGCGGGTTGGGCGAGTACGTGCTGCTGGGCCGGGGCGAGGAGCTCACCGGAGGCCGGGACAAAGCCAGCATCCTCGCGGACACCACCGAGGCACTGATCGGCGCGGTGTACCTGCAGCACGGCATCGAAGTGGCCGGGACGCTGGTGCATCGGCTGTTCGACCCACTGCTGGTCGAGGCCCCGCTGCTGGGCGCGGGCCTGGACTGGAAGACCAGCCTCCAGGAGCTCACCGCCGCGGCCGATCTGGGGGTGCCCGAGTACCGGGTGGTCGAGGACGGCCCCGACCACCTCAAAGAGTTCACCGCGACCGCGGTGATCGCCGGTAGGGAGCGGGGCGTCGGGCAGGGCCGGACCAAGAAGGAAGCCGAGCAGCGAGCCGCCGAGGCGGCCTGGCGCGTACTGTCCGAGCTGCCCGGAGGAAG
>JBOHGM010000117.1:0-13552 GCA_050699435.1 Pseudonocardiaceae bacterium | reverse complement strand
CAGTGCTGGGTGAATCGGCTCAGCGCCGCACGGCCAACCACCGCTCCGACCGCCGCCCAGCCCGCAGGCTGGACATCCTGCGGTCGAACTCCGCCAGGACGGCGGTCGGTGAGCCGACTCGGGGGAAGACCCCGGCGATCAGCTTCAGATCCCGGATCCCGTGCAGCACAGCGAAACCCGCCCAGTTCCGCACGTCGAACCCGTATGCCTCGACAAAGTCACGCTGGTGAGCAGCAGGCCGGTGGAACCGGACGTCGGCCACCGCGACCGGAGTCAGATCCCACTCCGGCGGCCCGATGCTGCAGGAGTCGAAATCGCACAGCACCGGGCCGTCTGGTCCGGGGATGACGTTGCCCAGATGTGCGTCGCCGTGCAGCACGGCCGTGGGCAGCGCGAACTGCAACTCCGCCACCGCCGCAGCCAGTTCGGCACTGCGATGCAGCAGAAAGGCCCGGTCGGACCGGGTCATCGTGGTGTCCCACACCCGGTTGTCGAAGTCGGTGAGCGGGTCCCAGTCCGGCACCCCCCGGGACGGCGCGGGCACCGCATGCACCGCCCTGAGCAGGCGGGCCAAGTCAGCCCCGCCTGGCCGTGGGCCCGTGGCCGGCACTGCCTGCCACACCGTCGCGACATGCTCGCCCGCACGCACTGGCTGCTCGATCCCGGGCAACAGCCGGACCGTCGGCACTGCGTGCTCGGCGAACACCGTCGCTGCTGTCACGGCTAGTTCGGCCCTCGGAACGTAGGACGGCAGCGTGACCAGCCGGATCACCACCGGGTTTCTGGCTAGCCGGAAGACCGCATTGTTCACATTGCGGAGCAACCGGGCGCCCGCCGGGTCCAGCCCGAGTTCGGCGCACACCGCCCGCAGGCCGCTCGCTAGCTCATCATCGCGACGCACCGTCGGGAGTACTGTCACCGCTAGCACCTCAGTCGGAGCCTGACCGGCTCCGGTACTGCCGGATCAGTTGGGTCAGATCGCGGGCGTCCGCACTGTTGGGCCGCCCGGCCGCAGCGATCTCCAGCGGCTTCATCCGATCGGCCACCCGCGCTGACTTCAGCCCGCTCGCCAGCCCCAATACCTCGCGGCCCACCCGGACGCCATGGTCTACATCGCCCTGGCGCAGGTAGTTAGTGGCCAGCGCAGTGAGCATGAACGCCCGGCTACGGCTCATCAACTCATTGTAGCCAGCCAGGGCCTGGGTCAGCGCGGGAATCGCGCGGGCCGCATGCCCGATGTCAGCCGCCGAGAGCTCGGTGTGGATGGTCCCGATCATGGCGTTCAGGTCCGTCACGGTGTAGAACTTGGCCCAGTCGGGTGCTTCGGACAGATTCGCTCTGCCAAGTTCGTCCCGGGATCTGCCGAGCAGCTTCACGGCCTGCACGTCGTCGCCCATCATCGCGTAGGCCCACGCCTCGTTGCCGCACAGCACCGCAACGGCCAGCTCCGACCCGGAGTTCTGCGCGGCGATCTGCCCGAGCTGGAACCACTTGAGCGCGTCGTTGGCATCGCCCATGTGCAGGTAGATCCGGCCGATCCGATACATGATGTTGGACAACAGGCTGGAGTCGCCGGACTCCTTGGCGAGCTCGAGGGCCTTGGCGAAGTGGTTGCGCGAGGAGTCCAGCAGCCCCACGTCGAAAGTCGTCCACCCGGCCAGGTTCTGCAGGTCGGCCAGCGCCCGGAACAGCCGCAGGCGCACTCCCTCCTGACTTGAAGCAGACAGCAGGCGCTGGGCCCAGGACAGCTGGGCGACCACCGCATCACGACACGCGCCACCACCGAACTGGTAGTCCAGCGCGCGCATCGCCCTGGTTGCCGCCTCCACCTGCTTGACGTCCGTCATTCCGATGTGGCTCGGCGCCGGCGTCTGGGCAGCGCTGAGCAGCCACTCCCCCATTTCGTCCCCTGCCACGGTGGTGCCGAACAACATGGCAGCACCGTGGGTGAGGAGCTTCCGCCGCTTCACTGACTCGTCCTCCTCAGCCACCGCGTCGTCGGGTGGTCCGACGACGCTCGTCGCAGTCGCCGCGTCGTAGGCGAGCCCCATGTATCCACGGGGGATGCCCAGACCTTCAGAGATCCGCGCAAGCACGTCGTAGGCCATGACCTGGCGGCCCTTGAGGATCTCTGACACCTCGGACTGCGACTGCCCGGTCAGGGCGGCGATCTGCCGTTGCGAGATACCTACTCGCCGCAGCAGTCGGTAGACCGTGCTGACGTCACGGTCCGCCAATGCCCGCTTCATCTCCGGTTCCTCCCAGGCATCAGGAGACACCGGATGGTCTTGCGAGCCGGTCACGTTCATTTCGCCCCCTAAGCCGTCTGACGGGCGACGGCAGCAGAGTAAGCACGCTTGTTGTGGCTGGTGAATAGCACATCGGCCAAGCTGATCGGCGCTACCGGTCGGCCCATGCCGCTCACCGTCATAGCACGGCACCTCGGCGCAGCGCATGCCCACTGCGGGCTGATTTACCCCACTCTGGTCACTTGAAGGCACGCGATCTAGGGCATCCTGCAGCGGAGGTTCCCGAAGCATAGGCAGCCCGGACAGGTGCTCGACTGGGACAGTGCTCGACGGCGGAAGGTGGCGAGATGGACCAGATCCTGGGCCAGATCCTCCGGCAGGCGGTGTGGGAACGGCTGGACATGCTCGACGAGTTGGTCAACAAAGCCGACGCCGGGTCGCTGTTGTCCGTGGCGCGCACCGAGTTGCCCCGCATGACCGACGGATGGCGAGCACTGCTCGCCGCACATGAGCCGGACCCGCGGGGTCGCTGCCCGGAGTGCTCGAGCCGTTGGCGCCCCCGCGCCGCGCCGTGCACGGTATGGCGGGCCGCACACGACAACTTGGTCTCCGCTGACACGCTGCCGCAGGCCCGGCATGCAGCAAGCCCAGCTTCGTTACGCACAACGGTGGCCGTGGGTCCTTAGCTTCCTGCAACTCCACAGAGCTGGCGGTCTCGTCGGTTCTCGCGGTCAATTCCCCTCGCCGCGAGGGCCGGGAACCCGCCTCGTGGCCGGTGATCCGGCGATTTCCGTGCCCCCCCGACCGCGGCGTCAAGGGATCACCGGCCACACTAGATCTGCTGATCTCCGCCCAGGACCAGCACCGTCCTGCCGCCAAGCACCACCACTGACAACTCCATAGCCAAGATCCACTCCGCTCCCCACCGAGTGGCGTGCCGCGCCGGTGGCGCTGTCGTTGCCTGACCGACCGCCGCCGTGATCGTTGGTCCGATGACCGCCGGATCCCAGCGCCCGGTGCCCTAGTCCGAAGCCCTAGAGCACCGCAGGCCGGGAGATCCCGTCCGGCGCCGGACGCGTGCAGCGCTGGCACGCCCGAATGGGCGGGGCCGTTCGAGAGGAACGGCCCCGCCCCCCGTTCACCGTCCACTTCGGTCAGCGGCTGAACTGATGCGGCGAGCGGGCACTCGATCGGGTGATGGCCGCCCTAGCGCTGGACCAGGGAGCGCACGGCGTCGGCGGGTGCCCGCTGCCCCAGCGGGTTAACGCCTGCGGTCGGTGCGGGCGCGCAGTCTGGCCTGCAGCACCCTGCGTTCGAAAGGTTTGAGCTCCTCGGCCATTCCGGCCAGCGGCTCCAGGATGTCGAAGGGGCCCGCGCCGTTGTCGACGGCACCGAACAGGGAAAGTCCGACGAAGCTGGCGCACACCGCACGCGCGGCCGTGGCCGGGTCCACGAGATCGGCGAGCGGTGAGTCGGCGAGCAGGCGCCGGATCACCCGCTCGACCTCCCCGACCCACAGCTGCAACGCCGAGCCGGTCGCCGCGGCCAGCTGCGGGTCGCACTGAGCTCCGGCGAGCAGCTGGCTCAGCACGACGACGTTGCCGCGGGCACGCTCCTCGGCCCACAGCTCACGCCCGAGGACCATCAGCTCGCGCAAGCTGGCCAGCCGGTCGAACCGATCCCGGAAGGTGTCGACCCCCGCCTGCGCCGCTACCCGGCCTGCCTCCGCGAGCAGGCCGTGCAGGCTGCCGAAATGCGACGAGATCAGCGCCTCGTGCACACCCGCGGTGCGGGCGATGCTCCGCGTTGACGTCGCGGCGATCCCGTGGTGCCGGATCGTCTCGATGGCCCCTTCGACGAGCTGTTGCCGGGCGGTCGATGCATCGGCCATGTGGTCCCGGCCCTCCTCGCCCGGCGGTCGGACCGCCACTGGTCACCCTGCTTCGCGTCCGACCATGCCAAACCTACGCGGGGTGACGCTGCCCCGGTAGCCGGGCGCTGACCGGACATTGCGGCGGGTCACCCCGTGCGGAAGCACGCTCACCGCCCCCACGGTGGCGACGTGTGATCAGGGCCGCTGAGTTTCATGATGTGGGACACCAACTCCTGCAGCACTCTGGTGGCGGATCCCGGATCGCGGGCATCACAGGTCGTCAGCGGTACCGCCGGGGTCAACGCGAGGGCTTCGCGCACCTCGTCGAGTTCGTGGGCAAGCGCGCCGTCGAACCTATTGACGGCCACAACGAACGGGATATCGGAGTACTCGAAGTAGCTGATGGGCGCGAAGGATTCCTGGATCCGTCGGGTGTCCACCAGCACCACAGCGCCGAACGCTCCGCCCAACCCGGACTGCGGCTGCGCCGACGTACCGAACAGGTACAGCACGAGATCCGGATGCAGCGTGATCCGGCCGACGTCAATAGCCGCCTCAGTGCTGACCGGCTCGACCTCCGACACCGCGCCCACGAAGGTCGTCTTCCCCACTCCGCTACTCCCAGCGACCACGATCTTCGCGGGCGAGCGGTCCTTTCCAGGTGGGCCGGTGCGGCGTCGTAGCTCATCGAAGATCGGTGTGTCCGTCATGTTCGACACCCCCATCACCGATCACCGGACGGGCGGCTTGGCCGGCCCGCATACCGACGGGTCGGCGCGCTTCGTCCAGTGCCTCAGGTGGTCGCGGCCTCAGGTGGTCGCGCCGGACGTCACCGAGGCAAGATAGCTGTCCGCTTTGTTCGGATCGAGGAACCAATGCTGGAAATCGGCCGGGTCGGCGAAACCATTGACGAACCGATGGGCGATCTCCGGATAAGCGCTGGCGGCACCGAGGATGTTCATGACGTGCTCGGGAGGCGGCGCCAGCATCGCGTTTGTCCACACGGTCGTGTGCTGGGCGTCGGACCAGTACCGGTCGAAGGTCCGCTGCATCCATGCCTCGTCGAATGGCTCATCGCTGCGCTCCAGAACGCTGGCCAGGTACGACGCGGCGCACTTGCTCGCGCTGTTGGAGCCCTGCCCGGTAATCGGATCGTTGGCGACCACGACGTCGGCCATACCCAGTACCCGTCCACCGGAAGGCAGTTTACCGACCGGTTGCCGCACCACCGGCGGGTAACCACCGGCCAGCGTCGCCCGGCCGTCGGTCAACTCTACGCTGGTGCACCGCTGGTACTCCCACGGCACGTACTGGTGCATGAGGTCGAGCGTGCGCCGGAGGTGCTCGGCCGGACGCGGACGATCCTCCCAGCAGTCCAGCGGACCACCGGGGACTCCCTCGAAGAACAGAATGTCGCAGGGACCGCTGACGGTGAAGCACGGCATGATGAACAACTCGCCCACCCCGGGAACGACGTTGAAGCGCACTGCGTGCATGGTGGGGTGCTCCGGTCGCGGCGTCATACCGTGCACATACACGACGGACAGTATGCGTTGCGTGCTGGTGTAAGGTGAACGGCTCGGGTCCCGGTCGAACAACTGCACGAGTTCGCCCTTACCGGCCGCGATGACGACGAGGTCGTACAACTTGGTCAACGAATCGACATCGGAGGTCGTGACGCCGTGGTAGAGGACCTTGCCACCCCGATCCTCGAATAGCTCCAGCCACCCAGCCATCTTTACCCGCTGGTCCACCGACTGCGCGTAGTCATCGAGCCTGCCGACCCAGTCCAGAGCACGCCCACTATCAGGACCAGCGATGGAAAGGCCGATTCCCTCGATTTTCGGTGTTTGCCGCTCCCACAGGTTGAGGTCATAGTCGCGTTCGTGCTGCAGGGCTGGGCCGAACATGCACTGCGTGGACATGACCCACCCCCTGCGGATCTCATCAGGAGTGCGGGCCGACATGACGGTGACGTCATAATCGTGGCTGCGCAGGCCCAGGCCCAGCTGCAGGCCAGCCTGGCCGGCCCCAACAATCAACACTTTCCGCATCCTGTCAAACCTCCCTCGTGCTGCCCCGAAGTAATCAAATACGGCCTCCGTGATCAAATACCGCATCGTGGATGTCCTCAGGACACATCGCCCTCAGGACACGTCGGGCCGTAGGAAACGGTGAGATTCATGGTGTACGACACCAATTCCTGCAGCGCCTTCGCGGTCGATCCAGGGTCCCGGGCATCACACGTCGTCAGCGGCACGTCCGGACCCAGCGTAAGCGCTTCACGCACCTCGTCGAGTTCGTAGGCAAGCTCGCCGTCGAACATATTGACGGCCACGACGAACGGGATATCGGAGTCGTTCTCGAAATAGTTGATAGCCGCAAAGGACTCCTGGATCCGCCGGGTGTCCACGAGTACGACAGCACCGAGCGCGCCACGACACAGGTCGTCCCAGAGAAACCAGAACCGGGCCTGACCCGGTGTGCCGAACAGGTACAACACAAGATCAGGATGCAGCGTGGTACGTCCGAAGTCCATCGCCACCGTGGTGGTGGTCTTTCCGCTGTCGGGGAGCGGATCGACGCCCTCACCGGCCACGGTCATCCACGCTTCTGTGTTGATCGGCTCGACCTCGGACACCGAACCCACAAAGGTGGTCTTACCCACCCCGAAACCACCAGCGACCACGATCTTCGCGCAGGCTCTGGGGGACACGCCGGGGCAAGCCGTTTCGTGTCGTCCTCGGGGTAGGGGGCCGTCGCTCCCGGCTCGATCCATTCGGAGGACAGCCGAGGGGAGGGCGGCGGGCTCGCCTGAACGCGAACCGGGGCCAGCGTCGGCCGGGGGATCTGCCTTGTCGGCTGGTCGGCAAACCGCGGGTCGGCAAACCAGGGTGTAGCCGGGGCTTCGCACACCAAGTCCGCGGGCAACAGCACCGCGGCAGTGGTGCCGTGGGTAGCCCGCTTGTCCAATCTGACGTGGATACCGTGCCGTGCGGCCAAGCGGCGAACGACGGCAAGGCCCATGTGCTCGATGGACTCGCTATCCAGCTTCGGCTCGGCGGAGAGTCGGGCGTTCAGCACCTGCAACCGCTCAGCCGGAAGGCCGATTCCGGCGTCCTCGATGCGTAGCAGCACGCTGCCCTGCTCGGTGAGGTGCGCGCTCACCGTGACCTTGGACGTCGGTGGTGAGTGCGACGTGGCGTTGTCCAGCAGCTCCGCGAGCAGCCGACTGAGGTCCTCGGCGGCGAAGTCCACCACAGCCAGTGCCGCTACCCGCCCGATCTCGATCCGGGGGTACTGCTCGATGGACGACATCGCCGCTCGAACCACGTCGACAAGGGGCGAGGCGACACGGGCCGCGCTACCGGCGTCCTGCCCGGCGAGAACCCGCAGGTTCTCGGCGTTGCGGCGCAGCCGGGCCGCGAGGTGGTCCAGCTGGTACAGCCGCGCCAGCGCGTCCGGATCGCCCTCGTTCGCCTCCATGTCCTCCAGCTGGGCCAGCAGGGAGTCCACCAGGTTGAGATCGCGCAGCGCGACGCCGGCACACATCCCGGCCAGCACGTCGTGCGACCCGCCCTCCCGGTTGGCTCGTGGGACGGACTCTCGCGGAGGTACCGATCGTGGCGCGGTGTCTGGCGGCGTCAACAGCTGCGCGGCCGCCGACCGCGCCTTGTTCACCAGCTGCCGTGCATCCTGGCTGCGGTACTGCTCCAGAACCCATCGCACACGGCGCTCAACCCGGACTCGTAACTGATCGTCAGCCCTTCGCACGGTTGCGTACAGTACTCGTTCGATCGTCACACACAAGTGTTAGATCGTTGCTGGCGGTGATTGTCGCTGCAAGCACCCGCGCAGCCGGGTCAGCCCGTCGGCCGAACGGGGAGACTTTCGCTAGGAACGCCGCCACGGGGCTGAACTCCCCCATTACGCCACTGGTGAGGTGGTCGGTCACGCGACATGTTGGCTGGTAGGGGTCCTGAGCGGGAGCTGGTCGAGGTTCCGTACGGTTGCGACTCAGGGGTGCAGGCGGGGAGGTTTGCGTCGCCGGGTTGTTCACGAACAGGTGACATTCCTCAGAGCGAAATCACCGGAAGAGCCGTGGCTTGGTACTAACGGTTGTCCGCACCATCCGGATTCCTGTGACTGTCCGTGGCTAGTATCAGTGCTGCTTAGTGGTCGGCACCGGAAGCTCGTGGGGGTTGACATGGCAGCTGGGTGTGTGTGCCGGTTGGTTCAGGGGCCGGTGGGTGTCAGGTACAGATCGCAGGCGTAGTCGAGTGCGTCTTGGGGGTTACCGGCGAAGGTGCCGGTGGGCAGGATCGAGTCCCTGTAGTCGTTGCTGCTGGCCAGGTAGATCGTGAATCCCCAGCGTGCGGCCGATCCGCCGTAACGCAGTCCGCGTGACCACCGAGCCGTACGCCTCGGCCGAGCGGGTGTTCTGGATCGTCGACAACGGCTCCTCCCACCGCGGCAAGGCCGCCATCGACCTGCTCGCTAAACGCTTCCCCCACGCCGTGATGGTGCACACCCCGGTGCACGCCTCCTGGTTCAACCAGATCGAAATCTACTTTCTCCATCATCCAACGCAAGGTCGTCTCCCCCCGACTTCACCACCCTCGACCAGGTCGAACCACGACTCGCCGACTTCGAACGGCTGGGCCTGGGAGCTGTCTCGGGCGCAGCCTCACTGCGGGAGCCGCCGTGCCCCCCCGGGCTGTCACGTCCACCCCCCGGGGGGTGGGCACCGTCATGATCACTGGTCGGGGCCCGGTCGCTCGCTGCCCCAGCTGGATCCACCCCGACGTGCACCACCGACCTCACCAGTGATCATGGGCCGGGCACCCCCGGGCCGGGCACCCCCCGCGGGACGCCCGCTGGTGCCGGCACCCCACGCACTGGACGCTGGTGTCAAGGCGGGCAGCGGTCCCGCCGACTGCAAGGGAGAGTGCCGGCGGGAGGGCATAGCGGGTGCGGTGCGGCCCAGTACCGGGGCCGGTGACTCCACGCCCTGCCCTCACCCCGTTGAGCGACCACGATCGCACCCCCGGGGACAGGCCCTCCGAGACAGGCTCCCCGGGACAGGCCCTCCACGCAACTACTCGATGTCACTGCCGTGCACCGTGGGCAGTCATGACGGTGCCCTGACCAACCCCCCACGAACTTCCGGCGCCGACCACTAAGTATCAGTGCTGCCTGAGCAGCCGGTCGTAGATCAACTCGTGTACCCACCGGCTAAGCGCGTTTGCCGGGGCTGTCGCGATCGGACCGGCGCGGCCGACCTGCACCACGTCGACGGCGTCGGGGTCGAGGTCGTGCGGCCCGGCGGCGGCGACCACGGTGGGTCCGTGCTGGGCAGCATGGCTGAGGCACTCGACGTCTCTGGCGATGTGCGCGGGCAGCAGTAAGGCGGTGGGGCACAAACCGGCGAATGGCGCGGTACCGGCTAGGCCGGTGCGCCAGTGCCGGGCGGGCGCCAGGACGCCGCGCAGCCGCACCGCCGCGGAGGGCACGCGGCGCCGCAGCTCCGGCCAGTCCCACATGGCCACCGACACCCGGTCGGTCACCGGGCCCCAGCCGGAAGCGATGCGCCGCTCGTGCACAGTCTCGAGGAGGTCGGCGACGATGACCACGCGCCTGCCCAGCAGCGCAGCCGGGGCCAGCACGGTGCCGTCCCAACCCAGCGCGCCGACGGCGGCGTCAGCCAAATGCTCCGGTGCACAGAGGACCTCGGCATCGGCCGCGCTGAGGTGGCGTTCGACCGAGGTTCGGCAGTCCTGCGCAAGCGATTCATGTGCCACTGGGCACGATCTCCCCTCGTCGCTAGGATTTTCGCCGCAGCGGACGGGCCGCAGCATGGGTAATGCCTACCAGGATGCAACTGTCCGGCGGCAGCAAGCGATACGCGCGCCGCGTCCGGCGGCAGTTCCGGCGCGGTGACTGGTCGTCTGGATACCACTCTTTACTCAGGCGGTAAGGTTACCGGAGGTAGCACCTCCGACCGGGAGCGCCCATGAGTGAGAAGACGCACTACCACGTCGTCGTCGTCGGGTCCGGGTTCGCCGGACTGGGGATGGCGATCCGGTTGCGCCGCCACGGCATGACGGACTTCGTGGTGCTGGAACGAGCCGGGGACGTCGGTGGTACCTGGCGGGACAACGGCTACCCCGGTTGTGCCTGCGATGTGCCCGCACACCTGTACTCGTTCTCTTTCGAACTCAATCCTTCCTGGAGTCGCAGCTTCTCCAGTCAGCAGGAGATTTGGGACTATTTACGGCACTGCACCGACAGCTATGGCGTTCGGCCACATATCCGGTTCCACCACGAGGTACTCAACGCCGCCTGGGACCACGCGCAGCGCCGCTGGCGAGTGCGCACCAGCCGCGGTGAGCTGACTTCTGATGTGCTCGTGACCGGTACCGGAGCGCTCTCGGATCCGTCCATCCCGGACGTTCCGGGGCTGGATTCCTTCCAGGGCAGGGTGTTCCACTCGGCCCGCTGGGATCACGACTACGACGTGCGCGACCGACGGGTTGCGGTGGTCGGCACCGGTGCTTCGGCCATTCAGTTCGTCCCGCAGATCCAGCCCGACGTCGCCGCCATGACGATCTTCCAGCGCACTGCGCCCTGGATCCTGCCGCGGGGGGACCGCAAGAACAGCGGGATCGAACGCACGCTGTATCAGGCGGTGCCGGGCCTGCAGCGGCTGGTGCGGGCGGGGATCTACGGGGCCCGGGAGCTGAGCGTGCCGGGCTTCACCACCCATCCACGGCTACTCAAGATCGCCGAGTTACTCGCCCGCAGGCACCTGCGCCGCCAGATCCCCGACCCGGTGCTCCGAGCCAAGCTCACGCCCGGCTACGCCATCGGGTGCAAGCGCATCCTGCTCTCCAACGACTACCTGCCCGCGCTGTCCAAGTCCAACGTCCACGTCGTGGCCTCCGGGCTCGCCGAGGTCGGCCCGGACTGGGTGCGCGCCGCGGACGGCACCCGCAGGGAGGTGGACGCCATCATCTTCGGCACCGGCTTTCACGTCACCGACATGCCAGTTGCCTCGCGGATCCGCGGTCGCCACGGCCGCACCCTGGCCGATGTGTGGTCGAAAGGAGCGCAGGCCCATCGCGGCACGACGGTGGCCGGGTTCCCTAACCTGTTCATCCTGGTCGGCCCCAACACTGGGCTCGGCCACACCTCGATGATCTACATGATCGAATCCCAGGTGGCCTACACCATCGACGCGCTGCGCTACCTGCGCCGCACCGGTGCCACCGCAGTGGAAGTCCGCCCGCAGGCTCAGGCGGCATACAACGACGCCTTGCAGTCCCGGATGGGCCGCACCGTGTGGAACGCGGGCGGCTGTGTCAGCTGGTACCTCGACGCCCAGGGCCGCAACACCACACTGTGGCCGACGTTCACCTGGCGCTTCCGGCGGGCCACCCGCACCTTCCGGCCGGACGAGTACCTGGCCTACGAACAGGTCCCCCAGCCGGCGACCGCCGTTCAGGGCATCTCACCCGTAGCTGTACCCAACTGGTGACACTGGGCCCAACCGGCTGACGCTGGTCAGGGAAGGCTGACGGTCAGTTCCCTCCCCGCTTCAGCGCGCATACCATCGCTTCCGGCCGCTCCTGAGCGGCAAGGACCGGCCTCTCGTTGGTCGCAGGACCGACAGGAGGCTGCGCGGGGGACCGCCGGCCGGGTAAGGGGCGGGGCCTACCCGACCGGCGGCCGCGCGCCAGCTGTGTCGGCCGAGCCGGCCATCAGGCAACAGCCGGCCGAGCCGGCCATCAGACAACAGCCGGCCGAGCCGACGATGCGAGGATGGCCCGATGCGGCTGTTCGTCGCCCTGACGCCGCCGGGCGAGGTCGTCGAGGAACTGCGGACCAGTACGTCGGCGCTGCGGCAGATGGCGCCGGAGCTGCGGTGGACCCGCCCGGAGCAGTGGCACCTGACACTGGCGTTCCTCGGCGAGGTCGACGATCCCGTCATCGCCGAGCTGACCAGCAGGCTCGGCCGGGCCGCCGCGAGGCACCCGCCGCTGTCGCTGTCCCTCGGCGGTGGCGGCCGGTTCGGGCAGCGGGTGCTGTGGACCCGGGTGCACGGAGATCGCCACGGACTGTGCAGGCTGGCCGACTCCGTGCGGGCCGCCGCGCGCCGCAGCGGTCTGCCGGTCGAGCAACGCCCCTATCGCCCGCACCTCACCCTGGCGAGGGCCGACAGCCGGCCGAGCCGGCAATCAGACAAAGGTTCCGCCGACCTGCAGCCGCTGGTCGAGCGGCTCGGGTCCGGCGCAGGCAAGCCATGGGTGGCCACTCAGCTGTACCTGGTCCGCAGTGAACTCCGCGCCGGGCCGGAGGGCTCCGCACGGCACGAACCGATCGCAGGCTGGCCGCTCGGCGGATAGTCCGGCAGAGCGCTCCTGCGAGCCTCCACCTGAGCAAACTCCTCGGGCACATAGGCACGTGCGCCGATGCCCACTGCGGCTTGGTACCTGTCCCGGGCCACCGCGTTACCGCCCAGAGCCGCCAGCAGGTCGGAGGTAACGGTCGACTTCGCCTCCCCGGGCAGCGGTGGTTGGCCTCGGTCGATCAGGGGGAAGTCCGCCAGAAACACCGGCAGGTCAGCGGGATCGATCCCATACGCATCGCAGATCAGCATATCGATCTCGGCTCGATCCTCCGCGACCTGCCGCAGGCTGCAATCTCGGGCCGTCTCAGCAGCCACCAGGCGCTCGGCCAAATCCACCAGCCGCTTGCCTGCCGGGCTAGCCGGATCGACCCTGGGCAGCGGCACACCCAGCAGAATGAAGAAGTTCAGGCTGGTAGTGACAACCCGACGAATGAACCAATCCACGACCAGGCTGTTCGCCGCAGCGAGGAAAATCATCTCCCGCGGCCGGCGCTGATCACCGGAATCCAGGAAATCGATGGTCGGCACCTTGTTACCACAGACCTGCCCCGATCCGATCAGCGCTGCCTGAAGAGTGCGCTCATTGGTCTGGCCAACAATGTCGCAAAATCCGATGCGGGACCGCAATATGCGCTCCTGAACGGAGCCCGGAAGCCGAGCAGGATCGACGAAGAACTGCGCGTGCGCGCAGTCGGCCGCTCCGAGCGCCAACGGCTGCCAGATCGCCGTGCGACCGGTGCCCGATAGGTAGCGCTTAGCCCCGCTGCGGTACTGGTGGACCATCCGGCCTTCCACAACCGGAACGTCCGTCGCTGATCCCGTCCTGCTGAAAAGTGGTCGGGCCCGCGTCATGTCGACCTCACGAGTGATCCGCATCGCCCACGGCCCATCCGGATCGTCCGGGGCGCTGCCACGTGCCGTCATGTGCTGGAAGAGTTGCCACTCGCGCTCACCAGCGACCTCCGGGACCGTCAAATCACGCCGAGCGGCGACGAGATCACTGAAATCGATTCGCACTGG
>JBOHGM010000116.1:0-13579 GCA_050699435.1 Pseudonocardiaceae bacterium | reverse complement strand
AGCCGCTTACCCAACCGCTGGGCGGCCTCGCCGCTGCCCACCCTGCGCCGGGTCCACTCCCCATCGTGCGCGACCAGCACCACGGTGATGTCGGTGACCGTGGTGCGGGGCTCGACGAAAGCTTCCACCCCGCGCCGGGCAGCGGCCCACTGCTCGAGATGGTCGGTGTCCGCAGTGGACGCCCCGCGCGTCGTACCCGGCCGCTCGCGACGCCGGAGCCGATCGAAAAAGCCCACCCCGGCACCTCCTCGCCTTCGCCGGCCCTTCCGGCAATCCTGCCAGCTCAACACACCCGTTCGGGCGTCTTTCGGCACCTGCTCGCCGGCCCCAGCGCCACCGCGCCCACATCGCATGGGCACGAGGCGTGGTGACAAGATGGGCCATGGTGCTCGCCCACCACGGGCAGCGCCACGGTACCGACAACTGCTTGAGGAGTTTCTCAGTGACCGACACCTCAGCGACCGCCACCTCCGCTGACCTCGTGATCCTCGGTGGCGGTTCGGGTGGCTACGCCTGCGCCCTGCGTGCCACGCAGCTGGGTCTGTCCGTCGTCCTGGTGGAGAAGGACAAGCTGGGCGGCACCTGCCTGCACCGCGGCTGCATCCCGACCAAGGCGCTGCTGCACGCTGCCGAGGTGGCCGACGCAGCCCGGGACAGTAACCAGTTCGGGGTGAAGACCGCGCTCGAAGGTATCGACATGGGTGGGGTGAACAAGTACAAGGACGGCGTCGTCGCGCGGATGTACAAGGGCCTGCAAGGGCTGGTGTCTTCCCGGGGAATCACGTACGTCGAGGGCAGCGGCCGGTTCGTCGCGCCCAACGCCGTGGAGGTAGACGGTCAGCGCTACACCGGCCGCAGTGTCGTGCTGGCGACGGGCTCCTACGCCAAGTCCCTGCCCGGCATGGAGATCGGCGGCCGGGTCATCACCAGCGATCAGGCGCTGAACCTGGACTTTGTGCCGGAGCGCGTTGTGGTGCTGGGCGGCGGGGTGATCGGAGTCGAGTTTGCCAGCGTGTGGCGCTCCTTCGGAGCAGAGGTGACCCTCGTCGAGGCGCTGCCCAGGCTCGTCCCGGCCGAGGACGACTTCTCCTCCAAGCAACTCGAGCGGGCATTTCGCCGCCGGGGTATCACGTTCAAGACCGGGGTGAAGTTTACCGGTGCCGAGCAATCCGACTCCGGGGTGACGGTGAGCCTGGAGTCCGGTGAGCAGTTCGACGCCGACCTGCTGTTGGTCGCGGTGGGTCGTGGGCCGAACACCGCGGACGCCGGCTACCAGGAGGCCGGCGTGGCGATGGAACGCGGTTTCGTGCGCACCGACGTGCGGCTGCGCACCAACCTGGCGGGGGTGTACGCACTGGGTGACATCGTCGCCGGGCTGCAACTCGCGCACCGCGGGTTCGCGCAGGGGATCTTCCTCGCCGAGGACATCGCCGGCCTGGAACCAACCCCCATCGACGAGGACGGCATCCCGCGGGTGACCTACTGCGAGCCGGAGGTCGCTTCGGTCGGGCTCACCGAAGCGCAGGCCAAGGAGCGCTACGGTGAGATCGAGACGATCACCTACGACCTGGCCGGGAACGGCAAGAGTCAGATCCTGCAGACCAAGGGCGCGGTCAAGCTGGTACGCGCGAAGGACGGCCCGGTCGTCGGCGTGCACATGGTCGGCGCGCGGGTCGGTGAGCTGGTCGGCGAGGCGCAATTGATCTTCAACTGGGATGCTTACCCGGAGGACGTCGCCGCCTTGGTGCATGCCCACCCCACGCAGGGCGAGGCCCTGGGTGAGGCGCACCTCGCCCTGGCCGGTAAGCCGCTGCACGCGCACGGCTGATCGACGATCCGTAAGACGATCCGCACGAAGGACAGCGAGAAGGACGAGGAGTCGAGGCAACAGATGGCGTACTCCGTGGAGATGCCTGCGCTCGGCGAGAGCGTCACCGAGGGAACGGTGACGCGCTGGCTCAAGCAGGAGGGTGACACGGTCGAGGTGGATGAGCCCTTGGTCGAGGTATCCACCGACAAGGTCGACACCGAGATCCCCTCGCCTGCTGCCGGCGTGGTGCAGCGGATCGTCGTGGCCGAGGACCAGACCGTCCAGGTGGGCGCGCAGCTCGCCGTGATCGGTGACGCCGGCCACGGCTCCGCCACCGACTCCGGTTGGCAGCTACCGGAGACGGTGGCCGCGAGACATCGCCAGCAGTCCGAGCACGAGGTGGCCGGCAGGGGTTCCGTGGCGCCGCAGGAGCGCGAGCCGGCCGCCGCGGCGCAGGAGCGCGAGCCGGTCCCAGCCAGCAAGGGAGGCAATGGATTCGCCGGTTCGGGGACGCCGGTGACGATGCCCGCGCTCGGTGAGAGCGTCACCGAGGGCACCGTGACCCGGTGGCTCAAGCAGGTCGGCGACACCGTCGAGCGGGACGAGCCGCTACTCGAAGTGTCCACTGACAAGGTCGACACCGAAATCCCCTCCCCGGTGTCGGGCACGGTGCTGGACATCCTCGTCAGAGAGGACGAAACCGTCGAGGTCGGCGCACCGCTGGCCACCGTCGGCGATAGTGGCGGCGGTCAGCCGTCGGCGACAGAGCAGCAGCCCGCCGAACCGGCGCCAGCAACCGAACCCGAGCCAGCAACCGAACCCGAATCGACCGCCGAACCCGAGCCGACCGCCGAATCCGAATCGGCAGCCCAGCCGACGCGGCCGAAGGAATCCGCCCCGGCCAGCCAGCAGCGCGGCCCCGCAGCCGACAGCGACGGGGCCGGTGGCGCGCCGTACGTGACACCTCTGGTGCGCAAGCTTGCCGCCGAGCATGGTGTCGACCTGTCCAGCGTGCAGGGCACCGGCGTCGGCGGCCGGATCCGCAAGCAGGATGTCCTCGCTGCTGTCGACCAACCCGAGCCTGAACCCGAGCCGGCTGACCAGGCGGCGCAGCCGCTCGTGGCTGCCGCGCCACAGCGCTCGGCCCAGCCGCCGGTTGTTGTTTCGGAGCTGCGCGGGAAGACCGAGAAGCTGTCGCGGATGCGTAGCGTGATCGCCAAGCGGATGGTGGAGTCGCTGCAGGTCTCCGCGCAGCTCACCACCGTGGTGGAAGCCGACATCACGCGTCTGGCTGCGCTGCGCGACCAGGCGAAGCAGGCTTTCGAGGCCCGCGAGGGCGTCAAGCTGTCGTTTCTGCCGTTCTTCGCGAAGGCCACTGTCGAGGCGCTCAAGCAGCATCCGAAGGTGAATGCCTCGATCGACACCGAGAAGGGCGAGGCCACCTACCACGGCGCGGAGCATCTGGGCATCGCCGTCGATACCGAACGTGGGCTGCTGGTGCCGGTAATCCACGATGCGGGCGACCTCAACATCGCCGGGCTGGCCCGCCGGATCGCCGACATCGCCGAGCGGACCAGGTCGAACAGGATCACCCCGGACGAGATGAGCGGGGGCACCTTCACGATCAGCAACACCGGCTCGCGTGGGGCGTTGTTCGACACCCCCATCATCCTGCAGCCCCAGGTCGGGATCCTCGGCACCGGAAGCGTCGTCAAACGTCCCGCGGTGCTCTCCGGCGTCGACGGGGACACCATCGCGATCCGCTCGATCATCTACCTGGCGCTGTCCTACGACCACCGGCTGGTAGACGGCGCCGACGCCGCCCGCTTCCTGAACACCATCAAGGAGCGTCTCACCGAGGCCACCTTCGAGGCCGACCTCGCGCTCTAGCCAGCCCGAACCAGGTCGCGCGAACAAACGACGACCCGAGAGGATCCCGGCATGCACGTCGTGATTGCGGGGTCGTCGGGGCTGATCGGCACCGCGCTGGTTTCGCTGCTCCGCCAGGCCGGCCACGAGGTGCTGCGGCTGGTCCGCAGGCGCCCCTCTGCTCCAGACGAGCGCCGCTGGGACCCGTCCACAGCAACCATGGACTCCCACGCGCTGCGGGGTGCCGACGCCGTGGTGAACCTGTGCGGATCGGCGATGACGGCCGGGCGGTGGACGGGCGAGCGCAAGCAGGCCATCAGGGACAGCCGAATCGGACCCACCGAGGTACTCGCCGCGGCGGTGGCTGAGCATCGGGTGCCGGTGCTGGTCAACGCGTCCGGGGTGAATTACTACGGCGACACCGGTGACCGCGAGGTCGACGAGCACGCCCCTTCGGGCTCCGGGTTCCTCGCCGACGTCTGCCGCGAATGGGAGGCAGCCACCGCGCCCGCTGAGCGGGCCGGGTCCCGGGTGGTGCTGTTGCGCACCGGTCCGGTGCTCGCTGCGTCCGGCGGACTGCTGGGCCAGCTCACACCGCTGTTCGCGCTCGGGCTGGGCGGTCGTCTCGGCAGCGGGCAGCAGTACATGCCGTGGATCTCACTCGACGACGAGGTGGGCGCCATCCGCTTCGTCCTCGAACACGAAGCGATATCGGGTCCGGTCAACCTCACCGGACCCGACCCGGTGACCAACGCCGAGTTCACCCAAGCGATGGGCGAGGTGCTGCATCGGCCCACCCTGCTGGTGGTGCCCGGCTTCGCGCTGCGTCTGGTCCGCGGCGGCGAACTGGTCGACGAGATGGTGCTGACCGGGCCGCGGGCGGTTCCCGGGGTGCTGTGCAGGCAGGGCTACCGGTTCCAGCACCCCACTGTGACGGCGGCACTGACCGCCGCACTGGAGTAGGGATGCGCATCGACGCTGTCATCGTGGGGGCCGGGCTGGCCGGGCTGACCGCCGCTCGCCACCTCCAACGCGCCGGGCTGGCGGTCACCGTGCTGGAGGCCGGGCCGGTTGTCGGCGGCCGGGTGGCCACCGACACCGTCGACGGCTTCCTGCTCGACCGCGGCTTCCAGGTGCTCAACACCAGCTACCCGGCACTGCGCAGGGAACTGGACCTGCGGGCGCTGGACCTGCGGGCGTTCGTCCCCGGCGTCGCGGTACGAGGCACTGACGCAGCGCTGCACCGCCTCGTCGACCCCCGGCGCGCCCCCACCCAGGCGTGGCGCACCGTCGGCGACACGCTGCTGTCCCCGGCCGCCAAGCTCGCGGTGCTGCGGCTGTCGGTCCGGGCGGGATGGGGGGACATGCGCTCGCTGCTCGCCGGGGCCGAGCGCAGCACCGCCGCCCAGATCTGCGCCGCCGGGCTGGACGGTCCGGCCACCGAGCAGTTCCTTCGGCCCCTGCTGGCCGGGATCTTCGGCGAGCGGGATCTGGCGACGTCGGCCCGGTTTTTCACGCTGGTGTGGCGCAGCCTGGCCCGGGGCGCGTCGACACTGCCCTCGCGCGGGATGGCGGCCCTGCCCATCCAGATCGCGGCGCGGCTCGCCCCCGAGACGGTGCACTGCGGGCAGACGGTGCTCGGCGTAGCACCGGGCCGGGTACGGACCGCTGCGGGCGAGATCACCGCGCGGGCGGTCGTGGTGGCCACTGATCCCCCGGCGGCGCGGGCGTTGCTGCCCGGGTTGGACGTACCGCTGATGCGGGCCCTGACGACCTACTATCACCTCAGCGATCCGCCACCCAGCCGACTTGGGCTGATCCACCTCGACGGAACCGGCAGTGCGCTGGTGAACACCAGCGTGCTCACCTCCGTCGCGCCGTCCTATTCCCCCGACCACCGGCACCTGATCTCGTCGACCGTGCTGGACACCCCGGGGACCGGGGCTGCTGGGGAGCCCGAGGTACGGCGGCTGGCGGGCGCTGTCTACCGGGTCGACACGACGCGCTGGGAACATCTGGGTACCGCAGTGGTGCCGCAGGCGCTGTGCTCGTTCGCCCCGCCGACCCCAGACCGGCTACGCCGTGGCGCGGCCCTCGGGGATGGCCTTTTCATCGCAGGCGACCACCGGGCCACCCCGTCGATCCAGGGCGCGTTGGTGAGCGGCAGGCGAGCAGCCCGAGCGGTGCTCGCTGAACTCGGCGTGGCCGCCGTGGCGGCGTAGCCTGCCACCCGGTGATCACAGTGGCGGCGTAGCGTGCCACCCGTGACCATCGCTACCGAGTCCTGCCGTGCCGCTGACACGCCCGTTCAGGTCCGCCATCTCGGGACCATCGAGTACACCCGGGCCTGGGAACTGCAGCGCGAATTGGCGACCTCCCGCGCCGAGGGCACCGGGGGTGACGTGCTGCTGCTGCTGGAGCACCACTCGGTGTACACCGCAGGTAAGCGAACGGCGCCCGGTGAGCGGCCGACCGACGGCACCCCGGTGATCGACGTCGACCGTGGCGGGAAGATCACCTGGCACGGGCCTGGCCAGCTCGTCGGCTACCCCCTGATCGGGCTCGCCCGGCCGGTCGACGTCGTCGACTACGTGCGTCGCCTCGAGCAGGCCCTGATCGAGGTGTGCACCGGCCTGGGCCTGCCCACCGGGCGGATCTCCGGACGTTCCGGGGTGTGGCTGGCGGCCGATCCGGGCCCGGGCCGGACCCCCCGGCCGGAGCGCAAGATCGCGGCGATCGGCGTCCGGATCAGCCGCGGGGTGACCATGCACGGGTTCGCCCTGAACTGCCGCCCCGACCTCGCCGCGTTCGACCGGATCGTGCCGTGCGGCCTTGCCGATGCCGGGGTGACCTCGCTGACCGCGGAGCTCGGCAGGCCGGTCGCCGTGCCGGAGGTGCAGCCCGTGGTACAACAGGCCGTGCTCGACGCCTTGGACGGCCACCTCCCGGTGCGGGTGGACGAGCTTGCGCGCCGTGCGATGGCCGCGCCGCCGGGCGTGCAACTGCACCTGGACGCGGCGATCCGCTAGGCAGCGCCGATGAGCCGATGGAGCATCGCCGACATCCCCGATCAGAGCGGCCGCACCGTGCTGGTCACCGGAGCCACCTCAGGCCTGGGCCTGCGCACCGCCACCGTGTTCGCCGCCCGGGGCGCAACGGTGCTGATGACCTGCCGCGACCCGAAGCGCGGGCAGGCGGCGCTGGAGCGGCTCTGGCTCGCCACCGACATGGATGCGGACGCCACGCTGGTCCTGCTGGATCTGGCCGACCTCACCTCGGTCCACAAGGCGGCCGACGAGGTTCGCGCGCGCACCGGGGACCGGCTCGACGTGCTGGTCAACAACGCGGGTGTGATGGCCACCCCGCCACGTCGCACCATCGACGGCTTCGAGCTGCAGATGGGCACCAATCATCTCGGGCATGCCGCGCTGACCTGGCTGCTTGGCCCCGCCCTCGGTCCCGGCGCCCGGGTGGTCACGGTGTCCAGCCTCGCGCACCGCGGCGACGGACTGGACCTCGACGACCTGGGCTTCGAGCTGCGCCGGTACAACCCGGCCGCCGCCTACCGCGCCTCGAAACTGGCGAACCTGCTGTTCAGCTTCGAGCTGGACCGACGAGCCAGGGCCGCCGGGCGCGATCTGCTTGCCGTGGCTGTGCATCCCGGTTTCGTCGATACCGAACTGGTGCCGAACACCGTCCGGATGCGCACCCGGCTGTTCGCCCGCGTCTCGAAATGGGGCTACCGGCTGATCGCCCAGGGTGTCGCTGCGGGTGCGCTGCCGCAGCTCTACGCCGCCACTGCAGCTGAGGTACGCAGCGGTGCGTACTACGGGCCTACCCACCTCGGGGAGACCCGGGGCGCTCCCGGACTGGCCGCGGTCAGCCCCGCCGCCAGGGACCAGCGGCTGGCCGGCCTGCTCTGGGATCGCACCGCGGAGCTCACCGGCGTGCCGCCGGATCCCGCGTAGGCTCGGGCCGTGAGCGTCGCACCCCACACCGTCGCACCCCACACCGCCGCATCCGAACAACCCCATGCCGGCGGCCGCACACTGCTGCGGCTGGAAGCCCGCAACAGCCAGACCCCGATCGAGCGCAAGCCGCCCTGGATCCGTACCCGGGCGACGATGGGACCGGCGTTTCGTGAGCTCAAAGGGCTGGTGCGGCGCGAGGGACTGCACACCGTCTGCGAGGAGGCGGGCTGCCCCAACATCTATGAGTGCTGGGAGGACCGCGAGGCCACTTTCCTCATCGGCGGCGATCGGTGCACGCGGCGCTGCGACTTCTGCCAGATCGACACCGGACGGCCCGCGGAACTGGACCGCGACGAGCCGCGCCGGGTCGCCGAGTCGGTGCAGACGATGGGGTTGCGTTACTCGACGGTGACCGGGGTGGCCCGCGACGACCTGCCCGACGGCGGCGCCTGGCTCTACGCCGAGACCGTCCGGCAGATTCACGCCCTCAACCCCGGCACCGGGGTGGAGCTGCTCATCCCGGACTTCAGCGCCCAGCCCCAGCAGCTCGCCGAGGTCTTCGCCGCCGCACCCGAGGTGCTCGCGCACAACCTGGAGACGGTGCCCCGGATCTTCCGGCGGATCCGGCCCGCGTTCCGTTACGAGCGCTCGCTGGACGTGCTGCGCCAGGCCCGGGATGCGGGCCTGGTCACCAAGTCCAACCTCATCCTGGGTATGGGTGAACAGCCCGATGAGGTCACCGCCGCGATGGCCGATCTGCATGGCGCAGGCTGCGACATCCTCACCATCACCCAGTACCTGCGGCCCTCGCCACGGCACCATCCGGTGCACCGCTGGGTCAAGCCGGAGGAGTTCGTCGAGCACGCCCAAGCCGGTGAGCGGATGGGTTTCGCCGGGGTGATGGCCGGGCCGCTGGTGCGCTCGTCCTACCGCGCGGGGCGGCTTTACGCCCAGGCCGTCGCGCATCGCGGCGGCGCGGTGCCAGAGCACCTCGCGCACCTCGCCGGGGCCGGCCCAGCTGCCCAGGAGGCAGCCAGCCTGCTGGCCCGCTGAGGGCAGTCATCGGTCGCGCAGGCTGTGGCCGGCGTCACGGTTGACGGTTCGGTCGTATCCTGTGGCACATGGCCCGAAAGCCCCCTTCAAAGCCCAAGGACAAGGCAGCGGCGAAGGTCGCGAAGAAGCAGCGCCGCGCCGCGTCGAAGCAGCGCCGGGCGCAGATCTTCGAGGCATTCAAGATCCAGCGCCGCGAGGACAAGGCCCTGCTGCCGTGGATGATCGGCGTCTTCCTGATCGTCATCGCAGTGGTGTTCGGGCTGGGCCTGCTGGTCGGCCAGGAGTGGGTGTTTCTGCCGGTCGGGATCGCGCTGGGGGTGCTCGCCGCGATCGTGCTCTTCGGCAAGCGGGTGCAGCGCAATGTCTTCGCCAAGGCCGAGGGGCAACCCGGTGCCGCAGCCTGGGCGCTGGAGAACCTGCGCGGCCGGTGGAAGGTGACCCCAGCCGTGGCAGGCACCACCCAACTGGACGCCGTGCACCGGGTCATCGGGCGGCCGGGTGTCGTGCTGGTCGCGGAGGGAGCCACGCACCGGCTCAAACCGCTGCTGGCGCAGGAGAAGAAGCGGGTGTCCCGGCTGATCGGACAGACCCCCATCTACGACATCACAGTGGGAAACGCTGAAGGCCAGATCCCGCTGTCCAAGCTGCAGCGTCACCTGTCCAAGCTGCCCCGCAACATCAACCCTGCCCAGATCGACGGGCTGGAGAGCAAGTTGGCCATCCTCAGTACCCGCGGTGCCGCGATTCCCAAGGGCCCCATGCCACAGGGTGCCAAGATGCGCAACATGCAGCGCGC
Source organism: Pseudonocardiaceae bacterium (assembly GCA_050699435.1). Lineage (GTDB taxonomy): Bacteria > Actinomycetota > Actinomycetes > Mycobacteriales > Pseudonocardiaceae. The sequence continues at coordinate 4,080 of JBOHGM010000116.1, read as the reverse complement.
TGTCCGTAAAGGTTCCGGCCGCTGAGATGCGATCGCCGGGCCCGGGCTCACTGGGTCCGACGTCACTGGGTCCGGTCGGGTCAGCGGGCCCGGAGCACGATGGTCCCGGCCGCCCGATCATGCAGGCCGCGGCCATCGGTGTCATACACCACCGGTGGGATCACCAGGCACAGCAGTACCGTGCGGATCACTGCGGGCCCGAAGCCTGGGGCATGCCCGTTTATCCGCGCCACCCGCAGTCCCGCCACGGCATGCCCCGGCGTGCGACCAGCCAGACCGACCGAGAGCGCGGTCAGGGCCGCGAACAACGCCAGTGCGGAGAACGCCGGGTTGGCGGTGAACAGTTGGGCAGCCACCGAGCAGGGCAGCCAGTCGATCAGGATGGCCAGGATCCGGGAGCCGAAGCCGGCGACGCTGCCCGGCCCGCTCTCGGGCAGCCCCAGCCGCTGACCGCGATAGCCCTGCCCGGCACTGTCGTCAGGGTTTCCGTGGGTACCGGAGAGCCACGTCTGTGTCCATCTGCTCACCCGACCAGGTTATGTCGCCGAGGGGGTGGCCTCGCTCACCGCCATGCTCGTAACCTTGGTGAAACATCCGGGTGATGGCCGGGCAACACCGCCCTCCTACGGTTCGCCGCATCGACCAACCGATCATTCCGGTCCACCAGTTCACCGCACGAAGGAGCGAACGAGGGTGTTCACCAACTCCGATGAGGTCCTGCGCTTCATCGCCGACGAGGGCGTCGAGTTCGTCGACGTCCGCTTCTGCGACCTGCCGGGCGTCATGCAGCACTTCACCGTTCCGGCCGCCTTCTTCGACGCGGACATCATCGAGGAGGGCCTGGCCTTCGACGGCTCGTCGGTGCGCGGATTCCAGTCGATCCACGAGTCGGACATGCTTCTGCTGCCCGACCCCGCGACGGCGCGCATCGACCCGTTCCGGGTCCAGAAGACGTTGAACGTCAACTTCTTCGTGCACGACCCGTTCACCCGTGAGCCCTACAGTCGTGACCCGCGCAATGTGGCCCGCAAGGCCGAGGAGTTCCTGGCCTCCACCGGCATCGCCGACACCGCGTACTTCGGCCCCGAGGCCGAGTTCTACATCTTCGACTCGGTGCGCTTCGACACCTCGCCGAACTCGTCGTTCTACGAGATCGACTCGGAGGCCGGCTGGTGGAACACCGGCGCTGACGAGGACGGCGGGAACAAGGGTTACAAGGTCAACTACAAGAGCGGCTACTTCCCGGTGCCGCCGACCGACCACTTCGCCGATCTGCGCAACGCGATGGTCACGAACCTCATCGGTGCCGGCTTCAGCGTGGAGAAGGCGCACCACGAGGTGGGCACCGCGGGCCAGGCGGAGATCAACTACAGATACAACACCCTGCTGCACGCGGCCGACGACCTGCAGCTCTACAAGTACATCGTGAAGAACACCGCGTGGGCGGCCGGGCGGACCGTGACGTTCATGCCCAAGCCGCTGACCGGGGACAACGGCTCCGGCATGCACACCCACCAGTCGCTGTGGATGGACGGTGTGCCGCTGTTCCACGACGAGTCCGGCTACGCTGGGCTGTCCGACACCGCGCGGCACTACATCGGCGGCATCCTGCACCACGCACCGTCGCTGCTGGCGTTCACCAACCCGACCGTCAACTCCTACCACCGTATGGTGCCGGGCTTCGAGGCGCCGGTGAATCTGGTGTACTCGCAGCGCAACCGGTCGGCCTGCATCCGGATCCCGATCACCGGGAACAACCCGAAGGCCAAGCGCATCGAGTTCCGGTGCCCCGACTCCTCGGGCAACCCCTACCTGTCCTTCTCCGCGATGATGATGGCCGGGCTGGACGGGATCAAGAACGCCTACGAGCCGGCCGCACCGATCGACAAGGACCTCTACGAGCTGCCGCCCGAAGAGGCCAGGAACGTCACGCAGGTGCCGTCCAGCCTGGACGCGGTGATCAACCGCCTGGAGGATGACCACGATTACCTGCTCGAGGGCGGGGTCTTCACCCCGGACCTGATCGAGACCTGGATCGAGCTCAAGCGGGAGGCCGAGATCGATCCGCTGCGGCTGCGCCCGCACCCCTTCGAGTTCGCCCTGTACTACGACGTGTGAGTGCGAGAGACGGTCGAGGCCCGCCAGTCCCCAACTGGCGGGCCCGTCGCACGATAAGGACAAGTGTGCGAGCTCAGCATCGCGCACGGTTGCGCCGAACGCTATTGGAGTGGGTTGACCCACTTCAGATTGGAGAATCTGGCGAAATCGGTGTCGTTCGAGTACATCTCGCCGTTGTTTTCAATGGCATAGGAGGCCAGTTGGACGTCGGTGGTGAGGTTGCCGGCGGTGCCGATGTCCCGCAGGAGCTCCAGCGCGATGCCGAGGTGGTTGGGACCTGGCAGCAGGAGGTCCACGTTCGGTTGCGCGAGCCAGTCATGGACGTACTCGATGGCGTCGGCAACGGCCAGCGGCGCTTGGAGGATGCGTGCGTTCGTGGCGATCCGGAGGAAGCCGAAGATGGCGGGATGAGTCAGTCCAATGCGACTGGGGCTGTTGACGGTTCGTTCCCACCATGCGTGGGTGCGGGAATGCTGCGGGAACCCGGAGATGACCGCGTATAGCAGCAGATTGACGTCGGGGATGATCATCAGGCGTGATGTGCCTTGGTGATGATCGCCTCGTCATCCAGTTCGTCGGCCAGCCGGTTGAAACCGGTTAGATCGAATCCCGGCCGAACGGTTGACGTGTGCGGCGTCAGATGGTAGGGCTCCTGGCGGCAGGCAGGCGGCGTCAGCGCGCGTCGGAGCGCGTCGTTGACGACCTGTTTCATCGGACGATGCTCACGGTGGACCGCATCGTCGACCAGGCGGGCCACGTCCTCGTCAAGGGTCAGGGTGGTTCGCACATAGCCATCTTGATGCCTTCTTACGAAGGCGTCAAGATGTGCAGGGGTGGGTCTGGCCAACGGGGTGCCCCAACCACCTGTTCGACCTGATCTCCGACTCCGATCCACCCACGCCAGATGCTGACGCCGCCCGGGTCAGGCGCGCCCGCTCGGCTCGCCGGATCAGCCGGCCGGGACTCCAGCAGTGTGCCCGAAGAAGGTGGTACCGACGGCATCCTCGACGCCGGTGAGGTCCACGGCGTCTGGAATCGTGAGCGGCATGGCGGCCAAGTTAGCGGTTGGCCCCGACACGGCTGGCTCGACAGGCCGCAGAAGTGTGCGAAGGGAGGTGGGTGTGTCCGACGACGCTGGTAGCGACAACCGTGGGAACGCTGCGTTCAGCATCGAGGCATTCGAGCTGGACGACCGGTTGCGGCTGTTCCAATTCGCGACGGTGGAGCCGTCTGGTGTTTTCGGAGTTGCTGGACGATCTGCACCAACTGGCGGCCGCGAACGCGGCCGGTGATGCCGAGCAGGTCTACCGCAGGCTGAGCCGGCTGGACGCCGCTCTCACCGACATGGCGACCCGCGCGGCGCGTTTCTATCTGATGCTCGGTGACCTGTCCCGGACCAACGACACCCGACCGGAGATCTTTCTCGCTCACAAGGACGCGTTGCTGGCCCACATGCGCGAATTCGCCTCCGAGTTGTCCCGATACTCCCCGAAACTGGCCAAGGCGATCGGCACGGTCGAGGCGACCGGGATCGACCGGCTCGTCGAGCCCGCAGCCGACGCCGACGAGCGGATCTTCACTTCGCCGGCCGAGCGGCTCGCCGACTGGCGCCAGCGCTGGTCGGGGCTGACGCACTGGTTCCGCCCGGACACCGGTGGCGACAGCGAGAGCGCGCGGCTGCAGGCGGCAACGGTCAGCGCGATTTCCGCCGTGCTGGCGCTGCTGCGGCGGGTCACCGAGGCGCGCCGGGGCGGCGTGAGCCGGGAAAGCCAGTTGCGGCATCTGGCCACCTGGTTCACCAACACCCCCAGCGACGCGGCGGCGCACGCGCTGTCTCGGTGGCGTTCAACCTGAGCACCCCCCGGCATGTCAGGTTTGGTACACATCTGAATCAATAGGTCGATGGGCCAACGAGCTGCGTTCGGATCTGGCGGAGGTCTTCGGCTACCGGCTGGAACTGTC
>JBOHGM010000115.1:0-13671 GCA_050699435.1 Pseudonocardiaceae bacterium | reverse complement strand
CCCCCGAGGTCTGACCTCGGGGGCGTGGCCGCCTTGGGTTGTGCGCGCGTCGGCCGTGCGGGGCTGTGTGTGGTAGTCAGCCCGTGTGGTCGCAGTGCAGGCGCAGCACGGCGGCGGCGGTGGGTGCGATCACCTGGGGCCATTCCGGACCGAGACCCGGCCAGCGCCCGACCAGATGCCAGCGGCCCCACGCCGCCAGCAGCATCCACACGTCCACGCGGGGGTGCGGGCTGGCCGGCCCGGCGAGGCGACTGGCGCCAGCTCGAGGAACAGCTCACCGGCGAATGGGCGAAGCCGCGCGCGCGAGCCCCGCTCCCAACGTGCAGTGAAGACCAAGACGCGGTCGTCGTGATCGGGGTCGTGGTCCACGCCCAGGACAGTCAGGCCGCACGCCTGGCCGGACGTGTACATCGGGGCCTGGGCGGCGGTGCGGGGACCGACCAGGATCACCGTCTCGGCTGGCAGCCCTTCGCGGGCCAGCCACGCCGCCACGTTGAGGTCCGCCCCTTCGCGGTCGGCCACCTTACGATCGGTCGCCGCGAGGCCAGACCCCGCCGGGTCGCTGGCTCCGGCTAGGTCTTGATCAACTTCGGGTGCGGCCGAGTTGCCCGGCTCGGCGCTGGCGAATGAGGCCGGGTCGGTCGGGTCGACTGCGGGCGTGACGGTTGGGTGTGCGCGTTTCATCGCGTGTACTCCTCACGAACGGATTGGATGGAAATCGCGCGCCGAATGGCGCCCCATCGATCGAACACACCTTCGGCAGAATGTCAATCCGCGCGTCTACTATCCGCACCGAATGATCACGTTCGGTCGCCGCGAATCGGCGCCGAAAAAGACACTTTTCTTTTATGGCTAGGGGCTTGACTTCATGTTGTGGATCGAGCGTTCATTGACCTAGGCCCGCACACGGTGTGCGCACACCAGCGGGCCGACCGGCCCGGCACCCACCGGCTCGGTCGCCCTGGCCAGGGCACCACCTACACGCCATCTCTCATGATCAGGAGCACCCGACATGTCCAACACCACCAGCGCACCGGGGATGACCCCGGCAGTGAAAAAGGCCCTGGCCGCCGCGCGCAAGGCCACCGGCACCGCCCCGGCCACACCAGCGGCCAAGCCGGCCACCCGGGGACGAACCACCGCCGCAAAGCCGGCCACCAGGACCACCGCCAAGCCGGCAAAGCCGGCCGCCAAGCCAGCGACACCGGCCCCGGCCAAGCCCGCGCGGCGCGGCGCCGACAACGCCGCCACGGCGCCTTCGGGCAGGTCAGCCAGGCCGGCGACCATCACCACGCCGGCGAAGCTGCCCGCCCGGCCACCGGCACCGGTCGGCAAGACCCGGCTGCGGCCCGGTGAGCTGCGGACGATGGTTGCCGACCACTTGGCCGACCATCCGAAGATCGAGTTCACCTCCACCCAGCTCGGCAACATGCTGCGCCGCTCATCCGGCGCCATCGCCAACGCGCTGGTAGTGCTGTGCGACCAGGGCCTGGCCGTGCAGACAAAAGACGCGCCGCGCACCTACCGTGCGGCCCGACCCAAGGCCGGGCGTCGGCGCAACCGCACCAGCTAGCAACTGCCCACGGGGGCGCACCGGGGACACCCCGGCGCGCCCCCGTTCGCTATCACCGCAAACCGCCGGATGCGCGGAGAAAAGAGTCATGAAACAGGTCAACAGCGCTATTGGAAAAGCCCACCGCCCCTGCCCGGGCTGCGGTTGTGAGGTCCCAGTGGCCGCCATTGCCACACTCGCCGATCTTGGCCACTACCCTCACCACCGGATAGGTGCCGAAGCCGGCGCCGACGAGGGCGAGCATCTCCTGGAGCGTGCCGAACGATGGTCCCCGTTCGACGGGCCGGCCGTCGGGCGTGTGCTGGGGGACGAGCGCTTGGTCCCAGTAGTCGGGGACCGTCGGCGGCGTGCGAAGGACCTTGGTGCGGGCGAGGTCGGCGAATGACACCGACGGTCGACGGGCGAACGGGTGCCGGGCCGACACGGCGAGCAGTCGGTCCTCCTCGACCAGGACGCTGCCGCCGGTGAGGTCCGCTTCGCGGGCGCCGAAGATGGGCACCGCGGCGAGCACCATGTCGAACTCGCCGCCCCGGAGGGGACCGAGGCCCGCGCCGAACTGCTTCTCGTGGAACTGGACCTCGCAGTCGGGGTGCTCGGCCCGGAAGGCCTCGGCCACCTCGAGGACGAACCGGCCGGTGGCGGCACCGATGAACCCGACCCGCAGTGTCCCGCGGACGCCGCGGGCGGCGGTCATCGCCCGGTCGATGGCGTCTTGGATCTGCTGGTAGGCGGGCCGCAACTCGTCGTCGAGGCGGCGCCCGATCGGGGTCGGCTCCACTCGGCGGCTGGTGCGCTCGAACAGGGGCGCGCCGATGCGCCGTTCCAGCTTCTTGATCGTCTGGCTGACTCGGGCTGTGGACACGTGGAGCCGTTCCGCCGCCCGGCCGAAGTGCAGCTCGTCGGTGAGCGTCAGGAAGATCTCGATGTCCCGCTGCTCCACCGTCGCTCGACCGCCGCTCCGCTCGCTCGTGAACCTGTCGGTTAACGATCATTGCGCACTCCGCCGTTGTTCGCCACCGCCGTCGCGCCGATCGTGGGCATGGCCAGACCGCCACGTCGAGGAGGAGGCCATGACCGAGTCCGCACACCACCGACCGACGCTCGTCCTGGGCGGGACCGGAAAGACCGGGCGTCGCCTCGTCGAGCGCCTGACGCGCCGGCACATCCCGGTGCGGATCGGCTCCCGGTCGTCCGGGCTACCCTTCGACTGGGATCAGCCCTCGACCTGGGGGCCGGTGTTCCAGGACGTCGAGGCCGCCTACACATATGTGCCGGACATGGTGTGGCGGACCCGACCGGCGCGATCGCCGGGGTCGTGGAGACAGCGCTGGCGGCGGGGACCCGGCGGCTGGTGCTGCTGTCGGGACGGGGCGAAGAGCAGGCCCAGGCCTGCGAGAAGATCCTCATGGACTCGGGCGCCGACTGGACCATCCTGCGGGCCAGCTTCTTCAACCAGAACTTCAGCGAGAGCTACCTGCTCGATCCCATCCTCGCCGGGGAGGTCATGCTGCCGGCCGGGGACGTGGGCGAGCCGTTCAGCGACACCGATGACATCGCGGATGTCGCCGCCACGGTCCTCACCGAGGACGGCCACGGCGGCGAGATCTACGAGCTGACCGGCCCCCGCCCGTTGACGTTCGCCGAGGCGACCGCCACCATCGCCGAGGCCACCGGCCGGGACATCGCCTACACCCGCATCCCGCCCGAGGACTTCGCCGCCGGCCTCGCCGCGGGCGGCGTCCCCCAGGACATCATCGACTTCCTCGTCCACCTGTTCGGCACCGTGCTCGACGGACGCAACGCCGAGGTGGCCGACGGCGTCGAGCGAGTCCTGGGGCGGCCGGCGCGGGACTTCGCCGACTACGCCCGAGCCACCGCAGCCACCGGCGTCTGGAACCCGACGGACCAGCCGAACCCCGGAAGCCCGCGATGAGCCTGCGATCCTGGCAGGTCGTCACCCTGCTGCCCGCCACTGTCACGATGGGGCTCACGGCCGGCGTGTTCGGCGACTGGGCCCACACGATCATGCGGGGCCTCGGCACGACCGATGACCGCACCTTCGTCGGCGCCGTCCAGGCCCTCGACCAGGCCATCATCAACCCCCTGTTCATGCTCACCTTCATGGGCGCGCTGGCGTTCACCGGCGTCGCCGCGGTCCTCTACCTGCGCGACGACGACCACTCGGTGCTGCCCTGGGTCGCGGTGGCGTTCGGCCTCTACCTGGCAGCGTTCGTCATCACCATGGCGGTCCACGAACCGCTCAACTACGTCCTCAGGGCCGCTGGCGACCCGGACCGCATCGCCAACCTGGCGGCCGTGCGCGACGCCTTCCACGAGACCCGCTGGGTCGCCTGGCACATCGTCCGGACCATCGCCACCACCGCCGCCTTCGGATGCCTCGCCTGGGCCCTCGTCCTCCACGGACGCGCCACCGCCGACGCAGCCGACCACGAGGCCCCCCGCTCGGCCCAGACGGCACCCAATCCACGTTCAGGAGCGATCTCGCCATGACCAAGTACACGCACCCCGGCCAGCCGGCGACATCGCACGGGCGGGCCGTCCTGTCCCAGGCCGCTGCGACGACGGTGGCCGCGCTCGTCGTCGCCACGGCCGGTGTGGTCGTCCAGATCGTCGCCGGTGTCGATTTCCCTACCGTTCCGCCGGTTCTGTTCATCCTGCTTATCCCGGCCGCCCTGGTCTACTTCGGGCACTGGCGGTGGGCGGCGATACCCGCCGTCCTGGCCGGGCTGTTCCTCACGGTGGGGCTGTTCCTCAGCGGGGAGTCGGTGAGGCTGTTCGACACGGACCTGCAGGGTGGCGCGGCCGGCTCGGTCGGGCTCTGGGTCCAGACCGTGACCGCCGCGGTCGCCGCGGTCGCGGGCGCCGTGACGACCGCGCAGCGCTACCGCGGAGCCTGACGTGGCGTGGCTCGCGACGTTGACGTGTCGGGTTGTCGGTGTCCTCTTCGTCGCGGCGGGGGTGCTGACCGCGGTGTTCGGGGAGCCCGAAGACCAGCATCACAACCTGTTGCATCTCACCACCGGCCTGGTCGCCCTCGTCGCTGGCGTGTCCCGCAACCGGTCGGCAGCGCGGACCTTCTGCGTTGCGTTCGGCGCCAGCTATCTGGCCTTCGGGGCGCTCGGCTACCTCCTGGGCGACCCACAGGCCGACCACCTGTGGAACGTGGGCCTTCTGCAGCTGGCTGCGGCCGAGCATGTCTTCCATCTCGTCCTGGGTGGTGTGGTCCTGGCGGCCGGGCTGTTCACGGCGCGGCGACCTGCGACGCACGACGCTTCGACCAACCCGGCGACCGCGCACCGGGCCGTCGTCGGTGGCCTGCTGGTTGCCGCCGCCGGCGTGGTGACGATGGCGATCTCGGGCGTCACCTTCACCACGGCCGTCCCGCCCGGCCTGCTTATCCTGCTCATCCCGGCCGGTCTTGTGGCCGCTGGCCGGTGGCGGTGGGCGTCCGTGCTCGCCGGTATCGCAGCCCTGTTCATCGTTGTTGGCTACATCCCGAGCGGGGCCATCGGGCAGCTGTTCGACCCGGTGGCATCGGGTGCTTTCGTGGGGCTGTGGCTGCAGTTCGGGGGAGCGTCCGTCGCCGTCGTCGCCGCCGCGGTAGCCGCCATGCGCGACTTACAGGTACGTGATACCGACGCGGCGCGGGTGAGCTGAGCGGACTGCAGATCGGCTACCGAGGAACCATGATCACCACGCCAAACGCCCGCGCCCGCCTTCGCCGCGCTAACCGTCGTCGGCGTCGTTCTGGGCGCGAGCGGACCCGCGGCCCATCACTCCAGCGGGCGAGCTGGCGTTGGTCGTTGTCGGCCTGGCCATGCTCAGCGTGTTCTCGCTGCTCACGTCGTACCTGTTCGTCCTGCGCCGGTCGGGCGGTTCGGCGGGCTGCTGAGGCTGGTCGCCGCCGGTGGCCCGCCCGCGCCGCGACGCGCCGGTCGGGAGCCGGCGACATCGTGAACGCCGCCGAGCACGTGCTTGCGGAGACGTCATGAAGGTCGCGCTCGCCCAGCTCCGCCGGTCGGTCGTTGCCGGCCGCCCGGTGGAGCGGGCCTGCTACCGAGTCGGAGCCGTCCTGATCGCCGTCGGCCTGGCCCACCTGCTCGTGCAGGGTGTGCTCGGCGGCCCATGGACCGGCCCGGTCTCGTGGCGCAAGCCGGTGACGTTCGGGCTGTCGTTCGGGGTCACGCTGATCAGCGTCGCGTGCGTGGCGTCGTTCCTGCGCCTCGGGGACCGGGTCCGGCAGTGGACGCTCGGTGCCTTAGCCGCTGCGAGTGTCGTCGAGGTCGCACTGATCGTCGTGCAGGCGTGGCGCGGCGTGCCGTCGCACTTCAACCTCGGGGCCACCGTCGACGCGTCCATCGCTCGGGTCCTCGCAGCCGGAGGTGGAATGCTGATCGTGGTGCTGACGACGCTCTTCGTGCTGTCCCTGCGACCGCAGCCGCAGCTGTCGACGACGATGGCCCGCGCTGTCCGGGTCGGCTTCGGCACGCTGGTCGGGGCGCTCGCCGTCGGCGCAACGATGATCGTCATGGGCATCACCCAGGTCTTCGCCGGCGACCCGCAGGCCGCCTACGCCACCGGCGGCTCGCTCAAACTGGCGCACTTCGCCGCCATGCACGGCATCGCGATCCTGCCCGGCCTGGCCTGGCTCACGTCCTGCACCAGCTGGACGGACCGCCGCCGGGAGCGCGTCGTGGCGCTGGGTACCGCGGGCTACCTCACGGCGGTCGGCGCGGTGGTCGTGGCCCTCGCCACCGGCGCGACGCCGCTCGCCCTGCCGGCGTGGACCACGGCGATCGCCGGCACGGCCGCGCTGCTCGCGGCCGGTGCCCTCACCCTCGTCGCCCTCCAGACAGGAGCACGGTCATGAGGCTGAGCCTGAACATAACCGACTACTCCTGGCCAGTACCGCAAGAGGATCCGCTTCCGCCGCGATGGTTGCCGGGGTGCGGTGCGATGGGCGGCCTCGGTTGCTGTCGGCAGCCGCCACGTTCGTGGCGGGCCGACCCCTCTCAGGAGGTGCGTGATGGCGCTGCACCGATGTGCGGCTGCGCCGCGGGCAACACTACTGGCTGGTTGGCGAGCTCACCACTCGGGCTGCGGTACACCCCCTGGACGAGCGGGTGACCGGTCAGCTGATGCTCGCGCTGTATCGGTGCGGCCGCCAAGCCGAGGCCCTGGAGCACTTCCAGCAGCTCCGGGCTCGGCTGGGTGACGAGCTGGGCATCGACCCCCCGCCCAGATCTGTGGCGGCTGTATGAGCAGATCCTGACCGCCGACCCGGTCCTGACCACGCCCCCCAGCCCCCCGCGGCCGTCGCAGCCGGCTCAGGGTCCGTCTCGTCGGCAGAACGCAGCCCGGTTTCCCGATGGGCAGCTGTATGTGAACCTGCGCGGCTTTGATCCCACCAACGCGCCGCTGCCTGCGACGGAGGCGCTTCGGGGGTTCTTCGAGGCCCTGGGGGTTCCTCCGGAGCGCATCCCCACCGGCGTGGAGGCCCAAGCTGGGCTGTATCGCAGCCTGCTGGCCGACCGGCGCATGCTGGTGGTGCTCGACAACGCCCGCGACGCCGACCAGGTCCGGACGCTGCTGCCGGCCGGCCCTGCCTGCCTGGTCATCCTCACCAGCCGCAACCAGCTCACCAGCCTGGTCACCCAGCACGGGGCATGCCCGATCATCCTGGACGTGCTCAGCCCTGAGGAGGCCCACTCGTTGCTGGCCGACTACCTCGGTCCCGACCGCATCACCGCCGACCCCGATGCGGTGACCGAGCTGATCGGGTACCGCGCCCGACTGCCGCTGGCCCTGGCGATCGTGGCCGTCCGGGCGGCCATCCACCCGGGCTTCGCGCTGCGGGTGCTGGCCAAGGAACTCGCCGATGCACACAGCCGCCTAGACGCGCTGGACACCGGCGAGGCGGCCACCAGCATCCACGCCGTGTTCTCCTGGTCCTACCACCAGCTCAGCACCCGGCCACGCGGATGTTCCGGCTAGTGGGACTACACCCTGGCCACGACATCACCGTCCCCGCCGCCGCTCGGCTCGCCGACCTGCCCCCGAACCAGGCACGGCAGGGGCTGGGCGAGCTGACCCGAGCGCACCTGCTCACCGAGCACACCCCCGGCCGCTATGCCTTCCACGACCTGCTGCGCACCTACACCATCCAGCTGGCCAGCACCCACGATTCGCAGCAGGACCAGCAGGCCGCGCTGACCCGGCTGTTCGACCACTACCTGCACACCGCTGCCGCTGCGATGGGCGCTCTCCATCCCGACGGGCAGCGTCACAGCGCCCACCTCCCGCCACTGGCCATGCCCGCCCTGCAGTTCACCGACTCGGCCACCGCGCAGCACTGGCTGGATACCGAGAGGGGCAACCTCATCGCGATCGTTGCTTATTGCGCTGCCCACGGCTGGCACACCCACACCATCCAGCTGGCCAACACCGTGCTCTTGCGCTTTCTCGAGATCGGCGGCCCCTACCGTGGCGGCCCTTCCCCCGACACGCTGGCCCTGCTCACCCACGTCCGCAACGCTGCATACCAGACTGGCGACTTTGGCACCGAAGCCGTTGCGCTGATCTACCTCGGGCTCACATTGTGGTATCAGGGTCGGTATCAGCAGGCTGCTGAGCACTACCAGCAGGCCCTCGCGATCTGCCGTGAGATCGGTGATCGGGCCAGCGAACCCCAGATCCTCAACGGCCTCGGCGAGACCCACTACGCCACCGGAGAATTCGAACAGGCGCGAAGCCAGCACAACGCCGCCCTCGCGCTTGCCACCGAGCTCGGGGACCGCTACGAACAAGCCCGCGCCCACCGCGGCCTCGCTCACACCCACCACACCACAGGTGATCTCGAACCGGCCCACCACCACGAACACCAGGCCCGCACCCTGTTCACCACCCTCGGCGTGCCCGACACGAATTCTCCGAGATCTCTCAGGTCCCGTGATGGCGGCGATGGCTAGGCCGAGGACGAGCAGCGGGCCGGCGACCCGCAGCGCCCGCGGGTAGCTCGCGGTATCCGAACCGGCGCCGGTGTCGTACAGGTCGTTCATGAGGTTGTTAACCAGGTGCGCGAGCACGATCCCGGCAATGGCCAAGACCAGCCAGCGCCAGTCAACGCCGGGGGTGCGGACGGCGAGCAGCCCGGCCACCAGCCCGGCCACCAGCGTCATCGGCAGCACGGCGGCGCGGGACACGACGATCCAGCGGGTCACCGCGTCGATTGGGCCATCGGGCGGGTTCGTCGTGCGCAGCGCGTAGTACCAGGCGCGCACCCGGGAACGCGCCACCGCAACGGCCACATCGTCGAGCCTGGCACACTCCGGTCGGATCGATCAGGCTCAACAGTCCGTACCCCGGCCTGTTCAGCGCTGCACCGTTGTGATCAGTCGCACGACCGAGGGTCGGCGTGGTGCCGAGCCGAAACCGAACCGGACGGGCGGAACGACGTCGGCCATGGCCCCGAGGTCGGCTCCTCGCCAGCTGGCGGTCACGGACACCAGCGGGTGCAGGTCCCAGGCTCCATACCACTGTCTGTGCCCGGCGCGGACGCTGCCCCGGGTGCGCACCCCGGGGAGCACGGCCCTGGCCAGTGGGTTCACCAGAGCAGCCCAGGCCTTAGCGGTGGCCACGGGCCGGGGCACGGCTCGTAGCAGCAGCCCGAGCCAGCCCCTGCGCCCGATGGCCAGGTTCGCTCGCAGTTGTCCGGTCACCACGATCAGCCGGCTCGGTTGGCGGATTACCTCCACCGGCTCGATGTCGACAGAATCGAAGCAATAGATGCCGGCGATGAAGCAGGCGACGGCGGTGCTCGGGGCGATCAGCAGCCTGGTGCCGTCGGGCGCTTCGAGCATGACGTCGCTGACTGGGCCGAAGGGCGACACCGGCCATCGTCCGACGACGACGCGATGCCCGGTCGTCGTGCCGAAAGCAGCGATCTCGCCGTCGAAGCGCCAGCGCACGGCCTCACCGACCCCCTGGCCGCCCCCTGCACGGGACGCTAATCACGCGCGGCCCTCAGCACGTCGAGTGGCAGTTCGGCCCGCATCAGCGCGACATTGTACTGGTTGTGTCATCGTGAAGTAGATCTCGGTGCTGTTCGATGCCGGGTGGAAAAAGCCGCCGTAGAGGGTTGGGTACTTCTCGGCGGTCGCGACCGTGATCGGCGGAGACCACGGTCCGGCCGGTTGCGGCGCCAACCGAACAACGATCGCAGCGCGCGACTCGTCCAGATACATCATCATCCACCGGTGGAGGGTTTCGTTGAAGCAGATCGAAAGCTCCCCGACCGGCCCTGGCACAATCGGGGCCGCTATCACGCTGTCGCCCCTCTTCCAGCCGGAATCGGACCAGTACTCGTAGGCTGCCTGATCAAGCAACTTTTGCTCAGGCACCCGGGCCAAGTACGCAGAGCCGAAACGGCCGTTCGATGTGCCGAAGGCGTATACGAAGCGGTCCTGCTGGGCGTAGGCGATCATCTGGAAGTGGTCGTCGAAGTCGGGAGTGTTCAGTCGGCGCGTGCCGGGGGCCTGCACCCAGGTCTGCCCATCGTCATCGGAATAGGCGATAGCACTGTAGTTCGTGGTCCACTGTCCGGCGCCTGGGCCATAATGGCGCACTGACATATAGGCCATGTAGTTGCGCCCTGAAATGTTCACGCCACCGGTTGGGATCGTGGTCATCTCCACGTGGTCCTGTTTGAGCGATGGCACAAGTTCCTTGGCGTGCCCGGGATAGTCGGTGATGAAGTCGTAGAAGGATAGGCCGTCGCTGGGGTCGTGATCAGAACTGCGGGCCAGTGTGTTCGAACGCCAGTCCAGCTCAGTTGGGCTCCCACTCACTGGGTCGGATCCAGTCCAGCCGGTCCCGAAGGTGTCGCCGAAGGCAAGGAGGACCTGCCCCCGCTTGTCATTCCACATGATGCCGAGATCGGTACCACTGACCTGGTAGCGCACGTCCGTTTCGTTAATCGACCCCGCGCCGGTGAGCAGGGCAACCCTCGTGGCCTGAGGAACCTCTCCATTCGGTTGTGCCGCGCCGGGTACCGCTAAACCAACGCTGGCGGCCACGAGTAGCGCACCCAGTGTAGTCACATTCCTACCACGGAAGTCAGCCATACTTCCTCTATTCCTGAACGTCCGGTCGCAGCTCGTCGGAAACGCAGGAATGCAAGCGGGATCGGCAAGCAGCGGCTTCCTCAATCGCCTGAAATAAGACAAGATCAACCACCCTGGCGCAACAGTAGGCTGCCATCGAAGATCATGCCGACGTAGGTCGGGACGTCGTCGTTGTCGATGAGCCGCTCGTGATCGGTGCCGGCGCATGTCGCACCTGCCGGGCGGTGCATCGACCCACGTCTGTACCATGTGTTGTTGGTCGTGTGAACTCAGTTACATCCGGATGTCGACGGCTGGGAGGTCGTCAGACCGACAGAGGAGTTCCCTGACATGTGTGTCCGCACTCCCCTCCGCCAGGTGTCCGCCGTGCTGCTCATCCTGGCAGCGGCGACCTGGTTCTCCGGCACCGCAGCCGCCACGCCGCAGTTCGCTTCGGCGGAAAACGCGACGATTCACCCCGGCGTCGCCACCACCACTGCCGGTGACTGCACCGCGAACTTCGTCTTCACCAACGGCACCGATGTCTTCCTCGGCCAGGCCGCGCACTGCGCAGGGACCGGTGGCCCGGTCGCCACCAGCGGGTGCCTCGCGGAGAGCATGCCCCTCGGCACTCCGGTCACAGTGCAGGGCGCGAGCCGTCCAGGCACGTTGGCCTATAGCTCGTGGCTCACGATGCAGCAGATCGGCGAGACCGACAGCGACACCTGCGCCGGGAACGACTTCGCGCTGGTGAAGCTCGACCCGGCCGACGTGGCCGCCACCAACCCCAGCCTCCCGGTGTTCGGTGGTCCGACCGGGGTGGATACCGACGGCGCCGCTCCCGGTGAATCCGTTTACACCTACGGCAACTCGTCCCTGCGCGGTGGCATCGAGCCCCTGAGCCCCCAAAGCGGCATCACACTCGAGACCACGAACGGCGGCTGGACCTACAGTATTCTCACCATCACCCCTAGCCTCCCCGGCGATTCCGGTAGCGCCGTGCTGTCAGCCGACGGCGAAGCACTCGGGGTAGTCGTGACGCTGGCCATCGCCCCAACGACGGGCAGCAACGGCGCAACCGACCTGTCGCGGGCCCTCGCCTACACCAACGAGCATGGGAATCTGGGTGAGCTGAGGCTGGTGTCGGGAACCGAGGACTTCAATGCCTCCCCGCTCTCCTTGCTCGGTGGTCTCGGGCTATCTTGAACGCATGCGTGGGCGGGTGGTATTTCTCCTCCTGCAGATCGGACGGAATGATGATCGCCGTGACGGTGCGCCGGGAGACCGCCACCCCGAATCGCCCGATCCAGCACATTGGGCAGCTGCTCCGGAGTCATCACCTCCTGCACATAGTCCCCGGCGACATCCTTGAACAGCGTGTGCAGGTCCACCTCCTGCTGCATCGACCCGCCCAGCGCCAGACCTCGTAGTGGCAGCGATGAAGTATGACCCCTCTGTGTTTCCGCTGGCTGAGCCCGGGGTAACCCACCGAACGACAGACCGATCCCGGGCCGGCTTCGCGCTATGGAAGGACGGTGGGGTTGGTGGCTGTGAACGTGTTCGTGCTGGGTCTCGACCAGCACAACGAGCAGATACTGCGGGAGCTGCCCGATGCGGCGCAGTACCGTTTCCACTCGCTGCTGTCCATCGAGGAGCTACGGTTCGGCGAGGAGATCCCGCTCTGTGACCTGCTGGACAAGGCACAGAGTCAGCTGGACGCCTTCGACGGAACGGTCGACGCGATCATCGGGTTCTGGGACTTTCCGATCAGCACCATGGTTCCCATCCTGTGTCGCCGGCTGGGCGGGCTGCACTGCGTGAGCCTGGAGGCGGTGGTGAAGTGCGAGCACAAGTACTGGAGCCGCCTGGAACAGCAGCGGGTGATCGAGGAGTATCCGCGGTTCGGGCTGGTCGATCCCGAGCGGGACAGCTCGCCTCCGGTGGGGGTGAGGTTTCCGATGTGGGTCAAGCCGGTGAAGTCGTTCTCCTCCTCCGACCTGGCCTTCGGGGTGGCCAACGAGCAGGAGTTCCGCGACGCGCTGGCGCGGATCCGGGAGGGGATCGGCCGGGTCGGGGCGCCGTTCGAGACCGTGCTGGAGCACCTGGAGCTGCCCCGGAGATCGCGGAGGTCGGCGGGCAGGTGTGCCTGGCCGAGGAGACGATCAGCGGCCGGCAGTTGACCATCGAGGGCTACCGCTACCGGGGGCAGACGCACATCCTGGGGGTGGTGGACTCGGTCACCCACCAGGACAGTCCCAGTTTTCTCCGGTTCCAGTACCCCGCCTCGGTGCCCGAGCGGGTCAGCGAGCGGATGGCCGATGTCGCCGATCGGGTGATCGCTCAGGTGGGGCTGGAGCACGCCACGTTCAACATCGAGTTCTTCTGGGACGAGGACACCGACGCGCTGTGGGTGCTGGAGGTCAACCCGCGGCACTCCCAGTCCCACGCCGAACTCTTCGAACAAGTCGACGGGGCGCCCAATCACCTGGCGATGCTGCGGCTGGCGCTGGGCCGGGACCCGAAGATGCCGCGCGGTCAGGGTCCCTACCGGATCGCGGCCAAGTGGTTCCTGCGGCACTGGAACGACGGCATCGTCCGCCGTCACCCCTCCGCGCAGGAGATCGAAAAGGTGCAGCGCGACATCCCAGGTGTCACAGTAGACGTCAGCGCACGAGGGTGACCGGCTCTCCGAGCTGGTCAACCAGGACAGCTACAGCTACACGCTCGCCACCCTCTACATCGGCGCGCAGGACGAGGCGGAGCTGATCGAGAAGTACCAGCAGTGCGTCGCGGCGCTGCCTTTCGAGATCGACGAGGACGACGATCACCACGAAGGGGCGCAGCCGTACCATCCGGCCGGTGATCAGCGGCTCGATCACATTCCCCTCCAGCGCTTGGACACCGACGACCACGGCGAGCACCCCTAGCGCGATCGTGAACCCGCCGTCGGCCAGCGCCACGAGCACCGCGAGCAGC
>JBOHGM010000114.1:0-13897 GCA_050699435.1 Pseudonocardiaceae bacterium | reverse complement strand
TCGGGGAATTCCCTACGATCGTTGCCGCTGGACGCCCCCCCGGCGCGGACCAGGCCGGTTTCGTATCCGACGATCACGAGCTGGGCGCGATCCCTGGCGTCGAGCTTGGCGAGCAGCCGACCGATATGGGTCTTGACAGTCCCTCGGCTCACGTGCAGATGGTGCTCGATCTCGGTGTTGGACAACCCACGCGTGATGAGCGTGAGCACCTCGCGCTCGCGGCCGGTGAGACTGGCGAGCGTGCGGGCCGGACGGCTGGGCGGATCCGGATGGCGGGCGAACTCGGCGATCAGCCTGCGGGTGACGGTTGGCGCGAGCAACGCCTCGCCGGCGGCGACCACCCGCACCGCGTCGAGCAGTTGCGCCGGGGGCGTGTCCTTGAGCAGGAAACCGCTCGCTCCGGCCCGCAGCGCCGAGTACACGTATTCGTCCAGATCGAATGTGGTGAGCATCAGGATCCGAGGGGCCTGCTCGCGCGCGGTGATCCTGCTGGTGGCCTCGATGCCGTCCAGCTCCGGCATGCGCACGTCCATCAGCACCACGTCGGGGGCGGTCGCCTTTACTTGCTCGACCGCCTGCGCGCCGGTGCCCGCCTCCCCGACGACGGCCAGGTCCGGCTCGGTCTCGATGAGCACCCGCAGGCTGCCACGCAGCAGCGCCTGATCGTCGGCGATCAGCACCCGGATGGGTGGCTCAGCCATGCAGGCTCCGGTGCTGGTAGGGCAGCCGGGCGTGGACGGCGAACCCGCCGTCCGGGCGCCAGTCCGCCACCACAGTGCCGTGGTGCAGCGCGGCCCGCTCGCGCATGCCGATGAGGCCGTGTCCGGGCTCGCCAACCGGGCAGCGCGGGGCGCCGTCGTCGATCACTGCCAGGTGCAGCTCGCCGGATTCGGCGGCGATGCGGACGGCACACCGGGCAGGCGCGGCGTGTTTGATGACGTTGGTCAGCGCCTCCTGCACGATTCGGTACGCGGAGAGCTGCACCGCCGCGGGCAGCTCCGGGATGTCCCCGACGTCGAGATCGACCCGGACGCCGGCGAGCCGGGCGTTCTCGAGCAGCCCGGGAAGCGCGTCGAGATCGGGGCTCGGCGCCAGCTCGGCCTCCCCTGCCGAGCGCAACGAGCCGAGTACGCGCTGGATATCGGCGAGCGCGCTGCGGCTGACGGACTCGATGACAGCGAGCGCCTCGCGGCTCTCCTCCGGCCGAACGTCGTACACGTGGTTGGCCACGGCGGCCTTCATCACGATCAGGCCCATGCTGTGCGCCACCACGTCATGCATCTCCCTGGCGATCCGCAACCGTTCCTCGGAGACGGCCTGCTGGGCACGATGGTCGGCGATCTGGGCGGCGTACTCGCGGTGTGCCCTGACGCTGCGACCGAGTGCCCAGCCTGCGCCGATGGTGAGCCACGAGAAGCCAACTGAGGAGAACAGCTCGGTCTCGAACGCCTCCGGGCTCGGCACCAGGACGAGGTGGGTGTGCAGCACGGTCGCGGTGAGCACGGTGGCCAGCGTGACACCCAGCACGCCCGCGCCGAGCGCGGCCGCCGAGCGCCGCGGCGGCACAGCCAGCGCGACCGGGTAGAGCGCGATCGCGACGGCCAGCACCGTGAAAGCACCCGACATGCCCAGCAGCACCGCGACGATCGTCGAGGTGAGGACGACGCCGAAAACCGGAATCGGCCACCGCCTGCGGACCGAGAGCGGAAGGCCGACCGCGAGCGCGATCAGCCACACCACCGCGGCCATCGCACTCGACAGCCCGGTCACGGCGCTGAGGGTGGCGTAGCCGACGAGCAGGGTAAGCGATACCGCCGTCAGCGCGTCGAGCGTGATGAGCTGCCACGGGCGCAGCCGAAACCGCGGCGGCAGCACGGCGGGATCGACCTCGGGCACGTCCGCCCACGGTAGCCGCACGCTACCAACGGTGCGTCAGACCTGGGTCCGATCCAGCACCCGGACCCTGCTCCGATGTGCGCACACCGCCGCGTACGGCAGCGTTACCGGCATGATCGAAGTACCCGAACTGCCCAAGCGCTGCTACGTGCGCACCCCCCGCCGCGGCGGGCTGACCCGGCTGCTGACCGGGATGGGTGCAACGGTGTTCGCCGAACCCGACGGTGGGTTGTCGGTCCTCGGCGTGACTGCACCGGAGATCGCCGCCGCCGCAGCCACGCGCTGTATCCCGATCCTGGAGTTGACGCCGCGCAGCGTGTCGCTGGAGGACTCCTACCTGGAACTGACCAACGCCAGGGCGTGACCCGTCCCCCGCAGTGACGGCGCACGCCTCCTTGTGGGCGATCCGGGCAGCGCGCAAAATCCACCCGAACGAGTCGTTTGTAAGGTCATCGTGCGGCCATCTCATCGTAGGACTCTTGTCTTGTGCTGCTCTACCGGGTGGACGACGCCGACGAGGCCCTTGGCGAGCATGCGGGCTACATTGCCGGGCGCCGGGCTGATGGGTATCTGACCAGCATCTCGACCGACGTCAGGGTGCACTTCGACGGCCGCTATGTGGCGTACCTGCCGCGTTGCGGGTGCGGCTGGACCGGTCCGACCTTCAGCGCCACTCCGAGCGGATTCGCCGCGTGTGAGCAGCTCTGGCGGGAGAAGCACCTCGAGCCCTTCCTGCGCGCCCGCGAACCGCGCTACGGCAGGCCCTCGGTCGGGTGGACGCCGAGGGTGATCCACGGTGCGTTAGCCGCCGAACACTGAGTTCGGGCCGGTCCCGCTGGCACTCGAGCCCGGGGGCGGCAGGCTTGCACGAACGGCGGGTAGTAGCGCTCAGTTAGTTTGCCCTTACGTCACCATGAGTTCATGCTCAGAGCTTGGCACTACTCCATCGGGTCCGATACAACAACCCCGTGCTGATTACCTCGAACGGGCGACGAGCCGGTGCGTAACGTGACCGCCCAACCCCCCGTGTCAGATCCGCCACCGTCAGATATGCCACCCCGTGCACCGCTCACGGTGGCCGAACTCACCCACCGGCTCCGGGCCGACGGGCCTTCGCCCTCGTCGCGCAGTCCTCGCTCTGCTGGTTCGACGCTGCCGGTGGAACAGCTCTTGCGTCGGGAGGGCCGCTGCGTGCCGGTCTCGCCGACGCCGCGCATCGCCGATCCAGCGTTGCCGCCCCCGGTGCGTCGTGCCCCACCGGTGGCGCCGCCTCCGGAGCATGGCAACGTGCGAGCGGCAGCAGCAGCGCCATTGCCCCAGACCGCGCTTCCGGTGGCGCCCCGTCCGGACATGTCTGCGGTTACTCCCGGGATACCCGGCCCCACCCCGCTGCTGACCGTCCCGCTGGCGCTACCACCGGGCGGGCAGCGTTCCCACCGGCGCCGTCCGCCGGCCCGGCGGCCCCTGGTCGTCGGAGCCGCCGTCGCGGGCGCGGCGATGTTCGTCGGATCCGTCGCCAGCAGTGCCCTGCCGGACCGCCCGGGGCAACCCACCACCAGCCCGCCGCTCGGCCTGCCGGCGCCCCCGAGCTCACCGGTCGGGTCGTCAGGCACGGTGACGCTGGGTGCCGCGGCGCTGGAAGCGGCGCCGGCGCCGATCAGTGGCGCGGCGCCGGAGCTCGTCGTGCCGTCGATCAATCCACCGCCGCTCGGGCCGCGCGCCCGCCCGTTGCAGCCTGGACCCGTGATCTTGGCGGCGGCGCCACGTGCAGAGCCCGAGACCTCCAGCAGGTCCACGATGGCGACCCCGTCCACCGTGGCGCCCGACGATCGGCAGGTACCTGAAGCACGGACCACGCCTCCGGCCAGCGCCGAGCGGTCGGCAGAGCCGCTCCAGCAGGACGCGCCCGACGACGCTGCACCCGACGACGCCGTCCCTGCGGAAAGCGCCCCTGAGAACAGCGCCCCTGAGAACAGCGCCCCTGCGGAAGGCGCTCCCGGGCATGAGGACGCGCCCGACAGCAGCGTGCCGGACGAGGGGGTCAGCGATGCTTCTGGCGCTGCTGCGGACCAGGGTGATCCGCAGCGCGGCTCCGGCGATGAAGGTGGCCGCCACCGCCGCTGACCGGGTTATGATCGGCTGCATGGCTGGGCGGCTCGAGCAATGGCTGGGCGGCTCGGGCACGTGACGGCCGGGGTGGTGCTAGCCGGAGGGCGATCTTCCCGGATGGGCACGGCGAAGGCCGCTCTGGAGTGGCACGGCTCCACCCTGTTGCGCCGCACTCTGGGCTTGCTCATCCGCGCAGTCGACGGCCCGGTGCTGGTGGTCCGTGCACCGGGCCAGGCGCTGCCCGAGATTCCGCCGCAGGTGGAGATCACTGAGGACCCGCAGGAGGGACTGGGGCCGCTGCAGGGGATCGCCGCCGGGCTGGCTGCGCTGGCCGATCGGGCTGCGCTCACGTTCGTCTGCTCCACTGACTTGCCGTTCCTGCACCCCACGTTCATCCGCCGGGTGCTGGCTGCGTTGAGTGACGGCAGTGCCGATGCTGACGTAGTGCTCCCGATCGCCCGCGGCTACCCGCAGCCGCTCGCTGCCGCCTACCGGGTCAGCCTGGCCCCGCTGGTCGCCGAACTGGTGGCAGCCGGGGACCTGCGACCGGCCTTCCTGTTCCGCCACCCCCGCTGCCGCACGTTGCGTCTGGACGATGCCGCGCTGCTCACCGATCCGGGACTCGCCAAGGCCGACCCCGCGCTGGACTCGGTAGTGAACGTCAACTCCCCGGACGACTACCGCACCGCGCGGCGCCACCCCGCCCCCCAGGTCACGGTGCAGCGTTATGGCGTGCTGGCAGCGGGCGGGCACCGGGGGCCGCGCACCGTCCGGGCAGCCACCCTGGCCGGCGCGGCCGCGGCGGTGGGCCTGACGCTGGACCGCCACGTCGTCGCTGCGCTCAACGGGGACCAGCTCGACCGCGCCGGGGATGTCCCGCTCACCAGCGGAGACACCGTCGCTTTCCGCTCCGAGGATGCCGGCGGGTAAGCTCGGTCGGCAGGCCGCCGTCGAGATCGAGTCGCTGAACGTGGATCCCGATTCGCCGAATGGCGCCGGACCGATGGGGACGCTGCGCTACGCAGCGGTACGACGTAGCCACTTATGGGTGCGCTGTTGAGCCAAGAGTATTATGTTTGTCACTCGGACGATACATTGACACCCGATCGGTTCAGCACCACAGTGTGAGCTTTGCTCCACTGACGACCCTTTGCTCCCCCGACGACACAGCCGATCGAACGAGGTTAGACCCGGATGGGCGCAGGCCACGAAGACCAGGAGCGGGACTGCCCGGATCCGCCGGCCGACACCTCGGCGGCCCGGTGGAGGCGGATATGGGCCTCCCGCACCCTGCTGTTGACGGTGGCGCGCCGTCACGGCGACGCGCACAACGCCGAGGACGTCGTACAGGAGGCGATGCTCCGAGCGGCCGAGCACCCCGAGGTCGACGACGACCGGCTCCAGGCCTGGCTGGTCGCGGTGACGACGCGGCTGTGCATAGACGGACACCGGCGCAGGAGCAGCGAGACCCGGCGCTGGGAGCGGGCGTCCCGGCGAGCCATGGTCGAGCAGCCTGAACAGCACCCCGAGGAGCAGGTATGTGATCGTTCCGAGGCGGTCTGGGCGGCCTCTCTCGCTGCGGAGCTCTTGCCGCCGCGTCAAGTGGAGGCATTACAACTGACCGCCGCCGGGTGTGACGTCAAACAGGTGGCCAGCGAGCTGGGTGTGAACTATCGCGCGGCGGAATCCTTGCTGGCCCGGGCCCGCCGCACGCTGCGCGCCGCGCTCACCGCTGGTGCTGCTGCAGTGATGTGGCCCTGGCGTGGACCGGCGACCACGACGAGCAGCTCTGCGTCTATGGCGGTCGTGTCAGCCGCTGCGGTCGCTGGAGTGGCGGTCGCGGTGGTTCCGACGATTCTCTTTCCTCATGGACTGCCGGGCACCTTCTGGGCCCCCTCACGCTCCGAATCCCACGACCGGTCCCCGACGTCGTCGAACCCCCTGGACCATCCTCCTGGGCCGGGGGCGATTCCTGCGCCCAGCGGTGTGGACAACCCCACCCAGCAACCGCCACTGGGCCACAACCAGGCTGTCCTTCCCTCGACAACGCCGGAACTCGGCCAGCTAACCATCGTCATCCCCCCGTCGCCCAACACGCAACCCGTCGCCCCACTGCCAGGCCTTGGCCAGGCGGGCGACCTCACCCCACCACCGCTGCAGCCTCCGGCACTACCTCCCCCGGGGCTACCGCCGCCGCCATCCGCGCCCCAGCTGCCGCCTCCCGGAGCACCGTCACCCCCTGTGGTACCACCCCCACCCGAAGCGGTACCGCCCCCACCCGAAGCGGTACCGCCCCCACCCGAAGCGGTACCGCCCCCCGCAGTGCCGCTACCTGCACCTGACGTGCCACCGCCGGTGGTACCGCCACCTCCCCTGTAACCCTGGCGTCCCCGCGACCACCGCGTCCCACCTTCATCGCGGTTCAGGCGGACCCACGTACCAGCAGGACCGGTGGTGGCGCACGGCCACCCGAGTGGGACCACGCTCGGCCACCCCAGGCGGGCCCGTCGGTTCCAGCTCACGCCCGATCGGGCAAGATCCGTTGCCTAGTTGGACAGGCAGAGGGCCCTCCCCGCTCCGCAGCCGTGGGAACTAATGTCATCGCGTGTGACTGACCTGGAGTTCGGTGGGACATGAGAGAGCTTCGCTCGCAGGTTGACATCGACGCGCCTCCTGAGCGGGTGTGGGAAGCGCTCACCAGCTTCCCGACGTTCCCGAGCTGGAACCCCTTCATCCGGGAGGCGGAAGGCAGGCTCACGCCCGGCGCCCGAATCAAGATCAAACTTCGGTTGGGCCGCTGGCTCGTCACCTTCCACCCCGTGCTGACCGTGGTGGACGAGCCCCGGGAGCTGCGGTGGCTCGCCCGCCAGTGGATGCCCGGCATCTTCGACGTCGACCGGCGGTTCCTGCTAGAACCGCTCGGCAGGGCTGGCTCTCGCTTCGTGCAGTCGGAGTCCGGCAGCGGTATTTTCGCGCCGCTGCTTATGCTCATCATGGGAGCACGCATCCTCCGCGGCTATGAGGAGTTCAACGCGGCCATCAAGGAGCGGGTCGAGCGGGCACCGCCGTGACCGACCCCCGCTGCGGCACGCTGGGTAACGCCACCTCGGCTGGCCGCGATTCGTCGAGAACGAATTCTCTTTCCCTGGGAGGGGCCATCGACATCGTCCGAACGGGTTTGACGGCGACAACTGCAGTGACACGACGGGAGGTGGGTTGGCCATGACGCGTGCGCTCCGACCAGTATTCTTGAGCGGTAAGGGCTCGAACGGCTTGCCGGCTTGGAAGAAAAAGATCAGTAGCCACGAGACCTTCACGCACGACAGCATCGACAGCTTGGGCTACGACTGGGAACGCGTGGCCGACCCCTCGATCAAGCCGAAGTTCCCCTTCAAGATCTATCTTCCGGAGACCACCGAGGACATCATCCGCGTGGTCAACGAGGCCAGCGCGCTGGGTGAACAACTGGCGATCCGAAGCAAGGGCCACTCAAGTAACGATCTCGTGCTGAGCGACCGGGGTAGTGTGCTCGTGACGGAGAAGCTCAGCCAGATCCTCGAGGTCAACGAGGATGAGATGACCGCCACCATCCAACCGGGCGCGGTCTCCGCCGAGGTGGATGACTACCTGGCCTCGAGAGGTCTCGGCCTGCCGATCATCGGGGACCACAACCACATCACGGCGGGCGGCTTCGCCTCGGTCGGCGGCATTAGCCCCGCCTCGCACCGGTTTGGCCTGTTCATCGACACCATCGAGCGGCTCCAGTGCGTGACCTGGGCGGGCGAGCTGCTCACCTGCAGCCGTACGGAGAACTCCGAGCAGTTCCACAAGGTGCTCGCCGGGCTCGGGCGTCATGGTGTGATCGCCACCATCACCGTGCGCATCATTCGGATCGACAAGTACAACACGGTCCTCAAGAACGACCAGAAGCACTATTACGATGTCGGTAAATTCGTCGAGGGATCGGCCCACGCCATTCGCAACCCTGGAGACGCCCTCATGGAGCGGGGGGTCTGGGTGAACTTTCCCACCTCCAGCGGAAGTGGCTTTGGCATCGGCCAGTTCTCAGCTTACCATCCGACCCAGCAGAACTGGTACGCGCGACGCCGAGACAGCCTTTCCTACGATGTGCTCCACGGGATTGGTGCCATCGCCGGGAGGTTGCCCCGCGCCGTGGACCGCGCGCTGAAGTACGTGGGCATGTCCGGCGTGCTATTCAGCCCGGCCTACGCCACCGTGAAGAATATCGAGTTCTTCACCGACAAGATCCTCGACTCGACCGTGGGCGACCCTACTCGGATGTTCATCGTCCTGGCGCCGCTCGACCGCTACGAGGGACTGTTCCAGCGCACCTATGAGCTGATGCTCGATTTCCGCACCAGGCACCGCTGCTTCACCTTTTTGTCGGTCTATGTGAAGAGCATCAAGTCCGAGTACCTAGCGCAGGGCGGGCCCGACAACCAGTTCTGCGAGCTGATGTTCTACTGCGGGATGGCCGAAGGCGGGATGCAGCCAGAGGTGCTCGAGGACCTCGTGGAGAAGCTCGACGACATCTGCATCGACAGCAGCGGATTCCGGTACATGCACAGCCGGACGTCGAAGGACCCGGTTCGCCGGGAGCGTGTCGACCCCAATGCGTACTACACCAAGGCACCAGCCGTCGTCGGCGACGGAGAAGTGGAAGGAGCCGACCATGCAACGTGAGATCCCACTCTACACCTTAGCGGGCGTCGAGAACGCCACTATAACACCGTACTTTTTCCACACCGAGGACAAGATCGGCCTCAGCCTGCTGCGCTTCAGCCGGGGGACGGCAGGGGAAGCGGTACTCATCATACACGGGCTGACCACGTCATCTGATATGTTCATCATGCCCGAGCACGAGAACCTGGTTACCTACCTTCTCGACCACGGCTTCAGCGACGTGTGGTGCCTCGACTTCCGCATGAGCAACAGGTACTCGTACAATCTTTTCAAGACTCGTTACACGATGGATGACATCGCACTCTTCGATTTCCCGCCCGCGATCCGGGTGATGCGCGACGAGATCGGTGACAAGCCCATCCACGTGATCTGCCACTGCTTGGGTGCGGTGTCGTTCATGATGAGCCTGTTCGGCAAGGCCGTGGACGGCATCAGCAGCGTCATCGCCAACAGCGTCGGTCTCACGCCGCGGGTGCCGGGCTGGTCGAATGTCAAGCTCAAGGCCGCGCCGTTCATGGTGGAGTACGTCATGGGCCTGCCGTACCTCAATCCATTGTGGAGCGAGGATCCCGGGTTCACCAGGGGACTCTTGTTCTCGAAACTCGTGTCGTTCTTCCATCGGGAATGCGACGTGCCTGCCTGCCACATGCTCAGCCTCATGTGGGGAACCGGCTGGCCTGCGCTGTACAGCCACGACAAGCTCGCCGACGTGACGCACCGCCGGGGAGGTGACCTTTACGGCGCCGTCAGCATGCACTACTACCGCCACGTCCGGAAGATGGTAGCGGCGGGCGGAGCCGTCAAGTTCGAGCCTGACAATCCCCTGTTCGACAGACTGCCCGACGACTACTTCCACTATGCTGCGGAGATCGAGACGCCGGTATTGTTCGTCACCGGTGATCAGAACCGGGTGTTCACCGACTCCAACATCGTCTGTCACAGACGTCTCGAAAAGATCGTACCGGGACGACACGAGCTGCATATCCTCCCAGGCTACGGGCACCAGGACCCGTTCATGGGCAAGGACGTGGCGCGCGACGTCTTTCCGCGATTTCTAGAGTTCCTGGAGAAGCACCGGTCGGCGCTTCCCGGCAAGCAGGAGGTGGCGGGCTCCGAAGCCTGATACGCTACGCGGTCAGCTCGCTGGATCTGGGCTGGCGAGCGCGGCCAGCCCGGCATCGCGGGACAGTACTGGCCTGAAGCCGAGCTCGCGCCGCGCCTTACTGTCGTCAACCGTCATCTCCTGTGCCGACAGGGCCAGGAACGTCCTGGTGATGGGTGGTTCGGAAGACAGCCGGAGCAGTTTCCAGGTCGCCTCGGCCGCGACCGCCAGCGTCCACGCGACGCGGCGGGGCAGCGAGCGGTCCGGCAGCGTCGCGCCTTCGGTCGCGGCCAGGGCGATGAGGAATTCCCGGAGCTGCACCGGCTCGCCGTCGGTGAGGAAGTATATTTCACCCGCCCGCGCCCGCTCGAGAGCAAGCGTGATGCCTGCGCAGGCGTTGCTGACATGGCAGGTCGAGGTCAGATAGCGGCCACCGTCAATCCAGGCGAATTTTCCGCGGCGAGCTGCATCGACCAGTGCGGGCAGGATTGTGGTGTCGCCGGGCCCCCAGACGAATCGCGGACGCACTACTGCGGTGGCCAGCCCGTCGCCGTTCGCGGCGAGCACCCGCTGCTCGGCCAGCGCCTTGGTCCGGGCGTAGTCGCCGATCGGGTGGGCCGGCTGCGGGTAGGTTTCGTCGACCCGAATCAGCGGCCGTCCATCGGCCAGGACCGCCTCGGTGCTGAGGTGGATCACCCGGCGCACCCCGGCTGACCGGGCCGCCGTCAGCACAGCGTCGGTTCCGCCGACGTTGATCTGCTCGAAGCGCTTCGGTGGGCCCCATTGCTCGGTGTAGGCGGCAGCATGCACTGCGACGTCGCAGCCTTGCATACCCTGGTGCAGCGCATCGCGGTCGGTCACGTCGCCTCGTGCTGGTTGCGCACCCGCCGAGGCGACGATGTCAGCCGAGGCCGACGAGCGGGCGAGTGCCCGGACTCGATGCCCTGCACCGGCCAGTGTGCGCACCAGGTGCTGGCCTACGAAGCCTGATCCGCCCGTTACGAATATGTCCACAGTAGCCCTTCGCCGCCCCTTCGCCCTGGCCCGTCTGCCAGAGAGTCTGCCGCCGCATCCGCTTGGCGGGCAAGCACAGCTGCCGAATTCAAGGTCGGGTGTCCGCGCTACGGGAGGAGGCTCACTACGCGTTCCGCGCGATCTTCAGGGCCTCTCGTCGCGCGACATCGACTGGGATCGCGAACGTGGCGCCGGTCGAGCCGGTCGCGTCGGGCGGCGAGGCGATCGCCGTGAGTACGCCGAGCACCTCGCCCCGTGCGTTGACCAGTGGTCCCCCAGAACTGTCGGGCGTGATCGCGGCGTCCGTCTGAACGGTTCCCAGTGCAGCGCCACCGTCGCCCAGTCGCACCGGCTGGTTCAGCGCACGCACCGTACCTGATGTCACGGCATCGGCCTGCCCGTGTGGGTGACCGATCGCGAGCACTGGATCGCCGACCCGCGCCTCGGCCAGCCCGGATCCGGAATGCAGCGGTGGAAGCCCGGAATCATCGACTTTCAGTACGGCTATGTCGTAATCCGGCGCGCTGCCGAGCATTCGCGCCGTACGCCGAGTACCGTCCCGCAAGACCACGGCCAGCTCGTCCGCGCCATGCACGATGTGGGCGTTGGTAACGACGATTCCGGGGACGGCGACGCGAAATCCTGACCCGGTGGTACTGTGGCCGTTCTGGCGAACCTCCACCAATACGACGCTGGGCAGGATCTGTTCCGCTATCCCGCTCAGGTTACTGGCGTCGTTCGCCGGTCCGGCACTGGACGGCGGCGTCACCGCTGACCGCGCGGGTTCGGCGGTGCATGCGGTTGCGGCCAGAGCGCCGGCGGCAGCCAACGCTACGAGTGCCCGAGCGGCCCGGCCTCGTCGCGGGAAATGCGGCGCCGCTGCGCCGCCCCGCCGGTTGGCGCAGTGCCCATCCAGGATTGCAGCATTGCGTTCCGGCATGATTTCGGTTCTCCGTTTCGCTCTCTTGGTGGTCGCGGGAATTCAATAGCTCTCTTTTCGAGCGAACCCGCGTGGTTGACCGCGGGCTCGCTAGTCGAGACCGGCCCACTCATCGGGTGCGACCTGGCCGAGCAGGACGACATCGTCACCATGCAGGGCGTAAAGGGCCGCGTCGCCCTCGCCCAGTGTCACGGCGGGCTCCAGCACACTCGGATAGACGCCGTGCCCGGAGATGACCATGTTGGGATCGCCTCTGCCCGGCGCCTGCTCGCGGATGAGCTGGTTGATGCGGCGCTCGGCCACCTCGTCGGGTCGCGGATACAGCCGCTCGAGACCGTCGATCACCTCAGCGCGGCCGAAGGCTAGTTCGGCCGTCTCCCTGCTGCGGCAGTAGGGGCTGGTCCACACCGTCCCGACGGGTATCCGCAGTTCACGGAATGCCGCGCCGATGGTTCGGGCGCCGGCGCGCCCCTCGTCGGTGAGGTTGCGCTGGGTGGAGCAGTCGTCGAAGTCCACCGGACCGGAGCCCGGGCCGGTGCGCTCATCGGCATCCGGCTGGGAGCGGTCGGTGGCGGCGTGCCGGATGACGATGATCGCGCCGCCACCGCGCAGCTGGGCCAGCAGGCCATCGCCGTCCGCTGCCGAGGGCGCCGGGCGGGCCGTCGTGGCGCTCTGTGCCCCAGTGCTGGTGGTCCCGGTGCTGGTGGTCCCAGTGCTGGTGGTCCCGGCGCACGCGGTCAGGGCCAGTGTGCCCACGATGCTCAGCGCGGCGGCGAGCGCCGGAACGCCCCGGCCCCGGGGCAGCAGGTCAGGCATGCCTGGTCCCGGGGGTCCGCACCGCGTGCTCCACCCGGGTGGCGAACAGGTGGTCGATGCTGAACCGGCCTGGCCCGGCGAGCAGCAGCGCGAGCGAGGCTGCGCCCATGATGAACGCGAGGCCGGAGCCACTGCCGTCCTGGCCCATGACCAGCGACTCACCAAGATGGACGAAGAACAGCGCACCCGCCATCACGATGACGAACCCCGCACTGATCGGCCGGGTCAAGACGCCGAACAAGAACAGGATCCCGCCGAAGAGCTGGATGTAGGCGGTGAACGGCGCGCTCACCGCGGCCAGCGGGATACCCGCATCCTGGTAGTTCTGGACATTGGCCGACACGCCCGCCTCGAAGACGTCGCCCCAGCCGTGCGCGATGAACACGGCGGCAACCGCGAGGCGCAGGACCAGCAGACCGGCGTCAGTGACAACGGGAGATGCGCTGCCTGCAAAAACTCGGGTGATCATGGTGGTCTCCTTTGCTGAGGTGTGGCGGGTGGTCCCGGCTTACCGCTGAGCGGGCCGGGTCACCAGGGCAGGACTTGCTCAACATCACTGTCGTCGTAAGCGAAGAATTCCCCGGTCGGTCCCCCAGTGTCCAGGAGCGCGAGCTTGACCGGAAGGTCGGCGCCCTGCTCAGGGGTTAGCTGGCCACGGTGATAATTGAGGTCGGTCGCCGTGAAGCCAGGATTTGCCGCATTGACAAGAATACCGTCCTTGCGCAACGCATTCGCGTAGAGCAGGGTTACCGAGTTCAGCGCGGTCTTGGAGGAGCTGTAGGCGAGCATGCCGAGGCTGGAAATCGGGCTTTGGGGGTCGCTGATCAGGCTTAGCGAGCCGAGTGGGCTGGAAAGGTTCACCACTCTCGCGGCCGCCGATTGGCGCAGCAGAGGTATGCATGCTCGCGTCATCCCTACCACACCGAACACGTTGACTTCGTAGGTACGCCGTACCTGCTCCACGGTCACTTCGTCCACCGTGTTCCCCCATTCGATGGCGATGCCCGCATTGTTGATCAGGACATCCAGCCGGCCGAACTCCTCATCGATATGCTTCGCTGCGGCGTCGATCTGCGCCTGGTTAGTCACGTCGAGTTGGAGGAAACGGGCGTCGGCTCCCTCAGCCGTCAGGGCCCGCGTCGCCTGTTGACCGCGCTCCTCGTTCCGGCTACCCAGGTACACGGTCATGCCCTCGGCCCCCAGGCGCCGGGCGATCTCCCGGCCAATCCCCTTGTTGGCCCCCGTCACGAGCGCTACCTCGCCACGGTGTCGCTCGTTGTCACGGTGTCGCTCGTTGTCACGGTGTCGCTCGTTGT
>JBOHGM010000113.1:0-14120 GCA_050699435.1 Pseudonocardiaceae bacterium | reverse complement strand
CCCACCACCGACAAAATGATCACCATCGGGTACCTCATCGCGGCAAGCTCCCCCTACCCACCGTCACCAACCCCACACCGGCATAATCTCGACACTCTCCGCAACCCACACGATCTGGCGAGGAACCATTATGAGGGTTCTTTGCAAATGCAGCACTCCTCGAAGTTGAATATCTCCGCTGTCGCGTACTCCCAGATATCGCGACAGTTGTCGTTCCAGTCCGGATCTATTACGCGCCCAGCAACCACTACTACCACTGTATCAGCACCAGCGCGACGGAGAGCTGATGCGGCACTCTGTGTCCTCGCACCGCTAGTGAAGGTATCTTCAATTAATAGCACTTTCTCCCCGTAGAGGGGAGTCGGAGCGCGGAAGGCATCATCCGATGCTTGGAGATGAGTTGCCTGCACCTGGCCCCGGACGAGAAGCGGCTTAAATAGTTGAGAAAGACGGGTGCTGCGTTTAACGGCCTTAGCTAGCGGATGCTCACCTAAACGCGGAGGCACCCTGGTGCTGGGAACAGTAGTCACTACTGTCGGCTGCCCGTTCAGTAATCTGCCGATGCATGACCAGTGGGTGGCAGTGAACCGGGCGATAGTGGCGGCAACGATGATTCCGAGATTGCTGGTCACTTCGACTCGACCGTCTTTATAATTGCGTAACACGTGCCACAGTTGCTCATTTAATCTATACAATGAGATCGGTATAATCTGCGTGGTTGGGAACTCAACCTGTCCCATCGTGCGTGTACAGCTATAACATGTGTCGAAGCCGATATTTGGCCCCGAACGGCATATTCTGCACACGCCGTCTGTAACGGTGGGAACGCGCCTAAAAATCGCTAAGCATGGATCAGTGTAGTCATGAGCGCTGGACATATCTGGGTGCAGCTACCCGTCAGTCTGAGAAGGTGAGTTCAAGCTGCTGAGGCTCGTTAGCGAGCTTGACTAGTACGTTGAGAACGTCATCCAACTGCCGGACTATAGTTGTGCCTGGCCGCTCAGCGTACTTCTTGGCCCAGTCCTGCGACTGGACGAGTGACTCCAGAAGGAATAGCCGCTTGCCGTGCTCTAGGGCGAGCCTGGCCTGCATCTTCGCGCCACTCGTCGAGGATGCCTCAACAACAACTGTTCCCATGGCCATGCCGCTCATGACGATATTCCGCATGGGAAAGTGTGCTCGCCGAGGAGGAGCATCGGGCCAAAACTGTGAAATCAGGGCACCGTTCTTGACGATATCTTCGGTTAGCTGCTTGTTTTCTTTTGGATACGTACTTGAAAGGATGCCCGTCCCAAGTACTGCGATCGTTCTGCCCTTAACGTCAAGAGTCGCCCGATGGGCAGCTGTGTCGATGCCTCGTGCGAGACCTGATAGGACGGTTACGCCATTGCGAGCGAGACTGCTGGCCAGACGAGCAGCCCTGCTAAGGCCGTCCTCGGACGCCTGCCGTGTCCCGACGATCGCGATCGCCCTAAAGTCATCAGGAAGGAGATTTCCCCGCACCCATATGAAAGGAGGGCGATTGTATACCAGTTGAAGATTCGCGGGATAGTCCTTGTCCAGGACAGTCAGGAGCCGGGCTTCGTGAGTGGCCGCGCGCTCTACCAGTCGCTCAGCCTCCTGTAGGTGCTCTGACCGCACCCGTGATCGAAGCTGTGCGGCGTACTCATGATGAACGTCGGAGAGAAGGCCCGTGCGGCCATCCAGGACTGCGAGGGCGCTTCCGACCTCATAGATCACTGTGGCGGTGCGGAACCATTCGGCAGGCGTTGCGCGGGTGAGGGCGAGTACGGCGGCTTGCTCGCTGGCTGTGGCAGTAGTCACGGCATCTCACTGACGATGATCGAACGTGCGTTCGAGTCGATGGTAGGTCGCGTGGCCGACGGTACGGTAGCGTCAGAGGGTCTAAAGACCAGCGGAGCCATCGGTTGCGCACATAGCTTCCTCGGCTCACCTGTTCGCGAGAGGCACCACTGTCTTCGGCTCGATGGTTGGCGCCTGGACTGCACGTCGGCGGTTGGGCGGAGCCGCGCGCTGCGCTGCTTCGGCGACCCCCAGACCCTCGCAGTCTGACCGGAGCGCATGACTTAGGTGATCTTGTTGCGCTAGCCTCCGAGGGCCCTGACACCGCGATTCGGCTCCGAATGGCTGTCCAGCCTGGGCGAAGCCTGTGCTGAGCGGGCGGTCAGGCGCCGCCTCATTCCAGGCTTGCTACCTGGCGTCACGAGCTCAACACAATAAGTGATCTTGACGTCGCCCCTGGTCTGCACGGTGCAGATGCCGTGCCCGGAGCGACGGCTGGATCTCCCTCGACCCGCTCGGCAACTCGGTGAACAAGGCGGTGGTCATCCTGCAGGGTCGCCGGACGGCATCCTGAAGTTCCTCACGGTGAGTTCCCCGCTCGGCTCCCCCTGTGTACCCGGCCGGCACCCCACCGTGTTGAGACACCTATCGGTTGGTCTACTCCTGCTGAGCGGCGATGAAGCGCTGGAATCCAGTGCTCCTCCGCACCAGGTCGGCTAGCTTCTCCTGGGCGATAGCCACGGACTGTGCCGCCCTGATGATCGTTATGCCGCATCTTCCTGCTCAAGACCCAAGAGCGACGCCCAACTCCCCAGGTTCCGCTGCGCACGCCGCGATCCGGCTCAGGTAGTGTTGCCGTCTCCAGCAGTGGACGTACGAGGAGGTGAGACCCATTACCGCCAGATCAGGCCGGATGCTCTCACCTCACGGCCGTGCGGTCCACCCGGCATAGGTGAGACGAGGGAGCGCCCCTTCGGCATCCCGAAAGGCTCTCATGTCGGCTTCCCCGTCATCTCGCCCTCGATCCGTCATCGTCATCAGGCTTCGGGCCGTCGGCTGTGTCTTCGCCGAGGACGAGGCGCGGTTGCTCAGCTGCGCGGCACGCACACCCGCCGACCTCGCCGCCATGGTGGACCGGCGAGCCGCCGGCGTGCCCCTCGAACACGTCCTGGGCTGGGCGCAGTTCTGCGGCCTGCGGATCGCCGTGGACCCCGGAGTCTTCGTACCTCGCCGCCGCACCGAGTTCCTCGTACGCCAGGCCGCGACCCTCGCCCCGCAGGCCGCCGGCCCCGCCGGTCAGGGCTTCGCCCGGCCCCGAGCTGTCGTCGTTGACCTGTGCTGCGGTTCGGGCGCGGTGGGCGCCGCGCTGGTCGCGGTCCTGGACCGGGTCGAGTTGTACGCCGTGGACATCGACCCGGCCGCGGTGCGGTGCGCCCGCCGTAACGTCGCCGCCGCCGGTGGTCAGGTGTACGAGGGGGACCTCTACGAGCCGCTGCCCGCTACGCTGCGGGGCCGCGTCGACGTCCTGGTCGCCAACGCGCCCTACGTGCCCACCGAGGCGGTCGGGCTGCTGCCCCCGGAGGCCCGCGTCCACGAGCCGCGGGTGGCGCTCGACGGCGGCGCGGACGGGCTTGACGTCCTGCGGCGGGTGGCCGCCGCGGCGCCACAATGGCTGGCACCGGGCGGCCACCTGCTGGTCGAGACGAGCCAGCGCCAGGGGCCGCAGACCGTCGACACGCTCGCCCGCAACGGGCTGATCCCGCGGGTGGCCAGTTCCGACGAGCGCGACGCCACCGTCGTCATTGGAACCAGACCCGCCCTCGCGGGTGTAGGTCGAGAACAAGACGCACGATCGGCTGATCCATCCCACCTCACCGCTTTCGCTTCGGCGGATGTGGCCGGTCGAACCCTTGCGTGACCCAAGGTAAGGCTCAGGATCGGCCCGGGAAGCCCGTGGCGACCACGACAGGTACCTCTTCCCCTCGGCGAAGCAGCTGCACCGCGCGCGTCACTCGGCAGGTTTACCGTCAAGCTCAAAAGGGTAGTGAAGTAGTTACCAAGGGCCACCACGGCAAGCGAAGCGCCGCGCATATCCACTGCCAGGAGGATGCGTTGTGATCGACGAGGGCGAGTTGCTTGCCGGGCGCTACCGGCTGGTCTCGCAGGTGGGCACTGGCGCGATGGGCGTGGTCTGGAAGGCGCAGGACGAGCGCCTGCACCGCATCGTGGCGGTCAAGCAGTTGCTGCTGCACCCCGGCATGAGTGAGGTCGAGGCCGAGGAGGCCAACCGCCGGGCGATGCGGGAGGGGCGCATCACCGCGCGGTTACACCACCCCCATGCGATCGCCGTCTACAACGTGGCCGAGCATGGGGGCAAGCCGTACCTGATCATGGAGTACCTGCACTCCGAGAGCCTGTCCACCGTGCTGGCCGAGCGGGGCCCGCTGCCCCCAGCGGAGGTGGCCAGGATCGGCAGCCAGATCGCCGCCGCCCTGGCCGCCGCCCATGAGGCGGGAATCGTGCACCGCGACATCAAGCCGGGCAACGTGCTCCTCGCCGACGAGGGAACCGCGAAGATCACCGACTTCGGCATCTCCCGCGCGGTCGGAGACGGCACCGTGACCGCCACGGGGATCGTGGCTGGCACCCCCGCCTACCTCGCCCCGGAAGTCGCCCGGGGCCAGCAGGCCGGCTTCCCGGCGGACGTGTTCTCCCTGGGTTCCACCCTCTATGCCGCGGTCGAGGGGGCTCCGCCCTTCGGGCTCGACGACAACCCCCTCGCCCTGCTCTTCCGCATTGTCAACAGCGAGATCGCCCCGCCGAGGAAGTCCGGTCCGCTCACCCCCGTGCTGGCTCGGCTGCTCGAGCGCGACGTGTCCCGGCGACCCACCATGCAGCAGGCTCGGGAAGAACTCGCCAGGGCCGCCGCGGTTCGCACGCCCCTCGTGGTTCCCACGGCCTCCAGGACCCCCATGACCAACGGTCTCGTGACCGCCGACGTTCCCCCTTTGTTAACTCCAGGTCCATCCGCCACAGCGCCGCAGCCCTCGAGAACCGGCGGTTTCACTGCGGTGGCCCCAGTGGGGGGAGCTTCGGCCCCGTGGCCGCCGACCGAGGACGTCACACGGCCACGGAGCTCGGCGGCCGCCATCGCCGTCGCGGCGGTCTCGCTACTGGTGGTTGGCGTCATGCTGGTGGCCACTCTGATCAACGATGGGAGTAATGCTGCGGGACCCGGAGCCGGCCCACCAAGCACAACGCCCCGTGCCACACAGAACCAGCAAGCACCTCAGCCCTTGCCCACAGCAGACACCACAGGGGCCGCTCCTATCCTCGCTCCCGGCCCCGAACCGGGTCCCGAACCTGGCCCCGAGCCGAGTGCCGAACCCAGTCCCGAAGCTGCCCCCGAACCCAGCCCCGAAGCTGCCCCCGAACCCAGTGCCGAGCCGAGTCCCGAACCCAGCCCCGAACCGAGTCCCGAACCGAGTCCCGAACCGAGTCCCGAACCCAGCCCCGAACCCAGCCCCGAACCCAGCCCCGAACCC
Organism: Pseudonocardiaceae bacterium; assembly: GCA_050699435.1. Taxonomy (GTDB): domain Bacteria; phylum Actinomycetota; class Actinomycetes; order Mycobacteriales; family Pseudonocardiaceae. The sequence goes on along the minus strand of JBOHGM010000113.1, from coordinate 8,772 downwards.
AGCCCCGAACCCAGCCCCGAACCCAGCCCCGAACCCAGCCCCGAAGCTTCCCCCGAACCCAGCCCGCCGACCGACGCTGCCAACCCGCAGGCCACACGGGAGCCGCTGTTGTAGGTCTCAGTCTTCGGCGATCTCAATGTGGCTGCCACCGAACGGATCGTGCTGATCGGTGACCGTCCCGGAGCAGGCCGGTGATGACTGCTTCCAGGCCGTCGAGCAATGGCTGCAGGCCGAATTCCAGGGCCTCCTCACCGCCGATACTGAACGCGTCGTCGGGTAGTTGAGAGATCTCCGGGGTAGTTACCGCTGTCCATCGCCTGGATCAGGGTCGGTTCCTGGGCGGCCCAGAACTCGTCGTCGCTGATACCGGTTTCCTGGATGGCCTGCTGCCGCAGAACGTAGGTGCGCGCGGTGCCGGTGACGTAGTGGTCGACGGCCAGGATCACCGCCACCTTCTCCCGGCCGGTCCCCGACGGCCTCGTCGTCGAGGTGCTGCAGGCGGTCGAGGCCGAACCGCAGTGGCTCGCCGAGCACGGTCTCACGACGTGCGGCCGAACCCAGGTGTGCAGCGCGTCGACCAGGCCATCGGCGTGGTCCGCTCGGTGACTGGCGGCGCGATGGCCGCGGACGTCAGCTGATCATGTGCTGGTCACCTGGCCGCCACGAGCCGGTGCCGAGCCGGTCACCTCCAGGTCGCACGCTGCGGGCACCTGCTCGATCCGGGAGGCTTTGGTGGGAACTCGACGTCGGCGTGCCGCCGCACTGGCGGCGATTCTCACGCTCGGGATGCTGCTGCCCGTTGCTGCGGTCGCCCAACCAGGAGCCGCCCGGCCACCGGGCAACCCGGGGGCCGCCCCGTTGACGTTCGCGTTGATCGGCGACACGCCGTACGGACCCGAGCAGCGGGCCCGGTTCCCTGCCCTGCTCGCCGACATCAACCGCGACCCGACGGTGCGGATGGTGCTGCACGCGGGCGACATCAAATCCGGGTCTGAGCGCTGTGATGACGCGCTGTTCGCCGACCGCAGGGCGCTCTACGACGGTTTCCGCGACCCTTTCGTGCTGACCCCCGGCGACAACGAGTGGACCGACTGTCACCGCAGCGCCGCCGGCAACTACCTACCCACCGAGCGTCTCGAGCGGGTGCGGCAGGTCTTCTACCCGCAGCCGGGCCGGACCATCGGTGCCCGGCCGATGCCGGTGCGGACCCAGGGCAGCGACCCCGAGCACGCCGCCTACGTCGAGAACGTCGCATTCACCGCTGGCCGGGTGGTGTTCGCCACCGTGCACGTGGTCGGCAGCCGCAACGACCTGGAGCCCTGGTCGCAGCTACCCGGCGGCGACCGGCTTGCCGAGCGGTCAGCCGAGTTTCAGGCTCGGGAGGCCGCTGCGCTGTCCTGGATCGACGACGCTTTCGACACGGCAACGCGAGACCGGGCCGGCGGCGTGCTGCTGATGCTGCAGGCCGAGCCGGTCGACGGCGAGCCGGGTTTGCGAGGATCCGGGACCGGATCGTCCGCCGCGCCGCAGAATTCGGCCGCCCCGTACTGCTCGTACACGGCGACGAGCACATGTTCGAGGAGGAACGCGGCTACGCGGGTGTGCCGAACCTGATCCGGCTGGAGACCTTCGGCGACACTGCCGACAACTGGCTGCGGGTACTGGTCGATCCGCGCTCGGCTGCGGTCTTCTCCTGGCAACCCGTGGCGCTGGCCCCGGGCAAGTGAGTACCACCGGCTCGCTCACCCGTCGATCGAGGTGCGCCGCGGCGGGCCGACTCAGCAGCGCCCTCTCCACGATCAGATCTTCTACCGGCTCCGTGCTAACCAGTGACGGCTCGGATACCTCGACAGCAGTGACCTCGACTCGCTCGACGGCCCTGAACCGGTGCACGGCAGTCGTCAGTCGTTCGGCGCCGCTGGGCACTTGGTCAGGTCCGCAGGTCCGTCACCTTCCACGGTGCGTCCGCAACGAGCAGTTCCGGATCGCCGGTCCACAGCTGCCCGTCATGGGTCAGAGCAGTGGCTGCGGCGAAAGCATCCGCGTAGGACATTGTGTGCGCAGCCTTGAGCTCGGCGGCGCGGCGCACCAGCGCCTCAGAAGGCAGCTCGACATGGGCGACGGCGGCCACATCGCGCACCGCGGTCTCCGCCTCCTCCCGCGTCCGGCGCCGGAGCAGGACGTACAGCACCTCGCCGAGATTGATCCAGCTCATCACAGGACGATCCGCGAGCACCTGCTCGACCCGCGTCGCCCCCGGTTCCTCGCCCTGCAGCAGGCACAGCACCGCCCAGGAGTCGAGGACGATCGTCACGACCGGTTCTCCCGTGCTCGGTCCTCGGTGCGTGACCGCTCGAGATCCACGGTGAGCGGCTCGCTGGCGAACCGGCCGCGTAGCGGTGCCCGGATGCCCACCGGCCGAATCGCCAGGTGGTCACCGTCGCGCCAGAACTCCACCTCATCGCCGGGACTGATCCCGAGTTGGCGGCGAAGCTGCTGCGGTATGACGACCTGGCCTTTCGGGCCTACACGGGAAGTCATACCTCGCAGTATAACCGCGCGGGTATGGACTCGCTCCGTGCGCGGTCTCCTGGGCGTTCACCACTGACGCCGCACTGCTGCCACTGGCCGAGAAATGAGCGACCGCAGCCCGGCGTCGACGATCATTCGGCCGCGCCGGTCGACGGCGAGACCGGCCCGGGTCGCCACGCCGGGCACCCGGAAGCTGCGGCCACAGCCGAAGGGTGCCCGTGCCCCACCCCGAAGACCTCGGTGAGCACGCGGGCGGGCCGGACGTAGCAGGCTCGTGCCGGGCACGAACGCCGACGCCCAGGCTCAGTTTTCGTTGAGGTCCTCGACGAACATCCCGATCCTCCGGACTCCGGTGGCATCCATCGCGCCCCTGAACATCCCCGCGCTGGTGAACGGCATCGCCACCGTGCCGTCCGGCCCCACGGCGATGCAACCCCCGGTTCCTGCCCTGGCCTCGACCTCACGCAGCGCCCGTTGGCAGGCCGCGCCCAGTCTCAGACCGGCGAGCCGCACGAGTGCGTCGACCTCGTGGGCGAAGACGCTCAGGATGAGTGCCTCACCGTCGCCGGTCGCCGAGACCGCGCAGGAGCGGTCGTCGGCCCAGGTACCGGCGCCGACCAGTGGGGTATCCCCGATCCGGCCGACGAGCTGGCCGGTGGTGCCTCCGGTCGAGGTCGCCGCTGCGAGGTGCCCGGCGCCGTCCAGTGCGACGGCTCCCACCGTCCCGCCCGTGCACTCCTGCCCGGCCTGCCCGCGGCGCAGAAACGACGCCAGCTGCTCCTGGCGGAGGGCGGTCACGAACCAGTCGGCCGGCGCCGAGGCGAGACCCTCCCGGCGGGCGAGCTCCTCTGCTCCCGCTCCGCTCATCAGCACATGTGGCGTCTGTTCCAGCACCGCTCGGGCGGCGAGCACCGGATTGCGGATACCGCTCAGGCAGGTCACCGCCCCCGCCCGGCGGGTAGCCCCGTCAGCCACCGCCGCGTCGTGCTCCACGCTGCCGGCAGCGGTGAGGACGGCACCCCGGCCGGCGTTGAACTGTTCGTCGTCTTCGAGGACCAGCACGGCAGCGACCACCGCGTCGAGCGCCGTCCCGCCGTCGTGCAGCACCGCCATGCCCGCGTCCAGGCTCTGGCCGAGCCCGCGCCTGGCCGCGGCAGCCCGCTGCGCGCCGAAGTCCTCCGGCACGATGCGCCCGGCGCCGCCGTGCACCGCCAGAACCGGGGCGGTAGCCCGCCAGCCAGCGGGGGCAGGCCGGTCTCGCAGCACGCCCAAGCCTGTCACCTCCTCCTGACACCGACGGGTCCGATCACCACCGCTGCATCCGGATGGTGCGTACTCGGGTGGGCGATGACTCGGGGGGAGGACCTGGGAATGAGTCAGGTGGGCGAGCGGATCTGCGCGGCGTGCCGGGTCACGGTGCTGTCCCGGTACAATTCCGATCCGTTGTGCTCGACGACATCGCCCGATCCTTCCGCGACCGGGCCTGCCAGCGGGCTTCGCTCGCCGAAATCCTGGTGCAGGCCGGTGACGTCGACCAGGCGATCAGCCACGCCACGATGGTCCTGCCCGACCTGGGCACCACCCTGACCTCCGGCCGGGTCCTGCAGCGCCTGCAACCGGTCCGCGACGCCGTCGGCCCACCGCCGCGGCCGAGTTCTGCGACCGCTTCGACGCCGCCGCCCGCGCCCTGAACGCGCTCCAGCGAAATCTGAATTTCTCGAGTTCAGTGCTGCTCCCGCCGACCCCCGTCCGCCGTAGTAGGATTGTAGTCGTGGCCGTTGTAGATTGGACCCACGGCGCGCAGCACATGTGGGAGAACCACAAGGTGGCCGTCGTGGAGGCAGGCGAAGCGGTCGGTGATGTCGAAGCCGTCTGGTTCGATCCGGACCCGGCCAGTCGGTCGACGAGGAGCGTTCGGGTGATCGGCTACAGCCACAGTCGCCAGGCGATCCTGACTGTCATTCTCGTCCACTGCGGTGACGGTGACTACTACGGAGCGAATGGTTGGGAGTCCAGTCCGCTGGACCGGCGGCGGTATCGAGAGGGGCAGTGATGGACGCGAAGCAGGAGATCGAGAGGATCCAGGCCGAGTCCGAAGCCACTCGGGACGAGCCCCTCCCCGAGCATGTCAAGGGTGAGCGGCGTGGGCGCTCGGTGGTGCAGTCGGTGCGGCTGCCTGCCGAGGCGGTCGCCGCGATCGAGGAGATCGCGGGGCGGGTAGGTGTACCGGTGAGTGCGCTGATTCGTGGATGGGTGCTGCAAGGGCTGGCTGCCGAGCAGGGTACCTCGTTGCGAGACGGGATCGAGCGGCTCGCCGCTGACGCCGATCGCCTCCGGCGGCTGGCTGCAGCCAGCCAGGTCGCCTGAGGCTGGCCGGTGGGGTCGTGCCCTTCTTGGCTGGGCACCACCCTGACCTCCCGGGCCAACGCGGCACCCGCCTTCACCGTCCAGCTGGAGAGTCGAGCTGCCGGAAATCCACCCACACCCGGCTGGCCACGAACGGCGGCAGCGCCACGTCGTCGCGCAGTACCGGGATCAGCCGCTGCACACCGGCCACCGCCCCCGCCATCGCCACCGCGAACTCCTCGCGCCACCAGGGCTTGCCCACCGCAGCCCGGCTCACCACCAGCAGCACGGCCGCCGACGACGCCAGCCCCTGCTGCAACCGCTCCGAGAGCCGGCTTCCCCCGACGATCTCCCACCGGTCGAAGAACACGTCCCGGCCGGCCCGGTGCAGGTTCTCGGCCAGCCCCCGCACCGCCGACCGCATCGTGCTCACCACCGACAGTCGGGCACGCTTCGGCGATTACCCGACGTCGATGTTCGCCTCGCGCCCCTCAGGGCGGCTACGACTCCGGGCCGAGGCGCTCGCGGCCCTGGCGGATCATCTGGATGAGGTCTGCGTACCCGGCCTGCCAACGGGCGCTGACGCCGGGCGTGGCCGCGACCAGCTCCGCCATGAGTATCGAGGTGCGCAGGTTGTCGTCGGCGCTCAGGAAGGACGCGGACAGTGTCACCTGCTGCCCGGGGCCGCGCTCCCAGGTCGTCTGTCCGGTGGGGTCCGCCCGCATTGTGATGGTGCTGGAGAACGCACGGCGGATCAGCGAGATGCGGTCGTTGACCGCCGCGATGGTGCGCAGGTCCGCGTCGCTGGGGGTGGCCGGCGGGGGCCGGAGATCGAAGCGCGGCGCCATGTACTGGACGAGCGACGCGTCCCTCATGTCCCGCCACCGGCCCCGGTCGCGGGCCTCCGACGCGCGCTTGTAGGCACTGGCCACCGTGTAGTCGGAGGTCTCGACCCACTGCTCGATCCAGCCCAGCGCCCGGTCGATCCGGGGCCGGTCCCCGGCCGGGATCCCGACATACGCGTCCGTCGCCGCCGGGGTGATTCGAGTCAGCTCGGCGTCGAGGGGCATTCCTGCGGGTTGCACGGTGTGAATGATGAGGCCGTGGAAGCTCGAGGCGTTGCGCAGTGCCTGGGCGGGGGTGAGATGCAGAAACAACCGCCGGTAGTTATAGGCGAGGTCGGTGGAGCTCCCGACTGCGGCGTGGTGGCCCTCATGGATGAGAAGCGCGGGGTGCAGCTCTTTCGCCAGGTTCTCGAAGAATTCTGGGCAGATGCGGATGTGTCCACCGGTCGCGTAGGCCTTGTGCCCCGGGCATACGGCGTCACAGACGTTCCCGCAGTCAAGGTTCCCGGTGGTTCCCAGCGTCGCGATGACGGCCACGACCTGGTCGGTGACGTCCTGGCGCGTGGTGGCCAGATCGCCGGAGGTGGTGCCGTACAGGTCCTTGAGAAGCTTGTCGGCGCGCACGGCGGCGTCCTGACTGCGGTCGGTCATGGTCAGGATGTGGTGCGCCTCGGACAGGTGCCTTCGTCCCCTTGGCATCGCCCTCCCTTCGAGCACGAGCCGCAGCAGCCCGCTCGTTGCACCGGTGCGCGGGAGCCGAAGAGGCCGGCCACGGCTCGATTCCCTGCTTTGGCCTGGAGGCTGAGCAGCATCGAGGGGCCGACGGTTCTCCAGTGGGTGGGGGCCACCGAGACGGGGATGCTGATCTCCGAGAATCCACGCTTCGCCTCCAACCGGTGCTGGCAATTTCTGCCTCGTCTGCGGTCAGTGGCGTTCACGTGCATGAGCTGAGGATGCGCTGCCGGGGCGGCTCGACAAGCACTGAAGGGCAGAACGCAAGCGGCGCGGGGTTTGCGGGCCGCCGCAGCCACCCGCCGTCCGGGTAGCGTGGCCCGGGTGGCTGGACATACGCACCATGGGCACTCGCACGACGGGCACACGCACGACGGGATGGACTGGGCTGCCGCGGTGGCGCGGCTGCGGGCGAATGACGATCTGCTCCGCGAGGAGTTCGGTGAGCTGGCCCGGCGGCTGGTGGGGCCGCGGACCCGGGTGGTGCTCGACGTGGGGTCCGGGGGCGGGGGGATGAGCGCCGCCTTCGCTGACGCGCTCGCCGGCACCGGCGGCACGGTGGCGCTGATCGACTCGGTGCCTGAGCTGCTCGCCGCCGCCGAGGCGCGGGTGCGGGCGGCCGCGGCCGCGCAGGTCGAGGTCCGCGTCGTCGCGGCGGATGCGGACAGCGATGAGCTGCTCGACCTGGTACCGCAGGCGGATCTGGTGTTCGCCTCCTTCGTCGTGCACCACCTGCCCGATCAGCAACGTGGGCTCAACCGGCTGGTCAAGCTGCTGAACCCCGGCGGGCGGCTCGCCGTGGTGGAGAGCGGGCTGGAGGAGCGGAACCTGCCGTGGGACCTGGGTGTGGGGGAGCCGGGGTTGGAGGGGCGGCTGACGGCGGCGCTGGGTGACTGGTTCGGGGAGATGCGCGCCGGCATGGCCGGCTCGGTCCGGCTGCCGGTCGGCTGGAACGTGGCCCTGGCCGACGCGGGCCTGGTGGATGTGTACGCGTTCAGCTACCTCGTCGACAAGTCTCCGCCTCCCACCGACGGGGTGCGCGAGGCGGTGCTGCAGCGACTGTCCTGGCTGCGCGAGCCGGCCGCGCCCGGGCTCTCCGAGTCCGATCTGCACACCCTTGATCTGCTGCTCGACCCGAGCAGCGAGCACTACCTGGGCCGGCGTGAGGACGTCTTCCTGCTGGCCGCCGCGACGGTCTACCTGGGTACCGCGCCAGGCGCCGCTCGCTGAGCGGCACCGACGCCGGCCGTACCGGCTGTGGTCAGTGCGCGTGCTCGTGGTCTTCCTGCAGGCCTGCTTCGTGCGCATGTGAGTGCTCGTGGCTGGTCCCGTTGTGGTTGTGCTCGTGCTGATGTGCCACGTGCTCGTGTTCGTGGAGAACATGGGTATGCGCGTGAGTCACGTCGCCGTGCTGATGTTCGTGGCTGTGTGGTGTCTCGGCCATTTACGCTCCATCCTGAGTAATTATGCACTGACGACTCTGCAAACAACATTACGCTGCCTGTGGGTGGTAATGGAAGCTAGTGTCACTGATGCGGCAATATGGCAAGTGGCACGGTGGTACATTTGCATTCGACTCTCGGCGGAGCGGGCGTATGATGGAAACAACTTGCAACAGAGAGCGAGCGGCCAGAACGGTAGTCGGCGGATCGCTCCATGAGACGACGGGCGTGCCGTCCAGCAGCAGCGTCATGGACCGGTACCGCAGCATGTGTCGGAGCTGGCGGCGCAGCATCGTTGCCGAATCGGTGACGGCTAAGAGAGAGTATACCACTTTGTCGCCGAAGGGCTTTCGTAGTCCGGTTGCTGAGATCGTCGGCCGGGTGGGGATTGTTGTTGTCATGTCCTCTGCTTTCGAAGAGTCAGTTCCGGGGTTTCAGGAGCGGCGGATGATGATGTCGCCGTAGCTGGTGCGGGCGTGCACCTCGACGGTCTGGTCGGATGGTTCGGGGCCCTGGGCGGTGTCCAGGTGGTTGTGCACCCGGCCGAACTGGGTGGACACGTCGAGCCGGGCGGCGGTGCCGGGGTGGATGCCGATCTCGATCTCACCGCAGGCGGTCTTGAGCGCGGCGGAGCCGCGCGTGACCTCGCCGATTCGGACGTCACCGTTGGCGGTGTGGGCGGTGACACCGGTGTTCGGGTGGTCGATGGAGATGTCGCCGTTGGCCGCGTTGACCCGCAGCTCGCCGGTGATCTCGCCGACCCAGCTGTCGCCGTTGGAGTTCTTGATCACTGCGGTGCCGTCGATCTCGCGTAGGCGGATCCGGCCGGACCCGGTGCTGAGCTGGGCGTGACCGTCCACGCGGTCCACGACGAT
>JBOHGM010000112.1:0-14397 GCA_050699435.1 Pseudonocardiaceae bacterium | reverse complement strand
CCCAACGTCTCCACTCAGGACTCGGCTACAAGACCCCACGCGAGGTCCACAACGAGTACCTGAACCGGCAGCAAACAGCATGACATAGCCACCAAGACAGCTGTCCGGAAAACGCGAGGCCCCTCAATCGGCCCGCCGGGAAGATGCCCACGCCGATCGCGGCGATGCCACCTGCCAAGGCGGAATGGTGATGGTGAGCACCCCACGGTTGGACGTGATCGACATCCAGGAACATGCAGGATCGAGGTGGTATCGGAGAGGGCTGGAAAGGCCGAGGGCTGGGACGCGGGCGCGGGCAAGCCGGATCAGGTCCTAGGGTGTGCCACCGTGGAGCAGGCGGAGTAGTGGAGCAGGCGGAGTACCAGTCGCGGATCAGGACGGAGGCCGGTCTGCTGCGGACCGCCGCAGTAGACGCGGGTGCTGACACGCCGGTTCCGACCTGCCCGGACTGGCCAGTGCAGCGGCTGATCCAGCACGTCAGCCGGGTCTTCGACATGGTCGTTGCGGTGCTGCGGGCCGCCGATCCGGACGCACCGCCGCCCCGCGTTGAACGACCGACCGGCGAGTTCGACACCCTGCTGGCGGGTTTCGACGACCGACTGAGCACCCTGCTCGACTTGCTCGCCGCCACCGACCCTGGCACGCCGGTCTGGAACTTCTCCCCCACCGCCCCGCGAACCGCGGCGTTCTGGTCCCGCCGGATGGCGCATGAGCTCACCGTGCACCGGCTCGACGCGCAGGCCGCGGCGGGTACGGATTCCGGCGTGGACCCCGACTTCGCCGCAGACGGGGTGGACGAGGTGCTCACCCGGATCATCCAGCGGCGCACCGACATGTGGGCCGTCGCCGAGTTCTCCGGCACGGTGCTCTACCACGCCGCCGACGCCGGCCGGGCCTGGGCGGTCCGCCTCGTGCCGGGCCAGCTCCCGCAGACCGCACCGGAGAGCGTGACCGAGCCGGATGCCTCGGTCGTCGGACTTGCCGACGCCGTCTACCGCGCCGCGTGGGGCCGTCCATCCCGTGCGGTGATCAGCGGCGACACCACCTTGTTGAACGCCACCCAGGGCGGTGAACCAGCCCGACCCCCGCTCTGACCGCCGGTGCTGTGCGGGGCAGACTGCCTGCTGTGCCCGACCGCGCGTTCGTGATCACCCTGGGCTGCCCGGACCGGACCGGCATCGTCGCTCGTATCTCCGGGTTCCTGGCCGAGGCAGGCGGGTGGATTACTGAGGCGGCCTATCACGCCGACCCGGACACCGGCTGGTTCTTTACCCGCCAGGTGGTGCGCGCCGATTCCCTGCCGTTCGGGGAGCAGGAGTTGCGGGGGCAGTTCGGCGCGGTGGCCGCGGAGTTCGGCGGCGACACGGACTGGCGGATCACGGACACCGGGCGCAGGCCGCGGGTGGTGGTGCTGGTGTCCCGGGAGGCGCACTGCCTCTACGATCTGCTCGGCAGGGTCGCCGCCGGGGAACTGGACGTCGACCTGCGCGCGGTGGTCGGCAACCACCCCGAGCACGCCACGGTGACCCGCGCCCACGGCATCCCGTTCCATCACGTGCCGTTCCCGGCCCAGCCCACCGACGCCAAGGCCGCCGACGTCAAGGCCCCCGACGTCAAGGCCGCGGCGTTCGCACAACTGCGCGAACTCGTCGATGCCGAGGAACCGCACGCCATCGTGCTCGCCCGCTTCATGCAGATCCTGCCCACCGACGTCTGCAAGGCCTGGTCGGGCCGGGTGCTGAACATCCACCACAGCTTCCTGCCCTCGTTCGTCGGCGCCCGGCCCTACCACCAGGCGCACCACCGTGGCGTGAAGCTGATCGGCGCGACCTGCCACTACGTCACTCCCGACCTGGACGAAGGCCCGATCATCGAGCAGGACGTGATCCGGGTCGACCACACCGACACCGTCGCCGACATGGTGCGCAAGGGCCGCGACATCGAGAAGATCGTGCTGGCCCGCGGGCTGCGCTGGCATCTTGAGGACCGGGTACTGATGCACGGCAACCGCACCGTGGTCTTCCACTGAGTCAACCCGAGTGGCATTCGGTGCTATGACACGCATTGCCGCTCACGGGCTAGAAGCTAGCAGGTGTGCTCGTGATCGGCGTGGGCGTCGTGCTCGACCTGCAAGGTGCTGTGGGTGAGCCCGAAATGGGTGCGTAGCTCGGCCGCCGCTGCGTCGAGCACCGAGGTCTTCCCGCAGTGCACCGACCATGCCTCGCTGACCACCAGGTGCGCGGATATCGCGTGCCGACCCGAGGTGATCGTCCACAGATGCAGGTCGTGCACGTCCAGCACGCCGGGCACCCCGCGCAGCACCAAGTCCACCGCCTCGGCGTCAACGTCTCGCGGGGTGCCCTCCAGCAGCACGTGCGCCGCTTCGCAGAGCAGCCTGATCGCCCTGGGCACGATCAGTCCGGCGATCACCAGCGACGCCACCGGGTCGGCCTGCTGCCACCCTATGGTGAGCACCACGACCGCAGCGCCGAGCACCGCGACCGAGCCGAGCGCATCGCCCATCACCTCGAGCACCGCGCCGCGCAGGTTGAGGCTGCGCTGGCTCGATCCCTGGTGGCTCGATCCCTGGTGGCTCGATCCCTGGTGGCTCGATCCGCCGCGGGTGAGCACCGCGAGCGCGACCAGGTTGCCGACTAGCCCGACTGCGCCGAGCACCAGCAGTGGCGCGCCGGGAACCGCAGGCGGGTCGGCCAGCCGGCCGATCCCCTCGACCGCGACCACCCCCGTCACCGCCAGCAGCACCAGCGCGTTGAGCGCCGCGGCGAGGATTTCGGCCCGGCCCAGCCCGAAGGTCCGACGCTGGCTCGGCGGGCGCTGTGCCAGGACGGCGGCGAACAGCGCGGCCGCCAGACCCAGCGCATCGGTGGCCAGGTGCCCGGCATCGGCGAGCAGCGCCAGGGAACCGGTCAGGGCAGCGCCGACGATCTCGACCAGCAGCACGACGAGGGTGATCACGAGCGCCCAGCCGAGCCGGCGGCGATCCGATGTCACGACACCATGCCCATGACCATGCTCACCCATTCGCGACACCATACATGCATGGTTACGCATGAGTCGAGGCCGGGCCGGGTGCTACCCGGCGCGCCTCCGACCGAGTGCTACCCGCCACGCCCCAGACCGTCGACGACCTCTGCGCCGGGAAGGGCAGCGAGTTCCGGGGTCAGCGCGGCAAGCGCGACCCGCACCGGTTCAGCGAGAAGCCCGGGAGAGTCGAGAGCGGCGCGGGCATCCAGCCGCCCGATCACCAGTGCGGTCCGCGCTGTATCTCGGTCACCGCCGGCTTCACGTCCACGATGTAGATCAGCACCGCGACCAACGCGATCAGGTAGAACAGCAACAGGGGGCCGGCAAACACGTTGAGCAACAGCAGAGCTGCGCCACCACCGGTGATGCCCACCCAGGCCGGCTTGGTCAACTTGTCGGCTGCGGTGTAGGCATCCGCCCGCTGAAGTGCGGCGTGAGCGAGCGCGTACAGCCCGACCGGGACCGCGGCCCAGTACAGGATCCAGTAGATCAGCTGGTCCAGATCCTGCGGTAGCAGCATTGAATCAGGATACGACAGACGCGACCGGCCCGGAGAACAGGACTCCGGGCCGGGTCGTATACCGCGTGTGTCAGGGCTTCTGGCTGCTGTCGTCGCCCGGCCGCCGGGTCGGCTGCTTACGGGGTGGCTCCGCCCGCGCGGCCGCCTTACGGGCGGTGCTGCGGGTCGTAGCGGCTGCTTCGTCGCCGGTCTCGTTTACGACCTCGGACACCTTGTCCGCGGTGTCCTGAACCTGCTCCCCGACCGCGGTCGCGGCCCGCTGGGTTTTCAGGGCGGCCTTCTCACCGACCGATCGGCTGGTCCGGGCGAACCGGGACCGCAGCTCCTCGACCGTGGAGTTGAGGTCGCGGACCGCGATCTCGAGCCGTTCCTGGGCGGTGTCGACGCCGGACTCGACCGACTCGATGGCCTGCTTCACCCCCGGCCGGCTGCGGAGCTCACCGAACACCTCCTCGCCACGCTCGACCAGCGAGGCGTAGGCATTCTGGGCGGCCTCCCGGTATTCCTCGGCCATCTTGCGCAACTCGGCGGGCTCCATGCGGTGCCGCAGCTCGGCGACCTCCTGCGGCAGCTCAGACACTCGGGCCTGCAGCTCATTGAGGGCCTTCTGCAACCTGCTTTGCGTCTCCTCCGCACGCTCGGTAGCCCCCGTACGGACCTTGCTGAACGCTTCAGTGACGGCGTGGGTCGCTGCATCAACGGCACCCAATGCGGCGAGCAAGGGGCTCTTCACGGCGTCGAGCGTGACATTGGCACCTGCCTCGGCCTGTTCGCGGGCCTTACGCGCATCCTCTGAATTGGGCAGTGCGGGCATATTCTTCACTCCTTCCCCGACCGAGGCTTCAGGACGGTGACCACAGCATCGTCCGCAATCGCGTCACTATGACTGGACTGCATGTGAGCCGTCCGTTCCCGTCGGAAAGATTCGTAGACGTCGAGCAGGACCTGCTTCTGTCGCTCGGTAAGATCGGTATCGGCGACGACGGCGTCGACGACCGGTCCACCCATGGGCCGGTCGAGGATGCCGGCCTGCACATACAGCGCCTCGGCGGAGATCCGGAGCCCCGTGGCGAGCTGCTGCAGGATGCGAGCGCTCGGTTTGCGCAGCCCCCGCTCGACCTGGCTCAGGTACGGGTTGGACACACCGGCCAGCCTGGCCAGCTGGCGTAGCGACAGCTGTGCGTTGTTCCGCTGTTCCCGGATGTAGTTGCCGATGTCGCGACCGAACTCCTGGACCGTCTCGTCAACCCGCTTCACCTGCTTGCTCCTTTCGAGCATCCTCGACCCTAGGCGCTTGTGCTAGCTCCTGCAAGCGCTCAGCACGCAACAGATGGGTGAAGCTGGTCACCAACGCGGAACTCAATCTTGCGGGAGGCGATCACCCGCAGCGACTTGTCCCGGACTGCGCGGAATCGCCGGATGCGCAGGCCAACCGCACGTGCAGCGACCCTCGCGGCACGGTTGTGCCGAACTGATGACGCCCCACGAGGCACCAGCCTCGGCGACACTGACCGGACTCCCAGTGCCGGACCACGTCGCGGTGGCGCTGCTGCACTACCTCGAATCCCTGACGTCCTCGCTGGCCACTCCCCGTGAGCGGGACCGTGCGTACCATCAGCTGGTACAGGTCCTCCGACGTTGGGCGCATACCATGGACCGACGTAATGCGCTGCGGCTGCTCGGATGGGCGGCTACTGCCGCTTCCGCCGCGGGAGCCCTCGACGGGGATGGGTACGAGCGGGTCGCCTCGGTGCTCAGCGGGTCAAGCCGGGTCGATGCCCCGACCATCGAGGACATCGACGCCGTGTTGTGGAGCTGCCGGCGGCAGGATCACGCGCTCGGCCCGCACGCCGCTTTCGACACCGTGCTCGCCCAGCGGCAGTTGGCCCGTTCGCTGCTGCCGGAGTGCCCATCCACGCTGCGGCCCCGGCTGCTCTCGGTGCTGAGCGAGTCCTCCCGTCAGGCCGGGTGGCTCTCTTTCGACCTGAACGAGTTCGACGACGCGGGCTACTACTACGAGGACGCCCGGGCGCTGGCCCACGAGGCACAGAACGCGCAGCGGGGCGCGTTCGTGCTGTGCGAGATGAGCCACCTGGCCACCTGGCGGGGCATGCCGCGTACCGGCATCGACCACGCGGTCGCCGCCGGGCAGTGGGCCAGCCGCACCGGTGATCAGCAGTTGCGGGCCTACACCTTCGACGTGGCCGCGCGGGCCTACGCCGCCGACGGGCAGCGCGACGCCTGCCTGACCGCACTCGACGCCGCCCACGCCGCGCTCCCGGCGGCCGGTGACCACACGGCGGGTTCTGTCGCTTCATACGACGAGGCGGCACACATCATGATTCGTGGTTGGTGCCACCTTGAGCTGCATGACTCCCAGCGTGCAGTTGATTATGCCCAACAGGCGCTCAGCGGCCTGGATCCGTCGTTCGTTCGGGACACAGCGTTCACTACCGTGGATCTGAGCAGGGCGTATGTGCAGTGCCAGGAGATCGACGAGGCGGCCCGCCTGCTCGGCGACGCCAGCGAGCTCGCGGCCGGAAACAGCTCGGCCCGGCTGACCGGACGACTGCACCAAGCCCGCGCCCAGTTGCAGCCCTGGCACGACACCTCCGCCGTCCGCGAACTCGACGACCGCTTCACCACCTACGGCCTGGCCTGACCTGACAACAGCAAATTAGTCGTTGGCGACTCTGGATGACGCGCTCGGCGGCGGAACCATGTTCAGGCGGTCCGGGGAGGATTTGTGCCTCATGGCCGTGATGCCGGGATCACACGTCGCCGACCTGGGGAGGCTCCCGGCCACAGGTGACATCAATTGCTTGATGTGAAGGATGAGTGCATGGACAACTTTCGGGAAACTGGCCTCTTCTGGCGGCCAGGACATATGCACGATCAGGCGGTTGGTGAACTGGTCTTGACATCGAAGACGGCGTCTCCCTCACGCTTCAGAGGGCGTCCGACGAGACATGGCCTGAAAATACTGGTCTGATCGTAGGCACCGCAGGAACCAAATATGTGACCCTGTTGAATATGTTTGAGAAGAACCGTGTGCTCTTGCAGAAGCACGCAAGATCGCACGGACGCGGCGAGCGAAGGACAGGCAGTCACCTCAGAGTGAATAGCTTGTACGTAACTCTCTCTGCACCGGCGGCGATCGGTGATCGTGCGTCAGACCGAGACCGGTGCGCATCTGAGCACGGTTCGGATCCCAAACGAGCCGTGGTTGTTGGCTGAGGAGATCGGCAAGGCCGGGAAGTGCCCGGAGGTGGTGCTGGAGGCAACGTGGCTGGTACTGGGCGGTGGATGTGCTCACCGAGGCCGGCGCTCGGTGCATCTGGCGCATCCGTTGGGTGTGAAGGGATTTGCCTACCGGCGGGTGAAAACGATGTGCGCAACGTTACCGACCTGGTGGATCTGCTGCGCATGGGCCGGCTGCCGCAGGCGTGGATCGCTCCGCCGCCCACCCGAGGGTTACGGGAGTTGGTGCGGCATCGGGCCAAGCTGGTCGCGCTGCGCAGCGGGCTGAAGGCCAGCGTGCACGCGGTGCTGGCGAAACAGGGCGTGCACCTGCCGGTGGCTGATCTGTTCGGGGTGCGCGGGCGCACCCTGCTCGAGCAGGCCCCGTTGGACGGTCGGTACCGGGCGCGGGTGAACTCGCTGTGCCGGGTGATCGAGACACTCACCTTCGAGATCGACCGCGCCGCGCACCTGGTCGGCGCTCGCCTGGCCACCGATCCTGGCTACCGCGCGATTCAAGCCCTTCCCGGTGTGGGACCACCTTGGCAGCGATCGTCGTGGCCGAGATCGGGGATGTCCACCGCTTCGCCAGCGCACGTCACCTGTGTTCGTGGGCCGGGCTCACGCCACGGCATCGCGAATCCGACACCACCGTGCGTCGCGGCTCGATCACCAAGCATGGCTCGGCCCTGGTGCGCTGAGCAGCGGTGGAAGCCGCGCAGAAACCCCCGCCGGGCCAAGCTGGCTGGTGCGTCACCGCGCGGCGATCACTGCCCGTCGCGGCCGCAACATCGCCACCGTCGCCACCGCCCGCAAACTGCGATCACCGTGCGCTCAACCCCCAGCACCCGCCGCCATACCCTCGTCGTGCGCACGCCGCTCCAATCATGATCGTTTCCAGCTCTGGGAGGCCGGAACTCTAGACAGGACGCGGCGCGCACCCTTACTGATCATGAACAGGCACCCGCAGGAACGTCAGTAGCGCGTTCTTCCGAACCGGCGATCAGCGGCTGGCCCCAGGATGCCCCCGCGAGCCCGGCAGCCGTATCGCGGTGCTGTTACCACCCCCTTTCTCGGGCTGGGTCAGAGCAGCAGCTGCGAGAAGGTGTGAATGGCCAGGCCGGCCAGCGCCCCGACCACGGTGCCGTTGATCCGGATGAACTGGAGATCCCGGCCAACCTGGAGTTCGACCTTGCGGGCGGTCTCCTCAGCGTCCCAGCGCTGCACCGTGTCGGTGATCAACGTGGTGATCTCGGCCCGGTAGTTGGACACCACGTATGCCGCGACACCCTCCAACCAGGTGTCCACCTTGGACCGCAGGTCGGCGTCGTCGGCCAGCCGCCTGCCCAGTGAGACCAAGCCTTCGCGCACCCGCAGCCGCAGTTCGGAGGAGGAATCCTCGGCTGCATCGAGGATCATCTTCTTCACGGTTCCCCACACCGACCCGACCAGGGTCTGCACATCGGGGTGCGCCAGCACCTGACGCTTCACCGCCTCGGCTCGTGCGATCGTCTTCGGATCCGAGCGCAGGTCCCGGGCGAATTCCAGGAGGAAGTCGTCCACCGCGTTACGCATGGCGTGGTTCGGGTCGACCTTCACCGCCCAGGCGAAGGCCAGCACCTCGGCGTAGATCCGGTCCGCGACCAACCCGTGCATGAACCTCGGTGACCACCTGGGCGAGCGCTTGCGCACCACCCGCAACACCGTCGCGTGGTTATCCCGCACCCACACATAGGCGCGGTCGGTGACCAGATCAACCAGCTTGCGGTGCGCCCGGTCAATCAGCAACTGTTCGAGCAACCGGCCCAGCGGCGGTCCCCACGGCTGCTCGATCAGGCGCTTGACCATCGCGTTCTCCACCACGGCCTGGACGTCCTCGTCGCGCAGCACGGTGACCGCGGCGCGCACCGCGGTGGCGAGTTCCGCGGTGACCCGTTCGGCGTTGTGCCGGTCGGCCAGCCATCGCCCGAGCCGGGCGGTGATCTGCGCCCGGCGCAACTTGTCCCTGACCACGTACTCGGAGAGGAAGTTGGCGCCCACGAAGTCACTGAGGTTCTCCCCCAGCGCGTCCTTCTTGCGCGGGATGATCGCGGTATGGGGGATCGGCAGCCCGAGCGGGTGCCGGAACAGCGCGGTCACCGCGAACCAGTCGGCCAGCGCGCCGACCATTCCGGCCTCAGCCATCGCCCGCAGGTAGCCGACCCAGGGTGCGGCGTCCTCGTTCAACCGGGCGATCACGTACACCACTGCGGCACCCACCAGAAACCCCAGGGCGACGGCCTTCATGCGGCGCAGCCCCCGCTGCTTCGCCTGCTCGTTCATGGTCATCTCCACCATGCCGATTGTCCACGCCCCTCGCGAGCAGCAGCAGGTTGGGCACATCGAGCCCGGATCGGAGGCAGGATGTGCGCCGTGCGACCCCACCGAATCGTCCCCCGCCTGCAGCCGTTCACCTC
Source organism: Pseudonocardiaceae bacterium (assembly GCA_050699435.1). Taxonomy (GTDB): domain Bacteria; phylum Actinomycetota; class Actinomycetes; order Mycobacteriales; family Pseudonocardiaceae. Next base: position 5,136 of record JBOHGM010000112.1, on the reverse strand, counting down.
GACGATCTTCGCCGAGATGACCGCGCTGGCCGTGGCCACCGGCGCGGTGAATCTCGGCCAGGGTTTCCCGGACACCGACGGCCCGCTCGGCATGCTCGAGGTCGCCCGGTCGGCGATCGCAGGCGGCGTGAACCAGTACCCGCCCGGGCCGGGCAGGCCCGAGTTGCGCGCTGCCGTCGCCGAGCACCGCGCGGCCCGTTACGGCCTGCGGCACGATCCGGACACCGAGGTGCTGGTGACCGTCGGGGCCACCGAAGCACTCAGCGCCGCGCTGCTCGCCCTGGTGGACCGGGGCGACGAGGTGCTGCTCATCGAGCCGTACTACGACTCCTACGCCGCCGCCGTGGCGCTAGCCGGGGCGAGCAGGCGGTGCGCGGCGCTGGTGGCCGACGGTGACCGATTCGCGCTGGACCTCGACGTGCTGGCGGACGCGATCACCCCGGCCACCCGGGCGCTGCTGCTCAACAGCCCGCACAACCCCACCGGCACCGTGTTCACCCGCGCCGAGCTGGCCGGACTGGCTGCGCTGGCCGTCGAGCACGACCTGCTGGTGATCACCGATGAGGTCTACGAGCACCTGGTGTTCGACGGCGCCGAGCACGTCCCGATCGCGACGCTGCCCGGGATGGCGCAGCGCACGCTGTCGGTCTCCAGCGCGGGCAAGACGTTCAGTGTCACCGGCTGGAAGATCGGCTGGGTGTGCGGGCCCGCGCAACTGGTGGCTGCGGTGCGGGCGGCCAAGCAGTTCCTGACCTTCGTCGGTGGCGCCCCGTTCCAGCCCGCGGTGGCCCATGCGTTGCGCGCCGAACTCGGCTGGGTGGACAAACACCGGGCGGCGCTGCAGGCCAAGCAGCGCCGGCTGGCCCGGGGGCTTCGCACGGCAGGGTTCGGAGTGCGCCGGTCGGAGGGCACGTACTTCGTGTGCGCGGACATCCGGCCACTCGGGTACTCCGACGGTATCGAGTTCTGCCGGGAGTTGCCGCTGCGGGCCGGTGTGGTGGCGGTGCCGGTGCAGGTATTCGTCGACGACCCGGCATCCTGGCGGCACCTGGTGCGCTTCGCGTTCTGCAAGCGCGACGAGGTGCTGGACAATGCCGTGGCCCGCCTCACCGCAGCCCGGCCCGACCCGCCACACCGGGTCTGACGACGATCAGGGTCTGACGACGGTCGGGGTCTGACGACGGTCAGGGGATACCACGCGGGGTGGTCATCCGTGTACCTTGCCTGCTAACGGCTGTCCGGGTGTTTCGGCTGCTGGCCACTCGCCCGGTTTCCGATCCGAATCGCAGAGTGGCGACGTCGTGGCTGCGGACTGGCACCACGCCGGACCCGCGGAAGGGTGGGGACCGGTGGCCGGCATCCCCAGCACAGCTGGCGCCCAGTGGGCGCGGCGCTGGGTGGCCCGCGTGCTGCTGAGGCTCACCGTGCTGGCCGGCATGGTCGTCTGCGGGTGGTTGCTGGGCGCTGCGACCGGTCTGGCCGACGAGGATCGACCCCCGGGCTGGGCACCGGCGATGACCGCCCCCGCCCCTGATGGACCCGACTCGGTAGCACCCGAGGACAGCGGCCTGGCCCGACTGCCCGACATTCCGGCGTCCGAAGAGCCGGCCAGCGCCCTGCTCGCCACGGTGCCCCCGGTCACGACGAGCACCGAGGAGGTGCTTCCGGCTGCCGAGTTGATTCCGGTTACAGGGGTGCTGCGCCTGCCCGCCCAGCGGCCGGTACCGGACCTCGTAGCGCAGGTCGCCCAACCGGTGCTGCCCCCGGTCGTCGAACCCGTTCTGCACACCATCGCGCCAGCGCTCGCCGACCAGCAGACCCCGCCCCGGACGACGACGCGAGCCGCACCCCCGGTGCCCCCGCGAACTGCCCCGGTCGCCGCGCCGGCCAGGGCAGGCCCGGCCGCGCCGCTGCCCCAGACGGACCAGGCTGCCCGGGGAACGCCAACCCCGCCGCACGGCACTGCTACGGTTCTCGCCGCCAGCCGGTTCGCCGGGCCCTCAGCGGCCGGTGGCGACTCGGCACCCTCGAATCCGGCGAGCCCGCTCGGCACCGCTGCGACCTCCTGCCCGGCCGGCCCGACCGGATCGAGTCCGACTGCACCGGGCTCGCCCAGCGGCATGCTCGCTGACGGATTGACCAGAGCCGATCTCGCTCTGCTGCAGCACCGGGTGCACACCGGTGCCGGGGGCCTCCCGCGGTGCCCCAGTCAGCAGCCCTCCACCTCACCGGACTGATCCGTTCGCCCTAGTGGGTCGAATGACCGGTGACCCCGGCGAATCAGCCCTGTCCCGCGAACGCCCGATCCGGCCGACCGCGCCCGGGAGGATCGGGCCCATGGCCCCGGCGTCACGTTGCCCCCGTGACGCCGGGGCCCTCTTGTGCTCCGCTTTCCGGCGGGGCTCCTCCTTTCTGTCGCGGGTGTATCTGCTGGCCGGGCACCGTGCTCTATCCCATGCGGTGACGATGCGATGGTGAGTGCGCTGTCCGCCGCCACGAGGGGCGGTGGCGGTCGGTGTCGCGAACACGGGGGGTGCGTGGCCGTGGCGGGAAGAGCCAGTTGGCCGGCCCGCGGGACGGGGGGGCCCGCGGGCCGGCCATCGGGTCTGCCGGGTCGCTCCACGACGACTCGCCGACCCGCTCAGCGTCGGGATCCCGGCAACGTCGGACGGTCGGCGGGTGGCTGAGCCCGCAACGGCGCGAACAGGTCGCCGTGCCGCTGTACCCGTTGCAGCACGTCGTCGGTGGTGAACACCAGGTCCCCGGGTGCTGCGCACGCCGCCACCTCCGGCCAGGTCACCGGGGTGGAGACGGTGGGATAGTCCCGGCCGCGCAGCGAGTACGGGGCGATGGTGGTCTTGGCCGGGTTGTTCTGGCTCCAGTCCACCAGCACCTTGCCCCGGCGGGCCGACCTCGCCATCCGGGCCACCACCTCACCCGGACGCCGCGCGGCGAGCCGCTCCGCCACCTGGCGCGCGTAGGCCGAGGTGTCTTCCGCGTCGCCAACCTGCACCGGCGCGTAGACCTGCAGGCCCTTGGAGCCGCTGGTCTTGGGGTAGCACTCCAGGCCGTCCGCAGCCACCAGGTCCCGGATCTCCAGCGCCAACCTCGCACACTCCACCACGGTGGTGGCGGGGCCGGGATCCAGGTCGAACACCATCAGGTCCGGCGACTGGGGCACCCCCTGCGAACTGACCGTCCACTGCGGAACGTGCAGTTCCAGCCCGGCCAGGTTCGCTGCCCAGACCAGTGCAGGCAGCCGGTCGATCACGGCATACCCGATCTCGTCGTGCGCTTTGGTGCTGCCCGGCGTGGGTAGCCGAACGACCCGCAGCCAGCCGGGCGCATGCCGCGAGGCGTCCTTGTCGTAGAACGGCTCGGCCGCGACGCCGTCGGGGTAGCGGCGCAGGGTCACCGGGCGGCCGGCGAGATGCGGCAGGATCATCGGCGCGATCCGGGTGTAGTAGTCGATCACCTCGGCCTTGGTGAACCCGGCGGCCGGGTAGAGCACCTTGTCCAGATTGGACAGCCGCATCAGCTGGCCGTCGACGTGCACGGTCACCGTGTCACTCGCCACGCACCCACCCCTTACCGCGGCCCCCGGGCCAGCCAGTCCTGCACCGGCATGCTTTCGGTGGACTCGTATCCGGTCGGCAGAAGCACGTCGCCGAACTGGGTACGGTAGTAGACGTGGCGGGCGTGCAAGCCCAGGAAGGCGCGCTCATCGGCCTGCATCACCTTCGCGTAGTGCCGGACGCCGCGGACGTAGCGGGTGTCGTTGTTGTAGCGGTAGAGGGCCTTGTCGAGCGCGGCATCGGTGCCGTCGGCGGCACCGTTCGCGGCCAGGTAGTTGGCGGCGCCGAGGATCGCGTCCCGGGTGTCCCACACATCGCCGCCGAGGCCATAACGCGCCCAGGTGGCGGGCATGAACTGCATGGGCCCCTGCGCGCCTGCCGCGGAAAGCCCGACGATCCGGCCCATGTTCGTCTCGACCAGGTGCACCGCGGCGAGCACCTGCCAGGGCACCCCGAAGCGCCGCTGCGCCTCCGCGTAGTGCGCCCGGATTTCCTGCGCGGGGAGTGGCTCGACGATTCGCCAGGCCGGCAAAGTGGTGGGCAGCCGGCTCGCCATCGCCTGGAACTCGCGTCCGGCGGCGGCATTGTGCTGCACGGCGTCGTGCAGTGGTGCCGGGACGTCGGCCAGCACCGCGGCGTCCCAGCCCGGCCGGTCGACCAGGGCACGGTAGGCGACCTGCGCGGTCCGCCCGCCCGCCGCAACCAATTCAGGCCGGCTCACCGGATCCCGCACTGCGGTCTCACCCGCGGTGATCTGCCGCGCCAGCGAACGGGGATCGGCGGCAGCCTGAGGCTGCTGGCCGGTCAACGCCGGGACCAGCACCGGATCCGGCGGCGGGGCAGCGCGCGCGACGTCCGGGCGATCCGTCACCACCGGTATCGGCTGCTGCGCACCCCCGCATCCGGCGAGCACGGCGAGCATCATCAGGGTCACAGCTCTGCGAACCACGGAACCCCACGCTACCTCGCCCCTGCACCGCTACCCATGAAGTGTCGCTGCAGGCACCGAACTGACGATCATGACGCCGGTGGCGAGCGGCCGTGGCCGGTCCGTCGTGGGCTGAGTGCGGCCGCGGGGACCAGTTGATCGTCAAGCGTGAGCCGCACATCGCCGGCGCCATCGCGTACCGGCACCCATACCACGCCCAACCACTCACCCCGGGATCCCCGGACCCAGCGTTTGAGCATGCCAGGTACCCGCCCGGTGAGATCGAGACCATCGGCCACCACACGCCTGCGATGACCGGCAGGCAGCGGGAACGCCACATCGAGATCAACCCACACGGCGCGGGCCCGGACCACCTGGCCGGCGCTGATACCCGCGCCGCCATGGGCACCGATCCACCCCAGCGTCACACCTGCTCCCCTGGCCGACTCATCCCGGGTCGAGCGCGGGGGAAGCGCAACTCGCAGCACCCAGTATGACTGCGCGGGCAACATGGCACCTGATTGAGCCGAATCAGCTTGCCATGGCGCCATCGCAGTGTCATGATGGCGCCATGGACCTCACGTCGTATGTCGACACTCTCCGCCATGAGCTTGCGGTGGCCGCTGCGGCCGG
>JBOHGM010000111.1:0-14545 GCA_050699435.1 Pseudonocardiaceae bacterium | reverse complement strand
AACTCGACGCAGTCGCCGATGAACTCAACAACCGTCCACGTGAGACACTCGGCTGGCTGAAGCCAACCGAAGTACTCAATAAACTCCTGGTCGAGGCTGGTGGTGCACCCACCACTTGACACCAAGCACTCATATCCTCGGACTTCCCATGCATGAAGTTTTATCAACTCGCCGAGCCGAATGACGAGCTCGGCAAATTCGACTTGCTCTTCCGGTGTGATGCGTTCATTTGCGATATTATTGGCAGCCCTAGGTAGTTGCTCGTTGATTCCCCTGAGGGCTACGAGCAACTTTTTAGGTGTTTTCGTGCATCAGTTCACCGCTTTACTGATTGAGTCCGCAGATGAATCTTGATTCCGTTGGAAGCTGCCTAGTTTAGGGTGCAGATTACGTCCGATCGGCCAACCTGACCACATTCACCCTCTTGCCCACGTATCATATGACCCGCCCGGGTATATCACCCCTGTCTCCTCACCCCCACAATCCGGCACGCCTCATCCCAACACTGCTCACAGGTTTTCCAGAGCCATTCCAGGTCTCCCTCAGCTCCCCGTGGATGAACAGCTCCGCACAGACACCGCATCGGCTCACCGGCTGGTACATGACGATCACTCCGATCAATGGCATGCCGCTCCCCAACCAAGGGAAACCAGACAAACGGCCGGGAGGTCTGCTCATCTGTCATATACATCGGCCTGCGTACCCCTAAAATCCGTGCTGTTGCCATGGGTGGCAGCCAAGATCACGCGCTTCCGAGCGAGACAGCGTTGGCTGCGAGCCGTTGCTTGGAGGGATGAACCCGACGCCGCGCGCCGGAAGATCACCAAAACAGGTGCTGCGGCCTGTGCGTTATCCTGTGCGCACGGTTGGCACACTTACTGTCACCAGCGGTTGTGCTCGTTACGCCTGGTGACAGACCGACACTGGAAGCGTGGAAGACGACGACATGGCCAGAGAGCCGGAGACAATCGCCGAGCTGCGTCGGACACTCGGGGTGCAGCTCGCCACCTTCCGGCAAGCTGCCGAGCTGACACAGGGGCAGCTCGCTCGTGTCGCCATCTGTGACCGCACCACCATCGTGCACATCGAGAAAGGCCGGGCCAGAGCTGACGAACGCTTCTGGCGAGCCGTTGATGACGCCTGTAACGCCGGTGGAGCCCTGATTGCGGCTTACCTGGAGTTAGAGGCAGCCAAGGCCGAACACGAGCAGCGGGAGCGTGAACAACGCCTAGTCGCTGTCCGAGCCAGGGCCGCTGAACTGCGTGGCAGTGTGCGAGCTGGCGATCAGGGGCAGCACCCGACTCACCCTCACAACAGTGAACCTATCCGCCGCTTCTTGCCTGAGGTCATCAGCCGCCTCTCTGGCGCTATGCTGGCGGCTGGTAATCGTTCCGCACGTAGTCGGCGGCCTGGCGTTAACGTGCAGGATGACGTACCGGCGCTATCCGAGCTGACTACACAAGTAAAACGTGCCTGGCAGCTCCGACAGCAAGCAGCCTATGCCGCGCTTGGTGATCATCTGGCTCAGCTTATTCCCCAGGTTGAAATGAGCGCTGCTACCTTGAGTGGCGACGAACAATACTCGGCGCTGAGACTAGTTGTCCATACGTACAACACCACTTCATCGCTGCTCAAGCGTTTAGGAGATATTGAGCTGGCACTGATGGCAGCGGATCGGGCCGTGCGTGTCGCTCAGTCGCTCGATGACCCGCTACTGGCGGCAGCCGCCACCTACCGCGTGGCGAACGTGTTGCTCACCGCTTCCAGGCTGGAGGACACGCGAGAGGTAGCCTTGCAAGCTGCCGATGCAGTGGCAGCAGGTAAAATGTCGTCGTCCCTCGGCATGGCGAGTTGGGGCGGCTTGCTGCTCACGGGTGCCGTTGCCAGCGCCCGGCTGGGTGACGCGCCGGAAGCGTGGGAACTGCTTGGTGAGGCTCGTACAGCCAGCCGGTTGCTCGGTATCGAGTATGCCGATATTCATACCATCTTCGGGCCAACGAACGTAGCTATTCATGGTGTCCAAGTGGCCGCCGAGCTTGGCAACGGTCACGACGCGGTACGCCGGGGCGAACATGTCGATGTTGAACGCCTGCCGCTAAGCTTAAACGAACGGCGGGGACAGTTCCTTATTGACTTGACACAAGGCCATGTCTTGCTTGGCAGCGACAGCCTAGCGACCGGAACGCTTCTCCGAGCCGAGCAGACCGCGCCGGAAGAAGTCCGCTTTAATCCGGCGACGCACTCTCTGGTACGTACTATGCTCGCTCGGGAGCGGTTGAGTGCTACACCGGGACTACGTGGGCTGGCACGACGTATCGGTATTGACCAGTAGGGAGACTTGTGACCGCTAGCCCGACCAGGCCAGTTTTGTATATTGTTGCTTGTGGCGGCCGTCCGGCCGGCGATCTGCCGAGCTTCGTTCCTAAGGTGCAGGCACAAGGCTGGGAAGTCTGTGTCATTGCCACGCCGTCAGCCGTCAAGTTTATGGACCTGTCAACGCTCAGCGAGCTAAGCGGCCACGTCGTGCGCTATGACTACAAACAGCCTGATGAACCTGATGTGTTGCCCCAGGCTGATGCCATTGCCGTAGCGCCAGCTACCTTCAACACGATCAATAAGTGGGCACACGGCAGTAACGACACGTTAGCGCTCGGTATCTTGAACGAGGCCATAGGGCTTGGGCTGCCGATAGTAGCCGTGCCGGTGCCGAATAGTGCATTGGCCAAGCATCCCGCGTTTCAGGAGAGCGTTGAGCGGCTGCACGCGTGGGGTGTCCGCCTGATATTCGATCCTGAACGCTATCCGTTGCCCACGCCGAACATGGGGCCGCCAGCCGCCAAGCTGTTTCCGTGGGATGCGTTGTTGGCGGAGATCCACCGTGTCAGGACTGGAGTGGCATAGTTGTTGCTTGAAAGTGTGACTGGTGTTTCTCAGCCATTGGCACCGGCACCAGACAGCGCTCCACTATTGTCCACCCTCGTACAGTCAAGTGCGGCCCTGGTTGCGATTATCGCAGGCCTCTTGGTAGCCCGGCTAGTGGCATTAGTGGGTGAGCGAGTGGCGCTTGAGCGTCGGATCAAGGAGTTGGAGGAGATTAAGACACAGCGCCAGTCGGAACTCGACTCTGTGCGCCAAATGAGGTTCGACGATGATGTGGATGACTTTATCGATAGCATCTTCGATTCTTACTTCAGAGATCCGAACAAACCCTTCGAGAAGTACTACCTCGAGTGGGATTCTGATTCTAGGACGGCTGACGAGCTGCGGCCCTACTTCGATCAATTTGTGTGCCGCGTACGGCAGCTCTTCGAGCAGCTTGACTGCGCTGGTCTAGCAAAAGAAGATAAACCGTCTGGCTGGGAGGAGAAACGGTCTGCCCTTGTGGATCAGCTCAGCCAGCCGGAAGATCGGCGAATCGCAGGCAAGCTTCTAAATATTGTAGAGGCTGCGTGGAGTGCACGTGAGCGCCCCTCGGCGCTAAGCGGTTTGGTGTCATCAGACTTCCTCCTATCGTCTATTCCAATGAACCCCGCCCTTAGTGCTGCTCGATACACTATTGAGTCAGCTTATCAGCGAGACTTGCGGCGAAGCGAATCGTCAGCCGAAGCTGCATTAAAGCAAGTTGAGCTTGAACTGGAGCTTGTTCGCCAAGCTCTGAGTATTGTAAGCCGCCCACAAGGATTGATAACAGCCCTGATTGTTCTTGCCGGTGTCGCCGTCACTGGAATGGTGTTACCGCTGCTACAGATGACCTTCGGCCAGCCGTCACTTTCGGTTGTTATGCGCGCGGTGTACGTGGGACTGTTCCTCGCGAGTCTAATTATCTTTTTTGCGTATCTCGCCTTTGAGATGCGCCGGGTAATGCGGCCCCCAAAGTGACCATACTTTGACTCCGCTGCTGCAATTGGTCTTTTCGGGCGCTCGTGGTCACACCATACGTTCTTGGGCCTTCCGCTCGCGCCACTCCCGCAGCAGCTTGGCCACGCTGGTACGACCGATGCCGTACCGCTTGGCAAGCTCCACGCGGGTAGTGCCTGCCTCGAATGCGGTGACCAGCTCCCGCACCTGGTCATCAGTCAGACGGTTGGACAGCTTCCGTTTCCCGCCACCCTCGCGGGTGATGGTCTTGACACTCCGCCCCGGGGGTGTCCTCGGTGCCGACCGCCTCGGCGAGCTGCCGCACCGTCTCCTGAAGATCGTGTAGGAGGTCGCCACGGTTCAAGTAGGCACGGAGAATGCCGACCATCACCTGCTTACTTATACTTGTGCCCTCAAAGGCCACGGCAAGCGAGTCGATTACGGTGTTTCCGCTGGTAGCGCCGGTCTCCGCTAGGAGGTCGGCGCTGCTTGCTCTCTGGAGGACGCGCTGCCAAGCAGCTTCGTCAGCTTGCTTCGTAGTGGCCGCCAGTTCGCCCGGAACGCCACGGCGGCACCCTGCCGGTAGTAGGTGTGGGGTTGCGCACCCTGGCGGCTACGTCGCTCTGCCTGGCGCTCCCGGTAAACGACATATGGCTCATGCAGCATGTTGAACGGCTCGTTCAGCTCCTGGTCGGTGACCCGACCGCCATCGACGTACAGCTTGGTGAGAACGCCCGGTTGAGGATGGCCCCTGACGGTCTCGTTACCGCGCATATACAGGCCGTGCGGGTCGTCGAGCAGCTCAAGCGCTGCCAGGAACCTGTCGGTCCGTCTCCAGTTGGTTGGTAGCGGCCTTCAAGCTGTCGGGTGATCTTCTTCCATTCATCGCGGATACTGTTGATCTTCTCCCTCAGCTTGTCCTTGGATCAGGGCCACGTCAAGATCACTGATTGTATCGAGCTCGTGATGCCAGGTAGCAAGCCGTGGAACGAGGCGGCGCCTGAACGCCCCGCTCAGCGCAGGCTAGCGCCGAGCGCCATTCGGAGCCGAATGGCAGTCTGGATGCGGGGCTGGACAGCCATTCGGAGCTGAATGGCGGTTTTGGGCACCCGGAGACCGCTGTTCGGAGCCGAATCGCGGTCCGCGCGGCCACCGCACGGGCAGAGCGACGATCACCCGGCGGGCCGAACTGAACAACTGGCCGATGGGCCTGGAGAATGCCAGCGACTACTCAAAGTCACTGCCGTGAAGGTTAAGCAATCATGACGTTGCCCTGGTCCTTGGGCCAGCCTTCCTCTGCCGCCAGGTCGAGGAAGTAGCTGTCTTTGGTTCCAGCTTTTCAAGTTTTCGGGTGAACTGTTCACGTAGCTCGTCGCTGAGTTCAAACTGCTCGTCAACGGTGGCTTGGACGGCTTCACGCGCCTTGGCCCTGATCTCTGCGGGCAGGATGACGGCGTGCGCGTAGTGCTGCTCAATGGCCTTTTCCGTCAGGCCGGGTTTCGCCTGGCCCTGAATTGGGTTTCCGTGCCTGCCCCGTCGCCTTCCCCTGTATCATCGTGCCCAATTCCACTAGCCGCGAGCCAAGCCGAAACTCCTCCTCGGTGTTGGGTGGCCCGCCTTCTCAATGTCCGCTCCCATCGCCCGTGCAGCGAAACTCGCTACCTCTTGGCGCTAAGCTCGAACAGCTCGCCTATAAGCCAGCGCTCGCTGTGGCTCAACTCGTCGCCCATCGGATTCACCTCGGTTGCTGGTTCACTTAGGCAAAACAGGTAGTCACGCCAGCCTGCGCCAAATGTCCACCTATCAATCACGGGCGTGCTCGGCCCCAGCCGCCGCCAGCCGTACCTCAACACACGGCCACCCAATCCCACACCACACACAGCCCCGACCGTGGTGCGGGCTTATGCTCATACAGCAGCCGCAATAAATACTCGTACTGCTGCACGGCTAAGGCTGCATCCTCATCCCGCCGGTGATGCTTGCCCATTGACGTCGGTACGGTGTCTAAGCTCATGGCTGGCTCCGTAATCAGCGCTTGCAGGTGTCATCAACCAAACGAATGACCTTTGCATCAACTGGTCGCACTGCTCCGAGAACTTCAACCCTTGTTCGGCATGCTCCCGCCACAAGGTCAGCGCGCCGAGCAGTTCATCCTTCAATGGCAACTTGTGCTCGGTGAACAGCCTTTCTACTTCGGTAGTGGCACGATCGAGGTTCAACGGCAGAGCGATCTGGCTGCCGCACGGTATCCGGTGGCTCAGCCCAATCACTGCGGCCAGCAGCTTTTCTTCTTCGATCAGCTCTTTGTCGGGCTGTGGATACATGCTCACGGGTTCCTCGGCTTCTCGGTTACGTGCTTGACACCTTCGGGTTCAAAACGGCGGTAGCCGTAACTCCGGCCCTCGCGCCTTGACCAGCCGTGGCGCGTCCTGCTCATCTGACACGGGCCGCTCCGGCCAGACTCGTACACCGTCAGGAATTGCAGCTCGCCGTCAACCTGTACTGCGGACAAGCGCTGGCTAGTGCCGCTGTCTGGAGGACTGAACCCGACCCCAGGTGCCTTGAAGATCACTAAAACATCTGGTAATCGCTGTGCGTTACCCTGTGTGGATAGTTGCCACACCTGTCGCCACCAGCAGTTATGCTGAGTGCGGAACGTGGCCCGCTGACACTGGATGGATGGAAGACGACGATATGGCCAGGGAGCCGGAGGCAATCGCTGAGCTGCGCCGTTCACTCGGTGCGCAGCTTGCCACCTTCCGGCTCGCGGCTGAGCTGACCCAGGGCCAGCTTGCCAAGGTCGCCATCTGTGACCGCACCACGATCGTGCACATCGAGAAGGGCCGGGCTCGGGCAGATGAACGCTTCTGGCGGGCTGCAGATGACGCCTGCGATGCTGGTGGAGCCCTTCTCGCCGCCTTCCTGGAGCTAGAGACTGCCAAGGCCGAACACGAGCAGCGTGAGCGTGACCAGCGCCTTGCTGCCGTTCGAGCAAAGGCCACTGAAATACGAGGACGGCCTGGTCTGGCTGGTGGTCAGATGCAGGGTAGTGGTGGCGTACATCAAGTTGACGTGCCGGTACTGGACGGGCTACGTCGGGCGCTCCTTGGCCACCAACCTGAACCCGAGCCATCTTCGGCGAGTCGTACAGCCCCAAATATTTCCCAGTTTGAGGCAAGCGTCATACAGGCGCACCGTTTGTATCAACGGGCAGACTATGATGGTGCTGCCCGCCTACTGCCGTTAGTAATTAATCGCATCGAGACCTCCTCGGCAAGCACCGCTATTCCCGTGCATACCGAGGCTGCTGCCTATCTCGCCGCCGCCAAGTTGGCAACCAAGGTTGGTGACACTAGCTTGGCCTGGGTGGCGGCTGATCGCAGCCTGAGACTCGCCACCGAGACGAGCCGGCATGGACTAATTGGTATCGCGAATTATCAGGTGGCCTGTGCGTTGCTTGGAAGCGGCCACCTCGCTGATGCCGAACAGACCGCAGGCCAAGCAGTAGAGCACATCGTCAGCCATGCCGGGTCTATTCGGTCGAACGTTGAAGACATCATTTCGGCTCATGGTGCGCTCTTGTTGCTACAGGCGATAATGGCGGCACGTCGAGGTGATTCCCAAGCCGCCAAGAATAATCTGCGCGCTGCCGCACGCCTAGCTGAGTGCCTCGGGCAAGACGGGAACTGGCTATGGACAGCGTTTGGCCCGACCAACATTGCCATCCATGAACTAGCTGTCCACGTTGCGCTTGGCGATTCGCGGACAGCTTTGCAGCTAGGTGAAAACATCAACACCGACACACTACCCGCCGTGCTGCGTGGTCGGCGCTCGCAAGTTCACCTGGAGCTAGGTTGGGCGTCGGTTGGGCAAGGTGATGACAGTTTGGCTGTGCTGCATTTGCTTGAAGCAGAACGGGTAGCACAGCAAGCCGTCTCCCGAAGTGCGACAGCCCGAGCGCTGTTGACCACGCTACTGGCTCGTGAGCGCAAGAGTGCCACCCCGGGCCTACGTGCCCTCGCGACTAGGGCCGGGGTTATTTGATGACGGCATCGCAGCCAACACGAGTATTATATCTGGTCGTCTGTGCCGCGCCACCTGCCCAGGCCATTGGTGAACTGGTCGAGTCGCTACTAGACCAAGGCTGGACGGTCTGTGTTATTGCCACACCGCGCGCTGCCGGTTGGATAGACAGCCCGGCGCTCACCGAACAGACCGGCTACCCTGTGCGCCACGACTACAAACGGCCGGACGACCCCGACGCCTTGCCGCTGGCTGATACTATCGCTGTTGTGCCAGCGACGTTCAACACGATAAATAAGTGGGTTGCGGGGATTTGTGACACGTTCGCATTGGGGCTACTTAACGAAGCTATTGGCCTGAAGCTACCTATTATTGTGGTTCCGTATGTCAAGCCGAGCCTTGCGGCGCATCCGGTGTTCGAGCGAAACTTGCGGACGCTCAGCGAATGGGGAGTGACCGTGTTGCCGAACGAGGTTATCCGGCTAAAGTCCGCCCAGCACTCCTTTGATTGGCGACCAGTCGTGGACGCTATCCGTTGATCTTTTCGTACCCGTAGCGCACACTTAGTAACAGGACGTTTTATACCGCACCTTCTTGACCTGACTTTCGCGCCAAGCACGCAGCAACTTAGCCACGCTGGTGCGGCCGATGCCGTACCACTCGGCAAGTTCCATGAATTCAATGGCGAAACCGTCAGGGTTGCCATGATCTCGACCAGTGGCACACCAGCTACGGGATGATCTCTCGCTGCGCATCGCGCCAGGCGGACCGGGGAACACAGCACGGCCGGGTCACCCGCCGGGCCAGGCCCCGCGGCTACCGCGAGCGTCGGGCTAACCGGCACACTCGCGTCGTGCCAACTCCGCCGATCGACCCCGGGGCGCCGCCCGCGCGCGGTCCCGCCGCGGCCTCCCCATCCGAGCTGGGCTTCGTACCGCAATCCCGGGTGCGTTGGCTCGCGCCCGATGTGCTGCTCCGCACCGGATGGCAGGCCATGCTGTCGAAGACCGTGGGCCAGTTCGCCGACCGGCGTGAGCTGCAGGCGATCGACGCCACCGGTCACCTCGACCTGTCCGGCGCCGGCGAGTGCTGGCTGGACTACGTCTCCGACGCCGGGGACGGCTTCGACGCCACGACGACGGTGGCGAGCGTGGTGGCCCGCGACGCCGTCACAGTCGAGCACGGCGGGCGGCACCTGGAGCTGCCTGCGGGCGAGCTGCTCGTGTTCGGCGGGGATCAAGCATACCCGGCCGCGTCGGTGCGCGCCTACGAGGACCGGTTGATCGGGCCGTACCGCTCGATGCTGCCGTGGACGGCGCGGCCCCGGCGGTTGGTGGCCGTTCCCGGCAACCACGACTGGTACGACGGGCTCGCCAGCTTCCTGCAGGTGTTCTGCCAGCAGCGCTGGATCGGGGGGTGGCGGACGGCGCAGCAGCGCAGCTACTTCGCGGTGCGGCTGCCCCAGGGCTGGTGGCTGTGGGGCCTGGACATCGCGCAGGAGACCTACCTCGACCAGGCGCAACTGGAGTACTTCACCGCGATCGCCCAGCGCCTCGATGACGCGGACGCACTCATCCTGTGCTGGGCGAAGCCGAGCTGGACCAAGGCAGGCCCGGCCGAGCCGGAGGCCTACGCGGTGATGGAGTTCTTCGAGCGGACGGTGATCGGGGACCGGCGACGGGTTCGGGTGTCGCTGTCGGGTGACACCCACCACTACGCCCGCTACGAGGGCCCCGACGGGCAGCAGAAGATCACCGCGGGCGGCGGCGGAGCGTACCTCTCGGCTACCCATCACCTGCGCCAGGAGCTGCGGCTGCCGCCGAAAGAGTCGCGGGACACGGGTAAGGGCCCGGAGGTGGCCTACCACCGCCGCACCGAGTACCCGGATGCGCCGACGTCGCGCCTGCTTCGGTGGGGTGTCTTCGGCGCGATCCACGGCAACAGGCTGTTCTGGCTGGTGCCGGCGCTGATCTATGCGGTGCTGGCGTTGCTCGGCAGCCGGGCGGTGACCGGTCTCGTCCCCGCCGGGCCGCTGGACGTGCAGGTGCCCGAGCTCATGTTCGCGGGCGCTCTCGTCGTCGCGCTCGGCTTCGGCCTCGTCGGGTTCACCAAGTCCCGCAGCGCGCGGGCGGTGGGGCTCGGGGCGGCGCACGCCGCGCTGCACCTGGCCGTGGTGCTGACCGTCCTGCTCGGGGTGGCCGCCGCGGGCGTGCCGCCGGGATGGAGCACGGCGGCACTGCCGGCGGCGGAGTTCGCCGCCGGGGCGCTGCTCGGTCCGCTGGTGGTCGCCGCCTACCTGATGATCGCCGACGGGGTGGGCCCGCGCGGCACCAACACCAACGAGCTGTTCGCCGCGCAGGCCCGGGAGGACCACAAGTGCTTCCTACGCCTGCACATCCGGCACGATGGCGCACTCACCGTCTACCCCATCAAGATCGACCGCCCGACGCGGTGGCGCTTCGCGGGTGCACCCGGCCCGACCGAGCGGTGGTTCGAGCCCGACACCGAACCCGAACCCGCCCTCATCGAGACCCCGATCGTGGTGTCGAAGCGCTGACTCGCGGAGAGCACGATCAGCCGGGCCACCCCGCCAACCCCCGGATTTCAGCTCCTGGCCCGACGACCGGGGCGGCGTTGCCGACCTGGAAGTACCGGGTCATGTACTCGTTGCTTAGGTACGACGATGTGGACGACATCGTCGAACGCCGCGCGCCCTTTCGGCAGGCGCATCGGGCATTGATCGACGAGACCCTCGAGCACGGCGCTCTCCTGATGGCCGGCGCCCTTGCCGACCCCGTCGACGTGCCGTGTTCATGTTCATCACCGAGGGACCGCTCGGTGATGGAGGACTTCGTCGCCAAGGATCCGTACGTCCGCAAGGGCCTGGTGACAGCCTGGCAGATCCGCATCTGGAACGTCACCATCCGCTGCCCCCGGGACGCCGGGACCGCCATTCGGAGCCGAATTGCACTTTTTCGGCTCCAGAAAGCGCTATTCGGAGCCGAATTGCAGGGCGGCGAGCTGGACGAGATCCGCTCTGTTCCGCAGCCTGAGCCGCCGACGCCGTGGCGACTCGGCCACTTCCTGCGCGAGGAGGTCTGCGGCCCGTCTCGGCTCAGACTTCTTTGTCGAGCTCAGCGGACGCTCCGGTCGATGGTCGAGCTGCCCATGCCAGGGTCGCCAGCGCGATCAGCATCCATACCGCGAGGTACGCGAATGCCACCGTCGGCGATGCCAGTGTGTACAGCACTCCGACGACCGCGCTGGCCGCCACGTTCCCGATCGCCTGCACCGTCGCGAGCAGCCCGAATGCCGAGCCGCGGATCTCCGGTGGCGCGAACGCGGCCACCGCGGCGTGCTCGGCGGTCTCTGCGCAGCCGATGCCGACGCCTGCCAGCGCGAAGGCCACGCCGAGTAGCACGAGCACCGGCCCAGAGACCGCGAAGAGGCCGTAGGCCAGCAGAAATGCTGCCACTCCTGCCGCGGTCACCAGGAGCGGGCCGCGACGGCCGAGCTTGTCGGAGAAGCCGCCGGCCGGAAACGAGGTGATCGTCGCGGCCACGTTGTAGACGATGTACAGGGCGATAGCGATCTGAGTCGCGGTGTCCACGCCGTGCCCGGGGGTGAGCACGTCGGTGGCGCGGAGGATGAGCAACGTGGCGGCGACGTTGCCCACCTCGAACGCGGTGAACCCGGCCATCACCCGCCCCAGTTGCCCGCGCAGCACCGGCCGCACCTGGAAGCGGAGCTTGCTGCGCTCGGTGACCTTCGGCAGCTTGGCCTGCCGGATCGCATAGACGATGGCGACCGCGGCGAGCAGCCCGGGGATGACCGAGAGCAGAATCGCGGTCCGGACGCTGAACAGCGACACCAGCCCGAGCGCGAGCAACGGCCCGACGATGGCTCCCAGGTTGTCCATCGCGCGCTCGAACCCGTAGGCGCGCCCGTACGCCTGGGCAGGCACCACATCGGCCAACAACGCGTTGCGGGCAGGGACTCGGAGTCCCCGGGCGGCCCAGGCCGCACCGCGCAGCACCCCGGCCTGCACGACCGAGGTGGTCGTCCCGATCAGCGCGGACAGGACGGCGGTGGCCGAGTAGCCCCCGACCGCGACCACACGCCGCCGCTTCGGGTCATCGGCCAGCGCGCCACCGACGAATCGGCCCGCACCCGCCAGTCCCTCGGAGATCCCCTCGATCAGCCCGAGCGCAGCAGCGGGCGCCCCCAGCGTGGTGGTCACGAAGCTTGCCATCAGCGACGTCGGCACTTCGTGCCCGACATCGGCCAGGAAGCTCGCCGAGCCGATTCCGCCGACACCGGGCGTCAGCCACAGCCGACGAACCGCGCTCGATCCCGCCACCCGCTCTCGCATGTTCGGGAGCGAACACGACACTGTTCCGCAATCACAGACTGAAAATCGCAGCGAATTCCGCGTACAATGATCGCTGAGCCGATCTGTGCTCCTGCTGTCCGGAGCACCGTGCTCAGCAGTCTGAGGCCGTGCGGGGAATGCCCCGGGCAGGCAGATCACCGCGATAATGTCGTTGACCGTGGCCCGGTACCTCGAGATCGGCACCGCCAAACGGGAGGTCGGCGCCGGCACCCGGGTACTGCTGGACCAGCTCCTCACCGCCCGCGGAATCGCCTCCCACGACGTGGCCGGCCCCGAACTGCGCTCCCACCTGGAGATCGCCCTCGCCGTGGCCTCGGGCATTGCCGACGTCGGGCTGGGCCTGCGCGCCGCAGCCACCGACCTCGATCTGGACTTCATCCCACTGATCTGGGAGCCCTACGACATCGCGCTCGGCGGAGACGCTCTCGGAGCAGCCAGACCGCTCATCACCGCCCTGCGTGACTCCCAGGTTCAGGCGTCGATCTCCAATCTCGGAGGTTACGACTTGGCGCCTGCCGGGACCGTCGAACCGCTCGGCGAAAAGTACGGGGAATCGTAGTCCACTTCGCCGCATCCTCACGAACAACCGGTTCACATCACCTGGTTATGACAGCCTCAGTGGCCTACACTTTCTGGTCACGCCGCCACGAAGTACCGAGATCTTCACGCATGGCTACTTGTGCCTCCTCTGCAGCGGCTAGATACTCGTCTAGTAGCTGGCGGAAGTCCTTCTGCGCAACGGTCGCTCCTGTTGCGACCAAATCGCTGAGAGCACGTACCTTCCAAAACGCCTGATTGGTGGGTTCGACAACGTCCCATGGAGCGATGAGCACGAGCTGGTATCGCAGCGGGTACAGATTGCTAGCTCGGAACGGATCATGACGTTGCCCTGCGGGGGAATTCGGTCGCAGCTGACGTCGCTAGGGCAGGTAGCGGTCGATCCGACGAAGAAGCGCGCCGAGCCGGCCGCGTTCGTGCCAGCCGCGTTCGATCACCTTGTTCCGGGCTACGTGCACGCCGCTGCGCAGTCGCCCAGGCAGGGAGGGGTGCTGCTCGTGATGACGAGCGACGGCCCGACGCTTGATCCAGTTCGCACAATGCAGGCACAGACCGACTTCGGGGTGCTCGCCCAGGCGGACGAGCTCGTCCTCGGGAAAGTCACCCCCGCAGCACCAACAGCCGGTGGGTGTGGTGGGTTCCTCCCGTGCTGCTGCGGTCATCGGTGCTCCTTCCTGATGGTCGGCACACCTGCGCGAACTGGCAGTGCGCCGTTCTTGCTGATCAGGCTAGGTCAGCGGGATGGATTGTACCCAGCAGGCGGCCGTCAGGGTCGGTCACGATGGCGTAGGTCAAGCCGGGCGGGGTCGATCAGACGGGCGACCTCGCCACGGGTGGGGTCATGACCCGGCCGGTTGACGGTACGGAGGCCCCGCATCTCTGTCTCCTTCGTCGACGGCACCCAGGGCCGGGGCGAGTCCGCCGCAGCGGCATCGGGGTGGGCATGCCTGCCAGTGCTGCACTGGTCTCACGCTCTGGGGAGACGGAGCGCGAGAACTCACCAGCAGGCGCCTGCCGCGCCGGTGACTCGGCCGTCCCGGCCCTGGGGCCAGGCCAGACGCTAGAGCGCGGGCCCGGACTGCACCCCGGACAAATTGTCCACCATCGCTTCGGTCCGGCACTGCCGCTCTGGCTACCCTGTTCGGTGCGCACCACGCGCGACCGAGAAAGGCGTGTGAGCATGGCGGACCCCGGCTACGGGCAACGACGGCAGACCGCTGACGTCGTGCTGTACTGGATGCAGCGGCGCGGAATGACCCGCCAGCTCTTCGCCGATCGGATGGGCAAGTCGTTGAGCTGGGTGGACAAGATCCGGGCCGGGGATCGGCAACTCGACCGGCTCTCGGTGCTGCGACAGATTTCCGCTGTGCTGGATATTCCCCTGGCGGCGCTCATCGACCCCGAGGAAACCGAACGCCGGCGGGTCTGCCCCGATGACCGCGAGATCGACGCCGTGCGCGACGCGGTGCGCCGCTACGACGCCATCACCAATGTGTTCCGCCCCAATGGCGACACCCTGCCCGAACCGGACCTGCTGAAGCTCGAACGCTCGGTGCGCTACGGCTGGATGGCCTTTCAAGCCGTGAACTACCAGACCGTCGGGCAGCTCCTGGCTGACCTCATCCGGGATGCCCAGGCGGCGGTCTGGCAACTCGACGGCGACGAACGCCGCAGCGCACAGACCTGGCTGTCCTGGACCTACCAGCTCACCGC
>JBOHGM010000110.1:0-14981 GCA_050699435.1 Pseudonocardiaceae bacterium | reverse complement strand
AGACACCCCTGGCGGGTACTGACCTCACTATGTGGATCGCGTTGCGGCGTGCGGATGAGGGTGGGGTGGCCTTGCTGGAGGGGAGCTACTACCAGCACGGCCGTGCCGTGCTGCACTATCTCAATGCGCCGCTCACCGATCTCATCGAGGCCGGGATGCTCACCCTGGCCGAGGCCGACCCGGACGCAGCGGGAATGCGAGCGGTCACGCTTACCGAGGATGGGCGCAAGTTGTACGCGGTGCTGTGCGGCGAATGCCCATCTCATCCGCTCCCTCGGATGACGGGACGGTAGCGCTATCCGTACCGTAACCAAGACACATCATGTTGTGACACGTCATGTTGTCGAGATGGTCGACGCCCAGACCGGTCGTGCGCATCTCGTGCGGGATGACGCGGTTCTTGCCGGGCGCCGTGCCGGTCGCTATGTCGCTGTCTGCGGTGCGGCAGTGCTGGCGGCGAGTCTGACGGTCCCGACGGAGAAGTACTGCCGGTCCTGCCTGGAGTGGGCGGCGCGATGACTCCCGAGGCGAGGGAATGGCTCGCGCTGCACCGGGCCCACGAGGCGAGGATGGGCCGCTGATGGGACACCGGGTGGCCGGTCAGTGGGTCGGCACTGTCTCTATCGAGAAATGCATGAGACAGCCGATCTTCGGTGCCGACGGTTATTTCTCCAAAGCTGGCCGAGGGGGCAAAATGAACTATGAAGATGGCGCCAGCATCGACAACCAGCCGACCAGCAGGCCCCTCAAATCGGCGTTTGTGATCGGAACTCGAGTTATCTACACGACGCGCAACGGACGACGGTTGCTCGGCGAGATCGTCGGCCCCGATCAGGACTTTTTCCCGTCGCCCGACGAGGTTTTTGTCTCGTTCCCCGTGACCGGCTTCACTCTCCTGCTTCCAGTGACCGAGCTAGAGATTGCACTCCCGACATAGAGGAGGGACGGAAGCAGGGTCCACCGGTGTTCACAGCGGGAATTCGGTCCCGTTGAGGATGTTCAGGTCGATCTCGGGGTAGAGCGGGTACCGGGCGAGCAGGTCCCGCACACGCGAGCGAGCGTCGTCAGCGACGCTCTCGTCGAGGGTGTACTTGGCCTTGCTCAGGCCGCCGCTGGGAGCAGGGGTCGGCTGTACGGTCGCGAGGACGCTGGCGATCACATCGGCGATCTCGGTGACCTCAGGTGCGCTCATGCCGAGGGTGGTGATGGCCGGAGTACCCAGCCGCAGGCCGCTGGTGTACCAGGGGCCGTTGGGATCGAACGGCAGCGAATTGCGGTTGAGGGTCAGCCCGACAGACCGCAGCGCGCTCTCGGCTTGGCGACCGGTCAGCCCATAGGTGGCAGCGACGTCGACGAGAACGATGTGGTTGTCCGTCCCGCCGGTCACCACCTCGATCTTGTGCTTGACCAACTCCTCGGCGAGCGTTCGGGCGTTGTCGACGATGCGGTGGGCGTAGTCGTGGAAAGAGTCGTCCAGGGCTTCGCGGAACGCCACCGCTTTGGCGGCCATCGCGTGCGGTAGCGGGCCGCCGAGCACTGTTGGGCAGCCCTTGTCCACCGCGTCGACGAACTCGGGTTCGCACAGCACCAGCCCGCCGCGCGGGCCGCGCAGCGTCTTGTGGGTGGTGCTGGTGACAATATGGGCGTGCGGGACCGGGTCGTAGTCGCCGGTGAAGACCTTGCCGGCCACCAGCCCGGCGAAATGAGCCATGTCGACCATGAGCACGGCGCCGACCTCGTCCGCCATCTCGCGCAGTCGAGCGAAGTCGATGAGCCGGGTGTACGCGCTGTAGCCGGCCAGCAGGATCAACGGCCGGAACTCACGTAGCTGAGCGCGTAAGTCGTCGAGGTCCAGCAACTTCGTCACAGGGTCGACGGCGTAGTTGCGGGTGTCGAACAATCGGGAAGAAACATTGAACCGGTATCCGTGAGTGAGATGACCACCTGCGTAGTAGTCCATGCCCATCAGGCGCTGGTTGTGCAGTTCGTCGCGCAGCTGAGCCCACTCTTCGGTGGTGAGGGCGGAGACGTTCTTGCGCTCGAACCGCTGCAGGATCTTTGCCTCGACCCGGGTGGCGAGCACGGCGAGAAACGCCACCAGGTTCGCGTCGATGCCAGAATGCGGCTGCACGTATGCGTGGTGGGCGGAGAACAGCTGGCGGGCGAGTGCGCTCGCGTGCGATTCCACGGCGTCGACGTTGTCGCACCCCGCGTAGAAGCGGTGTCCGGGCGCGCCCTCAGCGTACTTGTCGGTGAACAGGTTGCCGTGCGCCAGCTGGACCGCGAGTGAGCTGTAGTTCTCGCTCGCAATGAGCTTGATGTGGCTGCGCTGGTCCTCCAATTCACGCACGATGCTGTGTGCCACCGCGGGGTCGACCGCGCGGATCTGGTCGAGCGAGCCGAAGAAGGCCAGTGCGGCTGGGTTCGGCGTCCCGCCGTCTAGTCCCGCCAGGTAGCGAAGGGTGATCAGATCACCATGAGGGAGCTGCATCGCGGCGAAACCTCCGTACGTGGGATCGAGAACAGGCCTGGTGCCTGCGGTGCTCAAGCCTTCGGCCATAGTACTGAGGATGCCGGAGGGTGGATCCATGGTCGTCAGGTCACGCAGGATGAACCGGTTGGAGCTTGCCGGTATCAGTCCGTGGGTGGATCTGTTACCTCGTGAGCGCTGGGTCACACCTGCATCAAGGATGCGTCAACAACCGGGGCAGATGTGCCCGCAGGCGCCTTCAGTCCCGGGCGGCTGGTGTCCTCGCTGCCCGGCGCGCTGCGCAAGCTCGACCGCCGTCACCAGGCGCGCAACCCGGTGATGTTCGTGGTGTGGGTCGGTTCGGTGTTGGTGACCGTGCTGGCTGTGGTGCGCCCCGGCGGCTGACCCGGGACGGTGGCGAGGAGCGCGTGCCCGGCGCCGAGCTGAGGCTCGGCGCCCTCGTGGTGGTCGTGCTGTCGGACCGGATCATCGTGAAGATCACCTCTAAGCCGGGGGAGTCCTTCGTCGACCGGATGATCGCGCTGGTCCAGGGCGCGCAGCGGCAGAGACGCCCAACGAGATCGCCCTGACCATCCTGCTGTCCACGCTGACGATCATCTTCCTGCTCACCGTGGGCGCGCTGCAGCCGATGGCCGGCTACTCCGGGCAGCTGCAGGACGTCATCGTGCTGGTGGCGCTGCTGGTCTGCCTGATCCCGACGACCATCGGGGCGTTGCTCTCGGCCATCGGCATCGCCGGGATGGACCGCCTCGTCCAGTGCAACGTGCTAGCCACCTCCGGTCGCGCGGTAAGAGGCCGCCGGGGAGTCGTGCTCGACGGTCACGTGGTCGGTTCCGAGCTGATCGGCATCGATCCAGTGGCTTCCAGTAGCCAGGATCCGTATTTCCATACCCGGCCCTCGGCCTCGTCAGAGGGAGTGCTGGGCCCTGGTGATCCGTCGGTCTCTGGCGGGTCGAACCTGGCAGGCGATTCGCCAGACCTGCTCGATGCGGTGACCACGCGGCGCGAACTGATCGCCGCCCGCGAGGGTGTCACCCCGGAAGACGTCCCCCCGGACGCTGTGACCGCTCCGGCGTCCGGGGTGGATCCCCACATCAGCCCGGCCTACGCGCAGTTGCAGGTGCCCCGGGTCGCCCGGGTCACCAGGTTGGGAGAGGACCAGGTGCGGGCGGTGGCCGCCGAGCACACCACGGGCCGGGCGCTGGGCTTTCTCGGCGCGCCGGACGTGAGCGTGCTGGAGCTCAACGTGGCCGTCCAGCGTGCCCGTGCCGGCTGATGCACCTCCGGGGGACACCGGAGCCGTGACCGACCACGGTTCCACCCGCCGCGGTGAGCTGCGGATCTACCTCGGCGCTACCGCTTCGAACCGTAGGTAGCTCTTCAAGTGCCGCCAACCCCGTTCCCGGGTGCCTCAAACCGCCGCCAACCTGGTGTGCCGTTGAGCTGGCGCCTGATCTGTCCAGCGTCGAGCGGTGAGCAGAGGAGCATCCGTGGGCTATGCTTGCCCTACCGGGGTACCTGACCGGGGAATTGAGCAGCCTTTCGGCGATGGTCGGCGTGCGCCGCAAAGCACGTATTCCTATGACAATCGATGACCTCATGGGCGGCGACCCCGGCAGCGGATGAGCCGCCGCGACGGGCGAGCGGGCAGCCAACCTGCGATTCATATCCGCAAGCGCCACGAACTGCAGGCAGGCCGACGACGGCGCCCGCACCGCTGTTGGGGCCATCTGATCGCCGCGCCACTGTGGCCCCAGCATGGAGTGAACCTCGGCACCCTGCTGCGGACCTGCGACGCCGTGGGAGCCTGCTTGGCGGTACCGCGTTTCCCCTGGGTACCGGAAGCGCTCGCGCGCGGCAACACGCTGCGGCACCCGGTCTGCGTGCATTGGGTCGGCAGTCCGCTGCGGTGGCTGGAGTCCGAGCGCGCGGCAGGCTCGCACGTCCTCGGTGTTGAGCTCGCCGACGAGGCCATCCGGCTTGCGGACCTGCCCGCAGCGCGGCGACGCAGTGTGGCAGTGCTCGGCCACGAGCAGCACGGGATCCCACCCGAGGCGCTCGACCTGCTCGATGCCGTGGTGGAGATCCCGATGATGGGCACCGGCCTGAGCCTCAACGTGGCGGTGGCCGGGTCGCTGGTGCTCTACCGCCTAGCCGGGCTGCTGTGACCGGCATCCACCGCCGCCCGCGCTCGGACGCTGCATGGTCAAGAGAATGCGACCATGCTGCGGAGCCAGAAGGACAGTTCCTTCGCTTCCTCGGCCGACGCACTGCCCAGTGGTGTCGTCTGGGTGAGGCGCCGGGTGGACACGGCGGTGAGGTCTTCGGTGCGTGCCCAGCTGGGGCGGGACAGCCCGGACTCGGGTGAGGCGATGCGGACGTGGTGATCGAGCTGCCGGTCGCGGGTGGTGAGCGGAACCATGAGGGCCATGTCGATGGGGAACCGGCAGTGAGTCTCGGAACCGACAACGATAGCGGGGCGGATACCACCCTGCTCGTGGCCGATCGGGGAGCCGAAGTCGACCCACCACACCTGCCATGGAGCCAGCCGTGCGGGCGGGCTCACCCGTCGTACTCGGGGTATTCGTCGCCGGCCGAGGGCAGGCCATCCCCGGCGGCGTTGTCGGTCAGCTGCGTCTCGGCCCGGTAGCTGGCCCATTCGTCCGGGTCGGCCCGCAGTTGTTCGTACCGGTGCATGATCCGGTTGATGCGGTGCTCAGTGACCAGGCGTTGGAGTGCTTCGCCGAGGGTGGCGCCGTCGAAGTCTCGTTGGGCGATGTGCGCGAGCTGGTCGCGGAGTATGGTGTCCAACTGCATCGTCGTCGTTGCCATGGCGCCTACTATAGCGTCCGCTATGGTATGGAGTCGACCCGGTCGCACGTTCCTTGGGGACTCTGGCGTGACTGGCAGGCCGGGCAGATCTGCGCCGGATCATACGGCTCACCGGGCAGGGCCGCGGATGACGATCTCGAATCACGGGTCACCAGACTTGAGCGTGATGTGGCCAAGGTTCCGTGAGGAGGCCGCTTCGGTCGGGTGGTCGCCGCGATGGGTTACTCCGATCTCTTCGGCGGCGACCAGGCGAGTTACGGGCGCAGGTGTTGCACCAGCTGCTGACCCTGTTCCCGCAGCAACCCGAGCAGCACGACGACGTCCCCGGACGCCGTGTGTATCTCGGCGTCTGCAGTGGGCAGCACACCGGCGCGGCGCCGCCGGATCAGCTCGACACCCACCACCGTGTTCCTCGGGAACCGGATCAGACCGGCAACCCGGAACCGCTCGTCGACGTCGGCGACCACCACGTCGGTGCCGGTGACGAGCACAGTTGCTGAGCCGTTTGGCCGCCCGTCGAGTCGGGCCGGAGCCAAGTAGACGAGCCGGTCTGCACCCGTGAGCAGTGACAGGGCGAGCTCGACCAGCCTCCCTCGGTTACCCCAACCCTGCTGTGCGGCCGGCAGGATCTGCCGCAGCAGGTCGTCGAATGCGGTTCGGGTGCGCTCGGCGCCGCTCATGTCCGCCGGGCGTGCGCACGGCGGGTCCCCCGGCGCGAGGAGGTCGGCGACAACGGCGACAAGCGCCTCGAGGTCGCGTTGGTGGTGGGCGTGCTGGATCTGGGCGTGCTGGAGGTGTGCGAGGAACGCGAGCTCCGCTGGCAGGAGCCCCTCGTCGAGGGGGTGGGAACGGTCCACCAACACGGGGATGATCCGTGTGTCGGTGGCCCGGGCCTCGAGAATTTCGCGCCGCACCCAGTCTTCGGGGTCAGCAAGGCGGTCGAGCAGCGGGCGCTCCGACCAGCGCCGCCCGATCATGACGATCAGCACGGCGCTGCGCCGCACGCCATCCATCAGCGTTTCGTCGAAGGACTGGCCGAGCCCGATCGACCTGCTGTCGAGGAACACTCGCGACCGGCCCAGCCGCTGGCTCAAGGCGTCCGCCACGGTGATCGCCGCCCATCCCTCATCGTCGTGGCGGTAGTTGATGAAGACGTCGCACGACGAGCCGTCCGTGCTTCCATCAATGGGCGACAACTTCAGTCTCCCGGGCAGGTCCGGAAAGGGGGAGGGACGCCGACGCTCCTCGGCTGCGTCCAGCCGCGCGTGAATGTTCTCGTGCAGTGCTTCGTCGCGGTCCACCAGATCCATCCTGGCGGGTAACGAGTTGCTCTCACGCCCTCGACGATCCGGAGAGGACATCAGACACCGAGCGCGCTACCGTCATCGTGGGCTCCGGTCGGACGGGCGGCCAGCAGGCCAACTAACCGCTTCGAGCGGTTCATACACCGTCACACGGGGGATTATCGTGGTACGATACTGTCGTGTTCTTGAGGTTCACCCAGGCCGCGCGAAAGCACAAGATCGGTAAGTCCCGTGTCCGGCATGTGATCGACAATCCGCTCATGGTCTTCCGGATTCCGCCACCAGATGACCACTCCGATGACCGAATCCTGTACCTCGGAGACGACCAGACCGGCCGTCCACTCGAGGTAATGACGGTACCCGTTGAGGACGGCGAACTCGTCATCCACGCTATGGATCTTCGGACGAAGTACCGCTCCGTCTACGACGCCGCAAAGGAGGCGACGACCGAATGACCACCAAGAGCCCCGATGACGCCGACTACGATCCTGGTGTCGACGATCTGCTTTACGACACCCAGGGCAACCCGATCGACGGCGACTACGTCGACAAGGTCAGTCACGAAGCCGAGGTCGGCTACGACCTGGAGGATCTCACACCGGCTCACGTCGGTCGGCCCTCGCTGTCCGAAGCCGGCGATTCCCCGCAGGTCCGGTTCCGTCTCCCCGCAGCCACCCGGGCAGAAGCGGCGGCGCTCGCCGCTCGTGAGGGTAAGACTCTCTCCGAGCTCGCGCGTGACGCCATCGAGGCATACCTGACCGCTCGCAGATCCGCCTGAACGCGCCCTCGCCAGCGCGAACACCGACAACGGCATAACAAACTGGCCTGACCCAGGCACAACTACCCCACTCCTCGTGCATGAACATCGCCCTGTACAGAGAGCAGTTCCCGCAACCCGGTCAAGGTGCGCTCCATCGTGCTGATCACCCTCCTCAAGCTGGGGTTTGCGTCCTCGCCGAGCGTCGCCGCAGCCTGTACCTAGTCCTGCCGATGCTGTGAGCCTCACACCTCGTATCTTTTGGGTCCAAGTTGATCGCTGCACCTGTGTCGCTGCTCTGGTCGTAGTCTTGTGCCCAAGAAGTAACCCCGCACCCAGTGTGCGCAGGGTCGCCGGAGGAACGGCCACAATGCGTGCACGGGACATGGCGTGGTTGGACGGTGCGCTCGTGGTGCGGTTTCCCGGGGCTATGCTGCGCGTGACGTTGCTGACCGAGGAGGAGTGGTGCCCATGACCGTTGTTGAGCGTTAATGCTCCTGGCAGGTAGCCGGTGAGCTCGACTATAGCCGCTGAAGCTGCATCATGGCACGGCTGCGGATCCGGTTCACCCGCCCGATCGTCGAGCGTTCAGCGGCGAACGCCTCGGCGACGTGGGGGTCGTGATGGCGCTTACCGCGGCGCCAGATCCGTTGGGCCAGACGACGGTTGCCGTGTAGGGCGTAGAGGGCGCCGAGCCGGGCCAGCGCGGTGCCGATGGTGGCTGGGCGGGCGCCGGGTTCGGCTATCGCGGCAAGGTAGGCGTCTTCGGCGTCGTCGGGATGGTCGTACTGGTTGATCCGGCCAAGTCGTAGTGCCGCCTGTGCCCAGTCGTCTCCGCTGGCGAGGTCCAGCACCCGCTCGCACGCCCACGCCAGCACGGTGTCATCACCGAGCCTTTCGGCGAGCCCTGCCAGCTCGATGGCGGCGCGAGCGCCGATCGGGGCGTCCCCGAGGATCACGGCCTGCTCGAACGCGTGCGCCGCGGCGATCGGGGCGGAGTGTTGCCGCATCAGGCCGAGGTTGAGCCAGGCCGGCGCCGCGACGGTCGGGTCGTCGCTGTCGACGACGAGGTCCCACAGCTCGATGGCTCGGTCGCGATCAAAGCAGGAGTACAGCTCGAGCTGCGCCATCGCCATCGCGACCTGTTCCCGGACCCCGTCGCCGTCGAAGAGGGCATGATCGACGGCGGCGCGGAGCCGGATGCGCTGCTGACCGTCGGGCCAGAGACCGCGCATCCCGAATGCGGTAATGGCCACCAACAGTGCAGTCAAGGCCGACGGGGTCGCCGCCACGGCGGCGTCGACGAGGTAGGTCAGCGCGTCGCGGCCGCGGCCGGCGCGGTGCAGCAGCTGCGCCCGCAGCACGGTCACCTCGTCGGGGTTGAGGTGGCGAGCTGCCAGGCGGACGGCGGCTTCCGCGTCGTCGGGACGGCCTTCCACGGTGGCCAGGTGCGCCAGGCTGGTGGCGGCCCATACCGCGGTGTCGAGCGCCGCGGCCTCGGACAGGTACTCCAGCAACGGCCGTACGCCGGGGATCAGGCACAGCTTCCCCTCGGCGGCGAACTGCGCACCGGCGGCGATCAGCAGCGGGCGGGCCAGGTCGCGACGCTCGGTGTCGTCGGTGTCCGTCAACGACCGGAACAGGTCGGCCGCGCGTTCATCGTCGCCCTCCGCGGCGGCCACTGACGCTTCCATCACGTCGGCCCGCACCGCCACCTGCGGCAGTGTCGCGCTCCAGTGGGCGCGGACGCGGGCAAGCACCTCCCGAGAAGCGTCGAGGTCGTCGCGAGCCGCCTGGGCAGACGCCAGCGCCAGTAGGATGTCCCCGGCGAAGGGTCCGCCGTCAGCCGCGTACTGCTCAAGGACGATCACTGCCTCGTCAAGCCGGCCGACCGCAGCCATCAGCTGCACGTACCGCCCGGCGTCCGCGCCGTGGAGCAACGGTTGAGCCAGTAACGCACGGTAGGTGTCGGCCGCGCCCGCCAGGTCGCCGCAGGCGGCGAGCATCTCGGCCAGGCGCCGACTGTACGACCAGTGCCATTCTCCGGCCGTGTCCACCGCCAGCCGCACGGCGGCCACTGCCCCGTCTTTGTCGTCGTCGAGCCAGGCGAGGCTGGCCAGCAGGTCCCACGCCTGCGGCAGTAACGACCCGTCGCCGCTACTCACGACCTCGTGGGCCAGAACACGCGCCGCGGACCGGTCACCGTCCTGGGCGGCTTGGCGGGCAAGCCACAGCACTGCGGGCGGTGAAGCAACCGGATGCTGCAGGGCTGCAACGTCGGCGTACCGGCGCGCCGCCTGCTCTGGTTGGTTGCGCTCCTCGGCGAGTTCGGCCAGCCGCAGCGATGCCAACGCCGCCGCGTCCGGGTCGTCGCCGTCCACGGCGAGCCGGTACGACGCTTCTGCGGCGTCGAGATCGGCCGGGCTCGCGTGGCGGTCAGAATCGCCCTTCTCGACCAGCTCCAGCGGTGTGAGCACGCCGGATGCTGCCGCCGCGCGGCGGTGCTCTTGCCAGAGCCGCGAAGCGACGGGGAACCCCACCCCATAAACCGGCCGGTAGTGGCCCTGGCCGTCGCACTCCAGCAGCACCGGGTCCCGCGTCGCCCACTCCAGGGCCGCGCCCACCCGGTCCGCGTCGTCCACCGACTCAGCGGGGACCCGCCGGGCGGCCATCAACCTCCGCGCCTGCGCGCACAGCGCCACGGGTGTGCGCCACCCCCGCCGGTCCACCTGGTCCCAGGACAGCGCCGCCATCACCAGTGCCCACGCCAGCGGCTGATCATCATGCGCCTGCCTGAGCCGCACTTCGGCGCCGTCCTGCCGCTCGAACAGTCCGGTGATGTCGTCAATCATCTTCGATACCGACCTCGACACCTCAGCCACGACGCGCGACGCTACGCCACCACAAGCCAGCAGGAAGGACCGGGACCCAGCCGGATCCCCGCCGTCGCATGACGACTGCATCCAGACTGCGGTGCTGGTGGAGTGCCCGAGAGAATGGGGGTATGAAGCTGGTGCGGATGACGGCCTGGGTGCAGGGGCGGGTGCAGGGTGTCGGGTTCCGGTGGTGGATCCGATCGCGTGCGCTCGAGTTGGGCCTGGCCGGACATGCGGCCAACCTGGCCGATGGGCGGGTGGAGGTGGTCGCCGAGGGCCCGAGGGATGCCTGCGAGACGCTGCTCGCCGCGCTGCGCTCGGGCTCCGCTCCCGGCTACGTGCAGCAGGTCACCGAGCGGTTCGGCGATGCCAGGGGCGGCGTCACCGGTTTCGTCGAGCGCTGAGCAGCCCGCCGCATTTCAGCAGGTTCAGCGGGGTTGTCGGGGTGTCGATGAGCCCGCTCAGCCCGCTGACTGCGGTGGGATGGGTACCCTGCTTGAACAGTCGGCGCGTCCTGCGGCGCCGCAGCGGGGGCAAATGGGGGAGCACCAGGGAAGGTCCGGCACACCGTGCACCTGAAGAGCCTGACGTTGAAGGGCTTCAAGTCCTTCGCCTCGGCCACCACGCTGCGCTTCGAGCCGGGCATCACCTGCGTGGTGGGCCCCAACGGATCGGGCAAGTCCAACGTCGTGGACGCGCTGTCCTGGGTGATGGGCGAGCAGGGTGCCAAGGCACTGCGCGGCGGCAAGATGGAGGATGTCATCTTCGCCGGCACGGCAGGCCGCCCTCCGCTGGGCCGCGCCGAGGTCACCCTGACCATCGACAACACCGACGGTGCACTGCCCATCGAGTACACCGAGGTGTCGGTCACCCGGCGGATGTTCCGCGACGGCGCCAGCGAGTACGAGATCAACGGCAACTCCTGCCGGCTGCTGGACGTCCAGGAGTTGCTCAGCGATTCCGGTATCGGTCGCGAGATGCACGTCATCGTGGGGCAGGGCCGGCTCGACGGCATCCTGCAGTCCAAGCCCGAGGAGCGCCGCGCGTACATCGAAGAGGCCGCCGGTGTCCTCAAGCACCGCAAGCGCAAGGAGAAGGCGCTGCGCAAGCTGGATGCGATGCAGGCCAACCTGACCCGCCTCACCGACCTCACCGCCGAGCTGCGCCGCCAGCTCAAACCGCTGGGCAAGCAGGCCGAGATCGCGCGCAAGGCCCAGGCGGTGCAGGCCGAGCTACGGGACGCCCGGCTGCGGCTGCATGCCGACGACCTGGTGACCCTGCGCGAGGAACTGGCCAGGGAGGAAGCCGACGAGGCGGCCGCCAGGGCCCGCCGCGCCGAGGTGGAAGGCGCTCTGGACGCCGCCAGGGCCCGGCAGACCGCGCTGGAGGAGCAGCTCGCGGCCAGCGCACCGCGGCTCTCGGCCGCGCAGGATGCCTGGTACCGGCTCTCGGCACTGACCGAACGGTTGCGCGGCACGGTGCGGCTGGCCGCCGAGCGGGCCCGCCACCTGTCGGCGCCGGGTGAGCAGCACCGGCCCGGCCGCGACCCTGATGAGCTGGAGCGCGAGGCCGATGCGGCCCAGCTCAAGGAAGCCGAACTCGACGAGGTCGTGGAGCAGGCCAGCGCAATGCTGTCCGGGGCCCAGGACCGCCGGGCCGAGCTGGAGCAGGTCGTCTCCGATGCCGAACGGGCGCATCTGGCCGCCGTGCGGGCGGTCGCTGACCGGCGGGAAGGGCTGGCCCGGCTCACCGGGCAGGTCGAGGCGTTGCGCTCGAAGTCGGGTGCCACCACCGAGGAGATTGAACGGCTGTGTACCGCACTGGCCGAAGCCCAGCACCGGTCGGATTCCGCGCAGCGGGAGTTCGACGAGCGCCAGCACGAGATCGACGCCCTGCACGCGGGTGAGATGGGGCTCGACGAGCGGCACGAGACCGCACGGGCCGCGCACGCCATCGCCGCCGAACGGGTCACCGAGCTCACCGCCGCACATCGGGACGCCGAGCAGCAGGCGGCCTCCTGGCAGGCCAGGGTGGAGGCCCTCGCGCTCGGCCTGGCGCGCAAGGACGGTTCGGGGAACCTGCTGGCCGCCGGGCTGCCCGGGGTGCAGGGCTCGGTGGCCGCCTTGCTGAGCGTGCAGCCGGGCGCGGAGGCGGCGGTGGCTGCCGCCCTGGGCGCTGCGGCCGACGCTCTGGCGGTCTGCGACGTGGACAGTGCGGCGGCCGCGCTCGTTCGCTTACGCGAGCAGGATGCCGGCCGCGCCGGCCTGCTCGTCGGTGGTGCATCGGGCACCGTGGACCGGTCGACCTGGCCGGAACTGCCGGACGGCGCCCGCTGGGCGGTGGACCTGGTGACGGCACCGCAGACGCTGCTTCCCGCGCTGCATCGGCTGTTGGAGCGCACCGCAATAGTGCAAGACCTGTCCGCAGCCCAGGCGCTGGTCGCCGCGCAGCCCACGGTCCGCGCGGTGACCAGCGGGGGCGACGTGCTGGGCGCCGACTGGGCGCATGGTGGGTCGGGCCGCAGCCAGAGCGTCATCGAGGTGCAGGCCGCCGTCGAGGACAGTCAGACCCGGCTGGCCGAGTCGCAGACCCTGATCGCGAGGTTATCCGCCGAGCTTGAGGGTGCCCGCGCGGAGGAGTCCGCTCGCGCCGAGGACCTCGAGAACACCCTGGCCGCGCTGCATGAGTCGGACGCGCAGCTCTCCGCCGTGGCTGAGCAGCTCGGCCGGCTCGGCCAGACGGCCCGCGCCGCATCCGCCGAGGCCGATCGGCTGCGCCGGCAGCGCGACGCCGTCGAGGAGCGCCGGGCTGGCGCAACGACCAGCCTGTCGGAGGTGGAGGAGCGGCTGCGGCTGGTCCAGGACGATCCGATGGACGCTGAACCGGACACCGCGGAGCGGGACGAAGCCGTGGCCGCGTTGTCCACTGCGCGCAGCGAGGAGGTCGAGGCCCGGCTGGCGCTGCGCACGGCCGAGGAGCGTGCCCGGGCGCTGCAGGGCCAGGCCGAGGGACTGCGTCGCAATGCCCAGGCCGAGCGGGTGGCCCGGGAGCGGGCCGCGGCCGCGGCGGCGGCCCGGGAACGCGGTGCGGTGGTGGCCGAGGAGGTCGTGCGGGCCGGGGAGTTCGCACTGAGCCGCATCGACGCTTCCCGCGAGCGGGCCGCCGCCGAGCGCGATGCGGTCGTCGCCGAGCGGGCCGAGCGGGAGCAGAGCCTGACCGTTATTCGCGGCCGGGTCCACGAACTGTCCGGGGAGCTGGACAAGCTCACCGACACAGTGCACCGCGACGAGGTGCTGCGCGCCCAGCAGCGGCTGCGCATCGAGCAGCTCGAAGCCAAGATCTCCGACGATTTCGGCATCGGCCTGGAGGACCTGGTCGCCGAGTACGGCCCTGCGGTGCCAGTGCCGCCGCCCGCCGGTGAGCTGGCCGAGTACGAGGCGGCGGCCGAGCGCGGTGAGCAGGTCAGCACTCCGCAGCCGACGCCCTATGACCGCGCCGCGCAGACTCGCCGCGCCCAGCGGGCCGAACGCGATCTCGCCCTGCTCGGCAAGGTCAACCCGCTGGCACTGGAGGAGTTCGCCGCGCTTGAGGAGCGCTACAAGTTCCTGTCCACCCAGCTCGAGGACCTCAAGGCCACCCGACGTGACCTGCTCACGGTCGTCGCCGAGGTCGACGAGAAGATCCTCGAGGTCTTCACAGGGGCCTTCCACGATGTGGCGCGCGAGTTCGAGACTGTCTTCGCCGCGCTGTTCCCCGGCGGGGAGGGCCGCTTGGTGCTCACTGAGCCGGACGACATGCTCACCACCGGCATCGAGGTCGAGGCCCGCCCGGCGGGCAAGAAGGTCAAACGCCTCTCGCTGCTCTCCGGCGGAGAGAAGTCACTGACCGCGGTAGCCATGCTGGTCGCGATCTTCCGGGCCCGCCCGTCACCCTTCTACGTGCTCGACGAGGTCGAGGCGGCGCTGGACGACACCAACCTGGGCCGCCTGCTCACGCTGTTCGAGCTGCTCAGGGACCGGTCGCAGCTGATCGTCATCACCCACCAGAAGCCGACCATGGAGATCGCGGACGCGCTGTACGGGGTGAGCATGCGCGGCGACGGCATCACCACGGTGATCTCGCAGCGGCTACGCGGCGCCACCGACTCCGCAGGCGCCGCCTGATCGCCGCTCCCACCGGTGTCGGGCACCCCGAGCGTCACCCGCTCACGGTGAGCCGGTCCGTCTACTGTTAGTGAGTACTATTAAGGTGGCCAAGATGGCTTCTCCGGCGGCATTCAAGCGTGCCTGTATGTCCGCCATGATCTGCCGTGCTGCTGCGATCTCGTCGGCACTCGGCCGGAGGCCAAGCGAACCTGTTCATGGCGACTTGATTTGGGTTGGTGAACCCTACGAGCACGACCGTATTGGGCGAACGGTCCAGACATTCCCCACAGTGCTACGCGGATCAGGTCTTCAGTGCGCGGGCCGACAATGGCTCGTACGCGGTCGAGTCCTGCGTTGATGATCTCTATAGCGTCTGGTTGGAACCAGCGTTTGCGGAAGGTCCGTGGCCCCTTATGCGGAGTCGGTGGTCCCCAGCGCCGAATGTGCGCTGGACATCAGCGCGGTAAGGCGTAGATGTCGAGGTGGTCGGTTTGTAGGTTGTCGAGTGACTGTTCGAGTTGGCGGTGCATGTGGTGTGGTTCGAATCCGTGTTCCGCGGTTTCGGCGAAATAGCCG
>JBOHGM010000109.1:0-15075 GCA_050699435.1 Pseudonocardiaceae bacterium | reverse complement strand
GGAGGGCGATCTCATCATCGGCAAAGGCGGCAAGTCCCAGATCTCCACCCTCGTCGAACGCACGAGCCGATACGTCATGCTCGTGAAGATCCCCTACGACCGCACCGCCGACCGCGTCGCCACGCTCTCTAGCACACAGATCGGGCGCGATTCTCGCGGTCAGGAGCGGACGGAGTCAGCTCACGGGCCCTTGACACAGTGGGCGCATCGGCCACAGCCGACAACGATCTTCTCCCAACTGTCTTCCCTCCCCATGTCACAGACGGCCGGGCTGTCTCGTCTTAGGTCTCAGAGACAGACTCTGGAATCAGGAAGGTGATGGTCATGCGGGTGTTCGTGGCAGGCGGGACCGGGGTCATGGGGCGGCGGCTGGTGCCGCAGCTCGTGGCCCGGGGCCACCACGTGACGGCTACGACGACGGGTCCGGGCAAGTTGGGCTTACTGGAGGAGCTGGGCGCCGATGCGGTCGTGATGGACGGGCTGGATGCCGTGTCGGTCGGTGAGGCAGTGGCCGCGGCCCGGCCGGACGCGATCGTGCACCAGATGACCGCCATTTCCGTGGCGCACGCCGGCAAGCCGGATCTGAAACACATCGACCGATGGTTCGCCACCACCATCCGGCTGCGCACCGAGGGGACGGACCACCTGCTGGCCGCCGCCGAGGTGACCGGCGTACCCCACTTCGTCGCGCAGGGCTACGCCAGCTGGAACGGCATCCGCACGGGGGGATGGGTGAAGACCGAGGAGGACCCGCTGGATCCGGAGGAGGGGACGGCCGCGCGCACGGCGGCGGCGGCGATGCGGCACCTCGAGGACGTGGTCGTCAGGGCTGGTGGCGCGGTTCTGCGATACGGCGGGCTCTACGGGCCCGGCGCCACCGACGACTCGGTCGAGCTCGTGCGCAAGCGGCAGTTCCCGCTCGTCGGCGGTGGTACCGGCTACAGCTCGTGGGTGCATCTCGACGACGCGGCGAGCGCTACCGTCCTGGCCGTGGAGCAAAAGGCGAGGGGCGTGTTCAACATCGTCGACGACGAACCGGCCCCGGCCAGCGAATGGCTGCCCTACCTGGCTGCGTGCGCGGGGGCGAAGCGGCCGATGCGGGTTCCCAAGTGGCTGGCCCGGCTGCTGGCCGGGGAAGTGGCGGTGACGATGATGACCGAGGGGCGCGGCTTCTCCAACGCCAAGGCCAGGCGGGAGCTCGGCTGGGAGCTGCGCTACCCCTCGTGGCGTCAGGGCTTCAAGGAAGAGCTGGTATGACCCGGGCCGAGGAGTTCGAGGAGCTGCGGCCGCTGCTGTTCGCGATCGCCTACCGGATCCTCGGCAGCGTGAGCGAGGCCGAGGACGCGGTTCAGGAGAGCTGGCTGCGCTACGAGGCCTCCCCGACGCCACACACATCGACCAAGGCCTTCCTCTCGGCCGTGGTGACCCGGATCTCGATCGACGTGCTGCGCTCGGCCCGCGTCCGGCGGGAGGAGTACGTCGGGCAGTGGTTCCCCGAGCCGCTGCTCACGGACCCCTATGAGGATCCGGCGCGGTCGGCGGAGCTGGCCGACTCGGTGTCGATGGCGGCCCTGTTGCTGCTCGAGCGGCTCAGCCCGCTCGAGCGGGCGGTCTTCGTGCTGCGGGAGGTGTTCGGGTTCGGATTCCCCGAGGTCGCGTCGGCGGTGGGGAGGTCGGCGGCGGCGTGTCGCCAGCTCGCGGTGCGGGCGCGGCGCCACATGGACGCAGGGCGCCCTCGGTTCGATGCGGACCGCAGGGAGCGGGAGGAGCTGGCGGCGCGGTTCTTCGACGCGCTCCGGGAAGGCGACGTCGAGGGCCTGCGGGAGCTCGTCGCCGCTGACGTTCAGATGGTCGGGGACGGCGGCGGCAAGGCCCCGCAGTGGGGCAGTGGCATCTTCGGCGCCGAAAAGGTGGCCCGGCTGCTTGCCTCGATCTTCCCCTGGTTCGTCCGGATCGAATGGACGTTGGAGCCTCACGACGTGAACGGCCAGCCGGGCGCGATCTTCCGAGATCGGGACAACAAGGTGCTCACCATCTGGACGCTTGACGTACTCGGCGGGCGGATCCAGACGATCCGCTCGGTGCTCAACCCCGACAAGCTCGGGCACGTTGGCCCGGTGGCGGACGCCTGGGCGGTCATCCGCGAGGCGAACCAGGCTCGCCGGCCCTCGGATTGACCGGAAGAGCCGACTGCGCTCCAGACCTGTACAAGCAGTTCAACGGCAACTGGCCGGGGGCGGGAGTTGAAGAGGCGGGAGTAGAGCCTGGTCAGACGGCCTAAGTTGTCCCCATGTCAGGGCACTGTGCAAGCGCGGAAGGGATCGCCGCCGAACACCTCGGCGCCGTCGGGGCCTCCGATCTGCTGGCACCGTTCGGCGAGCGTGCGGACGGTCGTCACGAGCCTGCTCAGCGGCGCCGGCTGTGGTGGATGGTGGGTGAGTACGTGCTGCCGGATCGGGGCCAGGCAGCGCTGCCGCACGTCGTCGTCGTGCAGCAGGGCCCGCCCACCCAGCTCGACCACGCCCGCGGCCAGCTCGTCGGGCAGGTACAGGGTAGACCGGCCGCGGGGCCAGCCGTCCGGGAGCAGCGCGGCCAACGACAGCGCCGCTCGGCCGTCTGCGTTCAGCCGGTCCCAGGACAGCTCGATCGACACCGGCAGGCTGGAGGTGCGGTCCGGTCGGGTGCCGCGCTGGAGCAGGCCGGTGTGCTTGGCCCGCCATGCCGTGACCAAGGTGTCCAGGTGCGGCTCGGTGCGGGCCAGGGTGGCCAGCAGCACGATCGCCAACGGCACCCCGTCAAGATCGGCCAACAACGGGCCGAGGTTCGGGTCTGCGCGATGCCGGGTGCCCGCGACCGCCTCGAACACCTCGACGGCCGCCTCGCGTGGCAGCGGCCCTAAGCTGATCTCGGTCCCGTCGGTGATCCCGACGGGCAGCCCGGCGCCGCGGTAGCCGATCCCCACCGCCACCGGGTCAGGACCGGAGCGCAGATGTGCCACCAACTCGGCCGCCCCGACCGGATCGCCGTCGGCGACGGTCTCGAAGTTGTCCAGCACCAGCACGCAGGGCCCCTCCCGCAGAAACGACAGCACCCGATTCCACAGATGATCACCGAGGGTGACTCCCAGCGCGGCGGCCATCTTGTCCACCACCGCACCAGCGGTCTCAGCGCCCTCACAGGACACGACGAACCGGCGGGACGCGAACAACCCCACCACGGCCTGGTCACCGAGCGCGCGAGCGAGCACCGTCGACTTCCCGATCCCCGGTCCCCCCACCACCGCCATCACCCGGCCGCCCACCCACCCGGTCACCACCTGCGTTACCTGCTCGTCCCGTCCGAGACACAGGTCGACATGGGGCGGCGGCAACGGCTCTGCCGCCACGGCGGCCGCTGCCAGGATCACCGAACCGACGACGACTCCCCCTGGTTCAGCCACCACGGGGTTGTCACCGACCACGTTGCGGTTGCCGGTCACCACGTCGCGTCCGACGGAACCAGCCTGGACCACAGGAGCTGACACGTTCGACCCAGTGATCGAGTTCGTCACCGCCCGCTCCTGCGGCCACCCCCGACGTGCCTGCACCAGCCCGTACCCAGACAGCCCAAGCCCCACCACACCGCACAATGCCCCGACGACACTGCCCACCTTGCCCGCGGCATCGAGCCCGAGCCACAGCATCACCGCGCCGACGGCCACCCCCACGACACCCACGGCGACCCACACAACCCACCCACGGCGGTCCACACCAACATCATCGCCGCCCTACTCCACTCCGTAACAATCCGCCACGACTTCGGAGACCTGCTCCGCAGCGAATGCCTGGTCTTCCGTTCATCGCGTCGGCTGCGGTGGCGCATCTGGCGGGGACGTCGGCCGGGGGAGCGGGCCGTGACCGAGCACCGCCCGCCAGGGCCGCGCGCAGCGTCGCGGGTTCCGCTCCCCCAGCCCAGGCGACGACCGCTCCACCGGGCAGATGCCCCGCACCGCCGCAGGCGGGCGCCTTGATCACCTCCCGCACCAGATCCCGGGGTCCACAGCGCGAAGTCCAGTTCGAACTGCCGCGGATCACGGCCGATAATCAGCCCCGCAACTGCGCCATCTGCCGCTCGGTGAGTCGGGTGTCCTCCAGAGACCGCCGCGGAATGCGCTTCCCGGGTTCCTTCGCCACGAATCAATCATCCCACAAAATCCCCGCTATGTCCAGTAGCTTAGTTTCTCGTTAGTAATCGCCAGCCAGATCTCTTTCTGCTGTCTCTCGTTCATTTCGCCATCCGCGCGAAGCCGTTCCAGGTGCTCTTGGACAAGCAATCGGTCGGCATCATCGATGTCTGTAGACGGTCACGGTCACCTCCTAGCGCACCACACCGACGCATGCTGGCCATGATCTCAGCTCCACAAGCCTCGATGCGAGGCGTTGGCTCAGGCCGAGGGCAGAACGGGCGCGCAACGCCGCGGTGCTGGCTCGATTCGCGAAGCGTACCGACGACATCCGGTCGGCACCGGGCCGACCGCAGCCGTTAACCGAGCTCGTCATGCCACTCACGGGGCGCAGCCTAGGCTCCTGGCATGTCGCGCCCCTGTTACTACCTGGTCGGGGCCACCGGATTCCCCAACTATGGCGACGAGTTGGTGGCCCGCGCCTGGTTGCGCTACCTCGCCCAGCGCGCGCCCGAAGCCGACGTGTGGCTGGACTGCCATTCTCCGGGGCCTGCGCGGATCCTGCTGGATGGGGTGCACCCGCGGGCGCGGTTCGTCGACACCCTGTGGCGGCTGTGCTGGGACGTCCCCTCGGAGGACCCCTGGGAGGTGTCGTCCTGGGTGCAGCGGGCGGTGCACGATCCCGGGCGCGCCCCGCGGTGGGTGGCCGGGATCGAGCTGCTCGCCGGGGCGGACGTGGTGCACGTGATGGGTGGGGGCTACATCAATGCGCTGTGGCCGCGCCACATCGGGCTGCTCGCGGGCGCCGCCGCAGCGGCGAGGCGCTCCGGGGGACGGGCCGCGATGACCGGCCAGGGCCTTGAACCGCCCGCGGGGGGCAGTGTGCGGCTGCTGCACGCGCTCGCCGACCGGTTCGAGGTGGTGGACGTCCGCGACGCGGCGTCCGCGCAGCTGCTGGGAGCGCAGCAGCAACCGGGCGTCGACGATGCGTTCCTCGACCTCGGTCAGCATCTGCTGGACCCCGCAGCCCAGGTCCCGCGGGTGATGCTGTGCCTGCAGTCCGACCTGGTGGAGGCGGGCCGCTCCCAGCTCGCCGGCTATGTGCTGACCACCCTGCGGGCCTGGGGTATCGAGCCGGCCGAGGTGGGCGTGGTGGAGGGCATCCCCGGTGCCGATCACGAGGTCTACGACCTGCTGCGGCACGAACTGCCCGGGGCGCGCGTCATACCCTTCGACCAGATATGGGCCCGCGGCCTGCCTGCCCGGGCCGGGCAGATCTGGATCTCCACCCGGTTCCACATGCATCTGGTCGCGGCCGCTGCGGGTGCCGCCGGGGTGGCGGTCACCGTCAAGCCCGGTTACTACTCCACCAAGCACCGCTCGCTGGTGGAGCTGGGCACCGGCTGGGAGCTGGCCGAGGACTTCGACGTGCTGCCACCCCGCCCCAGCGGGGCGCTCAGCCAGGACGCCCTGGCCAGGGGCCGGGAGGCCAAGCGACGAGTGGCGGACCAGGTTTACCCCTGATCAGGCGTACCGTTTGCCGGTGATGACCGCTTCCAGGCCGTCGAGCAGCGGCTGCAGGCCGAATTCCAGGGCCTCCTCACCGCCGATGCTGAACGCGTCGTCGGGTAGTTGAGCGATCTCCGGGTAGTTACCGCTGGCCATCGCCTGGATCAGGGTCGGTTCCTGGGCGGCCCAGAACTCGTCGTCGGTGATACCGGTTTCCTGGATGGCCTGCTGCTGCAGGACGTAGGTGCGCGCGGTGCCGGTGACGTAGTGGTCGACGGCCAGGATCACCGCCACCTTCTCCCGGCCGGTCAGGCCCAGGCCGTCCAGGCCGGCTAGGGCGAAGTCGAAGCCGGCCAGCGCGTTGGGACCGAGGATCGGGCGGGATTGGTTGACCTGCAGTAGCCACGGATGATTGAGGTAGAGCTGCCAGGTTCCGCGGGCCACGAGCTCCATGGTGTGGCGCCAGTTCTTGCTGCGATGCTCTTCCAGCGCTTCCGGTGGGCCGTTGACGTGATCGAGCATCAGGTCGAGCAGCTCGCCCTTGCCCGGGACGTAGCGGTACAGCGACATGGTGCCGACATCGAGCTCGGCGTGGTCCGTCCGGTGACTGGCGGCCCAGGCGACGAATTCGTCCGGGTCTTATGGATGCTTGTGCAGGTTTTCGGCGCTCCCAAACCGTCACATGGATGCTTGTGCAGATACCAGGACGTCGAGGTGGGTGGAGGATCCCTTCCGGCGTGGTGCAGGAAGTGACCAGCCCACACGCGGGCGAGTACGGGATCGCGGAGTACCTGGCGGCCGGACCGGAGCAGCGGTGAAAGATCCAAGCATCGGCTGGTGACCGGGCCGCGTCACCGTTCGTGCTCAGGGGATGCGCAGCCGTTCGACAGGCTGGCCAGTGATCTCCGCGATGAGCTCGAAATCCTTTTCGACGTGCAGCACGGTCAGCCGGGCGAGTTCAGCCGTCGCGGCAATGAGGAGATCCGGTACGGACGGTGCCCGATGATGACCCAGATCAGCGAGCGCCGCCTGAACTTCGATGGCGCGGTCCTCCACTGCCGGTGTCAGGTATTCAACCGGCATCGCGCACAGTGGAGGACGGTTTCTCGCGGCCCGGAGATCCTGACCCGACCGAGCTGAGAAGC
This sequence comes from Pseudonocardiaceae bacterium, assembly GCA_050699435.1. Lineage (GTDB taxonomy): Bacteria > Actinomycetota > Actinomycetes > Mycobacteriales > Pseudonocardiaceae. Next base: position 8,259 of record JBOHGM010000109.1, on the reverse strand, counting down.
CGATCTCAAGTCTGGTGACCGTCGTGATGCTGACCAACCCTCGATGGATCCGGCTGGCCCACTCGTCAGCGTCCGGACTTGATGCGAGCCGGACCAGTGCGGACTTGTCCGCGAGCCAGCCGGTCACTCCCAAGCCCGGCCCATCACGTCCGGGTCGCCGAGATCGGCGAAGGTGTCGGCGAACCGGCGCAGGTCGTCCACCGTCACGTCCGCACCGGAGGTCCCAGCGTGTCGAGCGAGCCCTCGGTGACCAAGCGGGCAACGATGTCCACCAGCCACACTCCGGCCAGGCTTGCTCGGTGCAACGCCGCTGGTTGCCGGACCGAGGTCGCCTTCGTCTCACCTCGCGACTCCGCCAGCTCCATTCAGTCCCGGCTGGGCTGGCTTCTCCGCGAGGTTTCCATCCGCACCTGGTCGCGCTGGCGGCGGGAGCTGCCGGCGTCGCGATCAGCGTGAAACCGGGCTGCTACGCCACCAAGCACCACTCACGACTCGTCTATGAGGCCACGCTCGCGGTTGGTCAGCTCGGCCTCCCGCAGCGCCACTGTACGGGCCAGGTCGGTGAGGTGGTTGCTGATCTCGCGCTGCCGCAGGTAGGTGTTGAGCATGCCGAACACGAAGGCCACCACCAGGAGGTAGACCAGCAGGTCGGTGCCGCGGCCGACTCCGATCGCCTGCGCGACTCTGGTGGTGTCGTCCGGGCGCAGCACCGCATAGATGTTCACCCCGACGAACACGAAAAACGCGATTCGCTTGCTCGCCCGGATGCGGACGTTGTGCTGCTTGCGCACGAAGTAGACCAGCGCGCCGAGTGCGGCGAGGACGAGCAGGATCTGCACGGTCATGACACCCTCACCTCTGGTTGTTGCGCACGGACAGATCGAACAGGATGTTCACCCCGTTGATGAGGGACTGCCCCTTGCTCCGGGAGTACTGGGTATAGCGAATCGTCACCGGAACCTCTCGCACCGTCCACGACATCCGCGCGAGCTGCGAGACGATCTCCGACGCGTGCGCCATGTCGTTCATCTTAATGCGCAGCTGCTCCGCGACCGCGCGGTTGAACACCCGCAGCCCGTTATGCGCGTCGGTAAGGCCCATCCGGCGGGTCGCTGGGCTCAGCGCCACCACCAGCCCGAGCACCACCCGCTTGAGCAGCGGTATCCGGGACTGGCTGTCCAGGAAACGGGAACCGAGCACGACATCGACCGATTCGGTTCGGGCGAGGCGCACCATGTGTGCGGCATCGGTGACCTGATGCTGGCCATCCGCGTCGAAGGTGACGAAGTACTGGCCACCCGGACGGGCAAGTGCGTACGACAATCCGGTCTGCAACGCCGCGCCCTGTCCCATGTTGATCGGATGGCGGACGAGGTGCGCCCCGGTCGAGGTGATCTGCTGGGCGGAACCATCAGTGCTGCCGTCGTCGATGCACACGACGTTCGGGAAGATCGGGCGAAGTTCCTCGACAACCCGGGCGACCACCGCAGCCTCGTTGTAGACCGGAATGATCACCCACGTGTCATCGTTAGCCATCTGTGACTCCCGGGCGCCGTGCGAGGGCATTGTCGGTTGTAGGTTAGCCGTCGCCATTCGATCAACCGTCGATAACCCGGCCGTTGACGGCGCGCCGCTGGTTCGTCGAGTGGATCACAGCGCACGGAGGGGGTCAGCAGCTGAACGCCGCGGTCGCCGAGCTCTCCGGCTTCCAGGCCGGGCTGTTACTGGCCTACGCGGTGCTGCTGTGGCTGCCGGGGCTTGCGGTGGGCGCGCTCGTCGGGCTCCGCGGCTGGTCACTCGCCGCGCTCGGCCCGCTGCTGACCTACGGGCTCGTCACCGTGAGCGGTCCGTGGATGTCCCGGTTTGGCGCGCCGTGGCGGCCGGACACCGCGGTCTTGGTCCTGCTCGGCGTGCTGGCGGTGCTCGCCGTGCTGCGCTGGCCGCTGCGGCGGTGGACGACGGCGCGGCGCCGGGGCCGGGAGGCACTGCCGGGCCGGGAGCCACTGCCGGGCCGGGAGCCACTGCCGGGCCGGGAGGCACTGCCGGGCCGGGAGGCACTGCCGGGCCGGGAGGCACTGCCGGGCTGGACTGCGGGCGGGCATGCCGTGGTCGCCATGGCGACAGCGGCGTCCGGGCTCTTCGGTGCGGCCGTCCTGCTCACCGCATTCGGCGGGATGGCCAGCGTGCCGCAGGACTGGGACGCGATGCTGCACGCCAACGGCGTCCGCTACATCGCGGAGACCGGTGACGGTGGCGTGTACGGCATGCTCACCGTCAACACCTTCGCCAGCGCGGAGCAGGTCTACTATCCGAACGCCTACCACCTGGTGGCTGCGCTGGCGTTCGATCTGACCGGCGCCACCATTCCCGAGGTACTCAACGCGCAGAGCCTGCTCCTGCCGCTGATGCTGGCGTTCACCCTGGTCGCTGTCGTCCGGGCGTTCCACGGGCGGGTGGCGCTGGCCGGGTTCGCCGCGCTGGTCGCCCCGATGGTCACCGCGCTGCCGTATGACGTGCTCTGGCGGGGCCCGCTGCTGCCCTTCGCCACCGGCGTGGTGCTCACCCTAGGCTTCCTGGTTGTGCTGCGGGGCTACCTGGACCGGCCCTCGGTGTGCTCCGCGATCGCGCTGATCCTGTCGAGTGCGGGCCTGCTCGGCCTGCACCCCAGCGCGCTGTGCACCGCGGTGCTGTTCGCCGTCCCGCTGCTGGCCCAGCGTTGGTGGTCCGGCCCCCGCCGGATCCCCGTCGAGATGGCGCTGCTGGTCACCGCGGGGATCATCGGCGGCGGCGTGGTGTTGCCCTATCTGGTGGGGGCGCTGTCGGCCGCCGGGGCGGTTGCCGGGTTCACCTGGCCCCAGACGTTGACCCCGGCACAGGGCATCGGCGAGGTCGTCGGATTCTCCACGGCTCACCCCGTCCCGCAGTACTGGCTGCTCGTACTGCTCGTCATCGGTGTTGTCGGGTTCCGGTCGTTGGGGCAGTTGCGGTGGCTGCCGATCGCAGGCGTCGTCTTCGCGGTCCTGTATGTCCTGTCCGCCGCTTACGACACCGCCTGGGCGCACCGGATCACCAGCGTGTGGTGGAACGACAGGTTCCGTCTCGCGGCGATCGCGGCCATGGCGCTGCTGCCGGTGGTGGCGCACGGCCTGGTGCGGACCTACGACCTGGTGCGCAGCTACGACCGGGTGCTTGGTCGGCTACTCGTCCCGGTCCGGTCCCGGCCGGTGTGGACGGTGACCAGCTTCGCGGTGGTGCTCGCCGGGTTCCTGGCAGTGACCGACGTCGGGTACACCCAGCGCAACATCGACCGCACCGCGCGCAGCTACGGGCCCGGGCTCACCGTGAGCGATGCTGAAGTCGAGGCTTTCCAGGTGCTGGAACGGCTGGTGCAACCGGGCGAGCGGGTGATGAACGACCGGTTCGACGGCTCGGGCTGGATGTATGCGCTGACCGGGGTGCAGCCGGTGGCCGCGCACTTCGGCCTCTCGTCGATCGGCACCGAGCCCGAGTTGCTGGCCAGGGCGTTCGACGAGTACGACACCAACCCGGCCGTCCGGGCGGCCGCGGCTCGGCTGAACGTGCGCTGGGTCATGGTCGCCCCGGGCTTCGTGCGCGGCGATCAGATGCACCGCCAGCCAGGGCTCGACCAGCTGGCGCAGGTCGCCGCGCTGCAACTGGTCTACGACCAGGCCGGGGTGCAGATCTATGCCCTCGGTGGCCGGCCGGGTCCGGGGGACTCCGCAGCTCCCGCGGTGGCGCTGGACGATACGGTCGGGGAATGATCGGCATCCCGCTGTCCGATCCCCACCGGGGGACGACCGGATAGCCCGGCCAGGCCAGTCCGCAACTGCAGCGCCATCACCGTGAGCACCACTGCCGGACCCGCTAGCTGCGCGACCACCGCGGCCTCCAGCGGGTTCGCCGGGGCGAACAGCAGCCCGCCGAACACCACGGTGCCGAGCACCCAGGCGGTGGTCGCGCTGCGGTGCGCACCGAGCGCGACCAGCGCGGGCTGCAGCACCTGCACGAGCATCATGAGCAGCGTGCTCAGCCCGAGCAGGCCGGCGAGCAGCGCAGGCAGCTCGGCCGGGGCGTCGAACAGCACGCGCGCGGCCCACGGACCGGCCACCGCGGCTCCCGCGGCGCCGAGCAGCCCGACCCCACCCACCACGACGATCGCCGTCCGGATGTGGTCCCGGGCCCGTCCGGCGTCCCCGCGCTCGACCGCTGCGGTGAGCGACGGCAGCAGGAAAGCCTGCAGTGGTGCGAACAGGAACAGCGGGATCCTGGCCAGCACGAACAGCGAGACGAAACTGGCGGCCGTGCGGGGGTCGTCGGTCAGCCGGGCGGTGAGCACGACCGGCGCGATATTGGCGACCAGCAGGGTCAGTGCCGACGCGCCAGCCAGCAAGGCGACGCCCCGCGCCATCCTGGTCAGGCCCGCGGGCGGGCCGGCTGCGCCCAGCCGGACGCCGGCCACCGTCGCTGCTGCGGCCACCGCGGTCCCCAGCGCGAAGGCGAAGCCGTACCCGACGGCGGTGCCGATGCCTGCCACCGCCAGCGCGACACAGGGCACCAGCCTGGCCAGCCCCTCCGCGCCGAGGGTGCCTGCGTACCAGCCGTAGCGCCGCGCTCCGGCGAACAGCCCGCGCAGCAGGTAGACCGCGGCGGCGCCGGCGACCGCGCAGAGCGCCGCGGCGAGCAGCGCCCATGACCCGTCGAACACGCGGTCCACCAGCAGCGGGGACAGCGCGATCAGCACCCCGATCACCAGCACGGCGAGGACCGTGCTGACCAGCCCAGCGCAGCGCACCACCGGCAGCGTTCCGCGTCCGGCGGCGATCCGGCTGCTGATCTCCCGGCTGGTCTCCTGCTCGACGGCGACGAAGATACCCGGCCCGACGATCGCGGTGAGCAGGTAGAGCGAGGCGACGGCGGCGTACTGGCGGTCCGGCAGCGCGTGACCGGCGAGCCCGAGCACCGCGTACGCGGAGAGTCCGAGCAGCCCCAGCCCGATGGCGACCGGTGCGACGCCCGAGAGTCGCGTGCGCAGCCGGGCCGTCCTCAGCACTCCGCAACGGTACGCCGACCGCCCATCCGGCTACGCTGCGCACGTGCTGGTCGACGTCATGGTGCCCGCCTTCGGGGACGGCGCGCTGCTGCGGGAGACGGTCCAGAGCGTGCTGCGCCAGCATGACCCCGGGTGGCGGCTGACCGTGATCGACGACGGGGTCGCCGCCGGACAGGACGGTGCGCTCGAACCGTGGCTGACCGGCCTGGGTGATGCCCGGGTGCGCTACCTGGCCAACCCCCGCCGGCTCGGCATCAACCGCAACTTCCAGCGCTGCGCCGACGAGGCGCGCGCCGAACTCGTCGTGCTCCTCGGCACCGACGACCGGCTGCTGCCGGACTTCGTCGGCCGGGTGCGGCAGGTGGCCACCGACGTCCCGGACGCGGCCTTCGTGCACACCGGTGCGGTGGTGATCGGCCCGGACGGCCAGCCGGCCCGTCCGCTGGCGGACCGGGTCAAGCGGCTCACCGCGCCGGCGGTCCGGGATCGCCGGGTGATGGGTGGCGAGCAACTGGCGGTCTCGCTGCTGCACGGCAACTGGATGTACTTCCCGAGCGTGGTGTTCCGGCGTGAGGTGCTGCAGCGGCACGGCTTCCGCCCGGGCTACGACATCGTCCTCGACCTCGATCTCTACCTGCGGATCATCTTCGACGGCGGCCAGGCCGTGCTGCTGGAGCGACCCGGGGTCGAGTACCGCCGCCACGGCGTCAGCCTGTCCTCGGCGCAGGCCAGGGATGGATCGAGGTTCGCCGAGGAACTCGGCTACTTCGCGGAGATCGCCGGCCTCGCGGCCGCGGCGGGGTGGCGCAGAGCGGCCCGGGCGGCGCGCTGGCACTTGACCTCACGGCTGCACACCGCCGCCAAGGTGCCCGCCCTGCTGGCGGCAGGTGATCGCAGGACGGCTGTCGCCCTGCTGCGAACGGCGACGTCGCGGGCCCGCCGTGCGCGGTGCGGCGAAGGAGCACGCCAGATCAGCGACCGGTGATCGACCGGGAGGATAGGGGTCATGTCAGCAGCCCGGAAGTACTCCGACGAGCTCCGCGAGCGCGCCGTGCAGATGGTGCTGGACATCCGCAAGGAATCCGACGGTCGCGCCGGAGCGATCAAGCGCGTGGCCGAGCGCCTGGATGTGCATCCCAAGACGTTGCGACAGTGGGTCAAGCAGGCCCAGCAGGAGCAGGCCCAGCAGGAGCAGGCCGGGACCGACTCGTATGAGGCGGGCGTGCAGTTGGTGCAGTTCGGCGCGCTCGATGAAGCGGAGAGTTTGTGGCGCGGCGCCGCCGAGGCGGGCGACACCACCGCGGCGTACAACCTCGGTGTGCTGCTGGTGCGGCGCGGTGAACTCGACAAGGCGGAGACCTGGTGGCGGGCAGCCGCCGAGGCAGGCGACCCCGAAGCGGCGGCCGGCCTGGGCGTGCTGCTGGTCAACCGCGACGAGCTGGACGAGCCGGAGACCTGGTGGCGCACCGCCGCCGAGGCGGGCAACACCACCGCCGCCGCCGGTCTCGGCCGGTTGCTGGTGAAGCGGGGTGAGCTGGCGGAGGCGGAGACCTGGTGGCGGGTGGCCGCCAAGGCGGGTGACGCCGAGTCGGCCACCGGCCTGGGTGTGCTGCTGATGAAGCGGGGTGACCTGGCGGAAGCGGAGACCTGGTGGCGCACCGCCGCCGAGGCCGGGGACACCACCGCGGCCACCGGCCTGGGCGTGCTGCTGGTGGAGCGGGGTGAGCTGGCGGAGGCGGAGATCTGGTGGCGGGCGGCCGCTGAGGCGGGCGATGCCACCACCGCCGCAGGCTTGGGCGCGCTGCTGGAGGAGCGCGGTGAGCTGGCGCAGGCGGAGACCTGGTGGCGGGCGGCCGCCGAGGCAGGCGACCCCGGTGCCGCCAGCTACCTGGGCCTGCTGCTGATGCAGCGCGGTGAGCTGGCCGAGGCGGAGACCTGGTGGCGGACCGCTGCCGAGGCGGGCGACGCCACCGCGGCCACCGGCCTGGGTGTGCTGCTGGTAGAGCGGGGTGAGCTGGTGGAGGCGGAGACCTGGTGGCGGGCGGCCGCCGAGGCAGGCGACCCCGAGGCGGCCAACTACCTGGGTCTGCTGCTGAAGGATCGTGGCGAGGTGGCTGAGGCGGAGACCTGGTGGCGGGCGGCCGCCGAGGCAGGCAAGACCGATGCCGCTAAATACCTGGGCCTGCTGCTGGAAAAGCGTGGTGAGCGGACGGAGGCGGAGCGGTGGTGGCGGATGGCCGCCGAGGCGGGTGACCCCGAGGCGGCCTACGACCTGGGTCTGCTGCTGAAGGATCGTGGCGAGCTGGCGGACGCGGAGGCCTGGTACCGCACGGCCGCCGAAGCGGGCAACCCGCACGCCGCCAACAACCTCGGTGTCCTGCTGGAACAGCGTGGTGAGCCGGGCGAGGCGGAGGCCTGGTACCGCACGGCCGTCGCGGCGGGCAACACCAGCGCCGCCTACAACCTCGGTGTCCTGCTGGGGCAGCCTCGGTCGTCGGCTCAGTAGCCTTACTCTGGGTATTCAGACGAAAGCGGTAGAACGTGGTGATGAGTTCCCTGTTCCGGCTTCCCTCCGTGCTGACCCGTCCGGTCGCTGTCGTTCTCGACACCACCGTGTCGCTGTTGGCGCTACCGGGCCGGGTGATCGGGCTGGTGGCCGCCGCGGAGCAGACCCTGGCCAACGTGAACGAGGCAGTGGCACGGACCGAGCAGAGCCTTGAGCGCACCGAGCTCATCATCGCCCGGGTGGACGGCGTCGTGGCGGCCGCCAACCAGGCAGTGACCGCCGCCACCGTGACCGTCGAGCAGGTCGAGATCCTCACCGCGAGCGCCGCGCCGCTGCTGGCGAGCTACTCCGAGCCGCTGCGCCGCCTCGAGCCGACGGTGCGCCGGATGGCCGACACCACCGACCCGCAGGAGATCGATGCCCTGGTGACGCTCATCGATCGGCTACCGAGGCTGGCCAATGCGATGGACGGAGAGGTCATCCCGCTGCTGGGCCGGATCGAACAGATCGGTCCCGACCTCAACCAGTTGCTCGACAACGTCTCCGACCTCAACCGCATGGTGAACCGGGTGCCCAAGGTGTTCCGGCGCCGCCGCGACACCCCAGCCGACCGGAGCTGATCGTCGGCTTGGCTACCAGGGCTCAAGACGGGCCGAACCGTCGCACTCAGCCGCCATGGTAG
>JBOHGM010000108.1:0-15116 GCA_050699435.1 Pseudonocardiaceae bacterium | reverse complement strand
CCGCCGGGCGGGCCCACCTGGCGGCCGCGCGCAGCGAGCACGCCGCCGCGCGCTGGGTGGCTGGGCGGCTTGCCGAGGCATTCGAGCGGTGGCAGCGCCACCCGGGATCCGGCCTGGCCGCTGCCACGCACCTCGACGCCGCCCGCGAAGCGCTGCGCTGGCGCGCCGACCCGTACACGCCCAGCAGGGTGCCGCTGGCTCCGCTGCTGCGTCGCACCGTGCTGCGTACCGTCGATCACTACGACCAGCACCAGCGCACCATGCTCGCCGCCCTGCTGGACCATCTGCAGGCCGCGATGCAGTCCAGCGCGGACGAGACGCTCACCAGAATGGAAGCCCGGCTCACCGCTCAGGAGACCACGTTCCAGGCGCGGATCCGGGAGCTCACCACCCTGCTGGAGGACCGCGTTGACGCGGTCGCCGGGCAGGTCGCCGCGCAGGTGCAGGCAACCGGCCGGGCCGCGACGGAGCGGGCCGACCAGCTCGACCACAAGTTCGTCGAGATGCTCTCCGAGCGCGACGAGAGCATCGACGCGCTGTCCGCCGCGGACGCCGACCAGCGCGCGGACCTGGCCTTGCTGCACAGCACCGTGCTGCAGCATCACGATGTGCTCGATTCGGTCGCCGACGCGGCCGAAAGCGAAGCGGTCGTCACCGACGTGGGCGTGCTGCGGCTACCCGCCAACGACACCGTGGTGCTGCCCTGGCTGCACGAGTACGGCAGCTGGGAGCCGTCCGAGGCGGCGATCATCGACCAGTTGCTGTTCCCGGGCGCCACCTTCGTCGACATCGGGGCGCATGTCGGCTATTTCAGCCTGCTGGCGCTGCGGAGGGTCGGCCCGCAGGGGGCAGTGATCGCCGTCGAGCCGTGGCCCACCGCGTGCGAGCTACTCGACCGCAACGTCCGGAGCAACATCGCGTTCGGCTTGCGGCCTGCCCTCACCGTGCTGGAGAACGCCGCATGGGACGTATCGGGCCCGCTCCGGCTACGGACCGCCAGCGACGGGAACAGCGGGGACAACCGCATCACACCGGACGGCGAGCTGATCGTGCCTGGGATCCGGCTGGATGACGTGCCCGGAATACGGGATCGCACCGTGCATGTGGTGAAGGTGGACACCCAGGGCCGGGATCACCGCGCCCTGCAGGGAATGCGGTCCGTCCTCCTGCGGGACCAGCCACATGTGCTGTGTGAGTTCTGGCCGGATGGGATCCGGGAGAGCGGCGACGAGCCGCATGCCGTACTCGCGCGGTACCGGGAGTGGGGCTACCGGCCACGGCTGATCGGTGCGGACGGCGACTCCGGGGACGGGTTTGCGGCTACGGACCTGGTTCGCCTCGCCGAGGAGTCCGCCCAGGAATTCGTGAACCTGTGGCTGCAACCGGAGGGCACGCCGGCGCGCACCTGAGCGACTCAGCGGATCGGATGCTCCCCCAACTGTTCGACGATGTGGTCCACGTTCGGCGTGTTCAGCAGCTCCGGCACGCCACCTGCGAAGTTGCGCTCAACCATCTCGAGGACCACGACCTCACCGCCGCGCAGCACGTCGATCACGGCGTCGATATCGGTGACCGCCGAGGAGTAATAGATCACCTGGAGGTCACTGAAGGTGGCGTCGAGATAGCGGCTCGCCGACAGCGAGAACGAGTCCGTCAGCATGGCCACCGGCTCGGTCACCATCCCAGGCCCCGGCGGGGATTGGTAGCGGACCGCAGCGCGCAGATCCGTCTCGACCGGCCTCGTCCGGTCCCGCCTGCCATCTGGCGCCAAGGAGTACTGCTGCATCTCGGCCCAGCCGGTGCGGCCGATCAGCCTGGGCAGATCCGCGTCGTAGGCACCGGGGCGCTCCGGTCGCGCGACCCATCTGCTGGTCACCCCCGGTTGGATCTGCTCAGCGAGCGCCCGCACCATCGTGAGTGAACCCAGGTCCGTCCAGTGCGTGTCGAGCCGGTGGTAGATCGGCGGACCGGTCGTGGCCGCCTTGCGGAGATCGTGCCGCAGGTCCAGCGCACCGGCCTCGGTGACGGCCCGGCGCCAGAACTCTGCGGTGGCGGCCCGCGCGCAGTCCTGCCCGGCGTACCGGGCCGGCAGATGCTGCGGCACCGCGGTGCTCTTGTCCGGCGGGACGACCAGCACGAACCGCCGGCCGGAACGCTCCACGGCCGCCCGGAGCCGGGTCACGGCCGCCAGCGTCTCGTCCAGCGGGCGCAACGGGGCGCATTTGGCCTCGACGTCGTAACCGAAGTACAGCCAGCCGTTCGAACCCTCGATGACCTTGGGAAAACCCGGGCCGTGCGACGGCTGGGCAACGATCGGCGAGGGCGGGTCAGGAGCGATCTCCGGTGCGGTGACCGGCATCGTGCCGTCGAAAGATGCGGGCTCCCTGAACACATTCCTGCTGAGCCCGTCCGAGGCCGCGACAGCGGAATCGCGGAAGGGCAGCCGGTCAGTGGCCCAGGTGGAAAACCCGGTGAAGAACCGCCAGCCCGATGCCAGCGACGGCGCAGGCGCAAGAGCCCGGTTCTCGAACTCTTCGGGCTCCACCCCGGCCGCCACCGCGAGGAACGGGGCGAGGAAGAAGACGAGCGCACAGCTCAGCGCAATCCACTGCCGCCCTCCGTGGCGCGGCCGGTGCAGCGGATGCTCCTCAGGCAACCATGCCTCGTGAACCACGATGGCCGATGACCGCTCCTGCCCGGACACCAGCCGGTCTTGGCCGGAATCCCACACCGCTCTCATCGGCTCAACCCGCCACTCACGAGCCGGGCAGCGGGCGGCGGCCTGCGATGCCGAGCTCGGATCGGTGGTACCACTGCAGCTCTGACTCCCCCTCCAGCCAGCACAACCGCACCGATACGCCGTCCAGCACCGCGGGAAAGTCGACGAGGAACGGGGCGAACCCCTTGATCTCGATGCCCCGGCTGGGGAACCACTCCAGCATCTCGTCCAACCGCGCCTGCAGGGCCTTCATCTCGGCGACGCCGCCGAGTGGCGAGGAGTCGCCCTGCCGGAGATCGAAGGAAAGTTCGGTGAGGTCCGCCCGCGCCTCGACGAACTCGCTCACCCGCCTGCGCACCTCGGGCAGCAGTGCGCGCGCCTCGTCCACGTCGAACAGCCGCTGTTCACCCACCCTGGGTACGGTAGCCCCACCTGGCCAGGTGGGTCAGTTGTGGGACTTCAGAGGTGCGAAGGGGGCCGCTCCACGAGCTGGCTGAGGTACAACTGCTCGCCGAGCTTCTCGATCAGCTCCAGCTGGGTCTCCAGGTAGTCGATGTGATCCTCCTCGTCGGCGAGGATGCCTTCGAAGAGGTTGGCGGTGGTGATGTCGCCCTTCTCCCGGCACATCGCAATGCCTGGACGCAACCGGTCCACAACCTCCAGCTCGACAGCCAGATCCGCATCGAACTGCTCGCGCACGGTCTGGCCGACCCGCAGGTTGAACAGTCGCTGGTAGTTCGGCAGACCCTCGAGGAACAGGATGCGGTCGGTGACCCGCTCCGCATGGTGCATCTCCTCGAAGGACTCTTTCCTGGTGTGTTCGGCGAGCTTGGTGAAACCCCAGTTGGCTTGCATCTTGGAATGCAGGAAGTACTGGCTGATCGCGGTCAGCTCACTGGTGAGCTGCTCGTTGAGAAGTGCCAGTACCTGCTCGTCACCGCGCATATGCGAAGGTCCTTTCACATCGACCTGGGGAATAATCCGATAGTACGCTGAGACAGGAAGGATGTCACTGTAGGTGAGCCTGCCCTGGCCCAATCGGGTATAAAAGCAGGCAATCAGGCGCTGCGCTGAAGCTGGTTCCACAGCTCCCCTGCCGGGATGCCTAGCAGGTCAGCAATCCGCTCGACGCAGGATCCGCAGCCGGTGCCCGCCGCGCAGCCGTCCCCCACATCCTCGACCGAGCTCGCGCCCTCGGCGATGCACCTGCGCACCTGAGCTTCGGTGACCGCCCAGCAGATGCAGACATACATTCGCTGCGTCACCCCCGGACCGAGTGATTAGGCAAGGCTAAGCAGAACAGATCATCGGGCTCTCGTCCAGCCTTCGTTGCGGCCGTCCAGCCTTCGTTCCGGCCACTCGGACGTTGCCAAGCCCCGCCGCGCGCGCAGGCCGCTGCGCGCCCAGGCCGCTGCGCGCTCGGCAGGTGCAGCCGTGCCAGCCTCGCCAGCGTCAGTGATCGCCGTTTCGGAAGAACCAACCGCGCCCGCCGCGGCTCGTTCTTCCGAAACGGCGATCACTGGCTGGAGCAGAGGGCGGCGCGGATCTCGTCGACGACCCTCTCAGGGCGTCCGACCAGGTCGTGCCAGGTGAACCGCAGGACTGTCCACCCCAGGTTCACGACGGCGTTCTGGCGCTGCCGGTCGCGGATGAACCGGTCGGGGGTCACGTGCCAGGCCCATCCGTCCACCTCGACGGCGACTCGCTGGGCCGGGAACGCCACGTCGATGAGGTAGCCCTGTACCGCATAGTTCTGTATCCAGCCGGTGATCCCCGCGCCCCGCAGCAGCCCGGCCAGGAGCCGCTCGGCATGCGAGGCCGCCCGATCAGCCGCGGCGGTGAGCAGCCGAGACGCCACCGCAGATCCCCGCCGTCCCAGGTTGCGACAGTGCGCCCGGTACACCGCAGGGAAACGAACCCGGCGCTGTAACGCACCGTCGAGCAGCGCAGAACCCTCCGAACCCAGCGCGACCGCTGCCTCGAGCACGGTGAGTGGCAGGTCGGTGACCCACTGATCGCGTACCCCGACCAGATCCGGAAAAGGCAGATCACGTCGGCGTATGGACACCCCGGGCTGGCGGCCGGGGTTTCGGCGACGCGGCACGGTCACCTCCACGGTATCCGGCAGCCTCGGACCGAGGTCGTGCCACCACGCGGCGGACACCCCGTGCGGGACCGCGTCCTTACCGGCCCACAGCGCTGCCGCGCGCAGCCGCACCTCGTCGGTGTACGGGTGCTCGGCGGCCAGGTAGACCCCGGGGTGCAGCCGTTCCCACTTCCTGCTATCGACGCGCCGGTCGACGGCGTCCTGGGTCAGCCCCGCATCCCGCGCCTGCCCGCAACTGATCACCCCAGCCTGCCTGCGCAGGTACCAGTCCAGTTCCACCCGCCTCAGATGCGGCCGCACCTTCCCTGGTTCCGCATGATCGCCGTCTCGGAAGAATCAACCGCGCCCGCCGCGGCTCATTCTTCCCAATCGGCGATCACGCGCCGGTCCGCACGCTCGACAGCAGAGGACGAGCTATATAGAGTTACGGTCTATGAGTGGTTTACGGATGACGTTAGGTGTCCAGGCGGTGCTGGGTGCGCTGCTCCAGCAGCCAGACACGGAGCTATACGGGTTGGAGATCGTCAAGGCCAGCGGGCTGGAGCCGGGCACCATCTACCCCATCCTGCAGCGGCTGCGCGGCGCGGGGTGGGTCAGCGACCGGTGGGAGGACCCCGAGCCCGCCCACGCCGAGGGCCGGCCCCCGCGCCGCTACTACAAGCTCACCGTGGAGGGCCGCGCCCGCGCGGTGCACGCCCTGCAACACAGCCGGGATCGCAGCGGCCTCAGCCGGCTGCTCACCCCACCGCGGTCGTCCGTTCCCACGACCGAAGCAGGTCAGGCATGAACGGCCGAATCAGAAGGGCACTCTCCTTTTTGGTCTACCTCGACCTTGGCGACTTCCTCGTAGGCATCGTGGGCGTGGGTATCGGCGTCATGGGCATCGGTATCGGCGTCGCGGGAGTAATGGGCGTGGCTATCGGCGTCATGGCATCGTGGGCGTAGGCATCGTGGGCATTACCGGTGTAGTCCTAGACTGCATCCGGCGACGCCGAGGCGCGCAGGTGCCCCCACACCTTCGCACCGTTCCGTTCGTGGCCCCAAGGTCGCTGCGTTGGGTTTGCGCTCTCCTGCCCGGCGATGAGGGCACGGCATGGTGGACTGAGGTGACGTCCTGTCTCATCGAGGCCCCCGACCAGGATGAACGACGGCGATACATGCGCAGCTATCGCCGCGAGGTACCGCGGCTGATCTGGACCAACTGGACCGAACAGCTGAGCGCCTCGCGCCGCCGGGAGCTGTCGTGACCACCAAGAAGATCGATCCGGTCGGGGCGCAACCGACCGATCCCCCCTGGGCACGGCTGCTCTTTCTACTGGTGCAGGGCCGCGAAGGCCAATGGTGGCGCGGGTCCCTGCTAATGGCGCTGGCCGGGCTGCTCGTCGTGGCGCTGTTCGGAGTGCTGGCGGCAGTGCTGCCCGCCAGTTGGGTCGGTGGCGCACTCGGTGTCGGATCGCTGACGGTCGCTGCCCTGGCCCGGCGGCGCAGACAACCACCACCGCGCTGAGCCCTTCCGCGTCGCTGAGTGACCTACGGGGCGCTACCCACCGGTCGGGAGGCCCGGCCGACGCCGCGGACCTCGAAGCCGACCCGGCGTAGCACGTCGGCGTCGAGCAGGTTGCGGGTGTCGACCACCACGCGACGCTGCACCAGCTGGGCCAGCTGTCCCCAGTCCAGCACCCGGAACTCGGGCCATTCGGTGAGCACCACGAGGGCCGCGGCGCCGGAGGCGACCTTGAGCGGGTCGTCGGCGACCTGCAGGTCGTCGGTCATGCCGGGCACGGCGGCACGCACCCCGGGGTCGTAGCCGATCAGGTCGGCACCCTCGGCGGCCAGGAGCGCGGCCACGGCCAGGGCTGGGGAGTCGCGCAGGTCGTCAGTACCCGCCTTGAAGGTCAGCCCCAGCAGCCCGATCCGCTGCCCGTCCAGTGCACCGCCGACCGCGTCGCGCACCTTGTCCACCATCCTGGCCCGCTGCCGGGTGTTGGTATCCAGGCTGGCCTGCAGCAGCGCGAAGTCGAACCCGGCCGCTAGGGCGACCTGACGCAGCGCGTGGGTGTCCTTGGGCAGGCACGACCCGCCCCAGCCAGGGCCGGGCTGCAGGAACGCCTGCCCGATCCGCCGGTCGTAGCCGATGCCTTCGGTGACGTCGAGCACGTCGGCCCCGAGCCGCTCGCACAGCTCGGCGACCGCGTTGACATAGGACAGCTTCATCGCCAGGAAGCAGTTCGCCGCGTACTTGACCATTTCCGCGCTGGCCGCGTCGGTGAGCACCGTCGGCGCGCCCAGCCTGGAGTACAGCGCGGCTACCCGCTCGGCGGCGTCCTGCGCGTCACAGCCCACCACGATGCGGTCCGGGTTGAGGAAATCCTCCACCGCCGAGCCCTCCCGGAGAAACTCCGGGTTACTGACCACCGCCACGTCCGGGCGGCCCAGCAGCGTCGCAGTCAGCGCCGCGGTACCCACCGGCACCGTCGACTTGTTGACCACCACACAGCCCGCTGGCAGCAGCTCACGCACCTCTCGCGCCACCGACTGCACCGCCGCCAGATCCGCCGCCCCACCGTTGCCCATCGGCGTGGGCACACACAGGAACACCACCTCGGCGGCGTCCGGGCCGTGACCGACCGCCTCGGTGGCGCCCACCACGAACCGCAGCCGCCCCGCGGCCATGCCCTGCGCGACCAGCTCGGGTAACCCTGGCTCCCGGATCGACACCTCCCCCCGGGACAGCTGCGCCACCTTGCGCTCGTCCAGGTCCGCGCACACCACCCGGTGCCCCAACGAGGCCAGGCACGCCCCGGTGGTCAGACCCACGTACCCGGAGCCGATCACAGCGATCCGACGGACGAACATGCGCTCTCCCACCCGCTCGCCAGCTGAGGGCAGAATCCTGACACACCAGGGCGCCTGCGCCGATGCATCCGGCCGAGTCCCCAACCTTCCGGGCGAACGAACGCGAGGATCCTGAGCCCGAACGACCCCGCTCAGCCCGCTCAATGCGAGTCGGTGAGCAGCGCGGTCAGGTCACCGGCGAAGGGCACCTGGAAGACCTGTGCGGAACTCATCCAGTGCCGCAGGGCGTGGGTGGCGCGCACGTCGTCGGCGTTGTAGGTGAGCAATCGCTCGCGCTGCGCGGGATCCGGATCGTCGCCGTCCAGCCCCACCGCATCCCGGTACCAGCGCATGGAGTTCTCCCCGCCGGCCTCCGGGTCCTGCCAGGAGAACCCGGCGACCGGGGCCACCGTCTTGAGCCCCTTACCGCGCGCGCAGAGGAACTCGGAGCTGAGCACGCCGAACAGGTCCACCCAGTCGGCGGACGAGATGAACCGCTGCACCTCGGCCACGGCAGGGACGCCGGGTGCCCCGGCGAAGCGCTCCGCAGACGACAGCATCCAGCGGTTCTCGGCCTGCTCGTTGTAGCAGTAGGCGTGGAAACGCAGCCCCCGCTGAGCTGCCCGGGAGCGCACCTCGGTCAGCCAACCCCAGAACGCGGCGAACGAGCGTGCCTCGTCCGGCGTCGGCACCGGGTCCCAGGTGGCGAACGCGCGGTAGCCGGGAGGCATCCCGACGTCGGCGCCGGTGAGCAGGCACCCCCACAGGTAGGCCCCGGAGTCACCGAAACTCTCCATGTCCACATCCACCTCGACGTCGGCGCGCGGCACGGCCGGGCGCCGGGTGCGCCGTACGAGGACAAGGTTGCGCTGCCAGGCCCGGGCCAGTACGACCGCGTCGCCGAACGGCACCCCGGCCAGCGGAATCGGCGGGTCACCAGCGGGGTCGAGCACAGCCAGATCATCCACCGTGCACACGCCGGCCAGGCGCAGGGCCACCGCGTCCTCCCCGCGCAACACCATGCTGACGTCCCGGGCGGCCTGCAGCGCCGCGCCACAGGTGGGCCACCAGGGGCACGATCGGCATTCGGTGACGCGGGACGGCTGGGCCAATGGCTCTGCGCCGGCCACCGCGGCCCATGCGACCGCCAGCCGGTCGGCGAATCGGGCGTCGTACTCGGTCATCGCGGTGCGCCCGTCCGGCCAGGTGGGAGCTTCCAGGTCGTGCCAGAGCACCACGTCGGCGTCCAGCCCGATCACTCCGCCGGTGGCCCGGCCGCCAGCGGCCAGCCCGGCCGACTGCAGCAGCCGAAGCGCATGTGCCAGGCGCAGCTGGTCGCGGGGCTGCGGGCGGACCCGGCGTTGCGGGTCGGCCTGGGCCGCTGACAGCAACGGCCGCGTCAGCGGGCTGGTCCGCGCCCCGGAGCCCGGATCGGTGACCTTGTGCCGCACCACGATCACCGGGAGGTAGCCACCACGATGCCGTACCAGCAGTTCCACACTCCCGCGTCGTCCACTGGAGTGGTCCGCGGGCAGTACCCCGCCCCAGACGAACGGCACGCCCTCGGCGAGCGCGGACAGCGTGGCGGCGGTGCGCTCGGACGCAGACAGGTCACGGGGCACCTCGACCCACTGCCCAGCGCGGCGCTGCGCCAGGGTGTCGGCGACCGCCCCGCGGTGCGCCGCCGCGTCGGCGATGCGCTGCTCGATGGCCGGGTCCAGAGCCGCCTGCGGTGCGTCGACGGCGGCCGGGTCGTGCTCCAGGTGCACCCGCCGACGGCACCGCGTCACCACGCCCGCGTCGAGCAGCACCGGAGAGTCCACGCCGTCAGACTAGGTCGAGGGGCCGACAGCTGCGTGTGCTCAGACACCGCCCTCGATGAACGACATCTGGCGGAGCCATTCCTGGGCGACCTCGCGGGCCGATTCCCCGTCGACGGCCATCTGCCGGGTCAGCTCGGCCATCACGCTGTCGGTGAGCTGGCGGGCGATCGGCGCGAACACCCTGGCGATGTCGGGCGCCCGGTCGTAGGCCTCCTGGCGGATGGCGACCGCGGCGTTGTGTGACGGGTGGAACTTCTTGTCGTCCCGCAGCATCACGAGCCCGTGCTGAATGAGGCGGGGGTCACCGCCGGTGACTGCACCGAACAGGCAGTCCTGCGCCTCGCCGGTGGCCTGGTAGATGCCCTCACCCTGCTGCACCTGTAGCCGGTCCGGCGGGACCTGGAAGTCGTAGACCTGCTGCAGGCCCACCAGATCAGCGCGGTGATACTCGGGCGAGACGCACAGGTTGCCTGGCTGTCCGGATCGGAAGTGCTCGGCCAGATCCGACAGCGACGCCAGCCCGCGCTGCTGGGCCAGCTCCTTCGTGACGGCGAAGGTGTCGGTGGGGTTGAACCACGTCGGCTCCAGCCAGACGATCTGATGCTCGGCCAGGTCCCGCTCCTCCAGCGCCCGGTATTGGGGTGAGGCACCCGCAACAGGCTGCTGCTTCAAGTACGAGGTCCATGCGGTACCGGTGTTCTCCCAGTACAGGTCGATCTCACCGCGGGTCAACGCGGCGCGGTTAGCCTGCCCATCGCCGAGGTCGCACCGTTCCTCGACGTCGGCGCCCACCGAGACCAGCGCGGCGCTCGCCATTTCGCACAGCACCTGATGCTCGGGGGAGTTCTTACCGCCGACGGTGTAGCTCTGGCCGTCCAGATCGATCGGGTTGAGCTGCTGGGCGAGCAGCCCGCCCTCGACACCGCTGCCGCACCCACCACCAGCCAGTACGGCAGCGGCCACGGCAGTGACCACGGCGGGGATCAGCGCTGAGCCGGTCCGCCCGCGACGGAACCACGATGTTCTCGATCGCACGTGTTCTCGCTCCTGTCCCTCGGTCGGTAGCCGCGCCCAGCCTCAGGTGATCACTGCCCGCCGATGAAACCCTGCTCGGTGAGCCAGTCGCGGGCGACCTGGCGCTCCGGTTTGCCGTCCTCCGACTTCTGCCGGTTCAGTTCAGCCATCACATCGTCGGTGAGGGCGGCGGCAATCGGCTGGAAGACCTCAGCGATGTCCGGATTGCGGTCGTAGGCATCCTGGCGGATGGTGACCGCCGCGTTGTACAGGGGGTGATACTTCCTGTCGTCCTCCAGCACCCTGAGCCCGAGCTGCGGAATGCGGCCGTCGGTGGTGAAGACCAGGCCGAACAGGCACTCCCGCTGGTCGGCGGTGGCCTGATAGATGGCACCGGTCTGCAGCACACGCAGCCGGTCCGGCGGGATCTGGAAGCCGTACGTCTGCTGCAGGCCTTGCAGCCCGTCGTCCCGGTTCTGGTACTCGGTCTCGGTGCACAGGTTGCCGGGCCGGCCGGAGCGGATGTACCCGGCCATATCGGACAGCGTCCGCAACCCGAGCTCCTGAGCCCTTTCCTCCTTGACGGCGAAGGCGTAGGTGTTGTTGAAGGGGGTCGGCTCCAGCCAGACGATCTGGTTGTCCGCCAGGTCCCGCTGCTTGACCGCCTCGTACTGCCGCTGGGGGTCCTGGATGGGCTGCTCCTGCATGAAGGTCACCCACGCGGTACCGGTGTAATCCCAGTACAGGTCGAGGTCGCCGGCGAGCAGCGCGTTGCGGTTGACCTCGGTACCTCCGAGGTTGCACCGCTCGGTGACCTCCGCGCCCACCGACTCCAGCGCGGCGGCCGCAATCTGGCACAGCACCAGCTGCTCGTCGAAGTACTTGCCACCGACCGTGTACGACTGCCCCGCCAGGTTGACCGCCTCCGCGAGGCTGCCACCCTCCGCGGCCGGGCCGCTGCTGTTCAGCCCACCGCACCCGGCAACCAGCGCAGCGACCGCCGCCAGTGCAACCAGGGCGGTACCGGCGCGCCCTCGGCGCAACCGCGATGTTGTCACACGCACGTGTTCCTCCTGTCTCTCATCCCAGTCCCGCACTGACATCTGCGTGCGCACCTCAGGCAACCCGCCCGCTCACCAGCCGTTCGGCGACGGCGGCCAGCCAGTCGATCAGCAGGGCCAGCGCCGCCACGATGGCGGAGGCGACGAAGGCGGCCTCCGGCCTGCCGAGCTTGAGCATGCTGTCAATCGGCTCGCCGAGCCCGCCCGCCGCGATGAAGGTGGCCAGCGTGGCGGTGCCCACGTTGAGCACCAGCGCCACCCGGATGCCGGCCACCATCACCGGCACCGCGAGCGGGATCTCCACCCGCCACAGCGTCTGCCGCGCCGACATGCCCATCCCGCGGGCGGCCTCGATCAGCGCCGGGTCGACCTGCCGCAGCCCCACCACGGTGTTCGTCAGCACCGGCAGGAACGAAGCCAGCACCAGCGCGATGATCGCCGTGGTGGTGCCGAAACCCAGGCCGAACGCCAGCAGGATGATCACCCCGTACGGCGGCAGGGCCTGCATGAACCCACCGAAAGCGAGGGTCCCGGTCCGGACCCGGCCCACCGCGGGGCGGCTCAGCATGATTCCCAGTGGCAGCGCGAGGGCGATCACCAGCGTGGTGGACGCCGCGGTGAGCCAGACGTGCTCGAGGAACTTGGCCCAGAGGTATGACGAATCCAGCGCCCGCTGCTCGACGGTGTCCAGCTCCCCCGTCGTCGCGTAGAGCAGCACCAGGGCCAGCCCGACGACCACGATCACCGGGGTGGCGACCAGTGCCCGGTTGCGCCAGATCCAGCCGACCTGGTACACGGGCGCCGTGGCGGCGCTGGCGGAGTCCTCGGTGACGGCGGTCACGATGCCGCCTCAGCGAGACGACGTACGCCGGCGATCATGGCCGGCGCCCCTTGGTCCGCAGGTCGCTGACCAGCGCGTCCCAGCGTAGTGCGCCGAGGGCCTGCCCGTTGCCGTCGACCACGACGACCAGCGGGGCACGGGCATCGAGCATGACATCAACGGCGTCGTAGACCGTGCCCGACAGCGGCACCGTCACCAGCGGCGGCGGCTGCGCGGAACCGGGCAGGTGGTGCCAGGCAGCCGGCCGGCCGGCGTGGTCCACCGCGAGCACGGGGTGGCCGTTGGCGGGAGCGTCGGAGATCACCACCTCCTCTAGCTCCAGGTGGCTGAGTTCAAGCAGGGACAGCCGCCGGACTGCGGCGCCGCTGCCGACGAACTCGGCGACGAAGTCATCCGCAGGATGGGTAAGCACCTCGCCTGGGGTGTCGTACTGCGCCAGCTGACCGCCGGGGCGGAACACGGCGATCCGGTTCCCCAGCTTCACCGCCTCGGACAAGTCGTGGGTGACGAAGCAGATGGTCTTGGCGACCTGGCGCTGCACCTCAAGGAACTCGTCCTGCAGCCGTTCGCGGGTGATCGGGTCGATGGCCCCGAAGGGCTCGTCCATCAGCATCACGGGGGGGTCGGCCGCCAGGCCGCGGGCCACCCCCACGCGCTGCTGCTGCCCGCCAGAAAGCTGCCGCGGGTAGCGGTCCCGGAAATCGGCCGGCTCCATCCCCATGAGGTGCAGCAACTCGTCGACGCGACCCGCGATGCGGTTCTTGCTCCAGCCGAGCATTCTGGGCACCACAGCGATGTTGTCCGTGATGGTCAGGTGCGGGAACAACCCCACCTGCTGGATCACGTAACCGATCCGCCTGCGAAGCTGGTCCGGGTTGACATTGGTGACATCGTCGCCACCCAGCAGGATGCGCCCGGTGGTCGGTTCGATGAGCCGGTTCATCATCTTCAGTGTGGTCGTCTTCCCGCACCCCGACGGGCCGATCAGCATGACGATGAGGCCCTCGGGCACGTCCAAGGTCAGCTCGGCGACGGCGGGCCTCGGCTGCTTGGGGTAAGTCTTGCTGACGCCCTCAAGGGCGATCATCGGGCGCTCACCGCTCCGGCGGAAGGAACCGGTCACAGACTGCACGATCTCAGACACGGATCCCCCTCGGAACGGTGCAGCGCTGGGCAATCAAGAAGATGATCTCGAAGCCGGCCGCCACGACGAGACAGCCAAGCGTGCCGGTGAGAACCTGGTTGAACGAGTCGCTGGCGCCCAGCCGGGCCAGGCCATCCTGCAACGGCTGCCCGAAGCCTGGACCGTTGATGATCGCTGCCACCACGGCGATCGAGATCGTGATCAGCACGGCGACCCGGATCCCGGAGATGATCACCGGCCAGGCCAGCGGCAGCTGCACCCGCAGCATCCGGCGCACCGGGCCCATCCCGACGCCGCGAGCGGCGTCCAGCACTGCGGGATCCACCGAGGAGAGGCCGGCCACCGTGTTCCGCAGCACCGGGTAGATCGCGTACAGGGTCAGCGCCACGATGCTCGGGGCGGTCCCGAGCCCCACCAGCGGCTGCAGCAGGCCGAACAGTGCCAGCGACGGGATGGTCAGCGCCGCCGAGGCGAGCAGCAGCGACGTCTCCTGGCTGCCCACCCGCAGGCGACGCGACCACGACAGCGGAGTGAGCTGATTGGTGTGCAGCACCAGGGCCAGCAGCAGCGAGATCACGCTGGCGATGGCCACCGAGTAGAGCACCAGCAGGAAGTGCTGCTGAGCGTAGACGATCAGCTCGGCGTCGTGCTCAGACAGATACTCCAGGTAGGCCCCCATCACGTGCCTGCCACCGGCGGAACGACCGGCCGGCCGCTGGGGACATCGAGAACCACGAGACCGAGCCGGGTGGCAGCCACCAGTGTCGATCCGCCATATGCGGCAAGCGCCTGTGCGTCGGCATCCAGATCAATCGTCAGGCCGACAACCGAGTCCTGGCTTGCCGAGGCGATGTTCAGGGTGCCGCTCGCGGCGAACACGACGTGATCTGGCCCCAGGACGGCTACGGCGTTGACTGCCGACCCGCGGATCTGCTTCCTCACGAGGGTCCGGCGTGACGAAAGGTCCCACATCAAGATGGCCCCATCACTGCAGCCTGCGATAGCCAATGAATGATCTTGACTACAATACAGGGCGGCGGTTTGAACGGGTGACGAGTGTTCCAGACGCATAGCGCGCAGGATGCGTCGCACCGGTCGTCTCTTTGCGAGGTCCCAGATTCGCACTGTGCGATCGGTGGATCCGGAGACCACCACCGGGCGGCCGTCCAGCTCGGCCACCGCCAGCGCCCGCACCCAGCCGGTATGACCCGTGAACGGTTCCCCCACCGGCGCCCCGGTACCCAGCTCCCACACCCGCACCGTGTGATCATCCGACCCCGAGACCACCACCGGACGCCCAGCCAACTCCGCCACCGCCACCGCCCGCACCCAATCGGTATGACCCGTCAACGGCTTGCCGACCGGGGCACCCGTCGCCAGCTCCCACACCCGCACCGTGTGATCATCCGACCCCGAGACCACCACCGGACACCCCTCCAGCTGCCCCACCGCCACCGCCCGCACCCAATCGGTATGACCCGTCAACGGCTTGCCGACCGGGGCACCCGTCGCCAGCTCCCACACCCGCACCGTGTGATCATCCGACCCCGAGACCACCACCGGACACCCCTC
>JBOHGM010000107.1:0-15341 GCA_050699435.1 Pseudonocardiaceae bacterium | reverse complement strand
CTCGCGAGCCGGGGGGCGGGGTCGTTCAGGCACCGGTGAGCAGTTCGGCCGCCTGCTCGGTGAACTGGCGCACGGCGGGTCGGCGCCGGTACGGAGCGAGGTCGCCGACGAGCTGGGCCAGGCGGCCCACGCAGCGGGCCGAGTCGACCCCCCCGGTGAGAGTCTCTACCGCCCGGGAGGCCAGGGACACGGCATGGTCAACCTCGGGTCGGTCCTGACGCAGGTAGGTAGTCGCCAGCATGATGTGGCTTTGCACGCCCTCACGGCGGTAGCTGGGATCTCGGAGGCGCAACGCGGCGTGCAGGTGTTGGCGAGCCCGGCTCCAGTCCTCCAGGCGCAGGTAGCAGAAGCCAGCCATGGAATGGGCTTGAGCCTCGTCTAGCCAGTAGCACCAGCCCGGCTCACCCGAGGACGAGGAAACGTCACCGAGCCAATCGAACGCGCTGTCCAGGGCGCGGCGGCATTCGGTGACCGAGCGATCATAGGCGTGTGCCTGGGCCGTACGAAGATCGACGATCGCCGCAACCCGGGGAGTGGCACCGGGATACCCGAGCCGGGCGGTCTCGGCCAGGGTGACCGACTCCCGGATCTGGCCGAGGTCTATGGCCTGTGCAGACATGAATCCGACGATATTGGCGCCCAGTGCCCGGTCCCCGGCGGCGTGCGCGGCGTGTAGCCCGGCGACCCAGTACCGCTGGGCCTGCGGGTGGCACCCGCTGTCGAACGACAGCCAGCCGATCAGCCGCATCAGCTCTCCAGCAGTGGCATGCAGCCGACGTCCCACGGTATCGGTATAGCGGCGCTGGTCGAGCAGCTCCAAGACGAGCTGGAGATGGGCCCGGACCAGCCGCAGCAGCGTCCCGCTGCCGAGCTGGTCGTCCATCCGGCGCAACTGGCCGACGATGTCATCGAGATGATCCACGACCCCGACCAGCAGCGGCGAGCCGGTCGACCGGGCAACGGCGTCGGCATCCGGGCGGGCGAGCAACCACTCGTGGGCGGGCGCGCACGCCCCGGCACCCAGCAGCGTGAGCAGGATCCGCCGGTCCATGCTCCCAGCGTCGGTGACCACCCGCAGCGCATGCAAGCTCCCGGCCACGGTCCAGGGCAGCACCAGCCCGCTGATCGCCGAGACCGCCTCAACGGCGTCCTCGCCCCAGCCCAGCTCACCTGAAGTGATCGAGCGTCCCAGCTCCTCGGACACCAGCGCCGCCACCAGCGCAGGCCACGGCGAACGCGGCCGATCACCGCGCAGCCACTTGTAGGGCGTCTTGGCGTGCACCCGCTCCACGCGTCCCTGCACCGCCGCGAAGCCGTTCAGCCGCCGGGCCAACACCTCGGGCTTCCAGCCCAGCTCGGCGAGCACGACAGCGAGCGGGCAAGTATTGGTCGAATCCATCATCCCCAGTGTCCATGATCGCAATCGGATGGTGGTAGCGCACCGTAACCCGGCGATGCCCCGTAGGGAACCGCAACACCGCGATCCCCACCACGGACACCGAAACGCACCTCGCGCACCAGTTCCCGCACACCGGCCGGCCCACACCGCCACCACGCTTGACTGGCTCGGCAACTCCGCCGCGGAAAACCACGCGCGGGAGGTCATCGTCCGGCTCGGCGGCACGCAGGCCGTCGGTCGTCGGTCGTCGGCCGCGACGAGTTGCCACGACCCAGATCGACCTGGCCTTGGCGCTGTTGGCGAGCGATCGGCCGGACGAAGCTTCCACGGCCGCGTTGGGCGCCAAGCTCTCCGGCTGGGTGGTGCCGTCCAACCATTGGCGGGCTCTGGAAGTGGTCACGGCGGTAGAAGCCCGTGGACTATCCGAGGCGGCGGATCTGCGCGAGGCGTATGAAATGATGCGGCCCGCCGGGTGATCGTCGCTCTGCCCGTGCTGTGCCCACGCGGACCGCGATTCGGCTCCGAATGATTGTCCAGACCCGTCTCCAGACTGCGATTCGGCTCCGAATGGCTTTCCAGCCTCGCCCCAGACTGCCATTCGGCTCCGAATGGCGCTCGGCGCTAGCCTGCGCTGAGCGGGGCGTTCAGGCGCCGCCTCCTTCCACGGCTTGCTACCTGGCGTCACGAGCTCAAATACAATCTGTGATCTTGGCGTGGCCCGGGGGGACAGCGGTGAACGCTCGGCTACGCTCGGCCCGCACGGACTTGTCTTGCCCTTGGGATGACGGGGGAATGATCGGTGATCCAGGAACCTCCCGAACTGGTGGCAATGCGGCTCGCCCTCGGCCAGCAGCTGGCCGCCCTACGCGAGGCTGTGGGGATCATCCAGCCGCAGATTGCCCGCAGGACCGGCTACAGCCGTTCCTCGATCGCCAAGGCCGAAGCTGGCCGGCAGCTGCTCACCCGGGAGTTCTGGCAGACCGCTGACGAGCTGCTCAAGGCGGACGGTGCGCTGCTGGCCAGCTATGAGCAGGTCCTCGCCGCCAAGCAGGCGCACGAGGCCCGACGCCGGGAAACAGAGCTAGCCAAGGCGTACGCTGAGGCGCAGGCTCGTGCCCAGGAGGTGCGGGCCACGGTCACCCCCGTCTCAACCCCAGCTCCGGAACGGCGAGGGGCTGGTCGTACCGACCGGACAGGAGCTTGCGGCGGGCATCGTCCTGCCAGCTGGCAACGAGTTGGCTGAGGGGTTTGCCGCACCGGTGGACTACCTCACGTTCCTGAGTAGCGCCGCGCGGGTCACGCCAGGTGAGCAGGGAGATCGTATATACGACCAGCTCACACAGTTCCTCCGTCAATGCGCAGGCAAGATGAACCGTCGGGAACTCTTCCAGCTATTCGGCTTTGGGGCTACGACCATTGCCGCTTTGACAGCCGTGAACGGCCTCGATGACCAGGAGCAGGAGCGCCTCGCTCGCGCTATTGTCGCGCCGAGCCGGGTGGACACACGGGTCATTGATCATCTGGCAACGATTTTGCGTTATTGCAAACAGCAAGATGATGTGCTTGGCCCCCGGGCCGTGCTGCATACGGTGCTCGCCCAGCGGCAGCTCACCCGGCACCTCCTGACGGAGTGTCCGGCTCCGCTTCGTCCCCGGCTGCTTGCTCTCTATAGCGGCATGTCAAGCTCTGTGGGGGATTACTGCTTTGATCTTAATGACCTGGACAGCGCTCGCTACTACTACGATCAGGCACGGGCAGCAGCGCATGAGGCTCGAAATATTGAGCTGAGCGTCTACGCCCTCTGTAGCATGAGCTATGCTGCGTCCTCTCACGGCCAGGCCCTTGCTGGTATTGACCTTGCGGCAGCCGCTCAGAGCCTCGCCACCCAGACTGATGATCCGCTCCTCCGTGTCTGTGCCGCCGAACGGGCCGGTACAGCATATGCGATTGACGGCCAGTACAAGCCGTGCATGGCCGCGTTTGGCAATGCCCAGGAGGGCATGCTGTCAACGAAAGATGTACCTCCTGAATCTCCTGCCTATTACTATCACGGAGGTTTGCTCGCCAGCCACCAGAGCGAATGCTTACTCGTGCTAGGAAAGCCGAAGGCAGCCGCGGTAACCGCCAACACCGGTCTGGCCGTGTTCAATACGTCGTATGTCGATGGATATGCCCTTTGCACACTCCACCTTGGCAACGCTCGCCTGCAAATGGGAGAGATTGACGAGGCAGTCCACGTAATCGGCGATGCTGCCCGCTTGGCCGCGCAGAACCGGCAACCCCGGTTGATGAGGGAGCTGCGCACTACCCGAGCACGGATGCAGCCGTGGCGGGATACATCAGCGGTGAAGGCGTTGGATGAGCGGCTTGGGAGCGCCGCCGCCAGCCCAGCCACCCGGGAGTACGGTGCAGCACCATGACGGTGGACGCCCTCGGGACGGCCGGAATGAGTGCTCTCCTCGCCGAGGCCGCGTCGCCGGACCTGTTCCACGCCCGGATGCAGATGGCGTTCTCGCTGGGCTGGCACATCGTGGTGGCCTGTTTCGGGGTGGGGTTCCCGGCGATGGTGCTGTTCGCCGAGTGGCGCGCGCACCGCCGGGGCGACCAGGAGATGGAGACGCTGGCGCATACCTGGGCGAAGGCGATGGGCGTGCTGTTCGCGGTGGGTGCGGTGTCAGGCACGATCCTGTCCTTCGAGATGGGCATGCTCTGGCCGGGGCTGATGGCGCGGTTCGGGGAGGTCTACGGGTTCCCGTTCACCCTGGAGGCGTTCGCGTTCTTCATCGAGGCGATCTTCCTCGGGGTGTACCTGTACGGGTGGAATCGGTTGCCGCCGCGGCTGCATATGCTGACCGGCCTACCGATGATCGCCTCCGGGGTGGCCGGGGCGTTCTTCGTGGTGGCGGCGAACGGGTGGATGAACACCCCGACCGGGTTCGAGATCCGCGATGGGCAGATCGTGAACGCCGACCCGTGGGCGGCGATGTTCAACCCCTCCACCGCCGCGCAGTCCGTGCACATGATCATCGCAGCGGTCATGGTGACTGGATTCTGCGTCGCGTCGGTGTACGCGGTGGGCATGCTGCGGGGCCGCCGCGACCGCTACCACCGGATCGGGCTGCTGCTGCCGTTGACGGTCGCCGCGGTCGTGACACCGATCCAGATCGGCGTGGGTGACTGGCTCGCCAATGTGGTGGCCCGCCACCAGCCGGCGAAGCTGGCCGCGATGGAGGGGCTCCACCAGTCGGGTACCGGCGTGCCGCTGTCGTTGGGCGGGATCTACCTCGACGACGAACTCGTCGGCGCGATCGAGATTCCCTACGGGTTGTCGTTGCTCATCCACCACGATCCGGACGGCTTCGTGGCCGGTCTGGAGAGCGTGCCACCGGACCTGCGTCCACCGGTGAACGTGGTGCACTTGTCGTACAACCTGATGGTCGGCATCGGGTTCGCGCTGCTGGGGCTCGCGGCCTGGCTGGCCTGGACCTGGTGGCGGCGCCGCGATATCCCGCACAGCTCGTGGTTCCTGCGCGGGGTTGCACTGTCCGGCCTGGCGGCGGTGGTCGCTATGGAGGCCGGGTGGGTGACCACCGAAGTCGGCCGCCAGCCCTGGATCGTCTACCAGATCCAGCTCACCCGTGACGCGGTCAGCACCGCACCCGGGCTGCGTTACGGCTTCTACCTCGTGCTGGCCGTGTACCTCGTGCTGACCGTCATGACGGTGTATGTGTTGCGCCGGCTCGCCGGGGCGCACGAGGCGCCGACCGCCCCCCAAGAGCTGGAGCCGGCGGAGCAGCGGGCTGGAGGCACGGCCCGATGACCGCGGCCGAGGCCGTGCTGGCCTTCATGTGGGTCGGTCTCACGGCTTACGCCCTGTTCGGCGGGGCCGACTTCGGCGCCGGCTTCTGGGACCTGGTGGCGGGGGGCACCGAGCGAGGACGCTCGCCGCGCCGGCTCGTCGAGCACTCCATCGGCCCGGTCTGGGAGGCCAACCACGTCTGGCTGATCTTCGTGCTGGTGGTGCTCTGGACCAGCTTCCCCCCGGCGTTCGCGGCGATCGCCTCCACCCTCTACATCCCGCTCACGCTGGCCGCGCTGGGCATGATCGCCCGTGGGGCGGCGTTCGCGTTCCGCCACTCGGTCGACAAGTTCGCCCTGGAGCGGTTCTTCGGGGCCTCGTTCGCGTTCTCCTCGATGGCCACTCCATTCTTCCTCGGCACCATCGCCGGCGCCGTCGCCTCGGGACGGGTGCCCCCGGGCATCGCCGCCGGTGACGTGATCACCAGCTGGCTCAACCCCACCTCGATACTCGGCGGGGTGATCGCGGTCGGGGCGTGCGCCTACCTGGCCGCCGTGTACCTGTGCGCCGACGCCCAGCAACACCGCGACCTGGTGCTCCTCCGGTACTTCCGGATCCGCGCCCTGGTCACCGCCGTACTCGTCGGTCTCATCGCCCTGGCCGGCATCGCCGTGCTGCGCGCCGACGCACCGCAACTCTTCGAGGGCCTCACCTCGCGTGGTCTGCCCCTGATCGCGGCCTCCGCGGCAGCGGGGATCGGCTCGATCATTCTGCTGGTACGCAACCGGCTCGGGCTGGCCCGGGTGGCCGCCGCCCTCGCGGTCACCGCCGTGATCTGGGGCTGGGCCGTCGCCCAGTACCCCTACCTGCTGCACCCCGAACTGACCGTGCAAGCCGCCGCTGCCGGGGAGGCCACCCTGCGCGCCATGCTGATCACCCTGATCGGTGGCGCAATCCTGCTCGTCCCGTCGCTCGTCTTTCTTTTCACACTCTTCAACCGCAGCCACCCCGCAACGAGCCACGCGCAGGAGCACTGAGCCGGTCAGAAGCACTGAGCCGGTCAGAAGCACTGAGCCGGTTCTGCTTGGTGCACGACTGACACGGCTGTGTCGCAACGGCTCCCGTCTCCTGGTTTGCTACTTTTGGCGCGAGCAGTTAAGTGAGGAGGCGCCGCTGTGCGTAGCCAGTTTGAGGCGATCTTCGCGGAGACCGGAGCTGATCCGATCCGAGCAGCGGTAGTGCGGGCGTTGCGGGCCGGTGTGCGAGCCGCGGGTGAGTCCTACGAGTTCGGGCGGCCCCGTACCGATGCGCACACCTACGGCAACGACCTGTGGCGGTTCGTCTGGTACGAGATGGGCAACGAGGTGGGTGCGTTGCCCGGGGCATCGGTGCGACACCCCCGCGGCTCGTTCCTCGTCGATCTCGGCGAGGCGGTGCTCTATCCGTTCCGCTACGGGGAGAACGTGTCGGACGACGTGACGACCTGCCGGCTGGCGGACAGCCAGTTCCGCCGTGACCTGCTGGTCGATCCGAGGACGGAGCTGCACCTGTTCTGGCCGCAGGTCGTCCTGGTGCCCTACGCCGCGAGTCCCCCTGCCGGACTGATCCGCGCCTACGTCGGCGGAGCGCGGATCCATGACAGCGACGCGCTCGATTGGCAGTGGCTGGAGGAGCTTGACCTGGGCGCGCTGCCATCCACCGGGCGGGCTGGCGTTCCGCCGGCGGTGCCTCTCAGCCGCCCACCCGGGGAGCCGACACTGGACTTGGCCCTGGCTGACCCGGAGGAGAGCGTCGGTGACGAGGTCGGCTGACGGGCTGACGGTCGCCACGGTGTTCGACCCGGCACGGCTGACGCTGGCTCGGCAGGCGGCCGGCTGGTCGAAGAAGGAGCTAGCCGAGGCGATCGGCCGCAGCCCGGCTGCGGTCACCCAGTATGAGACGGGGCTCGCTCACCCTTCGGGGATCGTGCTGGAGACCTGCGCCGCGCAGCTCGGTGTCGCGGTCGGCTTCTTCGCCAGGGGGCGGCCGCGGCTGCCACTCGATGTCGGCGATGCGCACTTCCGCAGCCTGCGTTCGGCCCGGGTGAGTGAACGGTTGCGGGCGCTCGCCACCGTGGAGCTGGTGTGGGAACTGACCGAACAGCTCACCCGCCACGTGCGGCTACCCGCGCTCGACCTGCCTGACTTCGGTGAAGCGGCGGTTGACCCGTGCACCGCCGCGCGAATGGTGCGCGCCGCCTGGGACCTGCCTGCTGGGCCGGTGCCGCACCTGGTCCGGCTCCTCGAATCCAAAGGCATCGTCGTGGCGTTGTTGAGCTTCTCCGACGCCAGCCGCGTTGACGCGTTCTCCACCGCCGCCGGATGCCGACCGATAGTGGTACTCACCGCCGACAAGGGCAGCACCCTGCGGACTCGGTTCACCGCCGCGCACGAGCTTGCCCACCTGCTGCTGCACACCGACGTGATCCCCGGTGACATCGGCCACGAACGGGAGGCCGACGCCTTCGCCGCCGAGTTCCTCATGCCCGCCGCTGACATCGCCGCCGAACTGCCGACGCGGGTGGATCTGCCAGCGTTGCTCGGCCTGCAGCAACGGTGGGGGGTGTCGGTGGCGGCCCTGCTCTACCGCTGCCGGGAACTCGGAACGCTCTCCGAAGCGTCCTACAAACGAGCCATGATGCGGATCTCCCGGCTGGGCTGGCGCACCCAGGAGCCGGGCGAGAACCTGCCAGCCGAGCGGCCAGCCCTGCTCACCCGGGCCTTCGACCTCGCGACCAGCAGAGGCGTCACCATCGGCACCCTCGGCGATGCACTGCAACTGCCCGCCGCCACGGTGCGCACGCTGCTCGGCATGACCGACAACCGACCGATCCTGCAGGTGGTTTCCTCGTCATGAGACACAAGCCCGTGGTCCTCAAGCCCGGGGTGTCATACCGAGGCGAGGAGCATGGAGGAGGTTGACCCGGTAGTCGGGTACCGGGTTGATACTGACGATGTGCCGACCATCGACACCGAGGACCCGATCGCCGTCGCCGCCGTCGACGCGATCCACCACGGCGATGTCGCATCACTCACACGGCTGTTGGCCGAGAATCCCGGTCTGGCCACCGCGCGACTCGGCGACGACGGCCCCGACGGGATGTCGCGCACGCTGCTGCATGTTGCCACGGACTGGCCCGGGCGCTTCCCCCATGGTGCGGCGACGGTGGCCGCGCTGGTCGAAGCGGGCGCCGACGTCAATGCCCGGTTCCGCGGACCGCACGAAGAGACCCCGTTGCACTGGGCGGCCAGCAGCGATGACGTCGAGGTACTCGACGCGCTGCTCGACGCCGGCGCCGACATCGAGGCTCCCGGCGCGGTCATCGGCGGCGGGACGCCGCTCGCCGACGCGAGAGCATTCCGGCAGTGGGCCGCAGCGCGCCGCCTGGTCCAGCGCGGCGCGAAGACCACACTGGTGGATGCGGCGACGCTCGGACTGATGGACCGGCTGACCGGTTACTTCGTCGGGCCGATGCCGCCGCCCACGCAGGCGGAGATCGACCGCGCTTTCTGGGGCGCCTGCCACGGCGGGCAGCACCGCGCCGCGGAGTACCTGCTGAACCGGGGCGCCGAGGTGAACTGGGTACCACCATGGGAGGACCGGACGCCGCTGGACGCGGCACGGCGCAGCGAGGTTGGTGAGCTGGTTCACTGGCTCCGCAGTCGCGGCGCCAAGACAGCCAGCGAGCTGATCTGAGCGACATGCCAGATCATCGGGTGTCCCGACAAGGTTGGAGGGAGCGGAAGGCATGCGACCGGCGCCGGGCGAAGTGCTCCACTTCTCTGAGGACCCCACGATCATCCGGTTCGTTCCGCACGTAGCGGCGACGGCGCAGCAGCCGGATGCATATGTCTGGGCCGTCGACGGTGCTCGCGCTCCCGACTACTGGTTTCCGCGCCAGTGCCCGCGAGCGATGGCCTGGGCCCACCCCACAACCTCCAACGCTGATCGCGACTGCATCCTGGGACCGGGTCATCAGCGCGTGCACGCGATCGAGTACGGCTGGGTCGAGCGGTTGCTCACGGTTCGCTTGTTCGCCTACCGATTCCCCGCGGCGTCGTTCCAGCCCTTCGGGCGGCCAATGCCACACGCATTCGTCGCCACGGAACCGGTCGAGCCGCTCGGCCCACCCGAACCCGTTGGCGACCTGCTTCGGGCTCATGAGGCCGCCGGCATCCAGCTTCTCGTGCTGGCCAACCTCTGGTGTTTCTGGGACGCGGTCACCTCCAGCACGCTGGGCTTCAGCGGCATCCGACTGCGCAACGCCAGCCCACGTCCGGCCACCCCAGGCGCACCCCAGGCGAGCGATGAGCTTCCCGCCGCGCGGCGGTCATCACGTCGGTGAGCGACTTCGGTGAGCGACTTCGGTGAGCGACTTCGGTGAACGGCGAGAGTCAGGTCACCGGACGAGGGGCCTGCGGCGCTGCACAGCGGTGCTCGAGAAGAAGGGACGGTGGCGGTGAGCACGGGAGGGTTGTCGAAGACGCGGCTGCGCCGCCTGCACGACGTGATGGCCGGCTACGTCGAGCGCGGTGTGGTCGCCGGTGTCGTCACGCTGGTGAACCGGCGGGGCGAGACGCATGTCGACGAAATCGGCCTGAAGTCGATCGATACCGGGGCGATCGGCGGCGACCCGATCCGTCGCGACACGATCTTCCGCATCGCGTCGATGACGAAGCCAGTCGTGGCCACGGCGGCGATGATCCTGGTCGAGGAGTGCAGGCTGCGGCTGGACGAGCCGGTGGATCGGCTGCTGCCCGAACTGGCCGACCGGCAGGTCCTGAAGCGGCTCAACGGGTCGCTCGACGACACCGTGCCCGCGAACCGGCCGATCACCGTGCGCGACCTGCTGACCTTGCGGATGGGCTTCGGCTTCATCATGGGGCCGGCGGCCGGGTATCCGATCCTGGAGGCTGCCGGCGAGCAGCAGCTGGCCATGGGTCCGCCGAAGCCGGCGACGCCGCATGATCCAGACGAGTGGATCCGTCGCTTCGCGACGCTGCCGCTGATGCACCAGCCCGGCGAGCGGTGGATGTACGAGATGGGGTTCGCCGTGCTCGGCGTGCTGATCGCACGCGCGTCGGGCCAGCCGCTGGACACGTTCCTGCGCGAACGCGTCTTCGCCCCGCTCGGCATGACCGACACCGGGTTCAGCGTTCCGGCAGCGAACCTCGATCGGCTGGCGTCGTGCTACGAGGCCGATCCCGAGACCGGGGCGCTCCAGCTCTACGACGGCGTGGACGACAGTCAATGGAGTCGGCCGCCGGCATTCCCGGACGCCACCGGCGGGCTGGTCTCGACAATCGACGACTACCTGGCCTTCGGCCGGATGATGCTGAACAAGGGAAAGCGCGGCAGCGAACGCATCCTGTCGCGGCCGTCGGTCGAACTCATGATCACCGACCAGCTCACCCCCGAGCAGAAGGCGGTGTCCGAATCCGTCCCCGTATTCCTCGGCCGTAGCGGCTGGGGGTTCGGAGTGGGCGTGGTGACCAAGCGTGACGACGTCGCGGCGGTTCCCGGACGCTTCGGCTGGAGCGGCGGCCTGGGTACATCCTGGCACGCGGACCCCACCGAGGACCTGGTGGCGATCCTGATGACCCAGCACACGCCACCGTCCGCCGACGTCTTCGACGATTTCTCGACGTCGGTCTACCAGGCGATCGACGACTGAGGCACCTCCACAAGCGAGTTGTGCGCATCGTCAAAGCCGCGCCCCGTTACGGGCTCACCTTGGTCACTGAGAACACCGCGCCCTGCGGGTCGGCCAGGGCGGCCAGCCTGAAGACCGGGGTGTCGTGGGGAGGTACGATGACCTTGCCGCCGAGCTGCACGGCCAGGTCAGCGATCGCGTCAACGTCGTCGACCCAGAAGTCGGCGCTCCAATGCGGCGCCACATCGTGACCTCGGCCTCGTCCATAGCAAACGCGTACTTCGTGCCTGCGACTGCTGGCGTCGCTGATCAATCGGATGGGAGCAGCCGTCACTGGCGCGCGTCGGGTCGCTCGGTGTATTGCCGCTACTTGACCGACCATGCTCCAGAGGCGATCCCACCTCCCATCTCCGCACCTCCGCTGTACCCTCGGAGGCGCATCCGTGATCAAGGAGGTACCCACGGTGCCCGACATGCCCACCGGCCAGCTCTACTCCCAGCTCAGGACCTGCCCTTCCGCCGAGGTCGCGGCCATGATCGAGGGCCTGCTGCGAACTGCACCGACACCGGTACCGACGCGGGGATCGACACCAACTACGTCGACACCATGGCGCGAGCGTGGTCGGTTCGCCTTCACCGAGCTGCTCGGGTTCCGGCTGCTCCCGCGGTTGGGCGCGCCACCGGTCCGGTTCAGGTAGTGTTGCCGTCGCCAGCAGTGGACGTGCCGACCGAGGAAGTGAGCCCATTACCGCTAGTTCAGGCCGGGTGCTCCCACCTCACGGCCGTGCGGTCCACCCGACGTAGGGTGACCGAGGGAGCGCCCATGGGCATCTCGAAAGGCTCCCATGTCGGCTTCCCTGTCACCTTGCCCTCGATCCGTCATCGTCACCAGGCTTCGGGCCGTCGGCTGTGTCTTCGCCGAGGACGAGGCGCGGTTGCTCAGCTGCGCGGCACGCACGGCGGCCGACCTCGCCGTCATGGTGGACCGGCGAGCCGCGGGCGTGCCCCTCGAACACGTTCTGGGCTGGGCGCAGTTCTGCGGCCTGCGGATCGCCGTGGACCCCGGAGTCTTCGTCCCCCGCCGCCGCACCGAGTTGCTCGTCCGCCAGGCCGCCGCCCTCGCCCCGCAGGCCGCCGACCCCGCCCCGCAGGCCGCCGACCCCGCCGGTCAGGGCTTCGCCCGGCCCCGAGCTGTCGTCGTTGACCTGTGCTGCGGTTCGGGCGCGGTGGGCGCCGCGCTGGTCGCGGCCCTGGACCGGGTCGAGTTGTACGCCGTGGACATCGACCCGGCCGCGGTGCGGTGCGCCCGCCGCAACGTCGCCGCCGCCGGTGGTCAGGTGTACGAGGGGGACCTCTACCAGCCGCTGCCCGCCAGGCTGCGGGGCCGCGTCGACGTGCTGGTCGCCAACGCGCCCTACGTGCCCACCGAAGCGGTCGGGCTGTTGCCCCCGGAGGCCCGCGTCCACGAGCCGCGGGTGGCGCTCGACGGTGGCGCGGACGGGCTTGACGTCCTGCGGCGGGTGGCCGCCGCGGCGCCACTATGGCTGGCACCGGGCGGCCATCTGCTGGTCGAGACCAGCGAGCGCCAGGCACCGCAGACCGTCGACACCGTCGCCCGCAACCGGCTGATCCCGCGGGTGACCAGTTCCGACGAGCGCGACGCCACCGTCGTCATCGGAACCAGGCCCGCCCTCCAGAGTGGACGGAGCTAGCCCGACGACCTCCGCAGTGTCAGTTGCCGATCGGCTTGCGGGACCGTTCTGTTGAGTGGGTCTTGCATCAGATGATCACGAGGAACGGTCTTGCTACCGCGAACGGCGGCCCAGAGCACAAGGGCGAGCGCTGCGGCGAGGAGGACCACCGAAGGGTCGACCCAGTCCTGCAACCTCAGCGCGGCGAGCGCCCCGATCGCGACCACGGCCACGACCCACGTGGCCTGGCGTCGCTGCAGGACAGCAGCGGCCAGATAGCCGAGGGCCATGATGAGGAGGGCCTGCGAAAGACCCTTCGGAGATTCGTCTCCTGCCAGCAGGGCAACAAGCGCGATGGCGAGCCACGTTGGCCAGCGGTGCCCGATCGCCGCGAGCCAGCCCCAGGATGCGCTGGCCCTAGCGTCGCGATCGGGCACGACAGGCTTGTCTGTCTCGGACGCTTCGTGCCTCATGAGGTACCTCTCGGGGGTATCATTTGTTTAAGGGTAAGTCACGTTCGGCGGAGCCGCCCGAACTGGCCGCGGGGCAGCGTTCCGGTCGATTCACCGGAGGTGCGTGCCGCCGCCGACGCAGGCTGGTGGGCCCGAACCCCCGTCGGGCTGGCGGCGCTGCGCTATCAGGAGTGCGTGGCGCTGCTGCGGGACCGCCGACTGCGCCACGGCAGCCTGGACGCGCTGACCGCCCGCGGTGTCACGTCCGGCCCGTTCTTCGACTGGCTGCGCACCATGCTGCTCAACCTTGAAGGCCAGGCGCACCAGCGCCAGCGCCGGCTGGTGAGTAAGGCGTTCACCCAGCGCAGTGTCGATGCGCTGCGACCGTTCATGCGAGCCAAGACGCACGAGCTGATCGACGGCTTCGCCGGCACCGGTCGCTGCGAGTTCATGACCGCCTTCGCCGACCCCTACCCGGCCTGGGTGATCGCCGAAGTACTCGCCATCCCCACCGAACGCTTCGAAGCCTTCCTGGGCTGGGCCACCGACATCGGGCTCGGGTTCAGCCCGGCCGCCGCCGCGGAACAGGCACGCATCGACGCAGCCGTCCCAGGCCTCTACGCATGCTGCGACGAACTGACCGCGCAGCGCCGCGAGAACCCGGCCGACGACCTGGTCTCCGCGCTGATCACGGCGGAAGCCGACGGCGAGACCCTGAGCCCCGACGAACTGCGCGTCATGGTCAGCACCCTGGTCTTCGGCGGCCAGGACACCACCCGCAACCAACTCGGCCTCGCGATGACGACCTTCGCCCGGCACCCCAGCAGTGGCGGCTGCTCGCCAAGCGACCCGAGCTGGCCAGCACCGCCGTCGAGGAACTGATGCGCATCAACCCCGCCACCCCAGTCGTCGGCCGGGTGGCCATCGAGGACTTCACCTTCCAGGGCGTGGACATCCCAGCCGGAACACACCTCGGGCTTTTTGTCGCCACCGCCAACACCCAACCCGACACCTTCGGTGACACACCATTCGACATCACCGCACAACGCACCGCACAACTCACCTTCGGCGGCGGCATCCACTACTGCCTCGGCGCCTGGCTAGCCCGCCTCGAAATGCGCGAGGCACTGCCCATCCTGGCATCCCGGCTCGGTGACCTCGAACTAGACGGACCAGTGGCCTCGCGGCCCCACATCGGCATCACGGGCCCCATCACCCTGCCCCTGCGATTCACCGGACACGCGCGATGAGGAACAACACGTACCCGGACGTGGGTGTGGGGTCGGAATCGTCGGTTCACGTGGGCGACCGTACTGGTTCCCCAGTTGCGGAGGGTCTCGCAGGAAACTCGGACGGCGTGCCATTGCCACGACCGAGGTCGGTTAACGGGATGATCACCGGGTTCTCCCCTTGTGCGGATAAACGTGACGGCCGGGCCGGCCTCCCCCGCGCCCGGCCGTCAGGCTGGGAAACGCCCCAAGAGCGTGTTGGGAAAGTGCTCATTGCCAGGGTTTGCGGCCGGGCGCGGGGGCTAGCCGGCGGGTCATGAGTCCGATCATTGCCCACTTGGTTCAGGCTCCGGAGTGCTCGGGGAGGCGTTCGTAGTCGCGTGCCAGGCGACGGTGCGCGGTCAGCCAGGCCAGCGTGCGCTCCACCCACAACAACAAACGCGGGGGCTTTGTCGTTGTGGAACCTGCATAAGCATCCATGAGACGGCTCCCGCGCCCTCTAAAATCTGCACAAGCATCCATAAGACGCGCAGGAGCGATTTCTTTCACTGACGGTGAGTGTCCGCCTTCGGCGAGGACGCCTGCGAGAATGTCGCGCCGTAGCTGCGCGGCGATCTGCTGGTACGGGCTTGCACACATAGCCCCGATACAGCTCCAGTGTCCTCGGCGCCCCGTCGAACTGGTCGGGGTAGCGGTCGAGCAACTGGTTGATCGTGGCGTTGGTGCGCGGGTTGCGTCGCTCGTCGACCTGGTTGGCCAGCCAGCGTAGCGCCTTCTGTGCCTCCGGTACGGGCACTGGGCCCGGCCGGATGACCTCACGCAGGTAATGCCAACGCCCGGTCAGGGGGTCTCGGCCCGCGTACACGGCGACCCGTAGCGCGCCGCTAGGGAGCTCTTCGATGCTGCCGCGCTGGCGCCCGTTGCGGCGCCGATGGTACTGCCATGGAGGCACCATACGGCAACCTCGCACCACGTGTGAGTTCCACGCGGGTGCGTGGCAGCCCCATCCCAGGTGAGTGTTCCCAGGTCACAGGTCGTGGGCGCAGCAGGACTTGAACCTGCGACCCCTCGCTTGTAAG
>JBOHGM010000106.1:0-15435 GCA_050699435.1 Pseudonocardiaceae bacterium | reverse complement strand
GGTATCCCAGCGGGACGCGGGGGGCTCGTCGGCGGCGGCTGTGGACAGCGCCAGGGCCAGGCCCGCTTCGCCTTCGAGGAGTCCGATGGCCGCGCCAGGGGGTTCGGGGGTCAGCAGCCGCTCGGCGAGATCTGGCAGGTGGGCGGTCAGATCGGGTGCCTGCGCATCGGCGGCGATGCGCCAAGCCGTCTGGAACAGGCCGGCCGATCCGTGGCACAGGCTGCGGTCAGTGATCCGCCTCAGTTGTTCCGGGTCGGTCAGGCAACCGATCAACGCCTGCACGGCCATGCGCTGACGGTCGGTGTCGCCGGTGGCCTGGCCGGCGAGCTGCTGCGCTCGGGCCAGTCCCGGGGTGCCGTAACACCAGGAGGGGCGCAACGGCCTGGTCTGCTTCGGCCGCCCGAGCCGGGTTTCTTCGAGGGTGATCGTCTCGGGCCACCACGGGCCGGTGTCGTGATCCTGGCGCCAGGCGTCCAGCCAGGAGCAGATCCGCTTGCTGGCCTCTGCTTGGCGATCTGCGACGATCCCGCGCCGCATCGCCAGGGACAGCAACGCCAGCGGACCGCTGATGCCGTGCGCCATCCCGAAGTTGCCGTGCCCGCCGGGAAGGTCGGTTGCTCTACGGCCGGTGGGGGCGTGGTCGGTCCACCAGCCGGGAAGATCCCCAGCACCGAGTGGTTCGGTGAGCCGGACGAGATAAGCCAGGACCTGCCCGAAGAGGGCACCGTGCGGATCACGCCGCAGCAGGTGCGCGCCCAGGCCCGTCAGCCCGTTGATGAGATCGAACTCGGCGAGCGCCGGGCGGTCCCCACGGTCGATCCGCGCGTGCGCCCGATCGAGGCGGCGCCGGGTGACGGCGGCGACCCTGATGTCCAGCGCCTGGAGAGCCCGCTCATACCGTCCCGGCCGATCGGCAGCGGCGTGCAGGGCGAAGGCCAGGGCCGGTGCACCGAAGAACAGGGTGGCGTGGGGGCCTGCGCTGATGTCGCCGTGGGCGGCGGCTGCCAGCCAGGTATGAGCCGTGTTCGCGTCGCTGAGGCCGGTGGCCGCGCGTTCGATGTGCAGCAGCGCCACCCCGACAGCGCCCTTGCCCAAAGACTGGGGATGGCCCCCTCGGTCCGAGGTAGAGGAGGGGCAGGCCAGCCGAGCGGCTACGGCAGCGGCGGCGTGAGCATGGCGCTGGTCGAGGGCGATGGCGTGCTCCTTTCGTTGCGTGCCACCCACCCGAGCGCGGCGGCGCGAGCGAGCCGAAGACAGATCCGTTCGGAGTCCTGGTTGATCCCGACCATGCGGGCATGGTGCAGATGCAGCAGAGAGGCGAGCGCCCTGTCGGGGTCGGGTCCGTCCGCATCGGTGAGGTGGGTGCGGTAGGCCGCCAGCGCTGACCGTCTGCTCGCCCATGCCTGAGCGAGCAGCTCGCCGCCCGGCAGCGCGCGCAGGGCGGCCCACTCGCGGCGGGGATCGGCCAGGCGTGTCGCCTGGTCGTGGATGTCGCGGGCGAGTGCTGGGGCCGGGTGGTTCTTGACGTGGTCGATCAGCCACTGCGGGCCGCTGCTGAGGCTGCCGGTGAAGGCTGCCGCCAGGTCGGTGAAACTCGCCGCGATGACGGCGTACGGGTGTGGGGCGCTGTTGGCGGTGAGGGTCAGCTGCGCGATGGCCACGGCCGAGTCAGTGGCGAACACGGCCTCGGCCGCCTCCATGGCCGCACCGGTGCCGTAACGGCCCACCTCGGGGTAGTAGGTGTCCAGCACGATGTTACGGAGCAGCCCGAGGCCCCGGACCTGCTCGGCCCAAGCCCCGAGACGCTGGGCGGCGGACCCGTAGGTGCGGGCGTCATGCAGCCGGATGCGCAGGCGCAGGTGCGGCTCTGGTTCTCGGTAGCGCAGAAACCACCAGTCGTCTGCTGGGCCGTGCTCCCAGGCCGACAGCAGATCGGACAGGTGGGTGGTGAGGATGTCGGCCTGCCGGTCCGGGTGCCCGTACAGCCTCGCGTACAGCCATCGTGAACTGCCGGGCGCGTGTCCCGGGTGGTGGGTCGCCCGGATCGGTCCACCCCGCAGAGTAGCCGGTGCAGCCGGCGGGGCGGTGGCCGCCAGCGGGAGGACGATCTCGTGAGCGTGCCCGTTAATCCACCCGTAGTCGTGGTGGCCGGGTGCCTCGGTCACGGTGGCATTGCCGGTCCGGTCCAGGTGGGTGCGCAGCAACGCGAGGTGCGCGGGCTCGTTCAGGTCGAGGCGGATCCGAACGTCGTGCTCACCGAGATGGACCGCCTCCGGGATGCGATATTTACGGCGCAGCCCCTCCCAGGCCAGCACCCATTCCCGCCAGGCCGTGCCCCGGCCGGGTAGGTCGCAGGCGGACAGGTGCCAGCTCGCGGGGCGCAGCACGGTGCGGCGGTACCGGACGCGGGGCAGGAACGGAAGACCAGCGGCGGCTCCCCAGTCGAACGGGACACAGGCGGCGGCGCGCGCCGTGGTGATCTCACAGAGAAACCGGGCCAACGGATGAGTCGCGCGGCGGAAGCCCACGGCGTTCACCATCACAGGTTCCACGACGTGCCCCCGCGACAGACAGATCAGGAACAGGCGGTGGGCATCGCCGCTGACCGCCAGATCGTCCACGGAGATCTGCCCATCCGCGTCCGGGCGGTGTTCGCCAAGAGGGATCGGCGGAAAGACCGCATGGGCTCGGGCGAGGTTCCCGGTCCGCGGAGACAACGGTGGGCAGGACACCTGCGCGTGCAGCGCACCGGGAACCAGCGTGGGCAGGTCGGTGAACGCCTGGATCATCCGGTCACGGTCTTCGGACTCGAACAGATGGAGGAACCGGCCGGTCGTGGTCCCAGCCTGGCGTGCCGCGCTGAGGACGACCAGGGTGAACTCTCCACGGTCCAGCGCATCCGTCGTCGGCGCGTGCAGACGCAACCGCAGCTCGGTGTGCGGGGGATCATGCGGTAGCGGTGCTTCGGTGGACTCAGGTGCCAGCTCCGACAGCAGGCGTTCGTCGAGGACAACCTCGCCGCCATCCAGTGCCGCCTGCTGGGCCAGGTGCAGCAGTGTGCGGTCTCGGGCCAGCACGAGTGGCGCGGGCTGGGTCATCACAGAGCTCCGGTAACCCGCGGGGTAGCCGAGCCCCGTGTCAGCGTCCACGACCTGGACAACCGGGACCACCGCTCTGGGACCGTAACGCTCCAAAAACGCGGCGTGCCAGGCCCGCCAGGCGGCGTTGCCGAACTGACGAGGTGTCAACCGCACCAGCACCGACGCGGCAGCCTCGGCCTCGCGAACGACCGCCTGCGGCAGGACCACCGCGCAGTCGACCCGCAGATCCACCGCAAGGGACGGTTCGAGACGGTCACAGATCGCCGACATCCGCTGCGCCACCGACGCACGAACAGCGCGGCGGGCTCCGGGTGAGGACTGTTGATCGTGCCGGGACAACTGGCCGCTGATCGCGCGCAGTTCCCGTGTCATGGACAACGGCACAGCACCGGTTTCCAGGGCGGCCAACTGGTCGATGACATGGCCCAGCGGGTCGGTGACATCCATGGGCGGATGCAGGCTGGTGAGGAGGATATGGCGCGCCACCAGCTCGGTCAGCATCCCCTCGATCTTCTCCTGTGGCTTTCCGGGAAGCTCTGCGGCTAGCTTGCCGATCAGATCACCGAGAGTGACAGGCGCCTGAGCGGCCTGTATCACGACCTGAACCGCCCTGGTGTACCGGACCGACACATCAGCTGGCCGGACTTCGCGAGAAACACCGGGGCGCTGTTGGCACGGAACCACCAGCCGATCCCCCCGCACAAAGCCCAGACTGTTCGCCACGACAGGCAGCCGTCTGCGCACGTCGGGCCGCGCCTCGAGCTGTGTGATCACCTCCGCGAGCCACGCGGCATCAGGACGCGCCACCGCGCGGTGCCGCTCACCCCACCGGACGCTGGTTGTGGTGCCGATGCGCAGCGCAGCCACCCCGGCGAAGAACCCGAACGGAGTGGCCCGGCTCGTCAACCGCAGCAGATACCGGACCACCGACTCCACCACCCGCCGCACCCGCCGCAGCTGCTGAACATGCCCGCCGCACACGTCCTCGACACGCCGGGCCAACACGGGACTGGCGATCTCAATCGCTTCGACGAGCGCTTCGTTCTCCCACACCCGTGCCAACCAGTTCCGCCATTCCAGCACCCGCTCCGGTGTCCCTTCGGTCAGGTCCGGCCAGGGCGGCAGGTCCAACTCGCTGCCAAAAGCGGCTACCCGGATGACGGCCGTGTCAACGCATCGGAACCGAGCCGTCATCGTTCTCTTCCCCTGTCCCATCCAGCAGCCCTGGGAAAGCCCAGACCAGCCCTGGACACCGGGGCGGCAGGCCCGGCGAAACTAGCATTCCTCGCATGGGGTCTGGCCGCAGTTGTCGTCGGTGCAGTCGCCCGAATCGACCCCAGCGACATCCAGGCCCGACTCCACAAAGCTCACATCGAGATCCAGCTCGTCGTAGGTCGTGGACGGCATGATGGCATCCATTACGGACTCCTTGCTCAGTAGGGGAAGGGGGTGGCGCTATTCGGCGTAATCCGGCCAGGAGATCACGATCCTGGTGTGTCGTCTATCCACAACGAAACCGCTCGGAAGCTCGGCATCCGGAGTGTCCGCCGGGTGAACCGTCAGGCGCGGCCCCGGGCCGTGCCGGTGGTCCCGGTCCCAGCTGCGGATCTGTTCCGCGAGCCGGTCCGCGGCCTTGACCGCATCCGGACCGTGGGCGTACGCACCGAACTCGGACACGGTTTCCTCTGCGTTCACCGGCCTTAGCTTGGCGCGATAGGCCAGGCTGCCTCCATCAACCAGCGTTGGAGTGCCCAGATGCCAGCCTGGGGACACCAGCCCGCGATCGACGGCATCCTGATTCGCCGAGAGGAGGCAGAAGTTCGG
The DNA here is from genome assembly GCA_050699435.1 of Pseudonocardiaceae bacterium. Taxonomy (GTDB): domain Bacteria; phylum Actinomycetota; class Actinomycetes; order Mycobacteriales; family Pseudonocardiaceae. The sequence continues at coordinate 10,510 of JBOHGM010000106.1, read as the reverse complement.
CAGGCGTGCCAGCCACAGATCCAGATCGCTGAACGTGTCCCGCTTACGGACCGTGACACCCGACCATGCCTGTGCCCTCGGCGAGGACAACACGTCGTCCAGCGCCGCGGTGTCGACCTGCTGCCCCTCGTCCAGCCACAGGCCGACCTCCTTGCCATGAAGCGAGATCGACCGGCCTCGGTACTCGCCGATGCCCTGCATCGGCACGAACCCGCACATCATGCGGTCACGGCTCACCAGGTGCCCACCGGAGCGCTCCAGAGCCCAGGATCGGCCCAGCCCTTTGGTCCGCAGCGGAACCACGAGTCGCCCACCTTCGGCGAGCTGCTCCACCCACGTCGGCGGGATGTCCCGCGCGCCGACGGTGACGATGATCCGATCGAACGGGCCGTACTCCGCGGCGGCGAACTCTCCGTCCGCGCACAGCACGCGCACGTCGCGGTAGCCCGCGGCGGCCAGGCAGGCGCGGGCCCGGTCGACCACCTCCTGGTCGATGTCGATCGTGGTCACCGAGCCATCCGGCCTGACCAGCTCCCGAAGCAGCGCGGCGTTGTAACCGCCGCTGCCGATCTCCAGCACCCGCTGCCCCGGCCTGACCTGGAGCTGACCCAGCATCATAGCGATGATCGTCGGCGCGGAGACCGAGCTGAGCGAGATCCCACGCTCGTTCCGTTTGGTGACGATGGAGTCATCGGCGTACGCCTGCTCCAGCGGCACCCCCGGCCCGAACAGGTGCCTGGGCACGCTCCGCAGCGCGGCCTCAACCTCGCCCGGCAGGACCAGGCCCAGCTGTTCGTGCCGCACGATGATCTGATCAACCAGGGCGCCACGCAGCTCGTCCGCGTCGTGATCCGAGCCCACGCCCTCACCGGTGGTGCTGGTACTCACCGGGCGGAACTCAGCCGTGGCATCGGCCGGATCGGTGGTCGCGTCAGTCACGGGATAATTCCCCCCTTTCCTGCTCCTCACGCAGCGCGTCAGCCCGAGTGGTCTGGTGGGCCTCGGTGGTAGCGATACAACGCCAGCTTCAGCGAGATTCTATGCACATGCCGGGTAAGGGTCAATACCCAGACCCTGGGTACTGTTAGCCTGCGGCACTGCCTACAGCACCTCGGCGATCATGGTGCGCAGCAACGCTTGCGCGTGGTCATCGAACACAGCCGCCTCACGGAGCAGGTGGAACGCTTGCTGGTAACGGCCGACGTCACTCGGGTCGGTGATCGACAGGCCGGTGGTCAGTGTCTCGACGCGGACGACGGGGCCGTCCTCGCGGTCGTCGAGGATGGTGAATCCGTGGATGTGCCAGGCCGTCATCTCCGCCGTCTGCGGGATGATCCCCACGGTGAGATGGGACAGCGTCATCGTGTTCGCGATCCGGTCCAACTGGGCCCGCATCATCGCGGGTGGGCCCAGCCGCCAGCGAAGGGCCACCTCAGCGATCAGGAACTCCAGCCGCTTGGCCTCGTCATAGAGGATCGCCTGGCGGTCCATCCTGGCTGCGATCGCAGTGGCGATGTCCTGCCTGCCTTCCGGGTAGCCTGAGGCGATCAGCTGCCGTGCGTATTCGGCGGTCTGCAGCAGACCTGGGACGATTGTTGGCTGGAAGTTGCGGATGACTCCAGCCGTTGCTTCGAGTTCACGCACGTCTTGCTGCAATTCCGGCAGGCCGCGGCGGACGACCCTGCGCCACGCGATCGTCTCCACCGCGACGGCCTCGGCCAACGCGAGCAGTTCCGCGTGCTGCTCGTCGGGTGCGCCCGTCGCCGCCACCCACTGCTCGACGTCGCTGACCGACGGTACGGCCTGACCGAGTTCGATCCGCGACACCGTCGACTGGCTCAGCCCCACCCGCTCAGCGAGCTGTTGGCCGGTCAGATTCGCATCCCGGCGGAGTCCCCGCAGCATCAAGCCGAGGCGACGAAGCTGGGGCGGGACCTTCTCTAAGGTCATCGAACCCCGGGCAGGGTGAGGAACTCATCGAGAGACAGCGAATGCGCCACAGCGAGGTCGCGTTGGGCCGCTGTCGACATTTTCGTCATCCAGGATCTTGGGGCAGTCATGAACGCCGTCGGTGTCGTCGCCGATGCCGATGGTCACCAGCTTCACATCGCCTCCAGGAGCTAGTCCGCACTCTCAACCCAGGCGAGACATCATGTGCGCAACCCAGGCGTGGGTCAAGACCCAAGCCCCGGGTAGGCTCGACTCGCCGAGCCGTCCGGCTACTCAAGCTCGTGGGGCGACCGAGCCCGCGAGCACTGCGGCGAGGCCGATCACGGCGCCCATCACCGCCAGCTCGACCGCGAGCCACCCGGTCAGCCGCACTGCCCGCCTGGCCTGCACCGCGGGCAGCAGCCGGGTCCGCGCGCGGGCGCCGAGCAGGCCGAGCGCGACCACCCCGATGCCCTTGCCCAGCAGCAGCCAGCCGTAGGACGTGCCCAGCAATGCCGCCGGTGACGGCAGCCGCAGCACCGCACCGAGCACTCCGGTCGCCGCCACCGTGATGAGGCATCCGGTGGCCAGCTGGGAGTAGCGGGGCAAGGTGGCGGCCAGCAGTTCGCGGCGTGGTGCGGCCAGCCAGATGACCGCCCCGAGCCCGCCGACCCAGGCGGCCGCGGCGGCCACGTGCAGCGCCACCGCGAGCACCGCCAGCTCGTGGACGGGTGCCGTTGCGGCGTGCCCGGTCACCGGCAGGGCGAGTACGCCCAGTACCGCAGGAACCGGCGGCAGCCCCGCCGGGACCAGGTCCGGTCGCCGGGCGGCCAGCACCCCTGCGATCGCCACGGCCAGCCCGCACAGCCCGGCCACCACCAGGGCGCGGCCCGCGACGGCGGCACCCAGATAGTCACCGACCCGTCCGACGGGTACGTCGAGCGGGGAGGTCGCGGTCGCGGCAGCGACCTGCAGCCACAACAGCAGGACGGCTGCGCCGGCCCAAGCCGCCCCGGCCACCACGCTGCCGCGGTGCGCGGTGCTCAGCGCCGCAGCGACCGCCCGCGACCGGGCACCGCGCACCAGCAGCGGAACCAGGGTCAGGCCCACCGTCACCACCCCTGCGGCATCGAACGCCATCCGGGCGGCGGGCAACCCCCAGGTCAGCGGGAGCCAGCCGAGCAGGACCGGGCTAGCCGGGGCGTCGCCTGGTGCGAGCAGGGCCAGCACCAGGCCGACGACCAGACCGGCCAGAGCGCCCACCGCCGCCGCGACCAGCGCCGGTGGCCCGACCCCGCGCCGCGGGACCGCGTCGGTCCTCGCGCCGATCACCCGGCGTTGCCCGCTGACGTCGGCCACCTCCTTCCTGCGCTACCCGCCGAAGTCAGCCGGAGCGGCCGACCCGCAAGGCCACCACCACACCGGCCACCAGCAGCGCACCCGCCCCGGCCAGCCACGGCCACACCGGGGTGCCGCCGGCCTCGGTCTGCCCCGCAGGGGCAGCCCCGGTGGTGCCGGTTGCGGTGTCCGGCGGCGGAGCCGCAGTGCCGGTTCCCGGGGTGGTCAAGGTGAACCGCACCACTCCCCGCACCGGGTGACTATCGGCGGAGAGCACCTGGTAGCCGATGAGGTATTCACCGGCCGGTCCCAAAGCCCGCACCGGCGCCGACACCACTGCACCGTCCTCGGCAGGCGGGCCGGCCTGCCATTGGTTGCCGTCCGGCCCGGTCACGGTCACGGTGGTGAACCCGGGTTGCACCGGCAGGTCGAAGGTGAGGCTGACCCGCGCCGGGCCGGTCGCGAGGCGGGCGCCGTCGGCCGGATCGCTGCCGATCAGGACGTTGTGCGCGGTCGCGGGGCCGGCGCCGACCAGCAGCGCCAGTCCCACGAGCGCGCACAGCGCGGCGACGCGCCTCACGCAGCGCCGCCGCGCCGGATGCGCAGCACCGCCCCGGCTCCGAGACCCAGGCCGAGGGCGCCGAGGAACAGGCCCGCGCCGCCCAGCCAGCGGGCGGTGGAGTCGGTAGCGGTGGCCACTGCGCTCGCCGAGGTGCCGGTCACGGTCGGTGCGGCCGCAGTGCCGGCACCGGACTCCCCGGCCGCCTCCGGAAGCAGCCGCAGCACCGGTGCCGGGTGCTCCGGCTCCTGCGCGCCATCGGCTACCGGTGGCGCGTCCCAGGCCACCACCTCGCCGCTGTCGTAGCTCTGCGTGGCGGGCATCACCAGCATGTCGGTGTTCTCCGGCAGCGGGCCGGCCGACACCTCGAACTCCTGGTACTCGCCGGGGTTGATCCGCACACCAGGCTTGGCGGTCCAGGTGACCGTGCGCACCGCGTCACCGTCCTTCACCACCTCGGCCGTCCAGTCGGCCATCGGCTTGGTGCGCACGCTGATCGGGTGCTCGGCGGGCAGGCTGACCTCGAGTTTCACCGTGCCTGCTTCAGGTCGTTCGTTGGGCACCCGGAACGCGAAGGCGGTGTATCCGCCCTGGGTCGCTTCGCCGGGCTGGGCGGTGACATGCGCGGCCGCGGGGGCCGCCAGCGCGACGGCGAGCCCGGCAGCCGCGACCGCTGAAAAGATCCACTTCTTGGACATTGACGTGTTGTCTCCCTGACACCGATGGCCGCGCGAGTTTCGCGCGGCGTGGAGTACGAGTGGGGTTGAAAGAGAACGAGGTGGTCAGGGAAGCAGGGGTGGTCCCCGGCGCGGCGTCACCCGGCTCAGCAACCGACACAGTGTCGTAGGCAGCGGTGCAGTGGCCGGCAGTGCTGTCGGGTACCGGTCCGCTGGTGGTGCGGCCGGTAGTAGCAGCGGTAGCGCATCGGCGATCCGGCGCAGCGCACCTGCCACCGCGAACAGCGCCGATTCGGCGCCGGCCAGCAGTGCGGCGGTGACCAGGACCGCGGCCGCGTGCGCCACGGTCATGGCGGCTCCGGCGGAGAGGGGTGCAGGTGCGCTGACGGGTGCAGGCGCGCTGAGGGGTGCAAGGGCGCCGAGGGGTGCAAGCGCGCTGAGGGGTGCACGGGCACTGTGGTGCCCGCCCAGGGCACCAAGCAGCAGGTGCAGCACCACCTGGGTGACCGCGACCGCAGCCAGCAGCGCGGCCGGGCCGCGTCGCCGGTCGGCCAGGGCCGTGCCTGCCGCCGCGACCCCGATGGTCAGCAGGACCGTGAGGGCCCCGTCCGGGGCGCCACCACCGCCCGCGGCGTGCGCAGCCGCGGCGAGCGCCGCGTTGACCGTCGCCAGCGCGGTGCCACGCGCGGCGCGCAACACGCCGTGCTGTGGTGCGAGGGCGACGGTCATGGACGGTCAGGTTACGTGGTACCCCACTCGATCGGGAGACACCCGAGTAGACTATCTGAGGTCAACACGACACTGTGGGTACTAGCATCGCACTATTCTGACTCAGAGTTATTCCGTAGGTTACGGAAAGGAGAGGCGCAGCCCGGCGCCGTATATTGTCATGCCCATAGAGCCGCCCGCAGAGCCACCCGCAGAGCCGACGCGCACCGAACCCGGTTTCCCGCCGCACCGCACCGAGTCGCCCGCCAACCCCTCCGCAGCGGGCGCGGTAGCAGTCGGCCGCCGCCCCCCTGACTTACGGCGGGTGACCGACTGGACGGTGTTCGGAGTCGCTGCGGTCATTTCATGCGCGATCGTCCTGTGGGGTGTCGGCTGGACTGATTCGCTCGCCGGGGTCGCTACCGCGGTGCTGGGGTGGCTGGTCGATAACCTCGGCTGGCTGTTCGTGCTGGCTGCCACCGGCTTCGTGGTGTTCGCGCTGTGGGTGGCGTTGGGCCGCTACGGCAAGATCCCGCTGGGCCGCGACGGCGAGCAACCGGAGTTCCGCACCGTGTCCTGGATCGCGATGATGTTCAGCGCGGGCATGGGCATCGGGCTGATGTTCTATGGGGTGACCGAGCCCCTGACGCACTTCGTCGAGCCACCGCCGGGGGCGCGGGAGGGCATCGGCACCGCGATGGCCACCACGCTGTTCCACTGGACCCTGCACCCCTGGGCGATGTATGCGGTGATGGGGCTCGCGCTGGCCTACAGCACCTACCGTCTCGGTCGGCCGCAGTTGATCTCCGCGGCGTTCTGGCCGCTACTCGGGGAGACCAGGGCTCGCGGGCCGGTGGGCAAGGCCATCGACATCATGGCGATCTTCGCCACGCTGTTCGGCTCGGCCGCCTCGCTTGGCCTCGGTGCGCTGCAGATCGGCGCAGGGTTCCAGGCCAACGGGTGGCTGTCCAGCCCGGGCAACGCGCTGTTCGTGACGATCATCGTGGTGCTCACCGTGGCGTTCATCGTCTCGGCGGTCTCCGGGGTGGCCAAGGGTATCCAGTGGCTGTCCAACACCAACATGGTGCTCGCGCTGGTGCTCGCGACGTTCGTGTTCGTGGTCGGCCCGACGGTCCTGATCCTCAACCTGATCCCGACCGCGGTCGGTGACTACTTCCGCGATGTGGCCACCATGTCGGCGCGGACCGCGGCCGCCGGTGGCGACGCCACCAGCGACTGGCTGTCCAGTTGGACGATCTTCTACTGGGCGTGGTGGATTTCCTGGACCCCGTTCGTGGGCATGTTCATCGCCCGGATCAGCCGTGGCCGCACGATCCGTCAGTTCGTCGCCGGGGTGATCGCGGTGCCGAGTGTGGTGAGCCTGGTGTGGTTCGCCGTCTTCGGGGGTGCCGCGATCAGCGCGCAGCGCGGCGGCACCGACATCGCCGGCCAGGGTGGCGTCGAGGCGCAGTTGTTCGGGCTGCTGGACACCTTCCCGCTCGCGGCGGTGACCAGTGTGCTGGTGATGGTGCTGGTCGCGATCTTCTTCGTGTCCGGTGCTGATGCCGCCTCGGTGGTGCTCGGCACCCTGTCGCAGCGCGGCAACCAGCAGCCCCAGACCTGGAACGTGGTCTTCTGGGGTTCCGCGACCGGCGCGGTGGCCGTGGTCATGCTGCTGGTCGGCGGGTCAGATGCGCTGACCGGCCTGCAAACGCTCACGATCATCGCCGCGGCCCCGTTCGCGCTGCTCATGATCGCCTTGTGCGTCTCGCTGGCCCGCGACCTGCGCACTGATCCGATGATCGTCGTGGATCGGGCGATCGAGCAGCAGCTACGCAAGCAGCACAACACCGCCCAGGATGGTTCGGCCGCGCGCCGCGCGGCCGCTTCCTCCGCCGTGGACTGACCCGTCTCAACGAGGTGGGGGTGAGCTGCGGTGGCCCGGGTCGTGTTCGTGCATGGGGTAGGTCGGCAGCGGGAGACCGAGCGCACCCTGCACGTCGAGTGGGCGCCTGTGCTGTGCGGTGGGGTGCAGCTCGCCGGCGGTCGGCTCCTGGTGGACGAGGTGCGCTGCCCCTGTTATGGGGATCTGTTTCGCCCAGCGGGCAGGCCGCTGGCTGTCGGGGACCCGCTGGTCCGCCCGCAGGACCTCGATGAGTTCGAGCGGGATCTCCTCGTGCAGTGGTGGTGGGAGGCAGCCCGGATCGATCCGGGCGTGCTCCCGCCGGACGCCCGCACCCTGGCCCGGGCGCCGAAGGGCGTGCAAGCCGGGTTGCGTGCGCTGAGCGGATCCCGGTTCTTCGCCGCGGCGGGGGAGCGGGCGCTGCTCGCGAGCCTGCGGCAGGTTCGTGACTACCTGCACAAGCCAGAGGTTCGGCGGGAGGCTCGTCAGCGGGTGGCAGATACTGTTGCCCATGACACGGCGGTGCTGGTAGGGCACTCGTTAGGGTCAGTGGTGGCCTATGAGGCCCTGTGTGCGAATCCGCATTGGCCGCTCCGGGTGCTGGTGACCCTCGGGTCGCCGCTGGGGGTCCCGAACCTGATCTTCGACCGATTGCTGCCGACTCCGCGCTCCCCGGCGCAGGTAGGGTCAGGTCCGCGGGGGCACTGGCCCGGGGAAGGCCGGAGCTGGACCAACGTCGCCGACGAGGGCGACGTCGTGGCCCTGGTCAAGGATTTGCGCCCGATGTTCGGGCGGCAGATGCAGGGCTGGATCGTGGACAACGGCGCCCATGCGCACAGCGCCAAGTCCTACCTGACTGCCGCGCGTACGGGCCGGGCCATCCTCGCTGGCTTGGAAGGAGGCTAGCGGCACTATGACCGGCGCCAGCGGGAGTGAAGTAGCGGGCCACCGCTTCCTGCTGACCTGTGCGATGACTAGATACCAGTACTGCGCGGACTGGAACCGGGACGAGCTCGCCGAGGACGTGGACCGGCTGGTGCAACTCCTGTGCGGGGATTTTCTGCCTGCGGCCGCCCGGTATGAGCACCGCAACGTGCTCGGGGACAGTCCGACGTCGGTGCAACTGCTTGATCGATTGCGCGCCTTCTGTACCAGTCCGGACCGCCGAGTCGACGACTACCTTGTGGTGTACCTGACCGGGCATGGGGAGATCCTTGACGATGGCGATCACGTGCTGCTGGCCTCCGACGCCCGGCCGTCGGATCTGCTGCACCGCACCGTGCCCACCGCCGACATTGTGAAACGTGCCCTGGCCGGCACCCGAGTGCGGCGTCTGCTGCTCCTGCTGGACACCTGCTACTCGGGCCGGGGTGGTGAGGATCTCGCGCGGGAGGCCCTGCGGCGCATGGATCAGCCCGCGTCAGCGTCGAGCGAGGAGACCAGCCGCGGGATCGTCGTGGTGGCTGCCACGCGTCCTTATCAGCTGGCGGTGCCGGGAATGTTCACGAGGTGTCTGGACCGGGCCGCGCGGTCGCTGGCCACGGCAGGCAACGCCGCACCCACGCTGCGGGTGGGCGCCCTGATCGGGGCGATCAACGATGATCCGGACAAGCCGGCCACCCAGTCGGCGGTGTGGCATCAGCTCGGCATGGACGACGACGAGCCGGCCTTCCTGCCTAATCCCCGGTACCGGCCCCCGCTGGTCCACGTGGACCTCCTCGAGCAGGAACGAGCCCGCCAGGCTGAGCAGAGCGAGGGCCACCTCCGGGATCGTTTCCTGCCTGCGACCCTGTGGTTCACCGGCCGCCACTGCGCGCTGACCGACCTGGCCGCATGGCTGCGTAACGAGGCCACGCCATGCACCTGCGTGGTGACCGGCTACGCCGGCTCCGGTAAGACCGCCTTGCTCGGGCTGATCGCCGCGCTGTCCGATCCTGATCAAGCACCGGGCGTTCCGAAGGACGGGCTACCGAGTGAGTTCACGGTTGCGGACAGTGCTATTACCGAGGCGATATACGCCGGTAGCATGACCACAGAGCAGGTCCGTGACCGGATCGCCGCCGCAGCTGGGCTGCGGGTGAAGAACGTGCAGGAACTCATCGATGGGCTCAACTACCGCCGTCGCGGGCGCATCGTGGTACTGATCGACGCCGTCGATGAAGCCGCCGATCCCGCTGGCCTGATCAGCTGTCTGCTTAACCATGTGATCCATCGCTGTGGCCGCGGCATCCGACTGCTCCTGGGGACCCGGCCGCATATGCTGGCTCTGCTCGGCAAGCCCGACGGCGGTCGATACCAGGTCATCAACCTGGACTCGGAGTCCTACGCCGATCCGCGCAGCATCCGCAAGTACGCACGGCGGATCCTGTTGTCGGAGGACTCCCTGAACAGCGCCTACACCCCCTCCGGCATCTACCAGACTGCGGAGATATCGGACCTCGACGCGGTAACCGAGGCCATCGGCGAGGCGGCCGGGAACTCATTCCTGATCGCTCGCATCACGGCCACGACCGAGGCCACCGCTACCATCCTGCCCGACCCTGCCGATCCCGCGTGGCGGACCGCATTACCCCGCCGGGCCGGCGAGGCGATGCGGCGGGACCTGCAGTTGCGGCTTGGTGAGAATGCCGTGAAAGCGGCCCAGCTGCTGCTGCCCCTGGCCTACCCGCAGGGCCGCGGACTGCCGTGGGAAGATGTCTGGCCCCGCCTGGCCAACGCGCTGTCTCCTGGTCAGAACTATCGCAACGATGATCTGGTCTGGCTACGCAGAGCCGCTGGTTCCTATGCCGTCGAGGGCGTAGCCGACGGCCGGTCGGTGTACCGGCTCTACCACCGGGCCCTCGCGGAGCACCTGCTTGAGGGCCGCGACCAGACCGCCGACCAGCGAGTCATTACCGAGACTCTGCTCGCGCAGGTCCCGCTACGAGCGGGCGGACGGCGCGACTGGGCCGCCGCACACCCGTACAGCCGCACCCATCTGGTCAGCCATGCCGTGCGCGCCGAGCGCGTCGACGGGCTGCTCGTCGACCCCGGCTTCCTGCTCGCCGCCTCCCGCCCACAACTGCTTGCCGGCCTGGCGGCCGCGGCCTCGGCGGCTGCCCGCAGGGCCGCCGACGCTTACCGCCGGGCCGCCCGGCACCTGCGCAGCAAGCCCGATCGAGAACACGCCTCATACCTGCAGCTGGCCGCCTGGTGCAGCCGCACACCCGACCTGGCCGACGCGCTCCACCGCCATATCCGGCCCGGTCACTGGTCCGTACGGTGGGCGTCCTGGCGGCATCCGCAACCGCACCGTGCCCTGGCAGGCCACACCGGCCCGGTGACGGCGGTGGCGGTGGCGGAGCTGGACGGCCGCCCGGTGGTGGTCTCCGGGTCCACCGACGGCCCGGTGCGGGT
>JBOHGM010000105.1:0-15561 GCA_050699435.1 Pseudonocardiaceae bacterium | reverse complement strand
GTTCAGCTCCGTCAAGGTTCTCAACAAGGAGATTGAGTCGTTCACCCAGAACTGGAACAGCGACTGTAAGCCCATCACATGGACAGCCACCGCAGACGAGATCATCGACAAGGTCCGCGCCATCACGGCCCGTATGGAGGCCCTCATGCGGGCCACCGAGATCGACGATGTAGCCTGCCAGGCAGCGTAAAGATAAATGTATCTAGATACACTAGCACCGCACACGCATCTGGACACGACCGGAAACTACAAGCACCCCCGGTCGTCACACAACGCCACCACACGGCACATTCGGTACTCACGCTGAATGTTTGCGCAGCCCCCTGGACCCATCACAAGTCAAGAGCCACGCGCAATAGTGCATCTACTTGTTCGCGCGCGGCGGGCTCCGCCATGCCGTACGACTCGGTAAGGCTGCCGCGGTAGACGCGAGTCAGGCCGCGCTGGACGTTGAGCTACCGCTGCTCGCCAGCTACCACTACCGGGATCGTCAGAAGCACCGGGCCAGGATCCTCTGCCTGCGCTTCCACGCCGTACAACATGGTCACCCCCTGATCAATCAGGGTCTGCGAGGACACGAGCAGGATCACGCGGTCCCGAATAGTCGACGGACTACGCCACAGCTCACCCCGCCGCACGCCGGCCCTCATCGAACAGCCCGAGCTCCTGGTCGTCGTCGGCCGCGGCCCGCTCGTCACCGCGGGCCTGCTCGTCCGCCGACAGCCGCGGCCGCTCGGACTCCCAAGCGTGCCGACGCACCAGTCGTGACATCCACGCCGACAGCGACAGACCGTCGATCTCTGCCGCGCGCCGCGCGAGCAACAGCGCGCCAGTATCGAGGCTGAGACTGATCTTCTCGGTACTAGCCATAGCTGCACACTACTCGACAGTCCTACCACTTGGTCGCATGCGGACGCTGCTGGCGCACGGCCTCGTCGACGAGCTGCGGCGATCGGCGGCGGTCTGAGGGTCTTCCCGGAGGGCCGGGGAAAGATCACCCTGGAGCTGACCGACCTGGTGCGCTACGACAGCGGCGTCCTACTGCAGGTCTACCGGCCCGCATCCGGGAGCTGACCTTCCGCATTCAGCGCTTGACGTGCACGATCTGGCTCTCCGACTGACCGTCCACGGTCACCCGGAGTAGGAAGCTGCCGTCGTCCAACTGCTGCCCGGTGTCATCAGTGACGTCCCAGTCGACGGTGCGCGGTCCCTGCGTGGGCTGCGGCTCGTCGAGCAACTGGCGAACGTGCTCGCCGAACCGGTCCCAGATGCCGATCGTCAGCCGGTCGGCGCCGGCGGGAACGGTGACGGCGACCTGCAGTGGCCCGCGGCTCTGCGCCGGGGCGTTGTCGTCGAGGAAGCGCAGGACGCCGGCGGGTTCGACCTGGGCGGGTGTCGGCAGCGGTTCGGCCGAGTACCGGTAGACGGTGCGACCCGACGAGTAGCCAACGATCACCGGATCGTGGAAGAACCGGAAGCGGTTGATGAAGCGGCCGATCTCGTTGGCGTCCTGCCACGTCTTGCCGCCGTCGACGGTCGAGCTGCTGTAGCCCTCTTCGAAGGTAGCCGAACCCCAGCCGCCCACCCAGCCGGTGTTCTCGTCGATGAACCCGACACCCTCAAGGTTGGCGTTGCCCTGGGGGTCGCTGACCTCGATGACCGACCAAGTGTCCCCTCCGTCGGTCGTCTTGAGGATGGCGCCACGTGCGAAGCTCTCCAGCGCGACGAAGCCGAGCCGCTCGTCGAGGAACTGGATCTTCCACCCCCACTCACCGAGCGGGAGCTCGGTGCCGAGGTGAGCGACCTTGTTCACCCAGGTCTGCCCGCCGCAGGTACACCTGCGGGTCGTGGAACTGCTGCTCCCACGTCGCGAAGCCGTCCCCGGTGTGCACGATCTGGCCGTTGCTGTTCACCGCCCACCCTCGTTGCGGGTCCAAGAACCAGATATCGTCGGTTCGCGAGCTCGCGACGGGCGCGTTGGTGGGGCGCCACATCGGCCGGGAGTGGGTGCCGTTCTCTCCGTCGTAGGTCGCCTGGGACACGTCAGCCTCCTTCGAATGATGCTCCAGCCCAGCACTTTGCGGTTCCACCTTCGATGAAGAGGACGTCGCAGCCCATGAAATACGTCCGCAACGAAGATTCCTGCGCCTGCCCTCGGCCACGCGGCAATGCTCAAGTAATGCATCGACACTGCCGCGGCTGAGTAAAGGGCCGGCCCTCCTGTCAACGCTGTCCCTAGTAGACCTTAATCGCCGACTCGCGGTTGAACGGTGCTCGTTATTCACCGCGTACGCACCAGGGTGTATCCCCGGTGGTATGCGATACGGCACCGGTGCTGTTCTCAGCAGTCCTACCGTAGGTAGCCGAGCGGGTTCGCGGCTCGCGGGCCTGTTCCAGCGGGCGAGACGGCACTCACCGATATCGTCCAGGGTGGCTGACCGGTCGAGGGGTGGTCAGCCGCGACCCACGATACGGTCAGCCACCGTGGATCTCGATGACTACGACGGCGCGGTACGGCCTGGTGGGCCTGCGCAGCGGCGGAGACTGGACGCGCTGACCATCAGCAAGATCTCGGTCGGGCCGCTGGACAACAACGCCTACCTGCTGGTCTGCCGGTCCACCGGGCAAGCATTACTGATCGACGCAGCCAACGAGGCCGAGCGGCTGATGGACCTGCTCGGTCACGGCCCGGACCGGCCCGATCTGCACACGATCGTCACCACCCACCGACACGGCGACCACTGGCAGGCCCTCGGCGCGGTCACCGGCGCCACCGGCGCACGCACCGTCGCGCACCCCGACGATGCGGCCCACCTACCGGTCCCCCCGGATCACCTGGTCGGCCACGGCGACACCGTGGATGTCGGCCAGGTGACTCTGGACGTGATCCACCTTCGCGGGCACACCCCCGGCTCGATCGCCCTGCTGCACCGGGACACCGACGGCACCCCACACCTGTTCACCGGTGATTCGCTGTTCCCCGGCGGCCCTGGACGGACCTGGTCTCCCGGCGACTTCACCTCGTTGATGAACGACCTGGAGTCCCGGGTGTTCGACCAGCTCCCCGACCAGACGTGGTTCTACCCCGGGCACGGCAAGGACTCCACTCTCGGCGTGGAGCGCCCCCACCTCGGGGAGTGGAGGGCACGGGGCTGGTGATCCTCACCAGGGCCGCCTGACTCGACAGTCGGCCCCCACGCATCGCAGCCAGAACGCACGAGCCTCGCCGCGGTGAAACGGGCCACGGTCCGGTGCGGCAGCATCGTGGACAGCGTTCCCGGTGGCGGAAGGAAGGTACGGGCGTGGCGGCATGGCGGGAGGTGGTGGACTCGGAGCCGGAGTTCGCCCACCGGGTGCAGGCGATCATGGATGCGCATCTGCACAAGACGATCGCAACGCTGCGAGCCGACGGCTCGCCGCGGATCAGCGGGATTGAGGCCTCGTCGCGGCCGGTCAGCTGTGTTCGGCTCCATGCCGGGTGCCCGCAAGGGTGACGATCTGCGCCGGGATCCGCGTTTCGCGCTGCACAGCACCTCGGTGGACCCACCCAAGGCGGACGAGTCCAGGTGGTCCGGCGACGCCAAGCTCAGCGGTCGAGCGGTAAAGATCACCGAACCCGACGAGTTGGCCGCGGCGATGCACGCGCTTGGGCATCCGTTGCACCGCATCGAGCGGCGCTGATCGTCCCAGTCGCTGATCGCCGCAGTTCAGCGCCGCAGCAGGGCGCAGAACATCGCATCGGTGCCGTGCCGGTGCGGCCACAGCTGCACCGCAGGCCCGGCGCCGAGCAACGGCACCCCGGGGAACCCGGACCTGGCGTCGAGTTGTTCGACGTCGGTGCGCCGCACCACGTCGGAGACCACCCGCACCGTCTCGTCCAGGTGCGGCGAGCACGTCACGTACGCCACCACGCCGCCTGGGCGGACCAGCCGCACCGCAGCCAGCAGCAGTTCCCGCTGCAGCCGGGTCAGTTCGCCGAGCTCGTCGGCGCGCCGCCGCCAGCGCGCCTCGGGCCGTCGGCGCAGTGCTCCGAGCCCGGTGCACGGCACATCCACCAGTACCCGATCGAAGGCTCGCTCCGGCAGGCCGCTGTCCCGGCCGTCGGCCACCTGCACGGTCACCGGCAGGCCCGCGCAGGCCCGGTTGACCAGCCGTGCTCGGTGCTCGGCCGGCTCCACGGCGTCCACCCGCGCCCCCTGGGTGGCGGCCAGCGCGCCCAGCAGCGCCGCCTTACCTCCCGGCCCTGCGCACAGATCCAGCCAGCGGACGTCCGCGCCCTCCAGCGGTGCGCCGACCAGGGCGAGCGTGACCAGTTGGCTGCCCTCGTCCTGCACGTGGGCCAGCCGCTCGCGCACCGGGGCCAGCTCAGCCGGGTCGCCGCCGTCGGCCAGGTGCACCCCGTACGGCGAGTAGGGCGCAGGCTCCCCGCCGGTCGCCGCGGCCAACTCATCGGCGCTGATCTCACCGGGGCGGGCGGCCAGATGCACCAGCGGACGGGCGTCGTTAGCGGCGAGTGCCCCGGCCAGCTCGTCGTGGTCGTCACCCAGGGCGTCCGCGAAAGCCTCCGCGATCCACCGTGGATGCGAGTAGGCCATCGCGAGGTGACCCACCGGGTCGTCGTCCCGCGCCGGGGCCACCGCCTGGATCCAGGTGTTCTCGTCTTTGCTGCCGACCCTGCGCAGCACCGCGTTGACAAAGCCGGCGGCGCCGCTGCCACGCTCAGCGCGCACCAGGTCGACGGTGGCGGCGACGGCGGCGTGGGGCGGCACCCGGGTCCGGAGCAACTGGTAGCTGCCCAGCCGCAACGCGTCCAGCAGCTCACCGTCCACCTCAGACAGCTCCCGGTCCGCACAGGATTGCAGCACGGCATCGAGCAGGCCCTGCGCGCGGCTCGTCCCGTAGCACAGCTCGGTGGCCAGCGCGGCGTCCCGGCCGCTGATGCCGCGCTCGCGCAGCAGACCAGGGAGCACCAGGTTGGCATAGGCGTCCCGCTCGCGCACCGCGGCCAGGGTGTCCAGGGCGGCCCGGCGGGCCGGATCCTCGACCGGGGGCTTGCGCGGTCCGCTGCGGCGGGCGGGCGGGCCGGGCTTGCGTGGCCGCGAAGGCCGACGGGGGACGGTCATAGCGCTGCCACCAGGACCGGAACATCGGCGCTCACCCGAACCGCTCCCCCGGCTCCGGCCGGGCGCCCCGAGCCCAGTCCGCCGCGGGTACCGCACGCTTACCGGGCGCGGTGACCTCGCCCAGCCGGACCGCCCCGGTCGCGGTACCGACCAGCACCGCCCGCTTGCCGATCCGCAACTGGCCAGGAGCTAGTTCGCCCGGGCCGGGCCCGTCGGAGGCAGGCCCTTCGTCTGCGCGGCATACCGGTCCCAGGCCCAGCCGCCGGCCCCGGAACCGGACCCACGCGCCAGGGGCGGGCGTCACCGCGCGCACCTGGCGGTGCACCGCGAACGACGGAGCGGTGAAGTCGACATGGGCGTCCTGGGCGGTGAGCTTCGGGGCGTACGAGACGCCATCGGCAGGCTGGGGTTCCGGGCTGAGCACTCCATCGGCGATCCCATCCACTGTGGACACAAGCAGCCGGGCGCCTGCGTCGGCCAGCCGGGACAGCAACTCGCCCGCAGTGTCCTCGGCGCGGATCACCTCGGTGAGCCTGCCGTAGACCGGGCCGGTATCCAGCCCCTCCTCCAGCCGGAAGGTGGACGCGCCGGTGATGTCGTCGCCGTGCCGGATCGCGGCCGGTACCGGAGCGGCTCCGCGCCAGGCGGGCAGCAGCGAGAAATGCAGGTTGACCCAGCCGTGCTGGGGAATGTCCAGCGCGGCACGGGGTACCAGGGCACCGTAGGCGACGACCGGGCAGCAGTCCGGGGCGAGCGCGGCGAGGCGGGCCAGAAAGTCCGGATCGGACGACCGTCGCGGGGTGAGCACCTGTACACCGGCCTGATCGGCCCGCGCCCCGACCGGGGAGCGGGCCTGCCTGCGACCCCGCCCCGCTGGCGCGTCCGGCCGGGTCAGCACCCCGACCACCTCGTGCCGGTCGGATTCCAACAGCGCCTCCAGCGAGGGCACCGCCAGGTCCGGCGTCCCGGCGAAGACCAGCCGCACCCTCAGCGCGCCTTCCCGAACAGCGGATGGGGGCTGACCTTGACCATTGGCTCGGCAGCGCCGAACCAGCGCGCCTGCCGGATCTCCCGCATGGCCTGTTTGCGGGTCTCGGGATCGAGCCGGTCGATGAACAACACGCCGTCGAGGTGGTCGGTCTCGTGCTGGATCGCCCTGGCCAGGCTCTCGGAGCCGGCCACCTCGATCGCCTCGCCGTATTGGTTCCGCCCGCGGGCGACGACGTGCAGGTGGCGGCGGCAGTCCCAGGACAGCCCCGGGATCGACAGGCAGCCCTCCGGCCCTTCCTGCATCTGTTCGCCCACGACGTCGAAGGTCGGGTTGACCAGATGGCCGCTGAACCCGTCACAGCGGTAAGTGAACACCCGAAGCGAGACACCGAGCTGGGGCGCCGCGAGACCGGCTCCGCCCTCTTCGGTCATGGTCTCCCACAGGTCCCGGACCAGGTTGTGCAGCTCCTTGTCGAAGTCGACGACCTCCGCCGCGCGGGCGCGCAGTACCGGGTCGCCGAAGAGCCTGATGGGCTGGAGGGGCATCTGGTAAGTATGCCTGGCGGTGCGTAACGGGTTACCGCGCACCATCGACCAGTGGGGTCTGTTCACGACCCGGCGGGAAGGTCGAGTTCGACGCGCAGCGGGTCGGGCAGTTTGCGGGCGCTGCGCCCGGCCTGCAGTGCGGCCAGCGCCGCGGCCAGGGCTCGTCCCTCGGCCCGGGGGACCCTGATCAGGAGCCTCTCCCGCTCGCTCTCCGACTCGGCCCGCGACAACGGCAGCGGCACCGGACCCAGCAGCTCCGCCCCTGCCGGCAGCTCCATCGCTGCCTCGAGGCCGGCCAGCACGTCCGGGACGCCGTCGACCGCGGCCATCCGCACCGCCGGTGGGAAGCCCAGCTCCGTGCGGGCGGCTAGTTCGGCGGCGGCGTGGCCTGCCGAGTCCCACCGGATGAGCGCCTGCACCGGGGCCAGCGACGCTTCGGCGACCACCACCACGCGGCCCCCCTCGGTCGCCGGTTCGACCATCGCCGCCGCGGTCATCCAGCGCCGCAGCGCCTCCTCCGCAGCGCGCAGGTCGGGACGGGCCAGCAGTGCAGCGGCGTCCAGCAGCAGCGCCGCGCCGTAGCGGGCCAGCGGCTCCGCACCGGGGGTGGCGATCACCAACGCTGGTCCCGGTGGGACGTCGGGCAGCACCTCGCCCCCGCCGGAGCTGCGCAGCGGCACCCCTGGGAAGGCGCGGCCAAGCTCCTCCGCGGTGCGCCGGGCCCCCACCACCACCGCGCGCAACCGGCGCGAACCGCAGGTGGGACACCGATAGCCGGCCTCGGTGGCGCCGCACCACCGGCACGCCGGTGCCGGTCCGCCGGCGTCCCCGGGCAGCGCCAGCGGGCCTGCGCAGCGCCGGCAGCGGGCCGGAGTCCGGCACTGCCCACAGGCCAGTGCAGGCACGTAACCCCGGCGCGGCACCTGCACCAGCACCGGTCGGTCCCGGCCCAGTGCCGCACGGGCCGCTTCGAACGCCACGCTGGGCAGCCGCGCCGCGCGGGCTGCCGGGTCCCGCGCCAGCTGGGTGTCGTCCTCGCCGATGGCGGTGACCCGCGGCGCCGCAGCCCGCACCACATCCCGGGGGGCCACGATCTCGTGGGCCCATCCGGTGTCGATCGACAGCTGGGTCTCGGCGGTCCGGGCATGGCCGGCGACGAGCAGCGCCGCGGATGCAAGCACCGTGCGCTGGCCGAGCACCAGCCGGGTGTGCGGGTAGGGGGCCCGGGGCTCGGCATGCAGGTCGTCACCGTCGTCCCACAGCACCATCAGGCCCAGCTCGGCAACCGGAGCGAAGGCCGCAGCCCGGGTGCCGACGACGATGCGCACCGCGCCCCGGCGCACCGCCAGCCACCGGCGGTACCGCTCGGCGGGACCCAGCTCGGCAGCCAGGGCCACCACCGCGTCCGGCCCGGCGAGCGCGGCCACCGCGGCATGCACCCGGGCGGTGTCGCGGTGGTCTGGCAGCACCAGCAGGGCACCCCGCCCGGCGGCGGCAACCGTCACCGCGGCCTCGGCGAGCCGGGCCGGCCAATCCTCCCCCGGCAGCGCCTGCCAGCAGGCGTGTGCGGCCCGACCCTGGGCCAGGGCGTCCAGGAAGGCCGGGCCGCGGGCGTAGCGCGCCCAGCCGTCCGCCGCGGGCCGCTGCGGGCTGGCCGCCGCCGGAGTGCCCGGCTCGGCCTCGGTGCGGGCATGCCGCGGGGGCACGGCGAGGCGCAGCACGTCGCGCATCGTGCCCGCGCAGCGGTCCGCCACCGCCCGGGTCAGCGCCGCGACCTGCGGACTGAGCACCGGCTCAGCCGAAACCACCCGCTCCAGCCAGCCGAGCTTGCCCGGGTGATCGGATCCCTCAGCCCGCTCCAGCAGCCACCCGTCCACCAGCCGCCCGGCGAACCGCACCCGTACCCGCACCCCGGGCGCCGCGGCTGCGTCCAGCTCGGCGGGCACCTGGTAGTCGAACGGACGGTCGAGGTGGGCCAACGGCGTGTCCACACACACCCGGGCCACAGGCAACACTGCGGACAGCACCCGCTGCCCACGGCGTGATCGGCCGACGTTGCTCACCCGGCGGGTCTACCAGAGCCCTCGGTCACTGGTGCCATCCCCCCAGCTCAGGGGCCGTGTCACAGCACGGTGGGCGCCAGCGGATACCTTTGGCCGTTACGAGTCTCAGGAGGCCCCCGTGCCCGACATGCCTACCGGACAGTTGATCAAGCTCTACCGCATCGACCGCAAGAAGAGCACGGTCAACGTCGCCACCCTTGCCGGTATCACGGTGCGGTACTTGGAGATGATTGAAGCTGGTACCAAGACGCCAACGCTGCATGTGCTCCGCAGGATTGCCAAGGTGCTTGGCGTACGCACATCCGCGCTGCTGGGTGAGGCGCCTAGCGAAGACCATGAGGGACCGGTAAATCCCCGACTGGCTGAACTGGAGCGGGCGCTCATCACCTACCGCACGGTTTCCCTTAGTGAGAGCG
Source organism: Pseudonocardiaceae bacterium (assembly GCA_050699435.1). Taxonomy (GTDB): domain Bacteria; phylum Actinomycetota; class Actinomycetes; order Mycobacteriales; family Pseudonocardiaceae. The sequence continues at coordinate 6,423 of JBOHGM010000105.1, read as the reverse complement.
GTGAGCTTCCCAGCCTGGAAGAACTGGCCGGACAGGTCAAAGCCACGCAGAAAACGTGGTTCACTTCGCCCAGCAAGTACAGCGACGCCCTGCGGGTGTTGCCTGAGCTTATTATCAACAGCGAGCGAGCCGTGTATGAGTCCGGCCGTTCAGTTGAAGCCTGCCGCTCTGCGTCCGAGGTTTACATGCTGACACGAGCGGTATTGAAGTACCTCGGCCGGACTGATCTCTGCGGGCTGGTGTCCGATCGCGCCATGCGCTATGCCGAGGAGACCGAAGACCCGCTGCTGATTGCCGCTGCCACGTGGAGCCTTGGCCATGCCCTGCTGACGGATGACCAACCTGTCGGGGCGCTCGATCTAGCGATGGCAGGAGCGGAGAAGCTGGAGCCACTGCTGCCAGACGGAAACCCTGAACACTTCTCCCTCTACGGCGGGTTGCAGTTGGTAGCGACGCTGGGGTCATTACGAACCGGCGACCCATGGCGGGCACGGGATATTCTACGCGGCCCGGCTCATGAAGCCGCGCTGCGCGTCGATGAGATGCACAACTACCACAACACGCTCTTCTTTGGACCAACGAACGTGGGTATCCACCGCGTCAGGGTGGAGTATGAGAGCGGCGAGATTGGCGAAGCGCTGCGTCTGTCGAATGATGTGGATATTTCCCGCACGCCGTCCCTGGAGCGCAAGAACAGCCTGCTTACAAAAGTCGCTCAGTGCTATGAGTGCAAGGGCAACGATACCGCTGTACTTGTGCACCTAAAGATGGCTGAAGCGCTGTGCCCGGAAGATTTCCAGCACCGGCAGGACATACGTAATATGGTGCGTACACTGCTGAAGCGGGCGAAACCTTCGTATGCGTCTGAGGTGAGAGCGTTTGCAGGGCAGATTGGGTTGCTGGACTGATTGAATCAGTCCGACCCGGCCAACTTTGGCGATCCGCACTGAGCAGAGCATTATTTTCCGATAAGTTGGTGCGCACTGCGTAGTTGTAAGATCAACGAACCGACAGTTCGCAACGTATACCGAACTGATGAGATATCAAGACTCGCTGTTCGTCCTTGCTCGCCTCCAGCCCGTTAGTAGCCGGAATGGAACAACAAATCCACTGGAGTTGGCATCCTCGCAGGTCACGCGCTGGGCGATTGGCACCAAGTGAATAGCTTATTTCATTCCGGCTACTTAGCTTTTGCATGCCCCTCATAGCTGACAGGGGTAGCGGGTCGCAGGGGGTGACGTCCCGACGGCTTAGGCCCCGTCATCTCTGTGACCCGTTCCAGTCGCTTACCGAGGACGGCATGGGCCACACGTTGAACCCGTCAGACGGTTATCTGCCAAAGTCTGAGTTCGTGACGGGCACGCGCGTTGTTTACACCACGCGCGATGGCCGGAAGGTGCGCGGCCAAGTGGTCGGCCCGGATCAAGATTACTTTCCGTCACCCGTAGAGGTGTTCGTGTCCTTCCCTCACACGGGGTTTACGCTGCTGGTGCCGGTGACGCAACTGGAAGTCGTTAGCTCCTAGCGTGAACCTCATAGAACGGCTCCTACAGACAGGACGACGGCCAGCGAAGCCGCAACCGCTCGCGGGTTCGGGGTGCTCAACAAGCAAGCAAGGAAGCAGAGGGAAAACAACTACTGTATGACCGGCAGCCAGCCGATCCGTGTTGTGGGTGATGTCCGTGTGCCACCGGAGGGCTGTGTCGGTGGGTGATCAGGTGTGCTCGGCGACGAGCTGATCGACCGTTGCCCCGTCGACGAGACGGTCCAGCGTTGCGATCATCGTGGAGCAGTCGCGAGCGGGGTGGTTCGTCGGGCAGTTCAGCGCGTGGGTCAAAAACAGCTGCGCTCCCTGCGCCTGCGCAATCACCTCATCCAGCTCGGTGATCTGCCGACGCACGAGCTCTCGCCACTGCGGGCCGGGGGCGTCGAGAACAGCGGCCGCGGTGTCCAGCGGCAGCCCCAACCGCTGAGCGATCTTGATGAACGCGAGACGACGGAGCTCGTCAGGTCCGTACATCCGGTGTCCGGCCTGCCGCACACGCGGGGACACCAGTCCACGTTCGTCGTAGTAGCGCAGCGCCGAGGGGTTCAGCCCGAGCCGATCCGCGGCCTGGCCGATCGGGATGAGGTCCATGTCGTCATTTGACTTCAAGCTGGCTTGAACCCGCAAGATGGGCCAATGACGACAACCAATCATCACGCCGACCATCCGGGCTTCGCCGGGGTGACCGGCTTCTTGGCCGGGCTCACCATGATCGTCGCGGGAGGCACCGTCGCCCGCCTCGCCGCTGACCTGGCCGCTGTGTCGGATGCAGACCGTGTTGTCGACGTCGGTTGCGGCCCAGGCACCGCCGTCAGAGAAGCCGCCCGCCGCGGGGCACGCGTGACCGGCGTGGATCCGGCACCAGTCATGCTCCGGCTCGCGCGGACGTTGACTCGCGACCGGCCTGCCATCACCTGGGCCCAGGGCAGCGCGGAAGACCTGCGGCAGCCGGACGGGTCGGCGACGATTCTGTGGTCGATAGCTACTGTTCACCACTGGGCGGACGTCACCGCGGGACTCGCCGAGGCACAGCGAGTGCTCGTCCCTGGAGGGCGGCTACTCGCTATCGAGCGCCGCGTGCGTCCCGGCGCCACCGGGCTCGCCAGCCATGGGTGGACCGACCAGCAGGCGGAGTCCTTTGCAGCTCAGTGCAGGGTGGCCGGCTTCGACGACGTGCGTGTCGAGAAACACACGCCCAGCCGACGTGCCGTCTCTGTAGTCAGCGCCGTCCGATCATGAGGTCGAGTGCTGAGGTGAGTCCAGCCAGGGATACTGCTCGCCGTCGGGGGGTGACGGTGAGCCCGAGGACCAAGCCGAACGCTCCATAGACTGACCCAATTCCGCCAGCTAAACAAGCGGGAGAGGCCAGCGCAACCAGTTCATGTCGTTATCTAGCCACACAAACTGGATAGTTCGGTTAGCGACTACACCGAAACGGTGCGAGGCCGGATTAGCCAGTCGAACCCATAGCTCGTAAGCTGTTTCGACAGTATCCCAGAGCCGACGGGCTCCACCCTGGATTACACGGTACTGGTCGTCGAGTTCAGGCTCGTCGATGACTTGAGCGTGTGAGCCATCCTCCGCGTACATGAGAATTCCTCGCCGATTGCGCCTCTCCATCGGATCGAACACGTCGGTCGAACTTATCATGCGGAGCCCGGGCAGTTCGAGCTGAAGCATCAAAAGGAAATCGCTGCTATTCAGAACATTGGCGGGAGATATCGTAGTGAGAGTCCTCGCAACTTTTCTTGCGCCAATAAACTTGAGCGATCCTTGCTCTCGAAGCGGGTCACTCAGCTGTTGTCGAAGCCACATAAAATCGCCACCAGAACGGACAACTGGGCCGATGACCTCGTTGTCATTCTGTTTTGTTAAGAGGCATAGTACGCCGATAACATAACCGCGCAAGTTGACCAACATGGCCCCCCCAGGCGCCAGCTGCTCGATCCACGCCGAAGGTATTTCTGGTACTGCACAGGTAGCAATAATTCGATCATACGGACCGTGGCCCGGTGCTCCGACAAGGCCATCGCCAGCGATCAGAGTTGGAGAATAGCCAAGCTCCCCGAGTCGCCACTTCGCCGCATCAACCAGATCGGGATCGATGTCAATGCTCACGACGTTATCCCCGCCGAGACGGTGAGCCAGCAACGCGGAATTGTAGCCCGTTCCTGTTCCTATCTCCAGAACACGATGACCATCGTGAACATCTAGCGCCTCCAGCATTTCGATCATCAGACTTGGCATCGTGGATGAACTGGTAGGAAACCAAGCAGGTCCACCATCGCGAGCCTGTTTACGCTGCACGACGAGTGTCGAATCTGAGTACACGTTGTTCAACCAGATATCGACATCGGAGTTGTCCGCCACTGAACCCGCCTCGTTCGAGATGGAACTGGCGGGAACAAACAGATGACGTGGAGTCTGCTCCACAGCAGCGCGCCACACCTCGCTACGGAGGATCCCACGCTCAGCAAGATTGCTAGCGAGCGCGGTAGCGCGCTCACGCCAGCGAATAGTAGGATTCAATTTTGCGTCGATTCCTGGACAAGAAGATCCGCTATCGCTGCCGTGATCGGTAAATCAGTCTCCGCCTCCAGCCACCCAAATTGCCCATTAGCGTTACATTCGAGAAAATACCAGTCTTTCTCGGTAACCGCGAAATCGAAAGCGCCATACAGCAGGTCGAAGTGCCTCATGTAGGCCCAGATGCCGCTAGCGACAAATTTCGGCACCTCGATCGGTTCATAGCTAAGTGAGTCATAGTCAGTGCGCCAGTCTACATATGTCTCCGACGAACCCGCATGGATTGCAACTCCGAAAAGGCGACGTCCAACTACTGTCACGCGCACGTCATAGCACTTCGGCACCCAGTCTTGAAGGAGATTCACTGTCAATGACACATCGATGTCATCGAGATCCGCGCGGCAGAGCTTACTTGTATAAACTAGTTGAACATCGTCTCCCTTGACGATGTTCGCCGCAGAGAGCGGCTTGTAAACTACGCCTTTTTCTGCGGTCTCACAGAAAATCTTCGCTTGGCCCAGATCGCTCGTCAGCAAGGTACGCGGAACCGTCAATCCACAGCCTGCCGCCACGTATAACTGAGTAGGCTTGAATTCCGCATCGGCAACCCTACCAGGATGGTTGACCCAACGTGCGCGCAAAGAGAATAGAAGTCCGCCGAATCCCCGTCTTGCCTCGGCTGCAGCAAAGGTCAGATCGCTACCGGTCACGTCATCGGGAAAGAGGAAGCTGGTGGGACGCCGATAATAGATGGCCCTAATTTTGTCCAACCGGATTTGACCAATTTCGGTTTCCATCCAGCCATGCCAACCGAACTCATCTTGCAGCATAGCATTGATAGTAATCCGGCACGGAAAATCTGCCGTGTCAAGACGACCTACGGCTGCGCCCCGCCGTGCGATCTCTGCTACAACGCGGTCTGCGGTGCGATCATTGTCGCTGGTAAGAACGAGAATCATAGTGACAGCTCAATCCACCTCGCGCTCGGTCTCGGTCACATCGCTATGATTCTCTTCATTTCCATCAACGATAACCTTGGTGTTTTCCGTTTTCCTGTCGATAGTATACGACTTTGCATGCCGGTCACACTGCGGCGCTGTGACATCAATCTTCAGCGGCGCCCGCGCTAAGAAAACACCGAGCAAACGTGCCTGACGAGAAGGTGGATCGGCCTGACCCGGCGTCTGACGAGCTGCCAGGGGAAGCCGGTCAGCAGGTCCCATCAAGGGATCCGCGCCGTACCAGTTGAGCTGCGTCATCGTGTACGTCCTTTCGGTCCGCCAAGGTCTCGACCGATGATCATTTAATTCTCGATATGTCGCCAACGGGAACTGCACCGCCGCCGATGCCAGTGGATCAAATCGATACCGAGCTATCCTTCCCTATCTCCTCATCAACCCTTCCCTATCTCCTCATCAACCCTTCCCTATCTCCTCATCAACACTGTGCCGTCATCCCCTCTCAGGCGGCGGTGGTGGCCAAGCGGTCGCGGAGTTCGGCGACACCGGGGCTGCTGTGCAGTGGTTCAAGGACGGTGTGCAGAGCACGGAGCCGGTCGTGTGCCCGGGGGGAGGACAGCCTCGAGACAGCGTCGACGGCCTGGTGACCGACGATCACGGCAGTGTCGAGGTCCTCGGCCAGCGCGTGGGCCCCGGTGAGATCGGCTAGTCTGAGCGCGCGGGGCCGGGCGTAGCTGGGGCCGGTGTGCTCCAGAGCGTGGCGCAGCAACGGGACCGCCCGCTCGGCGGCGCGTCGGTCGCGGCCGGTGCGGGCCAACATGTAATGGGCCTGCCCCTGAAAGGCAGTAAGGCCGCCTTGATGCCCGGCCTCGAAGCACCCGCCCCAGGGCGGCGCGGTCACCGGGTCGATGGCAGTGAAGTGCTCTTCGGCTTGGCCCAAGGCTCGGTCGCAGCCCGTCGCGTCGCCCTCGGCGGCATGCGCCCGGGCTTGGATGTTCGCCAGGCAGCAGGTGGTGGACGCGGAGACCGGATACGGTCCGCTGGAGGAGCTGTGGCCGATCCGGGCCAGATGCAGCGCTTCCTTGGGGCGGCCCAGGTGCACCGCCTGCAGTGCCATGTCGTAGAGCAGGTAGGCGGTGAGGTCGGCGCCCAAAGGGTGCTCGGTGTTGCGGGCGAGGTCGAGCCCGATCATCCACAGCCGCCGGGCGGCATCATCGTGGAGGACCTGGAAGGACATCCAGCCTGCCTGCATGGCCAGGCGCGCGGTGGCGAGCATCAGCCGGGGTCGCACCTCGGAAGTGGCCTCGGCATCCAGGAGTGGCAGGGTGGCCCGCAGTTGGGCGACGGCGGCGGCGCAGATCGGGCCGCTGCCGTGGGCATAGTCCTGGCGCG
>JBOHGM010000104.1:0-16115 GCA_050699435.1 Pseudonocardiaceae bacterium | reverse complement strand
CGCGGGTGCTGGAGCACCTGGTCGACGTGGTGCTGCAGTTCGAGGGCGACCGGCACTCCACGCTGCGGCTGGTCCGCGGCATCAAGAACCGATTCGGGCCGGCCGACGAGGTCGGCTGCTTCGAACTTGCAGACGACGGCATCACCGGACTACCCGACCCTTCCGGGCTCTTCCTCACCCGCCGCGATCCGGCTGTGCCCGGCACGGCAGTGACCGTCGTCGTGGAGGGCAAGCGGCCGCTGCTCGGCGAGGTGCAAGCGCTGGTCGCGGAGTCCGCATTGGCCAACCCGCGCAGGGCGGTGAGCGGGCTGGACTCCTCGCGGGTGGCGATGATCCTGGCGGTCACCGAGCGCCGCGGCGGCGTGCGGTTGTCGGGGTCGGATGTGTACACGGCGACGGTGGGCGGGATGCGCGTGACGGAGCCGGCCGCCGACCTCGCGGTCGCCCTCGCAGTCGCGTCGGCGGCCGGCGATCTGCTGCTCCCCCGGCAGACGGTCGCGATCGGGGAGGTGGGGCTGGCCGGTGAGGTCCGGCACGTCACCGGGCTAGGCAGACGGCTGGCCGAGGCCGCCCGGCTGGGCTTCCGGCACGCGCTGGTACCGCCAGCCAGCGCAGCAGCCCCACCTGCCGGGATGCACCTGCACGAAGTCGACGACCTTGCCGCGGCGCTGTGGTGGCTCCGTTCTTGACAGGCGCCTGGGGCCCCTGACGGCTGGTTATCTCCGGCCAGGATCAGCCGTCCGAATTACGGACTTCGTACACTAGGTGCGGGGTGGAGTCACAGCGGGAGGCAGGGTGAACGTACGGGGGCAGGCTGACCTGCTGCGGGCGACGCTAGCGCGGCTGGCCCCGGGAACCGCACTGCGCGACGGCCTGGAGCGGATCCTGCGTGGCCGTACCGGCGGGCTGGTGGTGCTGGGCCATGACCACGCGGTCGACTCAATCTGCGACGGCGGGTTCCGGCTCGACGTCGAGTTCTCCGCGACCCGGCTGCGCGAGCTGTCCAAGATGGATGGTGCCGTCGTGTTGTCCACGGAGGCGGACCGGATCTTGCGGGCGAACGTCCATCTGGTGCCCGACCCGACCATCCCCACCGAGGAGTCCGGGACGCGGCATCGCACCGCAGAGCGCACCGGAATCCAGACCGGGCACCCCGTGATCTCGGTCAGCCAGTCGATGAGCATCGTCAGCGTCTATGTCGACGGGCGGCGGCACGTGCTGTCCAACTCCGCCACCATCCTGTCCAGGGCGAACCAGGCACTGGCCACCCTGGAGCGCTACAAGGCCCGCCTCGACGAGGTGGCCCAGACGCTGTCCGCGCTGGAGATCGAGGATTTCGTCACGCTCAAGGACGTGATGACCGTGGTGCAGCGCCTGGAGATGGTGCGCCGGATCTCCAAGGAGATTGCCTGGGACGTCGTGGAGCTGGGCAGCGACGGTCGGCTGATCACCCTGCAGCTCGACGAGCTGGTGGGTGGAATGGAGGCCGACCGGGAGCTGATCCTGCAGGACTACCTCCCCGAAGGTCACCCGATCAGCGCCGCGGCGGCCGCACTGGACCGGCTTTCCGGCAGCGACCTGCTCGATCTCACCGCCGTCGCGGGTTGCTACGACTACTCACTTGCGCCTGAGGCACTGGAGGAGCCGGTGTCCCCACGGGGGTACCGGTTGCTGGCTCGAGTGCCCCGGCTGCCTAGCGGCGTGCAGGCCCGGCTGGTCGAGCACTTCGGGTCGCTACAGGCGCTGATGGCAGCCACCGTCGATGACCTGCAGCACGTCGACGGCGTGGGCGACGCCCGAGCTCGGGTGGTCCGGGAGGGACTGTCCCGGCTCGCCGAGTCCAGCATCGTCGAGCGCTACGGGTGATGACAGCATGGTGGCATGGCGACGTTCACCGACAAGGTCACCTCGACGCGGCCATGAACGCCGATGCGCTGATTGCCTGGTTTCGCACTCACGCGCGTGACCTGCCCTGGCGAGCGCCGGACACCACGCCGTGGGGAGTGCTGGTCAGCGAGGTCATGCTGCAGCAAACTCCGGTGCATCGTGTCGCCGGGGTGTGGACCGACTGGATGGCCCGCTGGCCGCTGCCCTCGAAGCTGGCCGCCGAGACCCCGGGAGCTGTCATCCGGGCCTGGGGCAAGCTGGGCTACCCGCGGCGGGCGCTGCGGTTGCACGCGGCGGCGGAGGCGATCACCACCGGACATAACGATGTCGTGCCCTCCGAGGTGGACACGCTGCTGGCGCTGCCCGGGGTCGGCGCCTACACCGCTCGGGCCGTGGCGGCTTTCGGCTACGGCCACCGCGTGCCGGTGGTGGACACCAACGTCCGCCGGGTAGTGGCTCGAGCCATCCACGGCATGGCCGACGCCGCTGCTCCCGCCACCTCCCGTGATCTGTCTGATGGGTATGCTGTGCTGCCCGAGGCACAGTCGGCCCGCTTCTCGGCCGCGCTCATGGAGCTCGGTGCCGTGCTGTGCACGGCCAGGCGACCGCGCTGCGCCGACTGCCCGCTGCTCAGCGGGTGCGCCTGGGTGCAGGCTGGCCGTCCCACGGCGAGCGCCCCCGGTCGCCCCGCGCAGCGCTTCGCGGGCACCGACCGCCAGGTGCGCGGGCTGCTGCTCGACGTGCTACGCGCAGCGGAGGACCCGGTGCCACGGGCCCGGCTGGATGCCGTCTGGGTTGATGTGGCGCAGCGCAACCGATGCCTGGATGCGCTGTTGGTCGACGGTCTCGCCGAGCAGACCGCCGACGGCCGCTACACACTGCCCGGGGAGTGCTGAGGACTCCCCGGGCAAGTCAGGATCTGACGCAGAGAGCAGGATGGGCACCTCGTGCAGGCACTGGTGGCGGTCGAACCGCTGCAGCAACGGTGACTGGTGCGATCTTACGACCAGTGCCCCGATCCCACTGCGGATCGGGGCACTGGTCGTGGAATCAGTCAATCAGTCGGAGGCGGACACACCGCCCTCGGTGGCGCCACCCTCCGCCCTGGCCAGGTCGACCGGGGGGGCGTCGGGAACCCGGAGTGGCTTGGGCTCGCCGCGGAAGGTGACCACGGCGTCCTCGGTCGAGCCCTCGCCGTCCCAGTTGTCGGCATCGACGATGACGATCTGCCCGGCTTCGATCTCACCGAACAGGATCTTCTCCGAGAGCTGGTCCTCGATCTCGCGCTGGATGGTCCGGCGCAGCGGCCGGGCACCGAGCACGGGGTCGAATCCACGCCTGGCGAGCAGCCTCTTGGCCATCGAGGTGAGTTCGAGGGCCATGTCCTTGTTGCGGAGCTGGACCTCCACCCGGGCGATCATCAGATCGACCATCCGGATGATCTCTTCCTCGGTGAGCTGGTGGAAGACGATGGTGTCGTCGATCCGGTTGAGGAACTCCGGCCGGAAGTGCTTCTTGACCTCTTCGTTGACCTTGTTCTTCATCCGCTCGTAGTTCGACACCGAGTCATTGCCCGCAGAGAAGCCCAGGCCCACCGCCTTGGAGATGTCCGCAGTGCCCAGGTTGGTGGTGAAGATGATCACGGTGTTCTTGAAGTCCACCGTGCGGCCCTGGCCATCGGTCAGGCGACCATCTTCGAGCACCTGCAGCAGCGTGTTGTACACCTCCTGGTGGGCCTTCTCGATCTCGTCGAAGAGCACCACGGAGAACGGCTTGCGGCGCACCTTCTCGGTGAGCTGGCCACCCTCTTCGTAGCCCACGTACCCGGGAGGGGCACCGAAGAGCCGCGATGCGGTGTAGCGGTCGTGGAACTCGCCCATGTCGATCTGGATGAGCGCGTCGTCGTCACCGAACAGGAATTCGGCCAGCGCCTTGGACAGCTCGGTCTTCCCGACACCGGAGGGGCCGGCGAAGATGAACGAACCGGAGGGCCGCTTCGGGTCCTTCAGACCCGCACGAGTGCGGCGCATCGCCTGCGAGACGGCCTTGACCGCCTCATGCTGGCCGATGATCCGCTTGTGCAGCTCGTCCTCCATGCGCAGCAGCCGGGCGGTCTCCTCCTCGGTGAGCTTGAAGACGGGGATGCCGGTCCAGTTCGCCAGCACCTCGGCGATCTGATCGTCATCGACCTCGGCGACGACGTCGAGGTCGCCCGCCTTCCACTGCTTCTCCCGCTCGGACTTCTTGGCGAGCAGCTGCTTCTCCGAGTCCCGCAGCTTGGCGGCCCGCTCGAAGTCCTGCGCGTCGATCGCGGACTCCTTATCCCGGCGCACGTCAGCGATCTTCTCGTCGAACTCACGCAGGTCCGGCGGAGCGGTCATCCGGCGGATCCGCATCCGGGCGCCCGCCTCGTCGATCAGGTCGATCGCCTTATCCGGCAGGAACCGGTCGTTGATGTAGCGGTCGGCCAGCGTGGCGGCCGACACCAGCGCGCTGTCGGTGATGGACACCCGGTGGTGCGCCTCGTAGCGGTCCCGCAGGCCCTTGAGGATCTCGATGGTGTGATCGATCCCCGGCTCGTGGACCTGGATCGGCTGGAACCGGCGTTCCAGCGCGGGGTCCTTCTCCACGTACTTGCGGTACTCGTCGAGCGTGGTCGCACCGATGGTCTGCAGCTCACCACGGGCCAGCATCGGCTTGAGGATCGACGCCGCGTCGATCGCGCCCTCCGCGGCGCCGGCACCGACCAGGGTGTGCATCTCGTCGATGAACAGGATGATGTCGCCGCGGGTGCGGATCTCCTTGAGCACCTTCTTCAGGCGCTCCTCGAAGTCACCGCGGTACCGCGAGCCAGCCACCAGCGAACCGAGGTCCAGGGTGTAGAGCTGCTTGTCCTTGAGCGTCTCGGGCACCTCGCCCTTGACGATGTTCTGCGCGAGCCCTTCGACGACGGCGGTCTTGCCCACGCCAGCCTCGCCGATGAGCACGGGGTTGTTCTTGGTCCGGCGGGACAGCACCTGCATGACCCGCTCGATCTCCTTGCCGCGCCCGATCACCGGGTCGAGCTTGCCCTCGCGGGCGCTCGCGGTGAGGTTGCGGCCGAACTGGTCGAGGACCAGCGAGGAGGACGGGGTGCCCTCGCCACGGCCTGCGCCGGCCTCCGCGGGCTCCTTGCCCTGGTAGCCGGAGAGCAGCTGGAGCACCTGCTGGCGCACCCGGTTGAGGTCGGCGCCGAGCTTGACCAGCACCTGCGCGGCAACGCCCTCGCCCTCACGGATGAGCCCGAGCAGGATGTGCTCGGTGCCGATGTAGTTGTGGCCGAGTTGCAGCGCCTCGCGCAGCGACAACTCCAGCACCTTCTTGGCCCGCGGGGTGAACGGGATATGGCCCGACGGCGCCTGCTGGCCCTGACCGATGATCTCCTCGACCTGCTGGCGCACGCCCTCCAGGGCAATACCCAGCGATTCGAGGGCCTTGGCAGCGACGCCTTCACCCTCGTGGATCAGACCCAGCAGGATGTGCTCGGTGCCGATGTAGTTGTGGTTGAGCATCCTGGCCTCTTCTTGGGCCAGCACAACCACCCGCCTCGCGCGGTCAGTGAACCTCTCGAACATTGTGCACTCCTGACTGATGCGCCGTCGCGACGCGACCCAACACTGGTCATCGCTGTTGGGCCCGAGACACGCCGTGCAGCCACTGTAACTGTCGGCCGGTGAACACGGCATTGCCAACTCCGAACCCGCCACCAGCTCCAACGTCGCACACCAGGCCGGGATTCCCGCAGGGACCACCTGTCCGCTCAGAGTGAACGGTCCTGAGTCTCGAAACCACCCGCTCGGGTGGTCCCGATCCCCGGACGATGTTCCCGGGCCAGCTCTGCTGTTAGGTTCTGGTTTGTTAGGTTAGGCAACCCTGAAAGCTGGCAGCCAGCATGAGGAGGTGCGGTGCCGCATACCCCAGCGCCGGTGCACATGCAGGTGCACATGCCATTGCAGGTGGACCTGCATGTGCCGACCGGGGCGAGCGCCCCGACGTCAGGACCCTACCCCAGGCACCCGCTGGCTGCCTCCGTGGCGGCGGCGGACCGTGCCGTGGACTGGATGTCGTTCCGGCTGCTGGATGTACTGGATGCCGAGTGGAACCCATGTGAGCAGGCACTGTCCGATCCCGGGTTCTTCACCCGCTGGCGAGCGTCGGTAGCCGGTTGGCTCGGCGCGCAGCACGCCGACGTGCCCGAGCGCACCACCGCGGGCTACGTGTTGCAGTGGTACCTGAGCATCCCGGCCTACCTCGGCGCGATGCTGTTCCACTCAGCTCGCCGGGTGCCCTTGCTACAGCCACGGCAGCTCGCCTTCCGGTGCGACCCGGGGTGGGTGCAGGAGGTGGCACTGCGGCCCGGCCGGTTCTGGTGCCTGCCCGGTGACCCCGACGCCGGACATCCCGACGCCGCGCCAGTGTCCGATGAGGTGGCGCTGGGCGAGGTGTTGCGTCGCGAGGTGGTGTCGCACGCGTACCGCTTCTTGCGGGTCTACGGCCCGCTGGTGCGCTTCGGGCGCCGCACACTGTGGGCGGCGGTGACCGACAGTCTGGACACCGGTCTGCTGCTGGCGGGGCGCTCGTTCGGGTCCGCATCCGCCGGCGCGGCCGATGCGCAGCTGGTCCTTGCCGAACGGGTTGAACCGCTCACCTCGATGTCCACCACCTGCGCGGTCATCGACGACAGGGAACGTACGCACTGGACCCGTCGACGCGGTTCATGTTGCTTTTACTACGCCCTGTCCGGGGTGGCAGAGCCGTGCGCCACCTGCCCGCGAATCGACGACGCGGGCCGCGCCCGGATCCTCGGTGCGCTCGATCATCCCTGACCAAGGCGTATCTTGAGCGATCGTGTCGGGAACCGATATCGCGATGCTCGCTCTCGCGGTGCTGGTCGCCGCGGTGGCGACGATGCTGATGTGGCCCCGGCGGCGGCACCGGGCCGGGCCGACACCTGAGGCGCTGTCCACCTCGGCGCAGCAGCGGCTGCTCGCTGTCGTGGTCAACCCCACGAGATTCGATGATCTGGCCTCGGTGCACACGCAGATCACCACGGTGTGCACCGAGCTGGGCTGGGCCGAACCATTGTGGTTGGAGACCAGCATCGAGGATCCGGGCATCGGCCAGGCTAGGACCGCACTGGCGGCCGGTGCCGACGTCGTGCTGGCCTGCGGCGGGGACGGCACGATCCGGAATGTGGCGCAGGTACTCGCCGGATCGGGCACTGCGCTCGGTCTGCTCCCGGCCGGCACCGCAAACCTGCTGGCACGCAATCTTGCCGGACATATCGACAACGTGGCGGATGCTACCCGGATCGGGCTATCCGGCGAGAACCGGGCCGTCGACGTGGGTCGGGTGACGATCGACGACGACGCCGAGGAGCACGTGTTCCTGGTGATGGCCGGGATGGGATTCGATGCGGCGATCATGACTGGTGCCCCAGCCGAACTGAAGGCCAGGGTGGGTCCACTGGCCTATTTCATCTCCGGGATACGCGCGCTGCAGGGCGCGCAGGTCAGGATCACCCTGAGCGTGGACGACCAGCCCCAGTTGCGCCGCCGGGTGCGCACGGTGGTGGTCGGCAACTGCGGAAGGTTGCTCGCGGGGTTGGTACTGATGCCCGCCGCCAAAGTGGACGATGGTCTGCTGGACGTGGTGACCATCGCGCCGAAAGGGATCATCGGGTGGGTCGCGGTGGCCGCGCGGGTGCTGACCCGCCGACGCAGCGGCCACCCCATTGTCGAGCACTGGCAGGCCAGCACGGTCACCATCACCGCCGAGGTACCGCAGCAAGCCCAGCTCGATGGTGATCCGGTGGGCGAGGCGCGGCTGCTGCGAATGTGCGTTGATCGAGGCGCCCTACTGGTCCGGGTCCGCGCCGCCGGCTGAGCCGGCAATCAGGCGCCGCCGGCTGAGCCGGCAATCAGACGACCGCTACATCTCGATCGGATCCACCGGTGCCGTCTGCTCCAGCGCGAGCTGCGGCGGCACCGGTGGCGCCGGACTCAGTTTCCCTTGTGATAGGCGTCGAGTACCTCAGCCGGGATACGCCCGCGGTCGGAGACGTTGTAACCGTTCTTACGAGCCCACTCGCGGATCGCAGCGTTCTGTTCGCGGTCGACCGAAGCCCGACCGCCACTGCTGGACCGTCGCGCAGAGGTCGAAGCCTTGCGGCGGCCGCCAGCCTTACGGGCGTTCGAGACGAAGTCGGCGAGCGAGTCCCGCAGCTTGCCCGCGTTGCCCTCGGACAGATCGATCTCGTAAGACACACCATCGATACCAAACTCGACGGTCTCTTCTGCCGTACCTCCGTCGACGTCATCGACCAAGGTCACGGTGACCTTCTGCGCCATGCTTGTCGTCCTCCCTTGGGACATGTGGTGGGCGGAGCCATCGCGCGACGACTCCACAACGACAAGAAGCAGGTTAGCCTATTCCGGGTGGGATTGCGCAATCGACCGCCGAGGTGATCAGCTCATTCGGGTCGCACCAGCGGGAACAGGATCGTCTCCCGGATACCCGAACCAGTCAGCGCCATGAGCAGCCGGTCGATCCCCATTCCCAACCCACCGCTCGGCGGCATTCCGTACTCCATCGCACGCAGGAAGTCCTCGTCCAGCGGCATCGCCTCGTCGTCACCCGCGGCGGCGAGCGCCGCCTGGGCCTCAAAACGCTCACGTTGCACGACCGGGTCGACCAGCTCGGAGTACGCCGTAGCCGACTCGACGGACCGGATGTAGAGATCCCATTTCTCCACCAGACCCTCGGTACTACGGTGCTGTCTGGCCAGTGGTGAAGTGTCCACAGGGAAGTCCTTGACGAACGTCGGTGCGTACAGCCCTGGTACCACCAGATGCTCGAACAACTCCTCCACCAGCTTGCCCGGTACCCAGGCAGGATGCACCGCAAGCCCGACCCGTTCGGCACGGGCCACCAGATCGGCCCCTGGCGTAGCGGGAGTGATCTCTTCACCAAGTACCTCGGACACGGCGCCGAACAGGCTCAGCTGCGCCCATTCACCCCCGATGTCGTACTCGGTGCCGTCCGCAAGTCGAACGGTTGTGGAACCGAACACATCGCGTGCCACGGTCTGGTACAGCGTGCGGGTCAGCTCGGCCATCCCGGTGTAGTCAGTGTAGGCTTGGTACACCTCGAGCATCGTGAACTCCGGTGAGTGAGTGGAGTCCGCTCCCTCGTTGCGGAACACTCGGTTGAGCTCGAAGACGCGCTCGATCCCGCCAACCACGCACCGCTTCAGGTAGAGCTCCGGCGCGATGCGCAGGTACAGGTCGGTGTCCAGCGCGTTGGAGTGCGTCGCGAACGGTCGCGCCGCGGCGCCCCCGGGTACGACCTGGAGCATCGGCGTCTCCACCTCGACGAAGTCGAGAGAATGCAGCGTCGCACGCACCGATCGCACTGCCTCGGCACGTACCCGTGCGGTCCGCCGGGCCGCCTCCCGGACGATGAGATCCAGGTAGCGCTGCCGGACCCGCGTTTCCTCGGCCAGTTGCTTGTGGGCTACTGGAAGTGGGCGCAGCGCCTTGGCAGCCATCCGCCATTCCCGGGCGCGGACCGACAGCTCCCCACGGCGGGAAGTAACCACCTCTCCGACTACCGAAACGTGATCTCCGAGATCGGCATCGGCCTTCCATGCGGAGAGTCCCTCGGCACCCACCTCGGCAAGGCTGAGCATGGCCTGCAGCTCCGTGCCAGCACCCTCCCGTAGCGTCGCAAAGCACAGCTTGCCTGCATTGCGCAAGAAGATGATCCGACCGGTCACGGCGACCTGTTCGCCGGTGGCCGTGTCGACCGGCAGGCCGCTGTAGGCGTCGCGGATCTCGCGCAGGGTCCGAGTCCGCGGCACCTGCACGGGGTAGGGGGGCGTCCCGGTGGCCAGCATCCGCTCCCGCTTCTGCCAGCGAACCCGTAACTGCTCCGGAAGGTCTTCGGAGACCAGAGATGGCTGGGTCGTCACGACCGACAACCTAGTGAGCCGGGCTGGGCGGCCTCGCCGCCGGTACCGGCGGCGAGGGTCAGCGGACATTGCGTGCGAAGACCATCCGCAACCCGTAGAGCGTGAGATCAGGCGCGTGGTGCGTGATGGTCTCCGACTCGGCGATCACCAGCGGAGCGAGCCCTCCGGTGGCGACTACCACCACCTCGTCCTGCGCACCTGGGGCCAGTTCCGCGGAGATCCGCCGGACCAGGCCGTCCACCTGCCCGGCGAATCCGAACACCAACCCGGACTGCAGAGCTTCCACGGTGCTCTTGCCGATCACCGAGCGGGGCCGGATGAGCTGTACCTTCACGAGCTGAGCGGCTCGCGCAGCCAGCGCATCGACGGAGATCTCGATGCCGGGAGCCAGCGCGCCACCGAGGAATTCGCCGCGCGCGCTCACCACGTCGAAGTTGGTGGAGGTACCGAAATCGACCACGATCGCCGGGCCACCGTAGAGCGTGTAGGTGGCCAGGGTGTTGACGATTCGGTCCGCACCCACCTCGCGCGGATTGTCGTAGAGCAGTGGCACCCCGGTGCGCACCCCGGGCTCCACGATCACCCGGGGCACGTGCGGCCAGTAACGGTCCAGCATCACTCGCAACTCGCGCAGCACGGCCGGGACGGTGGACAGGGCGGCAATGCCGGTGACCTTGTCGGAGTACTCGGCGAGCAGCCCGCGGACGGTCAGCGCCAGCTCATCCGCGGTCATCCGGGCATCGGTACGCATCCGCCAGTCATGCACCAGCGTGGCGTCCGCTCCGATCCCGTCGAACAACCCGAGGACGACGTTGGTGTTGCCGATGTCGACGGCGAGCAACAACCGCTACCCCTAGGCGTCGGCGTTGATCAAGGCGTCGAGCCGTGCCGCGTCGGCCGTCTCGTCGTGATCGACTGGGCCGGTGATCGATCCACCGGTAATGAGACCACTGCCCGCTGGGGCATGAGCCGGATCGTTGCCCCGTTCCACGATCCGATTGGCCTCGTCGACGAACACCACATTGGGCCGGTACTGCCGGGCCTCCGTCTCGTCCATCGTTGCGTAGGAGATGAGAATCACCAGGTCACCGGGCGCCATCAGGTGCGCGGCTGCGCCGTTGATCCCGATCACGCCACCGTTGCGGGGACCGGGGATGACGTAGGTCTCGAGTCGAGCGCCGTTGGTGATGTCCACGATCGCCACTCGTTCGCCGGGAAGCAGGTCCGCCGCGTCCATCAGGTCCGCGTCGACTGTCACTGACCCGACGTAGTGCAGATCCGCCTGGGTTACGGTGGCTCGGTGGATCTTGGACTTCAGCATGGTACGAAACATCACGGACCTCCTTGTCCGCCCGATTCCCCCGGTGCAACGCCGTCGCCAGGAGAAGGCGAGCCCGCTGGGGGTGTGCCGTCGGCCACGTTCAGCTGCACGCCGACGTTGTCGATCAGCCGAGTGGTTCCGACCCTGGCTGCTACCAGCAGCCGGGCCTCCCCCCGCTCCGGGGCGGGACCGAGTTCGCGGCTGCGCAGTGCCAGGTAGTCCAGCGCTACCGCGGGTTGCGCCGCCAGCACGGCCCGCGCAGCGGCGAGCACCGCGTCCGGGCCGTGCGGGCCTGCGCGTGCTCCGGCCGCCAGGGCCGCGGAGAGCACGACCGCGGCGGGCCGCTGCTGCGCGTCGAGGTAGCGATTCCGGGACGACAGCGCGAGGCCGTCGGGTTCGCGCACCGTCGGCACGCCGACCACCTGCACGCCCAGCCGCAGGTCCTCGGCCATTCGGTGGACGAGGAGGAGTTGCTGGTAGTCCTTCTCGCCGAAAAGCGCGCGGTCCGGCCGGACGATCCCGAACAGCTTGGCGACCACGGTGAGCACTCCGGCGAAAAGGGCAGGCCTGCTGGCGCCTTCCAGTTCGGCACCCAGCAGTCCGGGTTGCACGGTCGTGTCGGATCCAGCCGGGTACATGGCGTCGACGCCGGGCGCGAACACTAGTTCCACGCCCTCCTCACGGCACATCTCGAGGTCGGCTGCCAGCCGACGGGGGTAGCGGTCCAGGTCCTCGTGCGGGCCGAACTGCAGTGGGTTGACGAAGATCGACACCACCGTGACCGCACCCGGTGAGCGGCGGGCGGTGCGGATCAGCTCACGGTGCCCGGCGTGCAGCGCTCCCATGGTCGGGACCAGCACCACGGGACGTCCGGCCTGCCGCAGCGCACGAGTAGCCCGGGACAACTCCGCGGGATCCTCGTGGACGGTCAGCAGGCCGGGGACGAAGCCGGTCACCACGCCTCCTCCAGCGTCTCCCGGATCCCGGCTGCGGCCCTCGGCGTGAGCAACCCGGCCGCCTCCGCCCGGTACGCGGTCCGGCTCGCCTGCGCGCGATAGGGGCCGAGCAACTCGGGGGCGGACTCGCCGAGCACCCGCAGGTGCAGCCGCACGGTATCGACGTCGCCGCGGGCCACCGGACCGGTCAAGGCTCGGTCGCCGTGGCGCAGTGTGTTGTCCAGCGCCGCCTCCAGCAGCGGACCGAGGAGCCGCTCGGCGGGCACCACGCCGGCCTGTTCCAGTGCGTCCACTGCGTCGCGCACCAGGGTGGCCAGGTGGTTCGCGCCGTGGGCCAGTGCGGCGTGATAGAGCGGCCGTGACTCCGGCGGAACCCGCACCGGCTCGGCACCCATCTCGAGCACCAGCGCCTCCCCGACGCTCCAGCCGGTCTCATCGGCGACGGTGATACCGACGCAGGCCGCCCGCAGCCGGGCGAGGTCCTCACCGCGCCCGGTGAAGGTCATCACGGGGTGCAGCGCGAGCGGGAGCACCCCCGCCGTGGCGGCCGGTGCGAGCACCTCCACGCCCCGGGCACCGCAGGTGTGCACCACGATCTGGCCGGCCCGGAACGCCCCGGTGACGGCGAGCCCGGAGACCAGCTCGGGTA
This sequence comes from Pseudonocardiaceae bacterium, assembly GCA_050699435.1. Classification (GTDB taxonomy): domain Bacteria; phylum Actinomycetota; class Actinomycetes; order Mycobacteriales; family Pseudonocardiaceae. The sequence goes on along the minus strand of JBOHGM010000104.1, from coordinate 3,291 downwards.
GCACGTCGTCCGGGACGGCGAGCAGCACCAGGTCGGCCCGGCGCACGACGTCGTCGGGTGCCAGTACCGGCGCATCAGGCAGCAGGTTTGCGGCTCGGCGCAGGGATGCCTGGGACACCGCGCTCGCCCCGACTACGACATGCCCAGCCCCGGAAAGGGCCGCGCCGAGTACCGCTCCCACCCGGCCAGCCGAGACCACTCCCACAGCCAGCCGCGCCGGGCGGTCGGCCACATCCTTCGAAGCGGACGCCCCCGATCGAGGCATCGTCGCCATCGCCGTCCTCCAGCCGTTCCAGTCCCGCCATGGGCAGCGGGTACCGGACATGCACGCGCAGGCTAACTCCGTCGTCAGAGTTCGTGCCGCTGCGAGTGAGCAGCTTCACCCCCGGTAGTGATGTCCGGTCCCGACGAGAAGATCAACGCTCCGGCGTCGGCGGCGGGTACGGGGCGACATACCGGCCTGGCTGACCGGGCGGCTGGGGCAGGGCTGAACCAGAGTCCTGGATGGGTGGCAGCACCGCAGGCGGCGGCTGCCAACCCGGTGGACGCTGCCGCCAGGCCGAGCCCAGCGCGTGCGGCGCACGCACCGCCCGCTCCCGGGCAGCCATCACCGTGGCGAGGGTCTCGTGGTGCCACCGGCCGGCTTCCTGGCCCACCACGCCGCGCTGCATCCGATCCCGGAGGAAGGCGAGTTCGGTGACCGCGTTCTGATAGTCGCGCACCGCTCTGGCGGCGTGCGGCCCGGCGCGCTGGCGCACCGCGGCGCGCCAGCCCCGCCGGCCGGCCAGGCTGGCCAGCAAGGGGACCTCGCTGGGCGCGATCCACCCCGCGCCGGCGAACTCCGGCAACTGCGCAGCGACCACCCGCTGTTCACGGCGGCGTTGCCAGACCACCAGCCCGATCAGCCCGGCGAACAGCGGCACCATGAACACGAAGTAGACGATGGGCAGGAAGCCGAAAACGGCCGAGGCGTTCCACAGCGCGTGCAGCAGCACCGCCGCGGTGTATCCCAGCAGCGGCAGCACCACATTCGCGGCCGGGTTGCGTCGACGCACCGCGATCCCCACCGCGATTCCGATCATCGCGGTGAACAGCGGATGCGCGAACGGCGAGAGCACCCCGCGCAGGATGAACACGGCGACCACCCCGCCGGCCTCGCCGACCAGCCCGTCGGTGGCGAACGCGCGGCCGAAGTAAAGAATGTTCTCGGAGAAGGCGAAACCCGCAGCGACCAGTCCCGCGTAGACGATGCCATCCACGACGCCGTCGAACTCATCGCGCCGCCACCACACCAGGCCGATCAGGAAGGCGCCCTTGAATGCCTCCTCGACGATCGGGGCCGAGATCAGCGCTCCGACCAGGTCACCGCCGCCCGCGCCGAGTACGTGATCACCGAGCATCGCCGCGGTGTCGTTGACGACCCCCGCGCCGAGCACCGAGACCCCCGCGCCCCACAGAAAGGCGGCGAGCAGCAGCCGCGACGGCTCCGGCTCCCAGCGGTCGACCCACAGGAAGGCCGCTACCACCGGCAGTACCGGCAGCACGGCAGCCATCGTGCCCACCAGCACTGCGGCCTGGCCGATGTTGGTGCTCAGGAAGCCGAGCACGATCAGGGCCGGGATCGCCAGCGCGACCAGGCTCAGCACCGGCAACAGCACCCGCTGGTTGTGCCGCTGCCCCCACGACTGGTGCGCGCCGTACGGCGGAGTCGCCGACGGCCGGGAACTCGATGGTGGCTGCGCCGTGGGTCCGAACGCGCTCATGGTACCGCAGCCTAGGCCGCATCATCCGGTTTGATCAGGGGAAGCCGAGGCCCGGGCTCAGTCGTCCGCGCGCCTGCGCCTGCGCCGGGGAGCGGAAACCTCCCCGTAAGCGGCCAGCAGATCATCCACCGGCCGCCCACCCCCGTGCGCTCCCGCCGATTCCGCAGACCTCCCGTCAGGTGCCCGCCGATGCCCACCGCCGTGGCGGTTGCCGGGCTCCCCGTTGCTGTGCGCCCCATTGCTGTGCGCCCCATTGCTGTGCGCGCCCGGCCTGCTGTGCCTGCCGCCCGTCACGCCTTGGCGGCTCACCTCCTCCGGTGAGTCCTGGTCGCGGACCACGGGCGCTGCGGGCACCGCTGGGCTCCAGGTTCGGTCCGAACCCGTCTTTGCGGCCAGCTCGGCCGCCGTTCGGGCGAAGATATCCAGCTCCGGGCTGTCGTCGCGGCCCGGCGCTGCGCGGGAATCGGCATCGCCGACGGTCGAACCGTCGAACCGACTACCGACGGTCGAACCGTCAAGTCGACTACCGACGGTCGAACCGTCGAACCGACTACCGACGGTCGAACCGTCGAACCGATTGCGGTGCGGCGGCGACTCAGCCGCCGGGCGGCGCGGCGCGGCAGCGGGCTCCGGTCGCCGATACGGGGGGTCCGGCCGCTGCCCGACGTCCCAAGGATCCCGGCCGGAACCGCCAGCTGCTCGCGCCGGTGCCTGCGCCACAGTGAGGCTGCGCGGCGCACCGCCCACCTGCTCCGCCGCCGGGATCCGGCCGCGGCCGTCGGCGACGTTGCGGGACGGGTCGGCCAACGGGAGTAAGCGGGTGGATTCGGCCCGGAGCGCGACCCGCTCCACCAGCACATCCCCGCCCAGCAGATTCCGCAGGGTCTCCCGCAGGGTCTGCAGTTCGCCGTGCAGCGCAGCGATGTTGTCACGCGCACGTCGCTCGGCATGCTCGCGCAGCTCGCGCTCCACGCGCAGCTCGTGCTCCCGCCGGGCGGCGATCTCGCGGTCCAGCTCCAGCCGGTAGATCACGCGCATCTCCTCGGCGCGGTCGGCGCCCGAATCGGCATCGCGCCGCATCCGCACGGCCGCGAAGCTGCCGAGCAGCGCAGCCCACAGCGCCGCGACGATGCCCAGCCGCAGCAGGCTGGCGTCCTGCGCGCCGAGCGCGAGGGTGGCCGCCGCTGCCACGGCAAGCACGAAGCTGCCGAGCATCAGAACCCGACCGCTCCCATGCCGTAACGGAGGCTCCTGGGGGCCGGTCATGGCGCTTACCGTACCTGGCACTACACCTGCTGTAGAGCCTGCGCGGTGACGTCCAGCCATCGAGCGGCCGACCGAGCAACCCCGTCGCGCTCCTCGCCCTGGGTGGTCGCGGGTTATTCTCGGGCGTTACAGCAGGTGTCAGTCGTCGGAGTGTCAGTCGTCGGAGTGTCAGTCGTCGGAGTGTCAGTCGTCGGAGTGGCGGTCGTCGGGCTGGTGGACGTCCGGGAAGTCGGGGGTCCGGCAGCAGTACTCCAGCCACAGG
>JBOHGM010000103.1:0-16394 GCA_050699435.1 Pseudonocardiaceae bacterium | reverse complement strand
GGTCGGGCGGTCCGGTGCGGCACTGTCAGAGCGCTGCTCCGCGTCGGCCAGGGCGGCGGGCTCGACGAGCAGTCCTTGGCGCTCGTAGCGCTTGCGGCTGCGGCTGAAGCGGACCACGACGGCGCACAGGTCACTGGCCCGGTGGGCGCGACGGGTCAGTACCGCGTCGCCCGACGGCAGGAACACCAGGTGGTCCAGGCCGGCGCAGCGCAGGCACACCGGGCCGGCATCCTGCATGAGCAGCAGGTCACCGGTGCCCGAGCACACCGCGCACGTCCAGTCCTTCATGGGGGAGACAACGACCAGGTCCGGCGGACTGCTCTGCTGATCGGCCAGCCGCTGGCGCCGAGCGGCGGACAGCTGTGGGGAGACCCAGTGCGTGCGGTAGGCGCGCTCGATGTCCGCCGCTGCGCTGACGCTGAAGCGAAGCGGCCTGCGGTCACGGGTGCGGGCGACGTAGCCGGTCTCGCTCGGCACCAGACTCTGCTGCTGCGCCCAGCGCCGCAGCAGCCGCATGGCCGTCGTCAGCTTGTGCAAGTTTACCTGCATCGTTCGTTCCAGGCAGTCGATGCGTCCCTGCCGCCACTCGTCAACGTGGGGCCGGGCCAGCCACCCGAGTCGGACGAGCACGTCGATGGCGCTGACGTACTGCTGGTCGGCGAGAATCGCCTCAGCCGCCCGCACGACGCGCTGCTCGAGCGCGGTACCGCTCATGGTGCTCCGTTGCCCGCGTGTCACGGGCCTGCCTCCCGAACGAACGCCCGTCGGTCTGGTCGACGTCCATTATGGCCGTCGCAGTCCATCGAGCAGCCGGGCGGGGCAGACCTACACCGAAAACGGGCGACGCGCGGCGAAGACCTCGTCGCCGCTAACCGCCGCGGCCAGCCGGTAGCGGCCGTGCTCGTCGAGCTCGTAGACCTCCAGCCCGCCCCGGCCGCACTGGGTCGAGCAGCCAGTACGACGACACCCCCTGCCGCTCGTAATGCGCCTTCTTGGTGTTGCGATCGCCCAGCTGGGTGCTGCGCGACAACGCCTCCACCGCCAGCACCGGCGCCATCGGCAGGCATGCCTCGTGTGGTCGTCGTAGCGCGCCACATCTTCAGCCGACGGCCAGCACGCCGGTGACCAGCTTGGTGCACCAGCCGAGCAGCTCACGGTCGCGCAACAGGAGGGCGCCGACCCGCTCGGAACCTTCCGTCGGCCGGGGCACGGACAGGGTCTTGAGGGTGGGCTTGTACACCGCCCGGGGATAGAGCCGGCCCAGCCGCACCACCTGCGAATCGCGTAGCTGCACCGGGGCGAAGCGCAGCGCGGCGCCCTGCACGGTCACCTCAGCTACCCCGTGCGCCCGGCACACCTGGCGGAACCGCGCGACGTCCAGCAGGGTCACCACCGAGGGCGGGAGGGCGCCAAAGCGGTCCACCAGTTCGTCGGTGACGGCCGCGAGCCCTTCGGCGTCGACCGCCTCGGCGATCTTTCGGTAGGCATCCAGGCGCAGCCGCTCGCCGGGGATGTAGTCGTGCGGCAGGTGCGCGTCCACCGGAAGTTCGACCCGCACCGGCGCAGGGACAGCCGCGTCGTCCGCGGGCGCAGCGCCTGCCGCGGAGCGGAAGGCCTCCACGGCCTCACCCACCAGCCGGATGTAGAGATCGAAGCCCACCCCGGCGATATGCCCGGACTGCTCGCCGCCCAGGATGTTGCCTGCGCCGCGGATCTCCAGGTCCTTCATCGCCACCGCCATGCCCGAGCCCAGCTCGGCGTGCTGGGCGATGGTGGCCAGCCGATCGTGCGCCGTCTCGGTCAGCGGCGTCTCGGGCGGGTAGAGGAAGTAGGCGTAACCCCGCTCGCGCGCTCGGCCCACCCGTCCGCGCAGCTGGTGCAGCTGGGCGAGCCCGAGCAGATCGGAACGCTCGACGATGAGCGTATTGGCGTTGGAGATGTCCAGCCCGGTCTCGACGATCGTGGTGCACACCAGCACGTCGTACTCGCGCTCCCAGAATCCGGCGACGGTGCGTTCGAGCTGATCCTCGTTCATCTGACCGTGCGCCACGGCCACCCGCGCCTCGGGCACCAGCTCGCGGATCCGCCGGGCCGCCTTCTCGATCGAGGACACCCGGTTGTGCACGTAGAAGACCTGGCCGTCGCGCAGCAACTCGCGGCGGATCGCGGCACCGACCTGCCTATCGTCGTAGCTCCCGACGTAGGTCAGCACCGGGTGGCGCTCCTCGGGCGGGGTGAGGATGGTCGACATCTCGCGGATGCCCGCCAGGCTCATCTCCAGCGTCCGCGGAATGGGTGTGGCGGACAGGGTGAGCACATCGACGGCGGTGCGCAGGGCCTTGATGTGCTCCTTGTGCTCCACGCCGAAGCGCTGCTCCTCGTCGACCACGACCAGCCCAAGGTCGCGCCAGCGCACGCCGGTCTGCAGCAGCCGGTGGGTGCCGATCACGACGTCCACCGAGCCGTCGGCGAGTCCGCGCAGGACCTCGGAAGCCTCGGCCGGGTCGCTGAACCGGGACAGCCCGCGCACCGTGACCGGGAACGCGCGCATCCGCTGGGCGAAGGTCTGCAGGTGCTGCTGGGCGAGCAGCGTGGTGGGCACCAGCACGGCCACCTGCTTGCCGTCCTGGACCGCTTTGAACGCCGCTCGCACGGCGATCTCGGTCTTGCCGTAGCCGACGTCGCCGCAGACCACCCGGTCCATCGGGACACCGTGCCGCATGTCCGCCTTCACCTCATCGATCGCGGCGAGCTGGTCGGGCGTCTCGGCATAGGGGAAGGCGTCCTCGAGTTCGGCCTGCCACGGGGTGTCCGGGCCGAACGGATGCCCCGGCGAGGACTGTCGCGCCGCATAGAGCTGCACGAGCTCGGCGGCGATCTCCTTGACCGCCTTGCGGGCCCGGCTCTTCGTCTTGGCCCAGTCCGACCCACCCAGTTTGTTCAGCGTCGGCAGCTCACCACCGACATAGCGGGTGACCTGGTCGAGCTGGTCGGTGGGGATGAACAGCCGGTCGCCCGGCTGGCCCCGCTTGCTCGGCGCGTACTCGAGCAGCAGATACTCCCGGGTGGAGCCGCTGACGGTGCGCTCCACCATGTTCAGGAACCGGCCGATGCCGTGCTGCTCGTGCACCACGTGGTCACCGGGTTGCAGCGCCAGCGGGTCCACCGCATTACGGCGGCGGACCGGCATCCGGCGCAGGTCCCCGGTCGAGGTGCCGCCCCGGGCACCGGTGATGTCGGTCTCGGTGAGCACGGCCAGCCCCAGTGCCGGGACCAGGAATCCGTCCTCGAGGGTGCCGCGGACCACGGTGACAAGGCCCGCGGCGGGCGGCTGGTGCAGCCCTTCGGCGGCGTGCACCGCCGGTACGTCGGCCTCCCGGAGCTGCTCGCAGGCACGCTGCGCGGTGCCGGTACCAGGCACGACCAGCACCGCGGCCCCGCCGGTGGCGGTATGCGCGCGCAGGTCGGCGAAGGCGCGCGCGAGGTCGCCGTGATAGGGCTCGGCGGGGGTGATCTGCAGCCGCAGCGGGCCTTCGACGTCGGTGGTGAGCGGGCTGAGCGTCCACCAGGCCAGGCCGGTGTTACGGGCGTGCTCGGCGACCTCCTGCAGGTCCCGGTAGGCCGAGGCGGACAGATCCAGCGCCGCGACGTCGACCGGGGCGGCGCCACCGCCCGCGGCGACCATCCAGGACGCCTCCAGGAACTCCTGCCCGGTGCGGACCAGGTCCGCGGCGCGGGTCCGGATCCGCTCCGGATCGGCCAGCAGCACGTGGGTGCCGCTGGGCATCACGTCGGTGAGCAGCGCCAGCTCGGCAGCGCCAGCTGTGCCTGTGGCCAACACCGGGATCAGTGACTCCATGCCCTCGGCAGGCACCCCGCCCGCCACCTTCGCGAGCAGCTCGCCGACCGGCCCTGGCGGCGCGTGCGCGGCGAGCTCGGCGGCCCGGGCGCGCACCGAGTCGGTCAGCAGCAGCTCCCGGCACGGTGGTGCGTGCAACTCGTCGGCGGGGGAAAGTGTGCGCTGGTCGGCGACGGCGAACGAGCGGATCTCGGACACCTCGTCGCCCCAGAACTCCACCCGCAGTGGATGGTCGGCGGTGGGCGGGAAGACGTCGATGATGCCGCCCCGGACCGCGAACTCGCCGCGCCGGTCCACCATATCGACGCGGCTGTAGGCGAGGTCGGCCAGCCGGGCGAGCACGCCGTCGAAGTCGTGCTCCTCGCCGACCCGCAGCCGCACCGGGTCGATCTCGCCGAGACCGCCGATCATGGGCTGGATCAGCGACCGGACGGTCGCGACGACCACCTGAAGGGGGCCGGACGCGGAAGTGTCTTCTTCAGGATGCGCGAGTCTGCGCAGCACGGCGAGCCGTCGCCCCACCGTGTCGGCCCGGGGGGAGAGCCGCTCATGCGGCAGCGTCTCCCAGGACGGCAGCTGCGCGACCGGGCCCGCGCCGAGCAGATCGGCCAGCTCTGTGGTCAGCTCACTGGCCTCGCGGTCGGTCGCGGTGACAGCCAGTACCGGATGGCCTGCGCGAGCCAGCGCGGCGACGGCCAACGGGCGGATGGCAGCAGGCCCCTGTAGCTCCACGGTGGCCCTCTGCATGGGGGGCGTCTGCGCGAGAGGAGTGGTCCCGCGGGGAGTGCCGGCGCGCTCGGCCAGCTCCCGCAGCGCGGGCAGCACGGCGTCGAGCAGGCCGGACAGGTGAGCGGATGTGGAAGTCGGTAGCGCGGTCGCTACGGGCACCGGGTCAGCCTTTCAGGCCGGGCGTGGTTTGACGTCGGGCGTGGTTTGACGTCGTACATAGTGGACACAAGACGAACCTGTGCCCGGGACACGACCGGCGCACAGGTGTCGTAGCACCAGCATAGACTGCGGGCGGCGGGTCACCCTTCGTGGCTGGGTCACACGATACTTCGCGTCACACGCTTTCACCGTCGCCCCACCGGTGCGTCGGGAGTATCTCGCCATGCCTCGCCCAGCCGTCGTGCTCGTCTTACTGCTCACCCTCCTCACTGGGTGTTCGATCGGCGGGTGTTCGATCGGCGGCGAGGGCGCTCCGATCGGTACCGGCGTGCCCGCCCCGGCCCCCAGCGACTCCGGCGCGCCCGCGGCCGCCCCCGCGGTCAGAGTCGATGTGGTGGCCGAGGGGCTGGAGCATGTCTGGGACATCGGCTTCCTCCCCGACGGCTCAGCGCTGATCACCGAGCGCCCGGGGCGGATCCGGCTGCTCGCTACCACCAAGCCCGCCGCGCCGGTCACCCAGGTTGCCGCCGACCTCGATGACGTGTACGTCCAGGGTGAGGGCGGTCTGATGGGGCTGGTGGTGCACCCGGACTTCGCCCAGACCCGCCGGTTCACCACCTGCCAGACCCATCAGGAGGGCGGCGAACCGGTCGACGTCCGGCTGGTCACCTGGGAGCTCTCCGACGACGCCGGGCAGGCTCGCCGGGTGGCCGACCCGCTGGTCGCAGGCCTGCCGCTGAACCCGTCCGGTCGGCACTCCGGCTGCCGGCCCACCCTCGGCCCGGACGGATACCTGTATGTCGGAACCGGGGATTCGGCGCGCGCCGGGGTTGCCCAGGATCGAAGCAGGCTCGGGGGCAAGGTCCTGCGGGTGGACCTGCGCACCGGCGGTCCTGCGCCGGGCAACCCGTTCATCGGCTCCCCGAACCCCGCGGAACGGCTCGTCTTCACCTACGGCAACCGCAATGTCCAGGGCGTGACGGTGCAGCCAGGCACCGGCCTGCTCTTTGCCGCCGAGCACGGCCCGGACGTCGATGATGAGATCAACATCCTGCGTGCAGGGGGCAACTACGGCTGGGACCCGTCCCGCGGTGGGACCAACGACAGCTACGACGAGAGCGTGCCGATGACCGACCTGCAGCGCTTCCCGGACGCTGTCCCCGCGGTATGGAGTTCGGGCGGCGAGACCGAGGCGATCTGCGGGGCCGCGTTCCTCGAGGGCGCGCAGTGGGGGGACCTGCAGGGCCTGCTCGCCGTTGCCGCGCTGAAGGGTTCCACGCTGCTGCTCATGCGGGTAGCGCCGGACGGGCAGGTGACCGAGGTCGGGCAGTTCCCCCAGCTGGACGGCGGCTTCGGCCGACTGCGCGCGGTGCGCCCGGGACCGGACGGCGCACTGTACGTGACGACCAGTAACGGCGAGGACGACCAGGTACTCCGGGTCGCTCCGGTGGATGCGTGACGCCGGCTGCGGTCAGGTCTGGTGGCGCCGGTCCCATCCGACCGGCGCGTGCACTGACGTAACGTCGGCCCGCTGGCCCGGCCGAAACCCCGCCGGTTCCCCCGGCTCGGTCCGGTCCGGGCACTGCCGGTCCCGCAACTGGACAACCCGGCCCAGGAAGAGTGCCAGCATGATCGCCACCAGGACCCAGGCGAGGATCCCAAGGCCGATGACTACTGCCGTGCTCATCAGAACTCCAGACGGACGGTTAAGGGCCGACCATAACGCCATCTCGGCAGTCGCGCTCGCCGAGCGCTCGCCGAGCGCTCGGGGAGCCACGGTTAGCCTGCTCGGCCTGCGAGCGGTGGTCACCGGAGGTGCCGGATTCATCGGTTCAACCGTCGTCGATGCGCTGGTCGCGCACGGCGCCGACGTCCTGGTCATCGATGACCTGAGCCGAGGCGCCCGGGCCAACCTGGAGCGAGTGCTGGGATGCGGCGTCCGGCTGGCCGAACTCGATATCCGCGACGGCCGGGCCATCGCTGACGCGTTTCACTCCTTCCGGCCCGAACTGGTGTTCGACCTCGCGGCCCAGATCGACGTGCGCGTCTCGATGGACGAGCCTGCGCGTGATGCGGCGGTCAACGTCATCGGGTCGGTGAACGTGTTTTCCGCCGCTCATGCCGCAGGGGTGCGCCGCGTGGTGAACACGTCGACCGGCGGTGCGATCTACGGCGAGACCGACGTCGTGCCCCACTCCGGAGGCGGTGCCTGCCGCCCCCATCTCGCCCTACGGTCTGAGCAAGCTCAGCGCAGAGCGCTATGCCCGCTGGTTTTCGAATGCTCGGCCTGGATGTGGTGACGTTGCGGTACGGCAACGTCTATGGTCCTCGGCACGATCCCCGCGGTGACGCAGGCGTCATCGCGATCTTCTGCGACCGGGTGCTCGCCGGACGGCGGCCAACCGTCTACGGCGACGGCCGGCAGATCCGCGACTACGTGTTCGTCGGCGACATCGCGGCTGCCAACCTCACCGCGGCCACGTCCAGTCAGCCCGCGTACGGCGAATACAACGTCGGGCCCGGCTCAGAGATCAGTGTGCTGAAGCTAGCGGAGGCGGTGGCCGTCGCTGCGGGTATCGCCCGGCCGCCTTCGCGCCGGACTTCGCACCTGCCCGGCCCGGCGAGCTGCACCGCAGCTGCCTCGATGTCACCCGTGCGGGGATGACCTGGGCCTGCCGCAGGCCACGCCGCCAGCTGGGCAGCCTGATCGAGCGGCAACGCTTATCGAGGAAGGCGTCGATTTATTCGACGATTGTTTTGTCCGTGATCGACCGCTCTACTCGATACACTTGGCCGATGCGCTGGCTCGCCCAGGCAAGCAGCGTGACCTGTACGGCGCCGACCGGAGGCATGGCTGCAATCCACCTGGCCGAAACCCTGTACTCCCACCGGAACACCCATCTTCTCCGTGACCTGTGCGTTCGCATGAAACCGCACGCCAAGGTTCCGGCAGTAGGACACTTGTTGGACCGGGGGCGAGGTCTGGTGCAGGTATAGGCCGCCAGTAAGCGGCAGCATCCCTGTCGAAATTCTCCTACCCGCAGCCGCCGCAGCGGCCGGATATTGTCGGACCTGGTGTCTACGGTTCACCTCGTGACGGTTCGGCAGCTGATCCCGGAGGGTCTGGCGCAGATGGCGCCCAGCCCGGAGCTGGGTGCGGTGCTGGCCGGTCTCGATATTCACGCCCTCGCCGGGTCGGATCTGGTGGAGGTGCTGCGCGCCCGGGCCCGTCAATTGGCCCATGAGCAGGCCCGGTTGCTGGCAACGATGGCCGAGATCGGGTGGTGTGACCCGGCCGTCGAGCCCGACGAGGTGGGCAGGTTGGCCGAGCCGCCCCGTGCGGACGAGCCCCTGGTGAGCGCGGCCGACGAGATCCGGGCGGCGATGGCATGGACCCGCAATGCCGCCTACCGGGAGTACCACTTCGCGCAGGCCCTGGTGGGGCGACTGCCGGCGGTGTTCACTGCGCTGGATGCCGGGGCGATCTGCCGCAGCAAGGCGTGGCTGTTCACCGAGTTGTGCGCCGAGCTGACCGACGAGCAGGCCCGGGTGGTGTGCGAGCGGCTGCTCCCGGCCGCCGGGCGGCTGACCACCGGCGAGTTGGCGGCACGGATCAAGAAACTGGCCATCGCGCTGGATCCCGACTGGGCCGCCCGCCGCTATACCCACGCGGTACGAGACCGGGACGTGATCGGGTACCTGGACGAGGACGGCACCGCGACGGTCACCGGCCGGCGGCTGCCCGCCGACCAGGCCGCTGTCGCGTGCGCCCGGATCGAGGAGCTGGCCAAAGCCGCCAAACGCGCTGGCCACCCGGGGCGGATCGGCCCGCTGCGGGCCGATATCTACCTCGGGCTGCTCGACGGGCGCTGGGCGCACCACACCCGCGAGGAGATCATCACCGACCTGCTGGCCCAGGCCACTGTAGCTGACGAGACCACCCCGGCTGATCAGGCCGCTGAGGGCGAAAACCACGAGGGCGAAAACCACCGGGGCGAAAACCACCGGGGCGAAAACCACCGGGGCGAAAACCACGAGGGCGAAAACCACGAGGGCGAGGACCCGGTAGGCGAGAAGCCGGTAGGCAGCACGACCGGCAGCGCCGGACCGCCGGATCAGGCACCCGCCGATCCCCCCTTCGACGGTGACACCCCCGTGGCCGCCCGCGGCTGGGACGGTGCCCGGCCCGACACCCCGGCGGCTCGGGTGGGGGTGGAACTGCGGGTGGGACTGTCCACCCTGCTCGGACGCGACCACCACCCTGGGGAGATCCCCGGATGGGGGCCGGTCACCGCCGAGACCGCCCGCACGATCGCGGTCGCCCAGCACAGCGGAGAATGGCGTTACGCCCTCACCGACCCCGATGGGCAGCTGCTGCTAGCCGGGATCACCCACCGCCGCCCAGTGATCGGCCGGCGGCGAGCGCCGGTCCACGGTGGGATCGTGGAACTGCACATCCCCGCTGCCCTCCTTACCGAACTCGCCGCGCACCCCGAGGCGTGCGGGCCGTGCGCCGCGATGATCGCCGATCTCGCCGCCCAGTACGACGCCTCCCGCGCCCTGGGCGCTCGCAACACCCGGAGCGGGATCGGGTGGCAGGACCCGGCCGCCAGGTTCGCCGGGGCGGTGCTGCGCCGCCATGTCCAGATTCGGGATCGGACGTGTGTGTATCCGGGGTGCCGCTGCTCGGCCCGGCACGCTGACCTGGATCACACCCTGGACCACGGCCACGGCGGGGCGACCACGGAGGCCAATTCCGGGCCGTTGTGCCGGCATGATCACCGGCTGAAGCACGACGGTGGGTGGCGGCTGCGCCAGCCCGAAGCCGGCCATTTTGTCTGGACCAGCCCGCTGGGCCGCAGCTACCACACCCGACCCCAGCCGATCACCATCGACCTGCCCGATCCCCACCCCGGGCCGGGGTACCCCGACTACGCACCACCGGTCACACCCGGTGAAGACAGACCGATCTTCTACCGGCCTCCGCCCGCAGCAGAACCTCCACCCGTACCGGCGCAGGTCGTCGACCCGGACGAGCCGCCGCCCTTCTGACGTGCCGTGGATGGCCCGAGCCCGCTACCGAGACACGTCGTGCACCGATGAATTCGGCACGGCGGTCGGCGCGCCCCATCTCGCCGGGCAAGTGCGCCGCATCGAGAGCGGCCAAGCGGATGAGGACATTCGTGTCGATCAAGCCGCGCCGGGCGCCTCACCACTCACGGGCCAGCCGGGTCCTGATCGGCAATGGCGTCGATGTCGTCGCGGAACCGCTCGGCGTCGAGGAGCGGGCGATGGCGAAGGCAGCCATGACCTCCTGGCGCGGAACGAAGGTACGGCGACGCAATGGGATGAGCCGTCCGACCGGGGTTCCGTTGCGAGTGAGCGTGAACGACTCGCCACGTTCGACCGCGCGCATGATCGCCCCAGAGTCATTGCGGAGTTCGCGCTGGGTGATCTCGCGTGGAGTCCTGTCCGGTCATACCAGGAAGCCTTGGTGCTACGAGATGCTACAGCGCGCGACGCAGGGCGCGGGTCTGCTCCGCGCGGGCGGCGAGCTGGTCGTCGGAGGGGTAGTCCACACCGACCAGGGTGAGGCCGTGTGCGGGCGCTACCGTCACCTCGTTGGCCCGGTCGGTGCGGCGCAGCAGATCGACGGGCCAGCTAGGGGGACGGCGGCCCTCCCCCACCGCCAGCAGGGCGCCCGCCAGGCTGCGCACCATCGAGTGGCAGAATGCGTCGGCGCTGACGTGCGCGACCAGCAAGTGCGGCTCGTCGCGGGTCCACTCCAGGCGCTGCAGCGTCCGGACCGTCGTAGCGCCCTCGCGGCTACGGCAGAAGGCGGCGAAGTCGCGCTCGCCGAGTAGCCCCGAGCTTGCTGCATTCATCGTGACGTCGTCGAGGGGCCGGTGGTGGCCGAGGGTGTCGTGGCGGCGCAGCGGATCGACCCCCCAGGGGGCATCGCAGATCCGGTACCGGTAGTGCCTGCGCAGCGCGGAGAAGCGGGCGTCGAAGGTGCGCGGCACCTCGCGCACCGCACCTACCCGGACATCGGCAGGCAGCAGCCGGGCCAGCCGCCGGGCCAGCTGATCGGGCTGCAGCGCTCCGAACGGCACATCGAGGTGGGCGACCTGCCCGGTGGCGTGCACCCCGGCATCGGTGCGCCCCGCCACGGTGAGGGTGGCAGGCAGGCGCAGCACTGTGCCCAGCGCGTCTTCGAGTACCCCTTGGACGGTGCGCCGGTCCGGCTGGCGCGCCCATCCGGAGAAGCCGGTGCCGTCGTAGCGGATGTCGAGCCGGTAGCGCAGAAGCCCGCCGTCCCAGGCGGGGGCGGCGGGCTTCAACGGTGTGCTGCTCGAGGTCAGGACTCGCCCTTCGGGGCAGATCCCTCGGACGCTGAACCGTCCTGGGGTGCGGCGTCGCTGTCCGCACCGTCGTCGGGTGCTGCCGTGGCGGAGCTCTCCGCCACGGGGGCGTCGTCCTCACCCGCGGTGCTGGACGCCCGGGCTGCGGTGCTCGCCGTGCGCGGCCGGTCCTTGGCGAACCGAGTGCTGCGGGCCTGCCCGGCCTCGGCGGTCGCGGTGCGCTCCGGGACCAACTCGATGACCGCCATCGGGGCGTTATCGCCCTTGCGCGGCATCGTCTTGGTGATCCGGGTGTAGCCACCCGGCCGACCCGCGAATTGCGGGCCGATCTCCGCGACGAGCTTGTGCACCACGTCCTTGTCCCGGATCACCCGCATGATCTCGCGCCGGTTGTGCAGGTCCGCCTTACGGGCCTTGGTGATCAATCGCTCGGCGAATGGGCGCAGCCGCTTGGCCTTGGCCTCGGTGGTCGTGATCCGACCATGGTCGAACAGCGAAGTGGCCAGGTTGGCCAGCATCAACCGCTCATGGGCCGGGGACCCGCCGAGCCGGGCACCTCTGGTCGGCTTAGGCATCTACAGCTGCTCCGTTTCTGCGTAGTCCTGCCCGTCGTCGGTACCGGTGTCGACACCGTTGTCGGACCTGTGGTCGTTGCCTTCGCCCCAACCCTCGACCGGGTAGTCTGCCGCGGCGGCCGACGGGTCGAATCCGGGCGGGCTGTCCTTGAGCTGCAGGCCCAGGCCGGCCAGCTTCAGCTTCACCTCGTCGATCGACTTGGCGCCGAAGTTGCGAATGTCCAGCAGGTCGGCCTCGCTGCGGCTGACCAGTTCGCCGACCGTGTGGATGCCCTCGCGCTTGAGGCAGTTGTAGGACCGCACAGTGAGGTCCAGGTCCTCGATGGGCATCGCGAAGGCGGCGATGGTGTCCGCCTCGGCGGGCGAGGGGCCGATCTCGATGCCCTCGGCCTCCACGTTGAGCTCCCGGGCCAGCCCGAACAGCTCCACCAGGGTGCGACCTGCGGAGGCCAGCGCGTCGCGCGGGGTGAGCGACGGCTTGGTCTCCACGTCCAGGATCAGCTTGTCGAAGTCGGTGCGCTGCTCGACCCGGGTGGCCTCGACCTTGTAGGTCACCTTCATGACCGGCGAGTAGATGGAGTCCACCGGGATCCGGCCGATTTCTGCACCCGACGCCTTGTTCTGCGCGGCAGGCACGTAGCCCCGGCCACGCTCGACCACCAGCTCGATCTCCAACTTACCCTTGGCGTTGAGGGTGGCGATGTGCAGCTCGGGGTTGTGCACCGTGACGTTGGCAGGGGGCACGATGTCGGCCGCGGTGACGTCACCGGGGCCCTGCTTGCGCAAGTACATGCTGACCGGCTCGTCCTCCTCGGAGCTGACCACGAGCTCCTTGAGGTTGAGGATGATGTCGGTGACGTCCTCCTTGACCCCGGGCACGGTGGTGAACTCGTGCAGCACGCCGTCGATGCGGATGCTGGTGACCGCCGCTCCCGGGATGGAGGACAGCAGGGTCCGGCGCAGCGAATTGCCCAGGGTGTAGCCGAAACCCGGCTCCAGCGGCTCGATGACGAACCGGGAACGGGTATCGACCAGTAACTCTTCGGTGAGGCTGGGTCGTTGGGTGATCAGCACGGTGTTGTTCCTCCTCTGGCGCCCGCTATTTGACGCCGTGTGGGACTACTTCGAGTAAAGCTCGACGATCAGCTGCTCCTGCAGCGGCACGTCGATCTGCGCCCGCTCCGGCAGCCGGTGCACCAGCACCCGCAGCGTGGCGGGGACTACCTGCAGCCACGCAGGAACCGGGCGGTCACCGAGGGTCTCCTTGGCCACCACGAACGGTAGGGTCGTTCTCGACTTCGGCATGACATCGATGATGTCGAACCTGGACACCCGGAAGCTGGGGATGTCCACCTTCTCCCCGTTGACCACGAAGTGCCCGTGGCTCACCAGCTGGCGCGCCTGACGACGCGTGCGGGCCAGGCCGGCGCGGTAGACCACGTTGTCCAGCCGGGACTCCAGGATCTGCAGCAGCGTGTCGCCGGTCTTGCCGGGGCGGCGGTTGGCCTCCTCGTAGTACCGGCGGAACTGCTTTTCCATGACGCCGTAGGTGAAGCGGGCCTTCTGCTTCTCCTGCATCTGCAGGAGGTACTCGCTCTCCTTGATCCGCGCGCGGCCATGCTGACCGGGCGGGTAGGGCCGACGCTCGAAAGCCTGGTCACCACCGACGAGATCGGTCTTGAGTCGACGGGACTTACGGGTCGCGGGTCCGGTGTACCGAGCCATTTTCTGCTACTCCTCCCGCGCCCTTTAGACCCTGCGCCGCTTCGGCGGCCGGCAGCCATTGTGCGGCTGTGGGGTCACGTCCTGGATCGTGCCGACCTCGAGACCGGCCGCCTGCAGCGAACGGATCGCTGTCTCCCGGCCTGAACCCGGCCCCTTGACGAACACGTCCACTTTCTTCATACCGTGCTCGGCGGCCTTGCGGGCGGCGTTCTCCGCGGCCATCTGCGCGGCGAACGGGGTGGACTTGCGCGAACCCTTGAACCCGACGTGGCCCGCCGATGCCCAGCTGATCACCGCCCCGGTCGGGTCGGTGATCGAGACGATCGTGTTGTTGAACGTCGACTTGATGTGCGCGTGGCCGTGCGCGACGTTCTTCTTCTCCTTGCGTCGCACCTTCTTGGTGCCCGCACCTGCTCGTGCTCTAGGTGGCATGCGGTGTGCACTCCTACGAAGTCTGGGTAACCGGTTCGGCACCGGCGGGTCCTGGGGGATCTCGGAGGGCTTGCCCCCCGAGGGTTACTTCTTCCCGGCCTTCTTCTTGCCGGCGACCGTCTTCTTCGGGCCCTTGCGGGTGCGGGCGTTGGTCTTGGTCCGCTGACCACGCACCGGTAGGCCGCGGCGCCACCGCAGGCCCTCGTAGCAGCCGATCTCGATCTTCCGGCGGATGTCGGCCTGGACCTCGCGACGGAGGTCACCCTCGACCTTGTAGTTGTCCTCGATGTAGTCCCGCAGCCGGACGAGGTCCTCGTCGGTGAGATCCTTGGAGCGCAGGTCCGGGCTCACTCCGGTGGCGCTCAGGATTTCGTGCGAGCGGGTACGGCCGATGCCGTAGACGTAGGTCAGCGCGATCTCCATCCGCTTCTCGCGGGGAAGATCGACGCCGGAGAGTCGTGCCATGCGACGGTGTCTCCTGTCTCGTCGTCCCCAGGTCTGCTCCCCGTCCGTCCCGCGGACTCCTCCGCGGGCCCCGGCCTGGAGCCCGGGGGTGGACCGATCCCGTGTGGATCGGGTGGTACGGGGAGGTCTTCTTGCGCCGTGGATCGGCGACGTCGTGCGCTGCTCAGCCCTGGCGCTGTTTGTGGCGCAGGTTCTCGCAGATCACCATGACCACGCCGTGGCGGCGGATCACCTTGCACTTGTCGCAGATCTTCTTGACGCTCGGCTGGACCTTCACGTCATCTCTCCTGGTCGCGGGATCGCTGGCGGCCCCGGGCCTTCGGTTGTGTCGGGCCCGTCCGGGCTGGACGGGATCGGTGGAGTCGCAGTAGCTGCAGCCCCGGTGCGCTACTTGTAGCGGTAGACGATGCGGCCGCGGGAGAGGTCGTAGGGCGAGAGCTCCACAACCACCCGGTCCTCGGGCAGGATGCGGATGTAGTGCTGACGCATCTTGCCGCTGATGTGCGCGAGAACGCGGTGCCCGTTCTCCAACTCGACACGGAACATCGCGTTGGGAAGTGGCTCGACCACCCGGCCCTCGACCTCGATGGCCCCGTCCTTCTTGCCCATGTCCTCCGCGTTCCCTGCTGGTTAGCAATGCCTTTGCCATGTCGCTGCCCCATCGAGTAACAGCCCACCGGGTCAGCGGCCTTGCCGCGACGTGGACACACCCAGCTCCACGACGCGCGGGAGGCGGGTGCGGGGAACGCACTGCTGAGCAGGAAGCCTGCGCAGATACCTGCAGACACGCTGGAACTGGCGCGAGGTGCACGCCGACAGCACAGTTTACGTCGGGTCACATCCGACACCAAAACCGGCCCCCGACGCCGTTGGGCGCCGAACTCACCAGGACCACCTCGCGCCCTCGCCCCGCGCTGAGATCCAGCGGATGAGCAGCACCGCGCCCCAGGGGCCTGCCACCCAGATCCACCACGGATGGATCCAGCTCATCGTAGTCAGGCACACGATCGCCCAGATCACCAGGTTGATCACGCTGGCGCTCAGCCAGGCCCCCACCGCAGCGTGGCCATGTCTGTGCTGCGGCCGGCCGTGCTCGTGGGACGCAGGCGGGGCGGGCTGTGGTCGGCGCTGCGAGAGCTCGGCCCGGCCGGGCAGATCGACGGTGAGCAGGTCGAGCTCGCCATAGGTCCGGGCGGCCCAGGCATGCTGGACACGATCATCGTATTCGGCGAGGTCGAGACGGCCCTCGGCGTGCGCCGAACGCAGCTGCTCGGCGACTCGTTCCCGGTCGGCGTCAGCGGCGCGCAGCTCATCCCGCGGGGTCTGGTCCTCCACGATGTCCATCGTCGCCACTTCCTGCCGGACCGTTTCGTCACCCAATCATAACACCGTTACAGCCCGAGCTGCAGGAACCTACCCTGATCGGTGCGGAGCGTCGCTTCCGCCGCGACTTCGAGATGGTAGGACCTACGCGTCGACCGGCTCGGGCTCCGCGATGGGATTCGCACCGTGGATGGGCCCTTCACGTTCGGCCAGCCGGGTTGCGCCGCCCCCCCAGCGCAGTGAGATGATCTCGGCGGCGATGGACACTGCGGTCTCTTCGGGGGTGCGGGCGCCCAGGTCCAACCCGATCGGCGAGGCGATCCGGGACAGCTGCTCGTCGGTCACGCCCGCCTCGCGCAGCCGGGCTTCCCGGTCCCGATGGGTGTTGCGCGAGCCCATCGCGCCCAGGTAGGCGAGATCCATCCCCAGCGCTTCGACAAGTACCGGAACGTCGAACTTCGGGTCATGCGTGAGGACCGTGACGACAGTACGTCGATCGATCCGCCCGGCCTCACCCTCCGCCTTCAGATACCGGTGCGGCCACTCCACCACCACCTCATGGGCATCTGGGAAACGGCTCTTGGTAGCGAAGATCGGCCGCGCGTCGCAGACCGTCACGTAGTAGCCGAGGAACACCCCGATCCGAGCCATCGCGGCGGCGAAGTCGATCGCGCCGAAGACCAGCATCCGGGGCGGCGGCCCCAAGGAATTCACGAACACGTCCATGCCCTCGCCGCGGCGTTCCCCGTCGGGGCCGTAGTGCAG
>JBOHGM010000102.1:14022-16498 GCA_050699435.1 Pseudonocardiaceae bacterium | reverse complement strand
ACCCGAGCACCGCCGTCACCGCGCCCGCACCCAGGCCGAGGAAACCGTCGCGCAGGAAAGGCGGGCCGAGGTCCATCAGCGGCCACACCACGACCCACCCCGCGAACAGCGTCGCAACCAGCAGCCCGTACTGGATCGCGGCGATCTCCACGCCCACGTGCGACCGCATCGCCGCCCCGATCAGCGCGTACACCGTGCGGGACAGCGCCACCGTGAACACCACCAGCAGCGCCGCCCCCACCAGCCCGACCGCGACCGCCGCCGCCACCCGGGGCCCGCTCCCCACGGTCGCGGCGTACCCGACCAGCGCGAGCATCCCCGCCGTCGTGACTGCGGCGCCCACCCCGACGAACACCGACGCCAGCAATCCCGCCCCGAGCCGGCTGCGGTCGAGCGGGAGCAGCGCGAAGTACTCGGGCCGCAACACCGAGGCACCCGAGGTCAGGATCGGCCCGACCACCCAGCCCACCAGCCACACCGCCAGGAGGAGCAGCAGCACGTCCGCCCGCGCCCCCGCAGCCGCGAGCAGCGTCCCCGCCCAGGTCCCCGCCGCCGCCGCGACGCCGAGCACCAGCCCGAGCAGCCGCTTCCACCCCAGCGTGTGCCGCTGGATTGCGAACCGCAGCCTGATCAGCTCGCCAACCACGCCAGCTCCTCCCGCCCGATCTCCCGCTCCCCCATCAGCCGCACGAAGACGTCCTCCAGCGACGCTGGCCCCTTGACCTCGGCGAGCGATCCGGACGCGAGCACCGATCCGTCGGCGATGAATGCGACCCGGTCGCACAGGTCCTCGACCAGTGACATCACGTGCGACGAGATCACCACCGACCCCCCGGCGGCGATGAACCGGCGCAGGATCCCGCGCAGCACCCGGGCCGACACCGGGTCGATGGCCTCGAACGGCTCGTCGAGCACCAGCACCTTCGGCGCGTGCAGCAGCGCCGTGGCCAGCCCGATCTTCTTGCGCATCCCCGTCGAGTACTCGATCACCAGCACCCCGCGTGCCTCGACCTCGTCGAGCTCGAGGATCCGCATCAGCTCCGCCGCGCGGGACCGGACCACGTCGGCCGCCATCCCGCGCAGCAGCCCCCAGTACGTGAGCAGCTCACCCCCCGTGAGCCGCTCCGGGAGCGCCAGCCCGTCCGGCAGAACCCCAAGCAGCGCCTTCGCCCGGGTCGGATCCGCCCACACGTCGACGCCGTGCACCCTCGCCGTCCCCGAGTCGGGCCGAAGCAACCCGACCGCCATCGCCAGCGACGTCGTCTTCCCCGCCCCGTTCGGGCCCACCAGGCCGGTCAGCGACCCGACCGGGACCGACAGGGTGACCCGGTCGGCCGCGCGCTTCCCGGAGAAGTCCTTGGTCAGGCCGTCGAGCCTCAGTGCGGTCTTCGTCATGCCGACGATCCTGTCGCCGGGACTCGCCCCGTCGAATCCGCTGCACGGCCACAACCCCGGTCAGGACGGGTGGTGTGTGCGGACCGATCGGCGGTCGGCCGGTGGCAGATCGGGCAGCTTCCGGGGTCCGATCGGCCCGATTGCCCCGGTTCCTCCTGATAGTTCCCTACGCTGGGGATATGGTCGCGCCGCCGTCCCCCCCGGTGGACGCCTGGATGCTGCCCGGCGTGCTCGTCCGAGCGGAATCCGGCGCCACCCCAGCCGACGGCTCGTTCCTCGGCGGGACCCGCCGAACCGCGCGCGACTGGGCCGTGGATACCGCGTTGTTCGTCTTCGCGGCGCTGGGCGCCGGCGAGTTCTGGTGGGTGGTCGTCTGGGACCGGTTCGGTCTGCCGCCCTGGGTCCGGGTCGCCGACGTGGTCCTCGGCGGGCTGCTCTGCGTGGCGCTGTGGTGGCGGCGACGCGCCCCGGTCGCGCTCGGGATCGCCGCCGCGGTGGCCCTGGCCGTGTCGAACACCGGGGTCGGCGCCCTGTTCGTGCTGGTCACCTCGCTCGCCGTGCACCGCGGCTGGACGCGTGCGGTGCCGGTCGCGGCCGCGGCTGTCGTCCTCGGGATCCCCTACATCGCCCTGTACTTGCCCGACCCGTTGGTGGCGCTGCTGCTGATCGCACTGGCGCTCGCGGTCGCCGTCTCCGCAGGGCTGGCCGTGCGGGCCCGCCGGCAACTCGTGCTGAGCCTGCGGCAGCGGGCCGACGCCGAACGGGCCGAGCACCAGCGCAGGCTCGCCGAGACCCGCCTGCAGGAGCGGGCGCGCATCGCCCGCGAGATGCACGACGTCCTGGCCCACCGGATCTCGCTGCTCTCGGTGCACGCCGGTGCGCTCGAGTACCGCACCGCGATGGCGGAGAACGGCCACGCCCCCGCCCCGACCGCGGCCGAGATGCACCGGGCCGTGTCCGTCGTGCGATCCAACGCCCACCTCGCCCTCGAGGAGCTCCAGGACGTGCTCGGCGTGCTGCGCGAGCCCGGGACCACCCCGGACGCCACGGACCGGCCGCAGCCCACCGCCGAGCGGCTCCC
>JBOHGM010000102.1:0-13922 GCA_050699435.1 Pseudonocardiaceae bacterium | reverse complement strand
CCGGTGCTGTCCCCCGACGTCGCCCGCACCCTGATGGCCCACGCAGCGAGGGCGCCGGCCGCCGAGCGGTCCGACGCCGCGGCCCGCCTCGCGGTCCTCAGTGAGCGGGAACGCGAGGTCGCCGCCGCGGTCGCCGAGGGGCTGACCAACGCTGCGATCGGCGCCCGCCTCCACCTGTCCGCATCGACCGTCAAGGCGATGATCTCGGCCGCACTCACCAAGCTCGATCTGGCGAACCGCACCCAGCTCGCGATCCTCGCCCACGAGGCCCGCGGAGGACGCTAGATGGTGTTGGCGAAAGGCATCGACGTCGTCGATCCGGCCGGACATGATGATCACGTCGCCGTCGGCACGACGGTCTCCGCATTGGCGTAGGGGAACTCCGTGCCGGGTTGCTTGATCTCGACGGACGGTGATCCGGTCCTGGCGATGGGTCGGACTGCCGCCCCCCGCGGGCCCCACCGAGGCGACCGCCAATGGTCATCGCGGGCAGCCCCCCTTCAGCTGCCGCCTGCGATCTCCCTGAGCGCCGCCGCGTGCTCCACCAGTGTGGTACGGCCGGTCCCTGTAAGGCGGATCCACGCTCGACGTCGTTGTCCGGTGCGCTCGCGGCGAAGGACGAGGAGCTCGGCCTCACCCAGGGTGCGAAGCTGCTTGGAGAGCGCCGAGTCCGTCAGACCGACCCGGGGGTGCCCGCCCGAAGCGCCAAAAGGTTCCATTTAGCCGTCCGCAGGCTGCCTGAACAGCCAAAAGGTTCCATTTAGCAGCTTGCGCGCGGGCTGAAGCTCGGCGAGGGGATCTGCGCTGCTGCGGCCCTACCTACCTGACAAGCGGCTACCCAGAGCGACAATCACTGACACCGAGCGATCATGACGTTGCCCTTCGGATGCTCACCTGCGGGCGAGCGAGCTGCTATGGGATGACCGGCGCCGACCCCGCCGCGGCCCAAGCAGGGGCTCGCCGTCGACCAGATCGTCGACGCCGCAAGCGTGGTCGCGCAGGCCGAGGGGCTGCAGGGCGGAAGAACATGCTGTTCGACAGCACGATCAACAGCAGCATCAGACCCCGCGCGAGGCCCGGCGCCGACGCCCGTTCCCCACCCGCACCGGCCCGCGTACGACCTTGCCCCGTCCCAGCCATCCCCCCTCCAAGAAAAGCCTGAACGGCCGTCAGAATGCTGCCGCCGGACTGTCCCTCGGTCCGCCGGTGCGAGGTGGTGCCCGGCTACGACGTGAACGCCCGCGTCACCGAGTCGGCCACCGCGTCCGGCGCCATCCAGAACGCGCTGTGGTCCTGGCCCGGCAGCGTGGCGTAGGTCGCCGAGGGCAGTAGGTCGACGAGCGCCTGAGCGCCCTCGTGGAAGAACGGCGCGGAGTTCTCACCGACGAGCACGTGCACCGGGGCCGTGACGCTCCAGCGGTCCTTCGGCAGCGGGGTGCCGTCCTGGGTGCCCGCCACGGTCCGTCCGTCGTAGGCAAGGGTGTGGGCATAGCGGGTCATGGTCTCCCACGACGGGTCGGCCTTCATCGGCTCGAGGTACTCGGCGGGGATGCCGATGGCCTCGGTCATGAAGTATTCCACCGCGTCGCTGCGCTTCCCGTCGGCGACGAGCGCGCTGACCCGCTCCACGTAGTCGGAGGGGACCGGCGGGTGACCCGGTCCGACGATAAACGGCGGCTCATTGGTGGCCTCGTAGGCGATCGGGGTGCCGTCGGCGGAGGTGACGGTGGGAAGCATGGTCATGATGTCTCCTTCGGTCGGGCTCGCCAACGTGTTCGGCGAGCTTGTCGAGGCCTCGGCGAGGCCGGTGTGCATCCCGCTGGTCTCCGCGGTCAACAGAGATACGCCGCCTCAATCGCCCACCTCTGCGCCCCACGAGCATGGAACCCCCCGGCCGCCTCGATGGCCTGCGCGGTCACGTCCCGCCCGGTGGTGGAACTCGGTCCGGGAGAGGTCTGCAGTTCAGATCACGACGTCATCAACTCCGGGGTGGCCACCCCGAACGTCACGACCAGGATCACGACTCCCAGCACCGTGTCCAGCACCGCGCAGAACTCGGCCATGGAGCGCGCGACGACCCGCTCGGTGCGGTGGTGGTGGACGTCCCAGGCCGCGTGCGCCAGCAGGCCGGCACCGACCAGCACGCCCGCCCACGTGGCGCCGGAACCGACGGCGACGATCGCGGCGGCGGCGAGCACGACCATCGCACCTGCCTGGAGCGGGACCCCCCACGGGGGACGGAGCCCCCCCTGGGCCAGGGCGTAGATCACCAGAGCCGCGGAGATGCCGAGCATCCACCACGAGGACCACGTCCGGTCGAGACCGGCAGCGACGGAGCCGATCGTGATCAGGACGACGCTCACGAGGAACATCGGCCAGGCCGCCGCACGCCGCTGGAGCGCGGCGGCGCCGAGGTAGACGAAGCCGGATGCGGTCAGGATCGGCGCGACGTCGCCATGGTCGGATCCGGACGCGACGAACACGGCGAAGGCGAGGCCGGCCGCGGTAGGCCAGCGGTGGGCGAGCCACGGAAGGGTCCGCCGTGGCCGGCCATCGGTCGACTCGTAGGCGGTGTCGTGGGTGGGGTGCATGGCGACTGCCTCCGGTTCCGGAGCGGAACACCTCGGTGGTGTTCGCGAGCGAGCGCGGACGATGGCGCGGGATCGTGGGCCGCGGCCGGTGAGCTGCGGGGGTGGCGTCAGTGCGCCGCGAGGTACTCCTCGCGGCCCGAGCACGACCATGCCGACGATCATCGCGGCGAGCATCTGCAGGTAGTGGACCGCGAAGGCCCGGTTCGTCAGGGCGCGGCGCCAGGTCGGCCGGGCGACGCGGGTAGCAGTGGTGGATGCGGTGGTCGTGGGGTCGGTGGTCACGATTTCCTCCTCAGGTCTCGGGTCAACGGACGTCAGGCGCCGGTGGCGAAGTGACGGCGGTAGTGGTCGGGCGGCACACCGAGCCGGCGGAGGAACGCGCGGCGCATCGTCTCGGCCGAGCCGAAGCCGCAGCGGGTGGCGGCGACGCCGACCAGGACGGGCTCGGCCTCCAGCAGGCGTCGGGCCGCGTCGACCCGCACCTCCTCGACATACTCCGCGGGCGGCCGGCCCAGGGCCCGGGTGAACTCGCGCGTGAAGTGACGGACGCTCATGCCGACCCGACGAGCGAGCTCGGGGACGCGCAGATCGGCGCTCGGGTCGGCGTGGATGAGGTCCTGGGCGGCCCGGACCGACGGCCGTCGCGCCGGGGGCGCCCACGCCGGGGCGGCGAACTGGCTCTGCCCACCGGGCCGGCGCACGAACACGACCAGTTCACGCGCGACCTGCTGAGCGAGTTCGGGGCCATGGTCGGCCTCGACCAGGGCGAGCGCCAGATCGATCCCGGCCGTCACCCCGCCGGAGGTCCATACCCGACCCTGCCGCAGGTAGATCGCGTCCGGGCGCGATGGCGTCAACGACACACATCCCACGGATTCGGCCAGGCCGCCGTGACTCTCTGCCATCCCGGGTGCCACGTCGTCGTCGCCGCGCGAACCGGCGCCGCCAAGGTACCCTCGGAATTCCCGTGTCGGGTGCAGGAGGTGCTCTGGGTGAGGACGCACTACACGACAAGACCGTGGGAGAACGCGCTGTTCCGGCGGTGTCGGCGGGCGTGGGATCTGGGTGCCCGGGAACGGCAGGACTACGAGCCGATCGAGCCGCTACGCGTGTTCGACTTCGAAGAAGCCATCCACGATGCGCTCGACGTCTACTACTTCCCCGGCATGTGGGACTGGAAGCGCGAGATCGTGCGGCCGCTTGCCGTCGCAGGCTTCGAGAAGTCGATGCGCAGGCAGCGGTCGGCCTACGCGCGGACCCGTGAGCTGTCCGCGGAGCAGGTCCGGGACTGGGACGAGCACGTCGAACTGGGCACCGGCGTGCTGGAGCGCTACTTCGAATGGGCGCTGGAGACCGACCGCTTCACCCCACTGCAGGTCGCGGCGCAGTTCGACGTCAACGTGCTGGACCCGGCCCGTCCGGACAGCGGTCTCATCACTCGGGACGGACGGGACCTGCAGTACCGGGTCCGGATCAACATGGTGGTGATCGACGAGCACGAGCTGTACTGGCTCGTCGAGCACCGGATCGTGACCGGTGCGCAGTGGCCGGACCTGGACCAGCTGCTGCTCGACGAGCAGGCCATGACCCGGTGCTGGGCGTGGCAGCTGGGCTTTCTCGCCGACATCGAGGGCACGATCCACAATGAGCTGCGGGCGGCCGTGTCCGACCCGGGGCAGACCCCGGAGATCGATGTCCGGGCCCGGCCCGCGGCCGGTGGCATCATCACGCAACGCGGCACCGACTCGTTTCGTCGGACCCACATTCCCCGGACCGCGCTCGAGATCGAGCGGCAGGGCGCCGCCATCGCGTTCCAGCTGCAGGACATGATCGATCCGTCGCTCCGGCTCTACCCGAACCCATCCTCGGAGCACTGCGCGAGTTGCGCCTACCGGGCGCCGTGTCTCGCGATGGCACAGGGGCTCGATGAGCGACCGATCCTGGAGGTGTCCTACCGCAAGCGGGTCGGCGAGGACTTCGAGCCGGGCCGCCTCGGCTCGGTGTGGGGTTTCGTCCCCGAGGTCCACCGCGTCGCGGAATACCGGAGTCCGAATGAGAAGCAGTGACCAATGAGAAGCAGTGACCTGCGGGCAATCCGGCGGGGGTTCTGGTGCGGCTGCGGGTAGTGAGCTGGAATGTCGACTCTCGGCCGACCGGACTGCTGGACGCCAAGGTCGACCTGCTCCGGCGGCTCCGGCCGGACCTTGCGCTGCTCCAGGAGATCGGCAGGCCAGTGTACCGCGCGCTGCTGCCCCATCCGTCGGCCCATGAGCGGATGCACCGGCAGTCCAGGCTGTTTGCCTGGGGAGCGCTATCCACCGACCTGAGCGATCCGCGGGGCAGCGAGTTCCGCCTCGGCTGCGCGGTTCTGGGCATCCCCAGCACTGCTCTGCTGGATGCTCAGGTGCTGGACAAGGCTCCTTTCGGGGTCCGCGACCCGGTCCGGCAGGGGTTCTTGTGGCGGACCATGGCCACCCGGGTGGCGTTGTCCACAGGGGACCTGCTGACCGCGGGCAGCTTCCACGGACGGCAGGGGACCGCTGCGGAAAGTCCGACAGCGGGCCCTCCCGCCGCTGCCTTGCAGCGGGCGTTCCACACCGGGATCGCCGAGTGGCTCGCTCGTGCTTCCGGCCCGGTGGTGTTCGGCATCGACGCTGGTGCCCCGGTGGACGATGCGGACCCGCTGCTCGGCCCGGAATCGGTGCACGACCTGACCGACGTGCTGCGCGCGACCGATGACCACCTGTGGGCCAGCCGTGACTTCGAGGTGCTCGACGTCCAGTGCCTGGCCGCCGAAGCCACCGCCGCAGGCAGTGACCACCCGTTGCTGTTGGCGGACGTGGCGCTGCGCACCTCGTAAAGCGGCTTCGGCGAGGTTCATCACACCAGGTCGCTCAATCCGGGAGCAGGGCGAAGCTCTCGGCTGCGGCCGCTGCGCGCAGTGTGCCGTCGAAGGCCGCCACCGTGTGGCAGTC
Organism: Pseudonocardiaceae bacterium; assembly: GCA_050699435.1. Classification (GTDB taxonomy): domain Bacteria; phylum Actinomycetota; class Actinomycetes; order Mycobacteriales; family Pseudonocardiaceae. The sequence continues at coordinate 8,356 of JBOHGM010000102.1, read as the reverse complement.
CGGCACAGCCTGGGCGGCGGCTTTGGCGCTGGCTAGTTGCACGGCGTCGTAGGCGCGCAGGCTGTGCACCCCGGCCAGTCGGGCTGCGGCTTCGAGAACGCTCGCGCTCGCCGCCACAACGGCGAAGCGCGGCTGGTCGTCAGCGGAGCCGTGGTAGTCGGCCTCGAATGCGGCGACGAGGACGGCGGCGTCGGCCGGGTCGAGTTCGCCCATCCGGTGCTTACGCCAGATGGCCGCCGGCACTTCCACCCTGGCCAGCGCCGACACCACGAGACCATCGAGCCCACGGACCAGTTGGTGGCCCTGCTCATCGGCATAGAGCTTCACCACCGCCGAGGAGTCCGCGAAGACGGTCACTCGCGGCCGTCGCGAACCAGGTCCGCGAGCGGGTGACCCTGACCGGCCCGGCGTCGCGCGCGGGTGAGGTCGTCCTCGGCGGGCCTGGGCCGGGGCGGACCTGCTGGGGCCAGCAGGCCCGCGGCGGCCAGCCGCTCACGGACCCGGAGCGACTCATCGTCGATCAGTTCCGGGTCGGTGGCTGCATCGAGCACGCGGGTGAGAAACTCGTTGACACTGCTGCCGCGCTGGTCGGCAGCATGACGCACGCGCGCGAGGAGTTCATCCGGGGCACGCCAGGTCACCTGCTTCATGCTTTCATGCTAGCAAGCGTGAAGGCGGACGAAGCCGCCGCCGCGCGGGCAGTGATCACCACCCCGGCTGCTTGCGGACCTGGCGCGTAGGGGCTCGCGGGCTTTCTGCCACTCTCTCGGATGTGAGTTCACCGAACGACGGGCATGAGCGCCGTGCTGAATACCCCAGGTTCGACCTCGAGGGATCCTTCGAACGGTTGCTGAACGCCGCTGACGCGGCGCTGGCCGAGCTGCGTGACCCCTTGCAGGTGGAAATACTGATCTCCGAGATCAGCTCCGCCTGGTCGGGTCCTTTGACGGGCGCTGCCGACATCGGCCCGGACGTGATGATCGGGGAGGGTTTCATCGCCTACGCCGAGCGGTCCGGCACTGCCGCCGCGCTGGCGATGCTGCGGGTCCTCGCCGTGCTGGGCACGGACCGGCAGCGGCCAAAGGCGGGCGCGGCCGCCGACCGGCTCGCGGCTCGCGGGGTTCCCGAGCCAGCCTGGGCGGGTGAGCTGGGCGGGCTGCGGGTGACGGGCTGCTCGGCCTACGGCGACATCTACGGGGACCAGACCAGCGTGCTGCTTGGCTTCGAGCGGGGCGGGCAGCGGCATTCGGTTGTCGTGGTGGTGGAGCACAACATGGGTGAGATCGCCACAGACGCTTTCGTGGCGGACGCTCAGGAGAAGGTGCTGGAGGGTATCGCCGCCGACGTGGCGCAGGGTCGGATGACGTTGCGGGCGATCAGCCCGGCGGTGGCGCGCGGCGTCGTCGAGGCGGCGTTGGTGGCCACCGATATGACGTCCGACCCGCCAGTGAGCAAGACCTACTGGTTCACCAGGTCACTGGTGCTGGCCCGGCTGCGGGCGCTGCCACCCGCGCAGCCGCAGCCGGTGAACCTCGGAGCGGCCGAGCGGGCCGGGATTGTCGCCGGTTTCCTCGCCTCGGCCCACGGCGCGGGGCTGGCCGACCGGGACGTGGCGCAGCGCTGCGTCGAGTTGATCATCGACCACAGCTGCGCCTTTGACCAGGGCCGGGTATTGCGGGTGAGCCCGATGAAGACCCAGGTCTTCCTGATGGCCTGGGTGCCCCTCAAGACGGTGTTGTCCGATCAGGAGCGCGACGCGATGCCCACGATGGTGGCCGCCTGGCTGCGCTGGGCCGCTGAGCTGGGTGGCCTGCCCGAATGGGCCCACCACGAGCTCGAAGGGGCGGTCGCGGAGCTCGGTGCGAAGTTCCCCGCCGCCTACGCCGATCCTTACCGCGCCGGGCCTGCGAAGTCCTGGGTGGCGGGCCCGGGCGAGGAGGTGCCCGGCTTCGCTGAGGTGGGGGCCGTGCTGGACCGCCGGAAGTTCGCGATGCCCTACTTCGGCATCCAGATCGGGGAGAAGTACTACCCGCAGCTCGATGCGGACGACGAGACGCAGCGCTGGTTACTGATCATCGGGGAGCATCCCGAGTACCACGAGATGCTCGGCGGCCCTGAGCCGAACTTCACCGCGCTCATCGACGCGGTATGGCCGCAGATGCATCTGATCATGCACGAGGTCGTCACCACCCAGCTCTGGAACGACGATCCGCCCGAGGCGTGGCAGGCGGCCCAGCGGCTGACCGCTGCGGGCGTCGAGCGTCACGAGGTGCTGCATGCGCTCGGTGACGTGGTGACCCAACACCTCATCGAGGGCACCAGCACCCAGCAGGAGCTGGCCAGCAACGAGTCCTACCGGCGCGATCTGGACACTCTGGGCCGTCCGCCCACGCCCCCCTCACGAGGCGGGGGGACCAGCCGCGCATGACAGCAGACACCCATCCGGTCGGCGGCTCATCTCCGCGACGACCTGGCGACTGAGCACCCCCACCCCTATGCGCTCACGGATTTGATCACGCTCGGAACGAAGAGAATGTTCCAGACTCGGCCCTGGCCGCCAGCCATCCATGATCACCGTTTTTGCGGAAGGGATAACCGCGCGGGGCGCGGCTCATTCTTCCGAGACGGCGATCACGGGTCAGGGCGAACGGTGGGGGATCACCAGCCCGGGTAACGCGGTGGTGGATCGGGCCGTGAAGCCCGAGCTTTACCGCCCGGGGCCGGTATTCCGGACTATCTGCGGATCGAGCTCGGCGCCGCGCCACCCACGGCCGTCGTCTTCAGGTTGCGCCGGGGCTGCTACGTGCCGGTACGGCGGAACAGGCCACTGTGCGTCTCGTTTCGCGCGTACTCACGGACCAGCGCAGGCGGGCCTCCTGATGGTGTAGTACACGTAATGGGCTTCTTCCGCTGTCAGCGGAATACTTGAATCTCCCGAACTTCGGCGGTGGCGAGGAGCGCCAGGGGCTCTCTGAACCGCGCAGTATCCGGTGCTGGATCTGCATGACACGGGCAAGTGCCTCGACGAGCGCGACGTACTGATGTAGTCGAGTGGAGATCCTCATTTACGCGTCGAGATGATTCGTGAATATTCCGATGAGGATTCGGCCGTCCGGGCCATCGGTGGGCAGAGTAAAGTGGATACGGTTGCGGTGACGCTCGATCTTCGCATGCCACTCACAGCGATACCGGGATCCGTCGTATGTCACGTCGCGTTGGCGCATGAAAGCCTCATTGGAGTGCGTCCTTGGGCTTTCCGGCGACAGGTCCACACCGTACTGGCCCATGGCCGCAGCAACGTCGTAAGGGAGGCCCATACGCTCGGCGAGCACGCGCGGGAAATGATCGTTCAAGGCGCAGAGTGTTCGCACAACGGGATCGCGCACCGCAGCGTAGCTGCCAGCGAACTTCCCGAACCGCAGATCCGAGTGGAAAATGAGCGATGGGAAGGCGAATACCGCGATCGCGAAGAACTCATGTTCAGATACGTTCTCCAGAGTGAAAGCATGTCGCCATATCCTGTGGGCCTCGGATGCCTCTGCGAAGAACACCACTTCTACGGTGCTGGACTCGCCGTTCAGCGTCAGAAGGCCACGGCGTGGACAGGCCGGAAAGACCAGGCATCCGACTGCCCGACCGCAGAGACCCATCGCGAGGGCGTAGCCGACGGAGAAGGCAGGAATAGAGGTATTCGGCAGGTCTATCGGCGTGCATCCGGGCGGGGCATCGTTATCCCACTCCTGGCAACGATCAAGAAGCACGCCAGTGCGTTTACAGACATCCGGGTCAACATCAGTCGCTCGGGCGTAGATCAGTTGCACTAACTCCAGGCCGTCGCGGCACTCGACCGAATGATAGTCCGAATAGACCGCAGGCGCCTGGCCGTCCCTTCGTAGGGCGTCCAACGCATCGTTGAACTGATCCAAGCCACGCTCCACGTCCGCATCAGGCAACCCCCGGAAATCGAAGCTGGCCTCATCGACGACAACGCGCGGCCAGAAGTCACCGCTGGTCGCGCCGGGCACGAGCGAGCCTCCCCAGGTCGGTCTCGATCTGGTCGAAGAACCCCTCCGGCCAGGCGCTGAGGCGACCGTGCTCCGTAAGGTCGATCGAGACAGGGTGGCCGTCGCCGGCCTTGCCGAAGAAATGCACGATTACGTCCTGAGAGTCGATCGTCTGCTCCTCGGCGACGGCGAGCCGTACACCGTTCACCGTGTGGTCGCTGTGCGTCTCGATCACCACCTGGACCCCGCTGCCCGCGACACGGGCGAGAAACCGACCGAGCCGGGACTGTCCGGCCGGGTGCAAGTGTGCCTCAGGGTTCTCCACGAGCAGCACCCCATTCTCGGGTGCGAGCAGCCCAGCGACGATGACCGGAAGCGCGTAGGAGAATCCGAAGCCCATGTTCGCCGGCCGGATCGGCTCACTCATGAGTCCGGGTTCCTGGAACCGGAGTACGCTCGCGGACAATCCAGGTGGCCATTGGGCCGTGATCTGCACTGGGCTGATGATGTCTGATGCCCATGCTTCTACCTGCGTGCGCAGCGTCGTGACGCCGTGCTCAGTGTTCGGGTGACGAAGTGGGGCTCGTACGGTGCTCGTTTCGTGCTCCGCCAACACTTGGGCAGTGTACTGGCCTTGTTCGCCAACGCCGACGTGTGCGGTCTCTACAGAGGTGACCGACAGCAAGTCGCGCGGGCCGAGTCGCTCGGCCATGAGATAGACAAACTCGGGGCCGGTACGGCTCAGCTCAACGGGAGGAGTCTCCGGCCGGGCGGATACGTGCAGATGAGGGTAGCGATCGCCGGGGGAGGAAAACCGGTAGTGGTAGTCGGTACCTGCACAGTGCAGGTTGATCTCGATCTCATCACCCTCGGCATCGAAGCGCAGGACGTCCTGGGAACCTCCGAGCGCAAGACCGTAGGGACCATTGAGCTGTACCACGGATGCGCCGAGATCCTCGGCGATCTGCCGGACGAGCAAGAGCGCCTGTATCGAGGTGCTTTTGCCGGTGCCGTTCAGCCCAGTGAGAACCGTCATCGGGCGTAGGTTGAGTTCCACGGAGCGGAACCGTTTGAAGTTCCGCATTGCGAGAGTAGAGATCACTGTCCCGCCTCTGCGGCTACCGTGGTACGGTCGAACCGATATCTCACTTTCCTGGGGTCGCCGGTCGATGACGTGATCGCTGCGATGTAATCTTGATCATTGGTCATCCACTCGCGGGCCACTCGCATGATATTGTTTTTTCGGGCGACAACGTCTGCGGCCGCATAGCGCGACAACACGACCGACCAGGTTTCGAAGAGCGGGCGGTTGATCGGGCTGAGCCATTCGGTTCCGTAGGGCCATTTCCGGAAAGCATGCTCACCGAAGATCTCATAGGCGTTGACCATAGCGAGACGAAACCGCTCGGCGATTTCGTCGAGTTGGGCGTCTGGAGTTTCTTGCTCGTCGTCGAGAACTCCGGTTGTATGTTCGAGAAAGGGATCCATGGCGCGGAAGCGCGGTTCGGAGTAGGACTCCTCGCCGAGCAAGGAAAAGGCGCAGAAGCGCAGTGCCATCTCCCGGTCGTTCATGCGTACATGGTCACGCAGCGTGCCGCCGGTAGCCTGGTCGAACTCGGGAAGGTGGGTACAGCGCTTCAGAAAATCACGGCTGCGTTGCCTGCTCATACAGTGTCGGATTTCCTGGTGATTCAGTGGGGATCCACCGGTGTTAATGCGCTTGAATATGTCGTATTTGACGGCCGTGGGCGTCGTCGGATCTATGACATGCACAACAATTTGCGTGTTGTATATTCTGCGCCGCCACGGGGTCGGCAGTTCGCTGAAATATTTTCCCTTCGCGTTATCGAGGTACTCGAGACCGGTCAGTGAAAAGGTGCCGGTGGCGCCGTCGCCAACGAAATCAGCTACTGTGGACAATCGCTGTAGACCATCCACGACGCGCATCATACCTTCGGCGTCCTCGGCGAAATAGAATGCTGGAAGGGGAATCTGAAGGAGGATCGACTCAATGAGTCTGGATTTCTGTTGACTTTTCCACACGCGGTTTCGCTGAAAATCTGGCGCCAGCTCCAGATCACGCTCTTTAATCAGGTCGAGCACATTCCGGATGGAAAAGTTCTTGGTGCTGACGCGGATGTGTTCCGGGTTCCAAGGAGGGCGCTCAATCGCTAGCTGGTTCTCGCCATCACTCTCGAGATGCTCGACCTCGACGCCTGTCGGTGAATCCTCGAACAGCTCTTCGCGGGCCTGCAGGTCGGCCTCGGTCATGGTTCCTCGCGTCTGACGGTTTGATCGGGCTCGTCTGATCCTAACGTGCGTCCGACTGCGCGATCTCCGGGCACGAGAACGCCGCCCCGGCGGTGAGGGTGCTCAGGCACGCCGGGTCTGCAGCTGGGCCACGGAGATCAGGAGCCCAGGCGGAGGCCAGCTCGCGAGAGGATGCGAGGGGTGTGGTTGCGGCCAGTTCGGGGAACCTGTCGAGCATCAGCAGCAGCCGCTCCCGCTCGGCCACTGTGGCGAGGTGGTCCAGGACGTCGTCCCAGTCGGTGTACCCGCGAGCCGCCCAGTTCCCGCACGCCGGCGGCACCGATGCCGCTGACTTGCCGGGCCAGCCCAGTGAGCGATCGCCGCGGCGACCACGTGATGGTCCTCCGGGTCCGGCAAGGTCACGGATCGCTGGTGCCGTTTCCAGCCGCTCGCTCACACAGGCGTCCGCGAAGCTGACGCGCCTTCTGTCCAACAGCCAGGCCACGTTGGTGTGCATCTCGGTGGCTTCCACACCTCGTCTGCTCCCGAGCTCGCCTGCGTAGCGGGGGAAGCGTGCAGAAGGCGTCAGGGGGTAAAGTCGAGGGCAGTTGTTAGGGCTTCATGGAAGGTGCGTACTTCGTCATTGTCGGGGTAGTGTTTCTGTAGAGCTTGATCGAGTTCGGTGCTGACCATGAGAAGCGACGGCTGAGAGCGTCGACCTATGCTGAGTGCTTTATAGCCATATCCGAGGGCCTCCTCCAGTGCGCCATTTCTTGCGGCGATCACGCCAAGGGTAACTTCAGCTTCAGCTCTTCGCATCGGTGCCAGATCAGTGCCGCCTGAAGTCGTTGTCCTTCTAATGGTCTCCTGGGCGTGCATCTCGGCTAGCTTGTCGTCACCGATAAGTCTATAGCAGTCCATCGCGTAGAAGTCGAATTTATCCGGATCTACTACAAAATGATTGTCCGGCCGCTCTGGGTAAGGTAGTGAATCCAGGAGGGTGCGGCCCTTTTCGAGCGCGCGTACTACATTGCGCTGGTTTCCCATCCGAGCCCACGCTTTGGCCTCTTGGGCAACTAGCTGTACCGAAACGGACCTTCCGGGTGCTGCGTCTTGCCCGACTTGAGCGGCTTCGATGACCTCGCGGTAACGGCCCTTGGTGAGCGCAAACCACGCCCGCATCTCGTGACCCCAACCGGTGAGGGCGACGTTATTCGCCTCACTTGCTAACTGTAACGCCGCGACCCGTGTCGCCTCGGCCGCTCGAGGTTGGCCTATATCGTATTCCAAGCAGCCGATCAAGAGTGTGAGCCAACCAGCGGCATCAAGAACATCTTTGTGCTGAGTAAGTGTGAGACGCTCACCAAGCAGATTCGTGATCCACGACAGCCATTTCTGGCTCTCTGTTATGAGTTCGGTTTCATCGCTGTGTGCATAATCGCAGCACAACTGTTCAACGGTAAGCGCTAACGCGTCTAGAGTCGTGTCGTCCACTGAAGAACGCCGAAGTCGCTGCACCAGCTCGTGCGTGTCCATACCAGTGTGATTGAGCAGAATTTCGTCAGTCGTGCGCGAAGCGGGAGCGAACTTGCTCGGAAAGATGGATTCGACGACAGTGCCGAACATTGCTGCAATGAGAGGCCTGTAGAACTCGTCAGGTTTGTTGCGACCACGCTCCCACCGTTTCCATTGATCCAGCAGGGCAGCAGGCAATGGAGCGTCGGCGAACGTCCGCATCGCAGCAACAGCGTCTCCCTGAGACCATCCGCGAACGATTCTTTCCCGACGGAGACGTCGAGCCCACTCAGGGCGTTCAATCTCCTCAGTCATGTCCTCAGTCATGGCGTCAATCATACCTTGGGCGAGGGGGCACGCGTGCCCCCAATTCGTGCCCCCACTGCATTGCCTCCTGCGGAAACGATGTCGTTCTCTCCAGAATCCACGTTGTACACGTGAGGCGCCAACCGCCGGAGAAGGGAGCAGCGCCCATGAAGCTCGTAGCCGTCTCCGCCATCCACGTGATGATCGACCCTTCCAGACACAGGACTGCCGGGTGGATTGTGCCCCCCGGACAATCCGGCGATCTGGTTGCCGCGGTGGCG
>JBOHGM010000101.1:0-16709 GCA_050699435.1 Pseudonocardiaceae bacterium | reverse complement strand
CCTTGATGTGCACAGCTATCTCTCGCGGTTGGGTGATGTCCAGCCCGGCTGAGACTCCTTCGACTTGTACTCGCTCTTCGTCGAATATCCAGAAGCTTCCTTGGGCGAGGCAGCGGCGTTCACCCGAAGCCGGGATGATTCCGAGGCTTACTCGTGGCAGTGACATGACGGCGAGTACGCGGTCGAGTTGCCCGAGCATCACGTCGGTATCGCCTACGCGCGTGCGCAAGGTTTGTTCTTCCAGCACGAATGCGAAGCGCCGGGCACCGGTGTAGAGGACTCGTTGCCGTTCCATGCGGGCGGCGACGGCGTCGTCCACGTCGCCCGGCAGGTCGAGGAATTCGTTCCAGAATCTGAAAATGGCAGCGGCGTACTCGGCGGTGTGAAACAGTCCGGGTATGACCGTGTTTTCGTAGCCTCGGAACAGCTTTGTTCGCTCGTAGAGCGGAACGGATAAGGTTTGTGAACGTTTAAGTCCGGCACGCATATGGCGCTGCCACTCGACGTACATCGACTCGATAGCGCGCACCGTGGCGATGAGATCTGGTATTTGGTCCTCGGCGTCGCAGGTGCGGCACCATGTCCGGATGTCTTGTTCACTCGGCGCCTGCGCACCGTGTTCGAGCTTGCTTATCTTGGTGAAGTGCCACTCGCACGCGGCAGCTAGTGCCCGCCCCGTTAGGTTCGCATCGGCGCGAATCTCTCGGAGTCGGGCTCCTAACGCCTCACGGGCCTGCTTGACTGGTGTGGTGGGCACCTCAGGATGGCGTGTACTCGTTGTGCGGAATAGCGATCTTCCACGCCTCCTCGAAGGCTGCCGCGCATGCCGCAACGAGGTCCGGGTCGGTCGTCATTTCGCGGTCAAGGACATGCCCGTCACCGGAGAAGTGCGTGAACGCAACCGTCTCACGGTCGAACATCCAAAAGTCGTTTCCCGGCAGCAGGAGCTTTGACGCATGGCGGCGAGGAAGCCATCGAACATCTTCACCGGAACGAACGAGTTGTGCTGCGTCCAGCCACTCAAACCGGATGTAGTCCGTGACCGGCTCTGAGACGATGCGCAGCCTGCGCAGCGTCTTGCCAGCCTCGTTGTTGCGCGCCATCAGTTCGAACCATGGCCGCCACCACTCGGCTTCCGCCTCAGGGTCTAACGGCTCACCCCGTAGCCAGGTCTGAAATCTGTCCCGCTCGATGTCCGTGGCGTACACGTCACGCATCTCCAAATGCACGGCTTCGCGCCGGAACGTCGTGAGGAACTGGTTTCGCTTCTCCGCTGAGATCGGCTCCAAAACCTTACCCTCCAACCAGCAGTGCGACCACGGCGGACCACGAGACCTGCACGCAGGTCTCGTGGTCCGGGATGCTCATCTGGCTCAGTGCCTCGTCGTCGGCGACCCGCTTGCCCTGGATGATGTAGTTGCCGTCCGGCGTGACATGGACGATGGGCGGTATGACGTTGGTCACCTCACCGTCCAGGCCATCCAGGGTGAGGTGGTCCAGCAGGGCGGCCGGTACCTCCACGATGGTCTCGTCGTCGGGGGACGGTGAGTCGGTCCAGGATGGCGTGATCGGTGACGATCCATCCCTGAACCACGTAGGAATCTTGGTCGGTGGCGTAGAGGGTCGGCGATTCGTTAGGCGTCGAGTTCTTGCCGAGGAACCTTAGCTACACAGTCATTCTCCCGTCTAAGTCATTCTCCCGTCTAAGGGATTGCTGGACATTGCACAAACCAAGGGAAGCATCGACTGACGGGAGCAACATGTCAAGAGCCGACCCTGTCTGGTGGTAACACACCAGCTCGCTGGGTTTTGGACTGAGACGGACAAGGCCAGGTTCTAGCTGGCCTCACGGTAGCGCCCGCCCACCATCGGCCTCGCGAAGCCCTGAGCCGCCCGCCGACGCGACAAGTTTGCGCAACATCATGCAACATCCTTACTGGGTAGCCGAGCGCAGCTCTAGCGTCTCCGCGCACAACGACTCCCCAGCGAGAGCTGATGACCCGGTGAACGAATGGCTGGCACTGTTGCGCGGGCACGAAGGTGGCGTGACCACGCTGGAGGGTCGCTTCCTCAACCACGGGCAGTCGGTCGCCGACTACCTCCCGGCCGCTCTCGACGATCGGAGGAGCATGTGATCACCTTGGCTCGTCGCACCGAACATCCACAAGCGTCTCGGTGTCGATCGCTGGGGGAGTCGTCGTTGATCGTCTCCAAACCTGACGATCGACGAAGTGACGTTCCACCCCCTTGCGAGCCTCGCTGTTGTCGCAGTACCTCCGCGAGCCGCGTGAGCGCCGCGATGGCCTGTAACGCCGACCGACTCCGAGCCTGCGGCAGCAATGGCGTGCATATCGCCAGCACAACCGCCCCCGCCACCAGCAAGACGATGGGAAGCGCTACGACCGCGCCGACCATCAGCACCTTCACCGCATCCATGCTCACCTTGCGCCTCACCGTTCCGCTCCACCGTGCACGCCGACCTCACTATCGGGGCACCTCCTAGGCAGGTTGCAGCCACCGAGGGACCGCAGTCCAGGCGGGATGTGAGGGTGCTGGTGTACGCTTCAACCCGTACTAAAGCGGCATCGTCTACATGTATTTGATCAATGCTTTGTGAGGGTCAAAACGTCGAGACTAATAGGTCAGAACCTGAGGATGAACTGTGCCGTCGTCTGCCGAAGTTCTTGAGCGTCGTCGCCGTCGCATCTCGGAGTTGACCAAGGACGACCTCGACCAGCACGTGCTCAACGGCTTGCAGCGCGTATGGGAGAGCGGGCGCAGTCCCGACACAGTTAGACTCCGGCCAGCGTTCATCCGGTGCACAGAGCCGGCGCAGGAGGGTTCGAAGCTAGCCTGCCCGCCAGCAGCCCGGCTGCTCCGGTCCCGTGGCATCGCCCTGCGGTTCTACTTGCTCGCGTTGTTCGTTGCGCAGTGCCGCAAGGGGCCAGGCGCGCATGTGACGAACGCCATACCTCTCTCGCAAGGGGACGGGGAGGTGGCGTGGGTTGACATGGTAGCCGTCGATGCTGCCGGTGAGCGACGCACCAAGGAGCCGCGCACGAGGCTCGACAACCGTGTGCGGCAGGTGAAGGGTGCCTTGGATACTCTATGTGACGAGGGCCTTGCCGAGGTCCAGCTTCTCGGTGGCACTCGTAGATATGTCAACTTCACAATGATGCACGAATCCGGACGTGGAGACCTTGCGACGCCGCGTACCTATTCGGTACCGGAGTCGAACGAAGCCACGATCGAGTTCTTCCTCAAGGGTTGGATTCATGTTTTGCAACCCTCCGAGATTGCCGCGTGGCTAATGTTTCGCGAGCTGGCTCGGCAGTACCCGCGGGAGCACGTCGAGAACGGTGTGTACATCTACGGGGACATGCGGGAGGCGGAATACGGTCTGAAGCGAGATGCCTATGAAGGGCACAAAATGCTCCGCGGACTCGGACTCCTCAAGTTTGCGCCTAGCGCGACTCGGAACCCGGACGGGACCTGGACTATTCGGTTTCCTTCCCGCTACGATCCTCATCGATTTTCAGCTATTCGACGATGGCCTGGCGGAAGCGGCGGTGCCGCTCACACTCAAGATGATCGACGAACAGCTTGCCGGATCTGCCACCACGTGACCCGATGAGATGACGCCATGAGATGATGGTCTATCATGCGCGAGCCGAACCCTTCAATGCTTCATCAACGACCATGTGAATGGTACCGAGCAAACGTATTCTCACTGCAACCCCTGGAGCAGTGCGGGGGCTACCGGGGTGTTGTCTGCTTCTCTACGGCGTTGCCGTAACGTGGAGTTCGTGACGGTTCAGGAGAAGGGGTGGGGCCTGATGTCCATGGATGGTAGGAGCAAGTCAGCAGCCTGCGCAGTGTTGCTTGGTCCGCTCATCCGGGAGCTGCGGGAGTCATTGGGCTGGTCGCAGTCTCGGCTGGCGACCAGGGTGTGTGAGGTCGCGAACCGTGACACCGTGACCCGCGAGACGATCTCTCGCTGGGAGACGGGCAAGCGGGTCCCGGGCCGGTACTGGCTGCGGCATCTCGCTACTGCGCTGCAGGTCCCGATCGAGATTCTGGAGCACGCAGGCGTGGATCGTCGCCACTTTCTCACCAACGTTGTCGGCGTGAGCGTCGCGCACCTGGTGGTCTCTGATCTGATCGAGCGGGGCTTCGCTGCCGCGCTGCATGGCAGTTATCCGACGGCGGAGGACTGGGCCGAGACGGTGGACACCTACGGGCGGGACTACATGACCGCCGGAGCGGGCGAGATCCAGCAGCGCCTCGCTGCGGATTTGGTGGTTCTGCAGCAGCAACTCGACACCCCGCGGTTGTGGGCGGTGGCGGCCACGCTGGCGACGCTGTACGGCAAGACGTTTCCCGGTGTGGACGGCGCAAAGGCACTGAGTTGGTACCGGCACGCGGCGACGTTCGCCGACCGTTCCGGTGACCAGGACACGCGGGTGTGGGTGAGGGGGAGGGCGGCGATCGCACTGGGCTACGAGGGCGCCTCCCTGAACGCTGCCGACGTGCTGGCCGAGCAGGCGCTCGCCCTCGATGTGCGGCCGTCCCTCGGCCGGCTGAACGCCGTGATGGGCAAGGCCCACGTCGCCGCGCTGCGCGGTGACTCCGGCACGGCGTTGGGCCTGCTGGACGAGGGGCGCCGGGTGTTCGATGCTGCCGGGTCCGATGACGCCCAGTCCGACTATGCGGTGCCGTGGTGGCGGTTCAATGTATTCATCTCACTGATGGCCGCACGGTTGGGTGAGGAGCGCCTGGCGTTGCTGGCTCAGGATGAGGTGACGCGAACTCTGCCGGAGTCGCTGCCACGGTTCCGCACTCATCTGGAGATGCACCGGGGCCTGATGCTCGTGCGGGCTGGGGACCATGATGGCGGCGTGGCGTATGCCCGGGCAGCGCTCGACGCGCTGCCCGTCGAGAAGCACTCGTTGACCCTTCGGATGCTGATGACGGAGATCGAACGCTTCTGACTCCGGTGGCCACCAGCTTGGCCACTACCTGTGCCGCATGTCTTCACTCACAGTAAGAGACATGTGCAGGACCACATCAGCGCGAAACCCGAGGACCGGGCCAGCCGTTGCCAAGGTGCACGTCGTGGCGATGACCGATAGCCGCACAGTGGTCGCGCACTTGGTGACCGATGACGCGGTGGCTGCTGGTCGTCGCGCAGGCCGGTACGTCGGGGTGTGCGGGGGCCGTCGTGTTGCCTGGCAGTCTCACGGAGAACACCGACCGGTTCTGCCGGTCCTGCCACGACTGGATGGCAGCGCGGTGACCGCTGTGACGGAATGGCTGGTGTTGCTGCGCGTGCACGAGGGTGGTGTGACCGCGCTGGGGGGCGCTTCTTCAACCACGGGGCAGCCTGTCGCCGACCACCTCGCGGCGACCCTCGACGCGCTGATCCGCACCACGCACCTGGCACTCGGTCGAGCGACGCCGGGTGGGTACCAGCATGTGTGCGTGACCCACGCCGGGCAGGTCCGCTACGCGGAGCTGACCAGTACCGGGGTCCGGGAGGCTGGTCATGGCCGATAGCCCCGGCAATGACCCCGACCCCTGCCGGGCCAGTCGGTTCCAGCCGAGCACCGAAGGAACCGTCCCCCCACGATGGCCGGAGGCAACGGCCGCACCTGTGGCCAGGTCGGCCGTCTACGTGAACACCAGAATTACAGCACCACAATCGCTCGATGAGAGGACGATAGTCATGGTTTGCGTTCTGGACGATCCGTTGGCCTCGGTTGGGCTGCGCCGTGCGCCGCGCACCAGTGGGCGTGGCAGCGAGACCAGCTGGTCGGGCACCAGGCCGCTGGTGTTGCACAGCCTCCACCCGGCCCCGGACCGGGACGTGCCGGAGTATGTGTATGACCCGCAGCGGCAGATTGCCACCGATCCCACCGGTGTTCCGTTGGGTCCGCACCTGGAGAAGCAGTGGACCACCACGGAGGGAACCCACACCGACGGCGACGGCGGCGACAACGAAAACTGGGGCTGGGAGGAGTAGCGCAGTGACTGTGCTGATTCTCGCGCGGGAGTTCGACCCCACGGCCGATGCTGTGGTAGGGGCTCTGGCTGAGCGCCAGGTCCCAGTGTTCCGCACGGATTTCCGGGATTTCCCAAGATGGTTGGGGCTGAACGCGGAGCTGCGGGACGGACGGTGGTCCGGCCGGTTGTGGACACTGCATCGTGAGGTGGAACTGGGCGAGGTACGGTCGATCTGGAACCGCAACCCGTCCAGCTACGTCTTTCTGTCATCCATGACTGTTGCTGAGCAGGATTTCGCCTATCGAGAAGCCAAGCTGGGCCTCGGCGGGGTACTGGCCTCGCTGGACGTGCTGTGGGCGAATCATCCGAACCGGTGCGCGGACGCGATCTTCAAGCCCTACCAATGGAAGGTGGCCGCGGAGTGCGGTTTGCTCGTGGCAGACACAATTATCACCAATGATCCGGCGTCGGCGCTGCGTTTTGTGGATCGGCATGAAGGCACGATCACCAAGGCATTGGGGACGTCCGGGATCACCGAGGACGGCCAGCAGAAGGTGGCCTACACCCGGCTGCTGAACAGCGACGATCTGGCCGAGATCGGGTGCGTGTCGCTTACTGCGACCACCCTGCAAAAGTTTGTACCGAAAGCGTTCGAGGTGCGCCTGACCATCATCGGGGACCAGTGGTTCCCGATCGCCATTCACGCCGCTACTGACGGTGCGTACACTGACTGGCGATCGGATCCCTCGGCGCTGACCTACGAGTTTGTGCCCATTCCTGACACCGTGGCCGACGGCGTGTTGAGGTATCTCAAGCGCACGAATCTGACCTACGCCGGACTCGACTTCGTCGTCACCCCAGACGAACGGTGGGTGGCAACCTGGTATTGCTGCGCCGGGAGGCTGACCGGCTGCAGGGCCGGTTCGACTCCGGGTACGCCACGTTCATGCACCTGCGCACCCCGGCCTTCCACGTCGAGCCCCAGGCCGGATCGGCACGCGACCGCGCCGATGCGCAGCAGGCCACGACCACGCTGAGCGACGAACGTCTCTGGGAGAACCCCCCGCTGTGGTTCCTGCTGCACCTGTGGCAGCGAGGGCGCGTCGGGTTCGGGTACGCGATGGACCCCGACACGGGCGGCCCCGGTCCGGTGTTCTTCTCCAGCCAGGACGGCTCCTGGTGCGAGCTGTCGACAGCCGACAGCGAGGGAAACCGTGAGGTGTGGGAAGGCGGCCCGGGTCGCTTGTGGGCGAGCATCGAGGCGGCGATGGAGTTCTGGCGCCAGCACGGCGAGCCCGGCTGGGACCGCTTCGGCCTCACCGTCACCCCGCACCGCCAGGCCATCTGGCTGGACGCACCCGACAGCGGCCACCAGTGGCAGATCGGCTGAGCGACCGGGAGCGACCTACCGAGGGACGGACTGTTCGTGGTCGAGCAGCCAGCGCTTGGCGGGTAGGCCCCAGCGGAAACCGCCGAGCGAGCCGTCGCTGCGCAGCACGCGGTGGCAGGGCACGAACAGCGCCGCCGGGTTGCGCGCGCACGCGGCCGCCGCCGCGCGGACCGCTCGGGGGCGGCCTGCCTTGGCGGCCAGTTCGGTGTAGCTGACCGGGGCACCGGCCGGCACCGCGCGCAGCACCTGCCAGGCGTGCTCCAGGAAAGCACCGCCCTGCTGGCGCACCGGAATCTCCGAGATCGCGGTGAGCTCGCCCTCGTGGTAGGCGAGCACCGCGTCGGTCACCGGTCCCAGGTCGGCGCAGCGGCGCACGTCGGCAGGGAGCAACGCGGGGGCCACCAGCGTCAGCAGGTCGCCCACGTCGGCGGTCCAGCCTGAGGCGAGCACCGCGCCGTCTCCGTTGACCAGGACGGTGAACGGGCCGAGGGGGGTGTCGAGGGTGGAGGTGGCAGTCATGCCGTCTGCTCCGATCGTCTGGGTGGGTTCGATCGTCTGGGTGTGGCGGCGGCCCGCCACAGGTGCATCCCGGCGTAGGACCGCCAGGGCCGCCATTGCCGGGCTCGCCTGCGCAGCCGGTCGGGGTCGGTGGGCAGGCCCAGCGTGGCTGCACCGCGCCGCAGCGCGAGGTCGGTGTCCAGCAGCACGTCGGTGGCGCCGAGCACGCGCATGGCCACGTAGCCCGCGGTCCACGGACCGATCCCGGGGACCGCCTGCAGTGCGGTGCGCAGCTCCTCGGGATCGCGGCCCGTGTCGACGACCAGGTCCCCAGCGGCCAGCGCGGCGGCGGCGGCCTGGACGGCCTCGATCCGGCGCCGCGGACCGGTGAGGACCTCACCGGCGTGCTCGGCGACCGCGGCGGGGGTGGGGAACAGCCTGCTCAGCCCGTCTGGGCCGGCCTCGATCGGCTCACCGAGCGCCGCCGCCAGCCGGGCCGCGGCGGTACGGGCAGCCGCCACCGTCACCTGCTGGCCGAGCATGGCGCGCAGCACCGTCTCGGCGCCGTCCACCGTGCCGGGGACCCGGATCCCTGGCTCGCGGGCCACCGCCTCGGCCAGCCCGGGGTCGGCGCCGAGCACCTCGTCCACCGCGCACGGGTCGGCGTCGGCGTCGAGCAGCCTGCGCAGCCTGGTCACCGCGACCGGCAGGTCCCGCAGATCGCCCAGCCGCAACGTGGCGTCCCAGTGCGAATCGGCCGCGCGCAGCGTCGCGGTGCCGCAGCCGTGCGGGAGCCGCAGTGTCCTGGCGTAGCTGTCGGCATCGGCGTACTCCACCCCGGCGACCGCCCGGGTCGCGAGGAACTCCAGCAGGCCCGCACCGCCCATCGGCGCCCGGAACGGCAGCCGCAGGGTGAGCGCGCCCGGGGTGGGCGCTCGCCGGACGGCCCGGGCGCGCAAGGCCGAGGGGGTGGTGGCATACACCGCCTGCACGGTGTCGTTGAACTGGCGCACCGAGGCGAACCCGGCGGCGAACGCGACATCGGCCAGCGGCAGTGTGGTGGTCTCGACGAGCACCCGGGCGGCGTGTGCCCGGTGCGCCCTGGCCAGCGCGAGCGGTCCAGCGCCGAGCTCGGCGGTGAGCGCCCGGGTCAGCTGGCGGGTGGAGTAGCCGAGCCGGGCGGCCAGTCCCGGCACGCCCTCGCGCTCCACCACGCCGTCGCCGATCAGCCGCACCGCCCTGGCCACCAGATCGCCGCGCAGGTTCCACTCCGGTGAGCCCGGCACCGCGTCGGGCAGGCAGCGCCGGCAGGCCCGGTAACCGGCCAGTTGGGCGGCCGCTGCGGTGGGCAGGAACGTGACGTTCTGCGGCTTCGGGGTGACCGCGGGGCAGGACGGCCGGCAGTAGATGCCGGTGGTCCGCACGGCGACGATGAAACAGCCGTCGAACCGGGAATCGCGGGAGGAGACGGCGCGGTAGCAGCGGTCGTGATCGAGCAGCACGGTCTCGATCGTGCCAGCAAGCCCGGGCCTCGGTCTGGCGGGAATCGGACACCGCGGCTAGGGCGTGTCGCCGGGCGTGCTCACCCGACCTGGCCCTAGGCTGAGTGGCATGACCATGGATGCCATGAAGCGGTGGCGCGCCGCGGTGCTGGCGGTGCTGGCCGCTGTCTCGTTCGGCGTGGCGAGCGGCTGCACGGACGAGGCGCCCGTTCAGAATCCCGGCACCGAGCAGGAGGACGGCGACGACGAGGAGGACGACGGAGGCTACTGAGCTCGGCGATCAGACCGAGTTGGTGCCGGTCGCCTAGACTCGACGTCCCGTGAGCCTCACCCTCGGCATCGTCGGGTTGCCCAACGTCGGCAAGTCGACCTTGTTCAACGCGCTGACCCGCAACGACGTCCTCGCGGCGAATTACGCGTTCGCCACCATCGAGCCCAACGTCGGGGTGGTGCCGCTACCCGACGAGCGGCTGGGGGTGCTGGCGGGGATCTTCGGCAGCGC
Organism: Pseudonocardiaceae bacterium; assembly: GCA_050699435.1. Taxonomy (GTDB): domain Bacteria; phylum Actinomycetota; class Actinomycetes; order Mycobacteriales; family Pseudonocardiaceae. The sequence continues at coordinate 6,814 of JBOHGM010000101.1, read as the reverse complement.
CAAGGTGGTCCCCGCGACGGTGTCGTTCGTCGACATCGCGGGGATCGTGGCGGGCGCCTCCGAGGGTGCCGGGCTGGGCAACAAGTTCCTCGCCAACATCCGCGAGGCCAACGCGATCTGCCAGGTCGTGCGCGTCTTCGACGACCCGGACGTGCTGCACGTCGAAGGGCGGGTCGATCCGGCCGACGACATCGCCACCATCGAGACCGAACTGGTGCTGGCCGACCTGCAGACCCTGGACCGGGCGCTGCCCCGGCTGGAGAAGGAAGCCCGCACCAATCCCCGGGAGCGCCGGGCGGCGCTGCAGACCGTCCACGCCGCTCGCGACGTGCTGGACACCGGGCGCACCCTGTTCTCCGCTCGTGCTGAACTGGACACCGGCCCGCTCGCCGAGCTGAGCCTGCTCACCACCAAGCCGTTCCTGTACGTCTTCAACGCCGACGAGGGTGTGCTGACCGACGCCGAGCGGCAGGCCGAGCTGCGCAAGCTGGTCGCGCCTGCGGATGCCGTGTTCCTGGATGCCAAGGTGGAGTCTGAACTCCTGGAGCTGGACGAGGAGTCCGCGCGCGAGCTGCTGGCGTCGATCGGGCAGCCCGAGCCGGGGCTGCAGGCGCTGGCCCGGGCCGGCTTCCACACCCTGGGGATGCAGACGTACTTGACCGCCGGGCCGAAGGAGGCTCGGGCGTGGACGATCCGTGCCGGGGCCACCGCCCCGGAGGCCGCCGGGGTGATCCACAGCGACTTCCAGCGCGGTTTCATCAAGGCCGAGATCGTGTCCTACGACGATCTGGTCGCCGCCGGTTCCCTGGCCGACGCCCGGGCCGCTGGAAAGGTCGGGATGGAGGGCAAGGACTACGTGATGGCCGACGGCGACGTCGTCGAGTTCCGCACCGGACTAACCTCTCATTCCAACAAGTAGCTGCGTCCTGAGGTGCACCGAGTCCGGCCGACCCATGGTCGGCATCCCGTTCACTGCGGAGACCCTTGGGCAAACAGCGCCAGACCGTCGTCGTCCGTACCCGGCAGTACGGTATGCGTGTGAAGTTCACCGCCCTACATCGACTACTCGGTCGCCAGCCTGGGCCGCTACTTGATGACATGCTTGATGAGGCAGTTGGTCAGCATCTTGAAGAGACCGATGACCTTGACTGGAAGAAGGACCTGCCTCCGGCAAAGGGCATCACACAGACTGACTTTCCCAAGGACGTCGCGGCAATGGCTAACAGTGGTGGTGGAGTTATCGTTTACGGGATCGCTGAAAAGCAAAAGGCAGCCACTGAACGGCTTGATATCGGTGAAGTGGATGAGCCGTACCAGCGTGCGATGCGTAGTGCTGCTGTCACGGCGGTCAGCCCGCCCGTCTTGGGACTCGGTCTTCACCGTCTGGGCGATGAGGGCAAAAGGGCTCTTGTGGTCGTTGTTCCTGCGAGCATCGATGTACCTCACCTGATTTACCGGGGGGAATATTTCGGGGCGCCGGTTAGGAACGACGCAGACACCGTATGGATGCGGGAGCGGCAGATCGAGACGATGTACCGAGCGCGCTTAGGTCAGCGGCGGAACGCGCACGAGGCGCTCGATTCTCTCTACAATGAGGTCGCGGCGGGTCGACCAGTCGCGGAGCGTGCCTGGATGATCGGCGTGGCGCGGCCCCGTGTGCCCCCTGCTGTTCACACGCGCTTGACTCGTGATGAAGCTAGGGAAGTCCTGCGCGCATGTGAGTCATTTACTCTTAGCTACTCCGACAATAAGGGTCCACATCCGCTTGCTAGTGTCTCTTTAGCAAACCCGCGCCCTGGTCTGCGTCGGTGGGTGGCGCCGACGACTGTTGAGACTGACAGTAGCCGTTGGAAGGAAGCATGGGCGAGCGTACACGATGATGGATCAGTCACCCTGGCTTCGGCAATCGGCGGACGTCCCGAGCCGAACGGACAGACTCGGGCGTGGCTCATCGACTCAGCGCGTGCCGAACGATTCGTCGCTGACTTGATGGCTCTACTTCGCTCTTCAAGCGATCATCACAGCACCGGTGACTACGAGGTGCGTATTGGCATCGAATGGCAGGGACAAGATCCGCTCGTTATTCAGACTGTCGATCAGTTCGAATTTCCATACAGTGACGCATCAATTCCCATGGCCCGCTACACCCCCATCACTATTAGTGTCCGCACCGATGTCGACCAGTCTGGATTCTTGGACCAAGTCCGAGACCTCGCGACCGACGTGATCAACCAAGGTGGCATACAGCATGTGCGGACGATTAAAACCTGAAATGAATCACAAATCACTCCCCACAGGTCGATGTGGGCTAGCTGCTGTGTAGAGGTCAACCTATGCGGATGAGAGGTCGAATTTCGACCTATCGTGAACTGGTCGCCGTCGCGAGGCGACAAGCGCCGTCGGTCTTGTTGCCTGTCCTCAGCCAGATCTCGGCCTGCCAGTTCCTTGGACGATCCTCCCCGTCTTGGCCGGACCCCTGGTTGATCTCGGTGATTGCTCGGGAGAACATCGCCTATGGCAATGAACATCGCGGAGGGCCGCACGTCACAGATTCGGATCTTCGTCGGGCGCGTGAGGTTGGGCTCACCTTGGTTGATCCCTTTATAGACGAAGTGGGACAGCCCGACGCTATGGATTCGGTGTTAGTCCGGTATGTGTTCCAGCAGGCATCGTATCAGTGCGACCCGTTTGCCGAGATCGCTCGCATTCTTGCTGTCTTGGATCGCGACTACAGCTCCATGACTTTGGAAGTGGTGTCTGATGACTGGGAGTCGTTGCTCGGGGTGCCGGTGGAGAAGTTCGTCAAGGCCTCCTTCGTAATCTTGGTATGCGCACAGTCCGCAGGTGGACAGTTCGATCCAGCAGTGCTTGCTGACCCTACGTTTGAGAGCTACGGCGTCACGAGAGCCGAAGTGCTTGCCGTCTTCCATCGCTATTTCGCCGCTGAACTATCAGATCTACAAAAGCGCGCGCGGGCGACAGTCCGTCATGTTGATGAGCGACTACGTCACCTCGATTTTAACCTGCTCGTCGAAACGCCTTATGTTGGAATGGGAGACGGACGGTACATAGCGCCAAGCATGCATCTTGCAGCGCAACGCATAAGCTTAGCGTCGTTGTATTTCATTGGCATGACCCAATGGAAAGAAGCCTTCAGTCGGGATTTCGGCAAGATCATCGAGGCATACGTCGGTGATCAGCTTCGCCTGTTAGACTCAGCCGTGGTGACAGGTGAACGTCCCTACAAAATCAAGAAAAATAGTCTGATGGCGGCCGATTTCGTGTTGAAGCTCGACGGCCTCACCGTGGTATTCGAAGTCAAGTCAGCGCGTGTCGCCCACAAGGCCCGGCTCGCATTCGATGCATATCAGGCTGACTTCCAGCTTGATGTCAACGAAGCACTAGAAAAGCAGATCAAGACCACCGTCGACCTGATCCGTGCTGAAAACAACGTATTCGCCGATCTTCAACTGCCCACGGAGATCTGTGGGGTTGTCGTGACCGCCGAGCCACATTACATGATTAATAGTGCGGCCTATCGACAGCGGCTACCCGATCCCGGTTGTCCGTTCGCTGTGGTGTCCCTTGGTGAGCTTGAGCGTCTTATCGCTGCCGCGCAGGTCGGTGATAGTGCTAACCTGTTCCGTGCGGTGACCAGAGGTGACAATGTTATGAACACGATTGGGCAGCATACTCAGAGGTTGGGTGTAGAGGTGGAGCCCAACTCGTTGCTCGATGCAGCATTTTCACGGTTGCGCGTGCCGAGTTCCTCATCCTTGCACTGAGCCAGCCTGGCCACTCTCAACGACGTTGTAGGGCACAACCACTATGTGCTGGATGGCTTAATGCGGTTTTCTCAGCAGAAACACTGATCGCGTGGGGCCCAAGTTCCATTGTCTCCCGTAACTTCACTGTGCACCTCTCGGAGGTGACTGCTGAAGCTATTCAGATGATAGCCCGACATGAGTCAACAGACTGGGGGATCTGCCGATCGGTGAGTCTCAGCTCACGACTTGCCGACCCGCTCGGACTGTCGCCACTCGGGTTTACACTTCGTACGCGCGTTCAAAAGGCCCGCGTCGTCGCGTCTGGAGGCCCGCCATATCTGCTCCTGGCCGCATCACCAAGATCACCCGCCGCCGCATCATCGACGGGCTGGCCGAGATGAAGATCATCTGGAGTGGGCTCCTAGATGAGATCGACTTCCTTGACCGCCTTTATGATCTTGAAGCGATGCCGAGCCATGACCCCCGGTTCGACACTGCTGGACGCGATATCGCCCAGCACCGGATACTGAACCCGCTTGACTGGGACAACGATTGGATCTTCTACGACGGCAGGTTCGGCCTAGCCGACAGTGACGAGCTGCTGCTGCGGTTTCTCGCCGAAATGCTGCACCCATTCGTACGCAGCGACCTCGCCGAGGTTGAGCGACTGCGTGTCTTCTTCAACGCGAAGCTGGCGCACGACGGCTATGAGATTGTCCAGGTCGGCGACATCAGCGGTGCGCCAATCTTTGCTAGCCAGAAGATCGGCTCAGGCATACAGGGGGCGATGAAGAATCTCATCTTCGCCGCCATCGGGCCCAAGCCGGAGATTGTGCTTGACGATGCGCTCAACAACGACTTGCGCATCGTCAAGCATGAACAACACTGCCTGGTCTATGACCGCCCACTCGCCGCACACGGCCTCACCTGGGCCGAACTCGCAAGCTGGTGGGCGGATCAGCAGAAGTTGACAGACAGACCGGAGCTGGAAATCTTCCTCAGCCTGTACCAGCGCCTACTGGAATCACTCGACAAGGACAACGGCGCCGAGCGGCGCATCTTTCGCGCCTATGCCAAGCGCTACCGCGAACACGGAGCCACCATCCCCGCTCTCATCCCGCAGGTGTACCTGCACTACGATCCCTACACTCAGAGCCGCTACCAGCCGGGTACCTCACCACTGCAGCGCCAGCGCATGGACTTCCTCCTACTCCTCCCGCACCGTGTCCGAGTTGTCATCGAGTGCGATGGCCAACAGCACTACACCGACGACAACGGTCAAGCCAACCCCCACCGCTACGCCGCAATGGTGGCCGAAGACCGTGACCTGCGTCTGAAGGGCTACGAGGTCTACCGCTTCGGCGGCGCCGAGCTCGCTGACACTCAAGCCACGGATCGGCTTCTGGATGCTTTTTTCGACCGCCTCGCCGTGCGCTACTCTGCCTGACACCTTTAATCCCCCTGTTGGTCCTCGCGGTCACGGGTGATCGGAGGCGATGGGAGCATGCACTGGTGAACCTGGACGATCTGCTGCAAACCATGGATCGGGCCGCAGCCAACCTGGCGAAACTCGACGCCTTGTGGGAACGTGCATGGCCCATGATCCCGACAGGGCCGAGCCGGGGATCGCCTCGTGAGTATGACGATCTGCGCAGATCGTGGAGTTCGATGTTGCCGGGCCTACCTCCCATCGACGGCTGGCGAGTGACCGTCGAGCTTCCTGATATTGACGATATCGGCCAAGCATACATTGACTACATGGAGATCATGGAGCCTGCTTTTTCTGTGATGGACGCAGCTGAGGAGCCCGGCCGAGCGCTGGATGAGTACCGTTTCCGGCTCGCACAAGCCAGGCGACGAGCCATACGCGAGCGGCTTCAAGCGCTGACCATTACTATAAACGACTTGTTACCGAAGATCCTGTACGATGTGCCACGGAACTCGCAGGAGGTGATCACAGACTCCAACGCCGCGCACATTGCCGATTCTGTCAGCGAAATCGAACGTCTTCTCGGAGACACCACCGAACGCCGCGGTCGATGGGGAGATCTGCATCGGCACCTGCACTTCGGCCAAGGCCACGACTGGCACGACATCGCCGAGCTTGACTGGCCGTCCGTACGTGCCGATATCGAGGCCGCGAGCCTGTCCGATGCAGACCCTTTACCAGTTCCCGACATCGACCTCGGTGCCGCCGCATCCGCCCATCCCACAGGCGGCGTAACCACTAAGCTGATGTGGGGCGCCATCGATGACGATGGTTTCGAACGTCTGTTATTCGACTTGCTCCGTGGCCTACGGAACTACCAGAACGTCGAGTGGCTAATGAAGACACGAGCGCAGGACAGAGGCCGCGATCTCTCCTTAGAGCGAATCTTGCGGGATGGCGGTGGAACCACCAGGACAGAACGTGTCGTCGTTCAAGCCAAGCACTGGAAAGCGAAGTCTGTTGCGCCAGCGGATGTCGCGACGACCCTGGCGGCGCTATCTATGTGGGAACCTCCCGTCATCCGCGCGCTCATCATCGCCACCAGCGGACGTTTCACCGCCGACGCCGTCGCCGTGGTGGACAAACACAACACCGACGGGAAGACGCCATTCATTGAACTTTGGCCCGAGAGCCGACTGGAGGTACTCCTAGCGCAGCGCCCTGACCTTGCAGCCAGCCACGGTTTAACACACCACCATGTGCAGAGCAGATGACCCTAGTTCAAGTCGTGGCTAGTCCGGTTCAACGTTGTTATGTTCTGGGAAAAACTCGTCAAATACATGCGCCGGACCGTGGATAGGAATCTGATGGACAGAAGCTGCACCATCATGTCCCCCAAGGTCTTGCGAACCACTTCTAGCCCAGCAGCGCCGTGCCAGCTGCCTAAGCAAGCCGTGCACTCTGATGCTCTACGCCCATCTCAGCCGTCTACGGTTGGTTAGTGGTTTAGTGTGTCGGTGGTGGTTGCGCATCGGAATCCTGTGTCGTCGTCGCACATGGACGCGGCGGCGTCGTTGAATGAGGAGGGTGTAGCCCGCAGGAACGGACTGGTCCAGGC
>JBOHGM010000100.1:0-17346 GCA_050699435.1 Pseudonocardiaceae bacterium | reverse complement strand
ACGGGCGAGCAACCGCTCGACCAACGCCTCCAACGACCCGGAATCCGACACCCCAAGATCATCCCAGGCTACGGCCCTCAGCGCCCGCAGCGACACGCCACGACCATCAACCAGCTGAACAGCTACCTCTGTCACCGGCCTACTGTCGCTACGCATAGCCCGCAACGGAGGGCATAGAAACACTCTGAAAAGCGACAATACAGCTCATCAAAGTGTCGCTACGCATAGCCCGCAACGGATGGCATAGAAACGTCAATTCGACTCCGAGTTCAATTCGGATGAGCTCTACCATGTCGCTACGCATAGCCCGCAAACGGAGGGCATAGAAACCTCTTCCCAGCCGACCCCATCATTCTCCAGTCGATGAAGTCGCTACGCATAGCCCGCAACGGAGGGCATAGAAACTCGTCTTGCGGTTGTGCCTTGAGGTGATCGGCATTCACAGGTCGCTACGCATAGCCCGCAACGGAGGGCATAGAAACAGTGCATCATAGCGCACTGCTCGGCCAGTGAATCGCGTCGCTACGCATAGCCCGCAACGGAGGGCATAGAAACGTAACATGAGCTCACTGTTCTGTGAATGTGACAAGAAAACGTCGCTACGCATAGCCCGCAACGGAGGGCATAGAAACCGGAGATGTGGCCGTTGGCGAATTCCTGTTCCAGGTCGCTACGCATAGCCCGCAACGGAGGGCATAGAAACCTGATGTACTACCCAGCTTGCTTTTTGCGTGGTGTCGCTACGCATAGCCCGCAACGGAGGGCATAGAAACGCGTGGGCTGAGCCGCAGTGTGAGAGTAGGAAGTTCCGTTGCTACGCATAGCCCGCAACGGAGGGCATAGAAACAGTAATGATCAGCATACAGATCATCCAGAACATCCTCCTGGTCGCTACGCATAGCCCGCAACGGAGGGCATAGAAACGTTCACCGATTCCAGGTCCTGCCGGTGGAGCTGCTCGCAGGTCGCTACGCATAGCCCGCAACGGAGGGCATAGAAACATCAGACATCCACACCTCACCAGCACGCCACTTAGCGTCGCTACGCATAGCCCGCAACGGAGGGCATAGAAACCTCGGAATCCGATGCTCCTCCGCCTGCCGTCCCGTCGCTACGCATAGCCCGCAACGGAGGGTATAGAATGGATCCGTTCAATCTGGTCCAGTAGTATTTCTATGCGTTGTCGACGAGCCGATTGAACGCCGCCGTGGGCGGACAAGGGCAAATCATGCTCGGCAGCGTGCTGCGACATAATCCGGAGAAGTCTCGTTCGTGGGCGTGCACAGCAGCGGCGTGTCGATGCGGTCGATGGCTTCCAGCAGGTAGTCCAGACGGTCGTGTCAGCTCTCACAGCGGTGCCGCTTTACGCACCACTGTGGTGCGGATTCGCTGCTGCAGTGCGGCTGGGGTCACCACGTCCACTGATCCTCCGAGGAGATCGCGGAGATCCGTCAGCAACCCGCCGAGATCGAACAGGCTGCGGCCGGGTTCCAGCTCGACGAGGGTCGACGTCGCTTCCGCTGCGCGCGTCGCAGACCGGCTCGGCGGGCCATGCCCCGCAGCTCCTGGCCGGCCGCGTCCCCGGCGTGAGGGTCTGAGCAGCACGGCGAGGGCGTCGCGGACGAACGGGTCACGCCGCACCCGGAGGGATAGGTTGTCTCAGTGCGACGCAGTGCCCGTGCCGCGTCATCGTGGTGTCCAGCGATGAAGCCGAGGATCTTGTCGGCGAGGTCTTCCCTGGTCGATCTGGGTGAGGAACCAGAGGAAGTTCTCGGATGTTGTTTGTGCCGGGGATGATCTCGGGCGAGGACCTCGCCGGTGTGGACGTTCGCGGCGATCAAGGACACGGTGCCGTTGGTGGAGGTACTGGAACTCCCGTCGTCCAATGCTCTGTAACGTTGCATCGCCGCAGAGCGAACCAAGTCGACGAGTGCCAGTGACTCATAGGGGGTACCGCAGTGACCGCGCCGACGACGTCGGGCAGCTTCGAGGATTGCATCTGGCCTAGCCGGAAGGCGAGCCGCGGGGAGGTGAAGGTATGCAATGGGTCTCGGTCGTTGGCGTGAGTGCGGAACAAGTCGTGTTCGCGCCGCACACCGAGGTGAGCTGGCTGACCAGGAACCTCGCCTATGGCTGGTGCGATGCTCCTCCGGAGGTGGGTCAGGTCGGGGAGCTCGAGGAGGATTCCACGAGCTGGATGTTTGCGGTGGACCCACGCTGGCGGGTCGAGTTGCGTGGTCTTACTGCGGTCGGCAGGCCGGAGTCGATGACGTTTCGGGTCAACGGCACGAAGACAGACATCGATCTGACCGATCATGGTGTGCCGCCGGCGATGAAACACAAGGCCGCGGCGAAGCTGAAGTTCTGGTGGCTCGTCCGTGGTGACGGGCACGCCGCTGCCGTGCAGGAGCAGACGCGGCTGCACGGACACTTCGACCATCCGGACGTGAGGTCCTGGGTGGCGGAGCTTGAACAGGAGGCCGCTGCCGAGGCGCAGCGGCAGCGGGAGGCCAGGGAGCTCCGGAGACGGCGGAAATCAGCGGAAGAGTCGCGGGATCATTTCGTCAATCCGTACACCTTCGTCCCGTTCCCGGTGCAGCCGCCGCAGCGTGGTAAGCCGCATGGCCATCACACTCTTTCGGCCGAGAACGACGAAGCCCGTTTCGCGGGCCGGATCACGGCCCGGCTGGTGGCCCGGTCGCCACTGTTGGTGCGTAACGTCGGCTCCGCCGCGCCGGTCGCTGCGGGGGTGGCGAAGGCACCGCAGACCGGTGAAGGGCTGCTATTCATCCCCGGCTCGTCCTTGCACGGTGCGATTCGCTCGCTGCACGAGACTCTGACCGGCAGCTGCCTGCGGGTTTTCGATCCAGACTTCGTCCCTGTCTATCGGGACGTTGCCAGCGGTGCGCTGCGCCACGGCTGGGATCTGGGTGTGGTCGACGAGGTTAACCATGCCGGCCGTCCGACCGGGCTCACTCGCTGCGACGACACCAGGTGGGTTCCGCTGACGACGCTGGCCCGCGCCATGCCTGCAGGCGGTGTGGTGACGACGGGGCAACGGTTCCAGCTTGTCGAGGAGAAGTTCACCTCGCAGAACGGCAGGCAGGTCTACCAGGAGACAGCGGTCGCGACCCTTGACCCGAGTGGTCCGTGGGTCGTGCTCGTCACCGACGACGGAGCCCGGCAGGCCGACCCGTACTACTGCGCGGTGGGCCGCCTGCCCGCCACGCCGGAACCGGTGGCGCTGACCGACCGTGCCTGGCAGGAGTACCTGCAGGCCGCGGAGGGCGCCAAGCAGTCCTTCGGCAGAGAAGGCAAGCCCAGCGTCGAGGCGGAGCGAAGGCAGCTCGCCGAGGGCGTGAGCCTCAGCGACGTGATCGGTGAGCCCAAGCTGGCGCGAGGCCAAGGCCGCTGGCTGCGGCCGCGCCAGTGGCTTCATGAGGGCCAGGTGGTGTGGCTCGGGCCGAGCAAGGGACGCCTAGTGGACGGCATGGCGCTGTCGTACTTGTGGCGGACCAGAGGTCAGGGCAGCTCAGGTGAACGCCTCCCTGGCGGATTTCACCCGTGCCACGACCCTGGCGATCTGTGCCCGAGTTGCCGGGTGTTCGGCAGCGCCGATGTGCGTGATGTGAGCGCAGGAGGCGTCGACCGCCGGCACGCCGAGCAGCGCAGCTACCGGGGACACGTCCGGGTGCTGGATGCGGTGCTGGAATCGGGCGGGACGCTCGGCGAACCGGTCGTGTTACCCGCGACGGGCTCGCCACGGCCGGGGTCCGGGCAGTTCTACCTCGACGATCCGCACGCTGGCACGGCGCCGCTGGTCTACCAGAAGCCCCGCAACCGGTGGGGTACCCCGGACGCGCGCGAGCCTCGTCGCCTGCGGGGGCGAAAGTTCTACTGGCACACCGACCCCCAGACCGATGAGCGGCGAGGGCGGTGGCGAAGGCACGATCACGCCCCGGAGGGCGAACGGGTCGAACTGGTCGCCGCGGGCAGTGCCTACCGACTGGACGTCGTGTTCGACGGGCTGACCAAAGCGGAGATCGGCGGCCTGGTCGCCGCACTGCAACCGAACCTCTTGTTCGCCACCCAGCAGCCGCAGCTGCCGTATCCAGTCACCGACGACCCCGAGTACGCCATCCACGTCGGGGGCGGCAAGCCACTCGGTCTCGGCTCCTGCCAGGTCGAGGACCTCCAGGTGCTCGCCGACACCATCGAGTCCCGCTATCTGGGTGCGCAGCAGCCGACGCTCGATCCGGCCGGCCTCGTCGCGGCCTTCGCCGCCGACCGGGCCGATCTCCACCCCACCTGGCGGAACCTGGCCGCGGCGTTGCACACCGGCCACGTCGACTCCCGCGTCGTCTCCTACCCCACCGCTCGCCCGTGGGCCGACGACGACGGGACCTGCTCCGGGCAAAAACAGCATTGGGCGTTCACGTGGTTCCAGAAGACCACCGGCGAGGCCCTGCGTGACGGAAAGCGAGAACGGCCATTCGTCCCGTTGCCGCCGGTCTCAGACATCGCTTCGGTGCTGCCGGTGCATATTGAGGAACGCACATGACCGTCTACCTCGACATCGGCGCGAAACGCATCCAGGCGTATCTGGCCCGCACCCCCCGTTTGCGGGGCCGGCGGGGCGCCTCCGCGCTGCTCGAATACGAGCGGCTGCACGACTGGACCCACGACGCCTGGGCACTGCATGCGCGAGTCAACGAGGAGGGTAAGCAGACCGACGGGGTGCTCTCGCTGCGTTTCACCGACCCGGCCGTCGATGACCCGACGATCGACGCCGTGGTGGCCGAGACATCGGCGTTGCTGCAGCGTCTGGCGCCGGGCGCGGAATGGGACGTGCACGTACGCCACGCGGAGAGCTATCGGCAGGCGCTGCGCGACGGTGCCGCTGCCGAGCGCGCCGGGCAGGACCTGTTGCCCGATGGGCCGATGCGGTACCGGCCACTGCCGACTGCACCCAGCGAAGTGCCGGTCGTGCGGTTCTGCGAGACCTGCGGCCTGGACTCGGCGGTGTGCACCGGACGGGTGGAGCCGGGTGAGAAGGACAGCGACAAGCCATTGTGCGCCGACTGCTCCCGCCGCTTCCTGGAGGGCGGACACCGCAGGGACACCCGCAACTGGACGGCGGAGGAAAAACGAAAGTACTGGCAAAAGAAGATCGCGCCAGGCGGGCTCGCCGCCGAGCGGAAGCTCCTTACCGGGGTAGAGCGGACCAAGGAGCGCAACGCCGGGACATTGCGTGTCGCCCGGGATTTCACTGACCTCGCCGCTGTCGGTTCGGGCGATGCGAACCATTTGTGCACCGTGTTCGTCGACGGCAACCGGTTCGGTGATCTTTTCGCCGCGTTGAAGGACGCCGAGGTGAGCCTGCGGGATCTCTCCGGCGACCTGAACAAGGCGGTCCGGGATGCCCTGGAGGTCGCCACCGCTGACGTGACCAGCGAGAAAGACACCTGCCTGCCGGTGGTGCCGCACCTGGCCGGCGGCGACGACCTGCTCGCGTCGGTCACCGCTGATCGGGCGTGGGACTTCGTCGTGGCGTTCCTCGATGACTACCACCGGCGGACGGCCGTGCTGGCTGCCGACTATCAGCAGCGCGCGGGCGCCCCGGTCCCAGCGCCCACCGCCTCGGCAGGACTGGTGTTCGCCCACGCCACGTACCCGTTTGCCGAGTGCCTCGACCTGGCCGAGACGGCGCTGCGGCGGGCGAAGTCCCAGCACCAAGCCCGCACGCCGGCGGTGTGCTGGGTCGACGTCACCGAGGACGGCCCGGAACTGCCTCCGTCGCGATCCGCGCCGAGCCTGAGCACGCTGGCCACACACCGCTGCGACATCGAGGAGTTGTGCGCCATCCCACCGTCCGGCCGGGCGCGACTGGCCGAAGCCGCGCAGCGCGGTGATGACACCGAGGTCGCCGCGCTCGCGCACCGGCTCGGCCGCATCGGGATTGTCCGGCCGTTTCAGCAGCAGCCGGCGCCGATGCCGCTGCTCGACGCGCTGGTTCTGGGGAGGTGGTGGCAGTGCCGTCGAACCGGCTGACCTTCGAGGTCACCTTCCACGGACCGGTCCGGGTGGGCCGGGGCCGCGCCGCAGCCGGGGTGGACGACACCGTGGACCCGGAGGTGATCGTCCCGGGCTCATCACTGAAGGGGCTCATGCGCGCCGAGGCGTCAGTGCTGCTCGGCAGTCGCGAATCCGCGCTGGTCGACGAGGTCTTCGGCGCGGCCAAACAACCCAGCCCGTGGCACTGGAACGACGTCCGCGCCGCCGACACGGCCGACGACGAGGTCCGATCCGGCGCCCGGATCCGGGTCGACAGCACCTCGGGCACAGCCGTGGACGGCGGGCTGTTCTCGGCGGAGTACCGCTGGCCGCGAACCGCCCGCTTCGACGTTGCGCGCTTCACCGCGCTCACCGACGAGGACCGCGAGCGCCACGAGCTGCTGCTGTGGGCCGCGGCGCTGTCTGTGCACAGCATCGGCGCCGACCGCAACCGCGGTTACGGCTGGGTCGATGTCACCCGGGTGGACGCCGAGCCGGACGAGACGTTCCTGGCCCGGGTGGCCGAGTTGATGGGGGTGCGGTCGTGATCCGGGTCGAGGTACGCGCCGAGCAGCCGCTGCACCTGGGGTCCCGGCTGGATACGGGCTGGCTGACCGACACGCATCGCTTCGTGCCGGGCAGCGTGCTGCGTGGCGCGCTGGCGGCGCTGTGGCTGGCCGAGCACCGCGGCCCGAAGCCCGACACCAGAAGTGACGTCGAGTTCCAGCGGCTCTTTGAGGGCGGGGTGCGGTACGGGCCGCTCTACCCGAGCGACGACGCGCTGCGCCCACTGTCCGTGTTCGGCTGCAAGTACGCCGATGACGAGGCATGCCGCGGGTTCACCTACGACGCCGCGTTTGACGGCGCCGCCCCCGCCGACTGCCCGCACTGCGATGCCCCGGTCGAGGCGAGCAAGGGCCACGTCGACGGGGTCCGGGTCGTCGAGCACACCCGGGTTCAGCTCGACCGGCGTGAACGCGCCGCCGACGGCCAGCTCTACACCCGCCGCGCACTGCCCGCCGCCACCCGGCTCACCGGGCTCATCGACGGCGACCCCGACGGAGAGCTGGCCTGGCTGGTGCACACCGAGCGGGCGGTCCGGTTCGGCGGGCGGCGCTCCACGTCCGGGCTGGCCACGCTGTCGGCCGGCGCGGAGTCGTCCCCGGCGTCGTTCACCGGCTTCAGGCCCGACCAGCGGCGGCTGGTCGTCCGGCTGCTGGCGCCGGGGATCTTCGTCGACGCCCTGGGCCGCCCGTCGCGGCTGCCGGACGTCGCCGAGCTCTCAGCGACGCTCGGAGTGCCGGTCGCGTTCGATGCGGTATTCGCCCGTCCCACGGTGGTCTCCGGCTGGCATGCGGCGAGCAATCTCCCCAAGCCACGCGACTTCGCGGTGGCTGCCGGGTCGGTGTTCGTCCTGCGATTCGACGCCGGCCTGCCCGGCCACGCAGACCTGCACCGGCTCTGGCAGACCGGGCTCGGGCTGCGCCGCGCCGAGGGCAACGGCTGGATCAGCTTGCACCGCTGGAAGGCGCCTGCCCTGCCGCCCGCAGCGCCGAAGCCAGCGCCGGATGCGTTGCATGATCTGTTCCTGCAGATCGTCGGGTACGGCATCGGCCCCACCCTCGTCGAGGACCTGCGCGGGTGGGCGCAACAACGACACGTCGGTGCCCGCGGCACCACCGAGGACGACATTCTGGCCAAGCAGCGCTACTCGCTGCTCGGCCAGGAAACCCGCGACGTCGTCCGGGCCGCGTTCGCCTTGTCCGCCGACGACGCGGACCGGCTGGCACACCGGATCGACCACTGGACCCGTGCTCACACCTCGGAACGGGGGCGCACCACATGAGCACCATCGGGCTCATCCGCATCGACCTCGTTCTCGAGTCCGCGGGTGGGGTGAGCGCCCCGGAACTCGACGCCGCAGTCGACCTGCCGCTGCGCCGCCGTCGCGGCTCGTCCGACGACGAGGTGTGGGTACCGCCCACCTCGCTCGCCGGATCGTTGCGCGCACACGCTGGCGACCAGGCCGAACGCTGGTTCGGCTCAGCCCCGCCCGACTCCGGCTCGGCAGGCGACGAGCGGGAGCTGGAGCCGTCCCGGGTGCGGTTGCTCGGCACGCAGACCACCCTGCCGAGCAACACAGCGGTGCGGCAATCCACCGCCATCGACCCCCGTCGCGGAGCTGCTCTCGCGTCGACCCTGCGCTCGCGCGAAGTCGCGCCCGCAGGCACCACCGTGTCGTTGTTCCTGCGCCTGGACCAGCGAACCGACACCGATCTCGAAGAGTTCGCCCGACTCGTGACGACCTGGCGGCCGATCATCGGCCGGGGACGGTCCACCGGCCACGGGCGGGCAGATGTCACACGGATCGCCTGGCGCCGGCTCGACCTGCGCACCAAGGCCGGGCTGCGACTCTGGCTGACCGCAGGTCGCGAAGGGTTGTTCCCCGCCGAGGACGGCTGGGACGAGGTCTGCACACCCGTGGCCCTGGCAGCCCTGGAGCCCGAGCTCGACCTGCAGTTCACCATTGTCGGCGCGTTGCATCTCGGCGCCGGCACCGCGACGTCCCAGGACGGCCGCACCCGAAACGCGATCGAGCGGGAGGCGGGAGCGCCGCTGCTGCCGGCCACGACCTGGAAGGGCCTGCTGCGTTCCCGCTGTGGCTACATCCTGCGTTCCTGCGGCCGAACCGCCTGCCTCGCGCCCGCGGCACGCAGCTGTGGCGACTGCCTGCTCTGCGACCTGTTCGGCTGGACCGGCGACGGCGGGCGCGCGGGTGATCCCACCGGCTGCGTCGGGCGGCTCACCACCCACGACAGCGTCATCGACGGCGCCGTGACGCAGCACCGCAACCACGTCGGCATCGACCGGTTCACCGGCGGTGCCCGACCCGGACTGCTGTTCTCCGACGAGGTCGTGGCCGAGGGTAGCGTGAGGTTGCGGGTGGACGTCAGGGACGGTGCTTCGTCGCCTCGTCTCACCCCGGCCGAGCGTGGGCTGCTGTTGCACGCGGTGCGCGATCTGCACGAGGGCCTGATCGGTGTCGGACGCGCTACCACCCGGGGCTACGGCTCGTTGCGACTCACCGACGACAGCGCGGCGGTGCTCGACGAACTTGCACCGTCCCATCCGACCGGGGCTGCTGTGCTGGCCCTGCTCCGAGGGGAGGACGCGTGACGGAACCCATAACAGGTCAGCTCACCAGCACCGGCTGGTCCGATTGGGCCGGTGTGCGTGATGTGCTCGACGAGGACGAGTGCTTCTGGATCGACCTGGCAGGACCCCACCACGGGCCCGCTCCACCCGACTTTCCTGTCGGAGCCACCCACCTGTGGTCGTGGCGGCCTCATCGGTGGGTTCGGGTGCGCGTCGACGGTGACCGCGCGCTCGCGACAGTGCTCACCATTGGTGCCAACCAGCAGGGCGAGGCGGTCACGGCTCTGGTTTCTGAAGGTCTGCCATGGAGGCAGCACTCGCGCGCTGCCGAGTGGGAACACCCGGTCACGCTGGTAGTCACCGAAGGCAGTGCCCCGATCACCTTCGTCGAGGTGCATCCGCTCCCGGCGACTGGCTGATCTCGGCGTAGGCTCGGTGTTTGGTCACTACGCATAGCCCGTCCCGGTGATAACTGGTCACACCCCGGGAACGTCGACGAGAGTGCGTAAGTTAGGTGAGCCAGAGCGCTCAGCTATCGCCAACGGTGAAGCGCGCGAGGCGTTGGCATCCGACGATCCGCCGGTTCTCGTCTCGGATTTCCAGGTCGGGGAAGACCAGATCCACCCGTGGAACCTCGGCGGCGACGGCACGGGACACCACGAGCAGCACACCCGGCTGCGGGGCCGGAAGAGCAGAGACAGCCCCGTATTGCACGGTGGCGAGTGGCAGAACCGCCCCGAGCACGTGGAGCAGCACGTCGTCGACCACGTGCTGCTCCATTCGCGCGACGTGGCCGGACGAGGCAAGCACGAAAGAGGCGCCGTTCAGGACGACGAGGTCGTGCGGCAGGAGATTGACCAGCCGGGTCTCAGGTTTGGCCAGTCTATCTGGCACCGGGGCTCCCCTCCGGGATCTGTCACGAAGGCACGCTCCGTGGTCGGTGTGTCGATCCATGCTCGGTAACGTTTTATCACCGCAGGGCGAACCTGCCGGTGAGTGCCAGCGACCTTAGGGGGTAGCGCAGTGACCGCGCCGACGACGTCGGACCACCCTGCGCGCCAGACGTTGCGCGCACGGGCCGTCACGACCCTCGCCAGGCAGCGACGGGCCCTCGCCGACATCGGGGTCGCTCTGCTGGTGCCCGCGTCGGCTGCCATCTTCGGACTGGTGCTGGAAGACACCTTTCCCGTCAATGGCAACCCCCAGACTTTCTCTGGTGCCCGGTGGGGGATCATGATCTGTGCGCTCTGCCTGCTGGTGGGGGCCGTCGCTGGCCGCCGCTGGGTGTACCAGCGCACCGGCACGCTGTACTCGCTGAGCTTCCTCGATGAGACCATGAACGACTACCACAAGGAGGCGCAGGACGCCGCCGAGCGCAGTCATATGGGAGTGCGCTTGATCGGCCGACGAGTCGATGTGCTGGGTCGGGAATGTGATGGTGTGGTCGACGTGGTGCAGCCGCGCCAAGACCTGTCCCGTGCGCTGGAGAGCGCGATGAACCAGGACCGGGACGACACCGGGTACGCGGTCGCGCCGAACCTGTTGTGGCCGGCCGCCCTGGCGGTGGGCGCCTCACTGATCCGCACCGACAAGATGCGATTCCTCGACTACAACAAGACGACCACGACCGAGTTCCGGCTGCGGGACAAGGCGGCCGAGCGGGTCGCGGTCCGGACGAAATCAGATCACATCGTCGCTATGCCGACCGGAGACCGCCGAGGAGTCTTACTATCCTTCGGTCCGGCCGCCGCGAAGTTCGACATCGATCAGCGATGCGCTGAGTTCGGCATCTCCGAGCTTGTGCGGATTGGGCCGCACTCGCAGGTTCAGGGCCACCAGCTGTCCGGGCCCGAGATGGGCCGGCTGGCCGACGACCTGGCTAGGCACCTCGCGGACATCAAGAATGCCGATGATCGCGAACTGGTGGTGGTGGCGTTCATACCCAAGACCGTCGCGCTGCTGACCGGCTGGCACCTCTCCCGCCAGCAGGTACGGTTTTTCACCGGCACCCACCTGATGCACCACATTCAGCTCGGCGACCGGTTCGTGGCGCTGCGGGTGCACCCCTCGCAGCCCACCTCGTTCCCTGCGCCGTGGCCGGGGGTGTGATGGTCGTGCCCGCTGTGCTTGATCTGGAACTGTCCGTGCCGACCGGCACGCAGGTGTATTCGGCGCGGCTGCACGGGGCCGCCTGCGCGCTGCTGGAAAAGAGCAACGCGGTGCCCCATACGGCGCAGCACAAGCCGTTCTCGGTGGGCCCGCTCTTCGAAGGCAGCGGGGGCCGCACGCACTGGCGGCTGGGCTGGCTAGAAGCCACCGAACCACCACAGCTCCCGGCGGTCCTAACGCTCGGCCCGGCGCGCTGCAAGGTCCAGCACACTCGACCGGCGTCGGTCACCTTCACGGAGCTATTGGCAGGTCTGCCGGTACGGCATGCGGAGTTGCATTTCGTCAGCCCGACCTTCTTTGCCCGCAAGGGCCGGGATCTGCCGCTGCCCGACCCGGTGCTGATCATGCGGTCGCTGGCGTCGCGCTGGGATGCCCACGCGCCAGCCGAGTTGGCACTGCCGGCCACGGAGTTGTCCGCGCTCCTGGACACCGTGTACCTGCACGAGATGGCCGGCGAGACCCGGCGCGCCCAGGTGTCGCGCACGATGTGGCAGACCGGTTTCGTCGGCGCCGCCCGGCTGGCGCTCACCAGAGCGGGCGATGACGTCACGACCCAGGTGTTCACCGCGCTAACCCGTTTCGCTGAGTTCGCCGGGGTGGGCGCGCAGACCACACACGGGTTCGGCGCAGTCCGCCTCGCCAGCCCGCAGGCCAGCGACGGGTAGCGGTCCCCGTGGGTATCGACTTCGCGCGCACCTTCACCCAGCAGGCGCTGCTCGACGCCTGGGACGAGGTCCGGGACGCCGCGCTCGCCGACGGCAGACCCGACGCCGAGGCACAGCAGTTCGAGGCGGACGCCGCCCGCCGCATCAGCCACCTGGCGGTCGCACTCGCCGAGGGAGAGTGGCGCCCGCTTCCCGCGTACCAGATGGAGATCCCCAAGCCGAACGGGGGAAGCCGCCGGCTCACCATCCCCCCGCTCGCGGACCGAGTGGTCGAACGGGCACTGCTGGTGACGCTGGACCGTGAGATCGACCCGTCGCTGCTGCCCTGGAGCTTCGCCTACCGCCGGGGGCTGGGGACCCGCGACGCGCTCGCCGCGCTCACCGAAGCCCGCGACACGGGGGCCACCTGGGTCGCCCGGGCGGACATCCGCGACTGCTTCGACCGCATCCCCCGCTGGGAGGTCATGCGGCTGGTCCGCGAGCGGGTCGACGATGAGCGGATCGTGCACCTGGTCGGGCTGATCCTGGACCGGCCGGTGACCAACCGCCGTACCGCCCCTGATGAGCGGGGCCGCGGCCTGCACCAGGGCAGTGTGCTCGCCCCGCTGCTCAGCAACCTCTACCTGGACATCTTCGACCGCCGCATGTTGGCCGCCGGGTACCGGATCATCAGATACGGCGACGACTTCGCGATCCCGGTCGAGAGCCGTGTGGACGGCGAGCGCGCCCTGCGGTCTGCTGGCACCGAGCTGGAGGACCTGCGGCTGGAACTGAACACCGGCAAGTGCCACGTGGTGTCCTTCGACGAGGGGGTGCGCTTCCTCGGCGAGACGGTGACCGCGTCGACCCTGAACTCTGCAGAGACACTGTCGCACCCCCTGGAGACGGTGGTCTACGTGGAACGCCAGGGCGCCTACGTCCGCACCCGCGGGGACCGGCTGGTGGTGACCCACGGCGAGGAGTCCTTGCTGCGGCTGAGCCTGCGCCGGATCCGGCAGGTCGTCTGCTACGGCCGGGTCGGCTTGAGCACCCCGTTCCTGCACGAGGCCGGGCGACGGGGGATCGAGGTAGTGCTTCTCGACGAGCACGGCACCGACGGTGGGCGGCTCACCCCATTGAGCACGTCTGACCCGTCTGTCCGCCGCGCGCAGTACCGCGCCGCCGACGATTCGGGCCGGTGTCGTGCGCTGGCCGCCGCGTTCGTCACCGGCAAGGTGAGCAACCTGCGGGTGACGCTGCTGCGCACCGCCCGCCGCCGCGATGACCTCGCGGCCGCCGAGGCAGCCGACCGGCTGGAAGGCACCCTCGACGCGCTCGACCTGAACCCGTCGCTGGAGGAGATTCTGGGGCTTGAGGGCAGCGCCGCGCGGGACTACTTCCAGGCGGTGCGGGGGCTGATCGGCCCGGAATGGGGCTTCGAGGGACGGCAACGCCGACCACCTCCGGACCCGGTGAACGCGATGCTCTCCTACGGCTACACCTTGCTGGTGCACGAGGCGGTGGCCGCGCTGGAGACCGCCGGGCTCGACCCGATGGTGGGCTTCCTGCACCAGCACCGCTGGGGTCGGCCAGCCCTAGCGCTGGATCTGATGGAGGAGTTTCGTCCGATCACCGTCGACGTCGCCGTGTGGCGTTGTCTCAGCACTCGGACCGTGCGCCCCGAGCAGTTCCACGACGAGCCCGGCCAGGGCAGCCGGATGGGTGACGACGCCAAGCACGCCTTCCTGGCAGCCTACGAGCGCCGGATGCTAACCCTGACCACCCACCCCGGCGCCGGGCGCCGGGTCTCGTTCCGGGTCGCACTGTCCCTGCAGGCCAAGGCGCTGGCCCGGACGCTGCTCGACCCCGCCCAGCCCTACCACGCGTTGCGCTGGAAGTGAGAGCCGATCATGATCGTGGTGGTGGCCTATGACATCGTCGATGATGGCCGAAGGGAGGATGTCGCCTCCCTGCTATCCGGGTACGGCCCGCGGGTGCAACTGTCGGTGTTCGAATGCGAGGTACGCTCACAGGTTGATGTGCAGGCGTTGCGAGCGGGCCTGCGGGCCCTGATCGACCCGCTGGAGGATCAGGTGCGGATCTATCCCACGACCAGCCAGACCTTCTCGCAGCGCTACATCATCGGAGCCCGCACCGTCGAGGAGCGCAGCGATTACTGGATCGTGCGATGACCCCCCGTACAGTGTCACCGCCATCACACCCCTCAACAGCCCGGTCCTCGCAAACCCCGTTTCCGCAGCTCAGTACTACCGCACCGACGCCCAGCGCCCACCAAGATGATCACAACAAGATCGTTGCGGCGGGGTGCTCGCAAACGCCCCCATCGCCGCTGGTCAGACCCCCCAAGTTTCGACTACTATCACTACGCATAGCCCGCCTCGGAGGGCATAGAAACATACATTGTCCAGCGTTAGCTGGACATCCAGCAATCACTACGCATAGCCCGCCTCGGAGGGCATAGAAACATGAATGCGAGGAGGCCAAGACCAACCGCATAGTTCAATCACTACGCATAGCCCGCCTCGGAGGGCATAGAAACGTCGCAGAGTACCCCTAAACAACAGTATCGGTAATCACTACGCATAGCCCGCATCGGAGGGCATAGAAACGATTCTCGCTCGAAGCGTATAGACTTCTTCATCCAATATCACTACGCATAGCCCGCCTCGGAGGGCATAGAAACTCCGCTAGCAGACGGTGATGCACCAGCCCTACCATCACTACGCATAGCCCGCCTCGGAGGGCATAGAAACGGAAAAGACGTAGCAGACACCCTAACCTGGTCCGGATCACTACGCATAGCCCGCCTCGGAGGGCATAGAAACAAATGGGATACCGGATAAGCGATCTGATTCGGCATTATCACTACGCATAGCCCGCCTCGGAGGGCATAGAAACTAGTCCGCCGGTAGCTGAAGTACCATGCCGGGCTGGATCACTACGCATAGCCCGCCTCGGAGGGCATAGAAACACTTCGTTCTCATCGGCAGAGAACCCCAACGACCTGCTATCACTACGCATAGCCCGCCTCGGAGGGCATAGAAACGGCTTTAGCTCAAGCCAGTGCAGGCGCTCTTCGATCACTACGCATAGCCCGCCTCGGAGGGCATAGAAACCTCGGGAGTAGGCGGCACCCACTGACAATTCTGCTCGTCACTACGCATAGCCCGCATCGGAGGGCATAGAAACGATGGACTTTCGTTCCGGCGCGCCTTCCGCGTCTGAGTTCGTGAACCAGGACCGGGTTCTAATACCCAGCCATCCAAGGGCTAACTTGATCGACTCTTGGGAGGTTTGGAGATCATGTCGGACTCGCAGGCCCGCAAGCCCCGCAAGGGGCTGGCCCCGCCGGAGAAGTACGAGCTGTTCGTGCAGATCCTGGACCCAGCAGGCCACCCAGCGCGAGGCCGCGGTGAACTGGGGAGTAGACCACTCGACCGTGGTGCACATCTGCCGGGTGGCCAAACAGGGCGCGCTGGCCGCGTTGGCCTCCTCGGTGCCCGGCCGGCCCGCTGCGTGTTCGCCGGCGCAGGCCGCGCTGGCCACGGCGCGGGCGGAGATCGAGCGGCTGCGTGCCACCGTGACCGAGCAGGCCGTGGCGTTGCACCTGCACCAGGGAAAATCGCGTTGGGACTGACCGCCGGCCTGGTCCCACCACGGGTCGAGGCCCAGGCCAAGGCCGGTCTGCTGGCGCTGGTCGAGCATGCGGTTGCCGAGGGCTGGTCACTGCGGCGGGCCGCCGCGACGCTGGGCCTGGATCATGTGTGGGTGCTGCGCTGGCAGACCCGCGCCTGTCTGGGCGAGCTGGCCGACCGCCGTCCCGGCCCGGACACCCCCGTGCACGCGCTGCTGGACTGGGAGCGGGCCGCGATCGTCAAGCTCGCCGAGCAGTGGGGTGAGATCGACCGCAGCCACCGCAAGCTGGCCCACCGCGGCTCCCGGCTCGGTGTCGTACACGTGTCCGAGTCCACCGTGCTGCGGGTCCTGGCGGCCGAGGGCATCACGCTGCCCGCGCCCGGCGGCGCGAGCCAACACCGGCGCGGCCGTGGCCGGACTGGGCCAAGCTAGTCCCCGGGGTGATCTGGATCTACGACTGCACCCACTTCCGGGCCTCCCGGCGCTGCGCGATCGCCGTGCTGGACGTGGTGTCGCGGTCCTGGCTATCCACCGTGGTCTCCGCCAAGGAGTCCTCCACCCAGGTCGAGGTCGCCTTCACCCGAGCCTTGGTCCGCGACGGCCAGGAGCACCTGCTCGACCAGCCCCTGCTCGACGAACTCAGCCGCGGAGGCATTCCCGATCACGACGAGCTGCCGGTGCTGCTCGCGCTGTCGGACAACGGCCCGCAGATGACCTCCCGGTCGATCAAGGCGTTCCTGGCTGGCGCCCGGATCGCCACCCACTTCGGCCGCCCCGGCACCCCGAACGACCAAGCCTGGATTGAGTCGTTCTTCGGCCACCTCAAAGGCGAGCACCCGCACCTGGACAAGATCCGCGATCCCGGCGAGCTGGAACTCGAACTGGACCGGCTCCGCCAGTTGTATAACACCGCCCGGCTCCATGAGGGCCTGGGCTATGCCACTCCCGACGACGAACACCACGGCCGCGGACCCGCCGTCCGCGCGGCCCGCCGAGCCGGCCTCGAACATGCCCGATCCGCCCGAATCGCCACACGCCTCGATCTAGGAAAGGATCACCCATGACCCCCGGCGGTGGCTGGGTATTTACCCCGCACCTGGTGCATTTTGGTCAGACGCAGGTCGAACGCTTGCCTGCGTCCAGGCCCAGGGCCGGGATGTACGAGTCACCGGGGACACGGCACGACTGGGTTCCTCGCTAGATCGTGTGGGTAGCGGAGAGTGTCGGGATTAGGCTGGTGTGGGGGTGGTGACGGTGGGTAGGGGGAGCTTGCCGGCGATGAGGTACGCGATAGTGATCATTTTGTCTTTGCTGCGGTAGCCGCGGGCGCGGGCCTTGGCGGCTTGGATCAGGGAGTTGGTGCCTTCCAGCAGGCCGTTGGAGACGTGGCTGTGGTGCCAGGCGAGGATGCCGTCCCAGTGGCGTTCCACGAGTGCCACGAAGTCTGAGACGAAACTGTAGTGACCAGCCACGTTCTGGAGGCAGAGGTTGGTGACCCGGCAGGGTGCCAGGTTGGTCGGTGATCGATATTGGTGACCGGCGGCTACGCGGCGGTGGGTTCGATGCTGACCTTGTGTCCGAGGGCTTCGAGTTCGCGGATGAGCCGGCGCTTGCGGGCGTCGGGGTTGTCGAAGCGGCGGGTGAAGTAGTCCGAGCCGAGGTCGCG
>JBOHGM010000099.1:0-17630 GCA_050699435.1 Pseudonocardiaceae bacterium | reverse complement strand
CGCTGGGACTCTGAGACCCGCTGGGACTCTGAGACCCGCTGGGACTCCTCGACAGCGGCGGCCGCCGACTGCACCATGCTCGGCTCTCCGTCCCTCGGGCCCCGGGATGACACCCGTGCCTCCGCAGCGTCGCCAGCACTGCGGGATCGGGACAAGGGCCGAGCACCGAGATCAGGGAGATGTCCGGGTGGACCCTTACGGGCTCACCACCCTGAACCGGTGTCAGGGTGTCACGGCGGCCAGTGTGGCGGAGCGTGGCAGGCAGCGTCGGCAGCCGAGCCGGTCCTTGGCGACCACCAGGGTCTCCAGCGCCCTGCAGTGCGGGCAGGCCACCGGGGTGAAGGCCCGGGCCGAGCGCAGCCAGCGCAGCGTCAGCGGGAACTCCCGGTGCCCGCGCTGCACGATGCAGGACAGTCGCAGCGCCGGAACCCACAGTACGTGCAGCCGGAATAGGCGAATCGTGTGTGCGGGCCGGAACTTCTCCTCGATCTCGGCGAGGCGTCGGGCTCGTTCGGCGCGAGTGGCCGCCAGCTTCGCGTCGAGCATCCCGCGCTTGTCCGGAGCCGCCGTGCGCCGCCTGTGATCGAGGCCGGCCAGGGCCTCGTCGTAGTAGGCCCGCGTGCGGGTCAACTCGTCGACGCGGGCGCTATCGGCATGCGAGGTCAGCACCTCCTGACGGGCCGTGGCGATGTCGGCGATCCGGTCGTGCGCCGCGGCCACGGCCGGGACGAGACCGGGAGGTGCAGGCGTGGCGGACGCCTGCACGTCTCGCGGGTACTGGGCCAGCACGGTGCTGATCTCCGCGGGCAGGCTTACCCGCCCGGGTACCTCGATCCAGGCCTCGGCTCGCTCCTGGAAGCGCTCGTCCAGGCCCACGGCGTAGGTGACGAGGGCGCCCACTCGCAGCACCGGCACGCGTTCCCGCGCAGGAACCCCGGTCAGGTCGATCCGCCCGTGATCTACCGGGAATGCCTCCCGCGCGAGGGACAGCAGGTTACCGGCGTCGGGGATGGCCGCAGCCGGGGTGGCGAGGTAGTCGTGGCCCACGTCGCCGCGGCGCAGGACCTCCTCGGTGGCGCGGTCGAGCGCCGGGTGGCCAGCAGCGAGCAGCACCCCGTTCTCCTCCCGGGCCACCTCGGGGTTAGCGGTGACCACCACCTCGTCAGGCAGTTCCAGCGCCTCCTGCAGAGCCGCTGGCAGCACCACAAGGGTCGCGTCCTGATCCGGTTCGTGTAGCGCGCCCTCGCGTTCGGCCCAGCGCAACCAGAACCCCAGTGCCGAGTCGGCGGTCATGCCGGCTCCGCCACGAGCAGGTCGGTGGCCTCCCGGCTGGTCAGGTACTCGCGGCGGGCCCCGGCCAGCTCGTCACCGAGGACCTCGAGCGCAGCGGCGAACTCCGCGTCATCGCTGGCTTGGACATAACTGGTGAACACTGCCGACTCCAGGTCGAGCTCGTCGGAGATCCGGCCCAGGATCATATCCAGCTCGCCGACGACCAGCTCGAAAAGATTGATCTTCGTCTCGAGGACGTGCAACAGGTGGTCGTCGATCGTGCCTGCGGTGACCAGGTTGGTGAGCTCGACGTCGTGGTCCTGCCCGATGCGGTGCAACCGCCCGAGCCGCTGCTCGATCTGCATCGGGTTCCACGGCAGGTCGTAGTTGACCATGACGTGGCAGAACTGCAGGTTACGTCCCTCCCCGGCGGCCTCGGTCGTCACCAGCACGCCGGCGTCGCAGGAGAAGTCACGCACCGCCTGGTCCTTATCCCGGCGGGACAGCCCGCCGTGATACACGGCGGGAGCCAGCCCGGCCGATTCGATCACTCCCGCCAGGTGCTCGACGGTCCGCCGGGACGCGCTGAACACCACGACCTTCTCGCCGCGGGAGATCCGCCGGCGTAGCAACTCCAGCAGCGGGCGTTCCTTCCCGCTGGTCACGGATGCGGCTTTCGCGGCGAGCTCGTGCCAGCCAAGCTTCGCCAGCGAAGGAGCCAGCGCGACCGGCCCGCACCCCACCAGCCTGGCGATCTGCCGCAACGCCAGCAGGGTGCTGGTCGACGCTTCGGTGGCGGTTTCGCGGATGCGGGCGCCCAGATCGGCGTACAGCGCGGCCTCGTCCGGTGCAGGCGTGACCCGCACCGTCTCAGCAAGCCGCTGCGGCAGCAGCACGCTGACCTCGCTGCGCCGATGACGCACCATGACCTCGCGCATCCGCGCCTGCAGGGCCGCGATGTCGCGCACCGCCCGCGCGTCGGCGCCGGCCCCGCCGTGCCTGCTGCGGAACTCCTTCGCGGTGCCCAGCAGACCGGGCGCGACCAGGCTCACCAGCTCGAACAGGTCGTCCAGCCGGTTCTCCACGGGGGTCGCGGTGAGCATCAGCAGATAACGCGTGCGCAGCGCGCGGGCCAGGCGACCGGAGGCGTTGCGCGGGTTGCGCACCCGATGTGCCTCGTCGACCACGACGAGATCCCAGCGCTCCCCCGCCAGCGCCGAGCGCAGCGGGTCACGCCGGGCCGCCGCCAGCGAGGCCACCACTACCGGCCGGTCGGCGGAGCGCTCCCAGGCTCCGGCCCGGGGCACCACCGAGGGCAGCAGGAACTTGCGGTCCAGCTCCTCCTGCCACTGGCCGACGAGACCGGCGGGAGCGACGACGAGCGTCTTGTCGGCCAGCCCGCGCTGCCGCAACTCGGCGAGCACCAGTCCGGCCTCGATCGTCTTCCCCAGCCCCACCTCATCGGCGAGGATGGCCCGGCCCCGCATCCGCCGCAGCGCGGTCTGCGCCGCCTGCACCTGGTAGTCGTATGGCGTGAAGGGCAGCTGCGGCACCGTCACGAAGGTGTCGAACCCCGGGCGGCTCCACATCGTGACGGCATCGTCGACCAGCGCCGACCAGCCCTCGTCGACGGTGGACCGCAGCTGGAGCCTGCCCAGCATGTCGGCGTAGCCAGCCGTCACGATCGCCTCAGCGTCCACTCCGGCTGCTACTGCGCTGTGCGCAAGCGACACGTGCCCACCCCGTTCATCCGTAGGATCACGGTGCCAAGCGCTCACCGAGCGAGCGCGCGGCAACGGTATCGGGTGGCCCCGACAAGACCGGCGCAACCCGGATGGCGTGTCGCCCAGGCCGTGGCCTGACCGGGGCAGACGCTCACCAGGATCCGGGAGAGGGCAGCAGGGCGCGCACGGCGTTGATCGTGTCGGCGTCGCCGGCGTCCTTATCCGGCCGGTAGCGCAGCACCCGGGCGAACCGCAACGCCACCCCGCCTGGGTAGCGGGGTGAAACCTGCACCCCGTCTAACTCGATCTCCACCACGAGCTCGGGGCGGACGTGTACCACGTACCTATCGGTGTGCTGCGCGATCTCCTGGAGCGCCGTGGTCTGCCAGGTCAGCAGCTGATCGGTCAGTCCCTTGAAGGTCTTGCCGACCATCACCGGCGTCCCACCGTCGGGGTTCCGCGCGCCCAGGTGCAGGTTGGACAGCCAGCCACGGCGCCGCCCGTGTCCCCACTCGGCGGCCAGCACCACCAGGTCCAGGGTGTGTACCGGCTTGACCTTCTGCCAGGTCCGACCGCGCCGCCCGGCCGCGTACGGCGCGTGCAACGACTTCACCATCACCCCCTCGTGTCCGGCCGCCAGCGACGCGTCCAGCAGCGTGGGGGCCGCGTCGGCGTCCTGCACGGAGGGGATCCGGTAGGGGCCTGCGACGGCTTCCAGCGCGGCCACGCGGTCGGCGAGTGCGGTGTCGAGCAGGTCGGTGCCGTCACGGTGCATGCAGTCGAAAAAGAAGGGCCGCAGCAGCAGCTCTTTCGGCGACTCGGCGCCGAAGCGGCTCATTGACTCTTGAAACGAGCGTGGCCTGCCGTCGTCGGTCAGCGCCAGCGTCTCGCCGTCGAGCACCACAGACGTGCAGGGCAGCCCGCGAACCAGGTCAACCAGCTCGGGGACGCTTCCGGTTATCTCACGCAACGTCCGGGTCCACACCCGCACCTCGTCGCCGTTGCGGTGCACCTGGATCCTCGCACCGTCCAGCTTGTACTCCACCGACGCCGCACCGAGTTCGGCCAACGCAGCGTCCAGCGAGTCAGCAGGGGAGGCCAGCATCGGGCGTACCGGGCGGCCCAGCTCCACCCGGAACGCGCCCAGCGCCGCCGCGCCACCGGCCATCGCGGCGACGGCGGTCGATGGCAGCCGCCCGGAGAGCATGAATGCGCGGCGTACTGCGTCGGCAGGCACTCCGGAGGCCGCCGCCACCGCTTCGATCATGACACCCTCCGATGCGCCCTGCCGTAGCTCGCCGGTGAGCAGCGCGACGAGGAACCGCTGTTCGTCCGGGGTGGCCCTGGCGAACAGCGCGCTGAGCAGGGCGCGCCGACGGGCGGCAGACCCGGCGCCGGTCGTCCTTGCGATCTCGTCCAGCGCCTGGTCGACCTGAGCGACGGTGAGTGCGGGCGCCACCGCCTCAGGCACGTCCAGCGCAGCGAGTGTCGACCAGCCGATCCCGAACCGGCCCTGCCGGGGTTCTCCGGTGAGGAACCCGACGATGACGCCGAGCTCGTCAGGGTTTGCGGTGGCCCCAAGCAGTGTCGCGAGTGCCTGCGTCTTGGCTTGGCGGGACCGCGTTGCCGTCACCGTCGCCGACCCCACCACCACATCGCCCAGCAGCACCCATGCCTCCCTTCCAGCGTTCTGGATGCAGACTGCAGTCCACGGTGCCGGGATAGCTGCAAGTCTGCATCCAGAACGCGGTCAGGGGTGGGTCATGGCGAGCACGTTGAGGGCCTGGTCGAGTTGTTCGGTGGTGAGGGTGCCGCGGTCGACGTGCCCGCGCTCGAGCACCACGTCGCGGATGGTGCGCCGTTCTCGCAGTGCTTGTTTGGCGATCGAGGCGGCCTCCTCGTAGCCCAGGTAGCGGTTGAGCGGGGTGACGATCGCGGGCGAGGACTCGGCGTACTCGCGGCAGCGCTCGACGTCGGGCTCGGCCCCCGGCACGACCCGCTCCGCGAGCAGCCGAGCCGCCGCGGCGAGCAGCCGGGCGGATTCCAGCAGGTTGCGCGCCATCACCGGCATCATCACGTTGAGCTCCAGGTTGCCCTGTGCACCGGCGAACGCCACGGTGGCGTCGTTGCCGATCACCTGCGCCGCCACCATCATGGCCGCCTCGCAGAGCACCGGGTTGACCTTGCCCGGCATGATCGACGAGCCGGGCTGCAGGTCGGGCAAGCGCAACTCGGCCAGCCCGGTGCGCGGCCCGGAGCCCAGCCAGCGGAGGTCGTTGGCGACCTTGAAAAGTGATACCGCGACGGTGCGCAGCGCACCTGAGCACTCCACCAGACCGTCCCGGGCTCCCTGCGCTTCGAAATGGTCGCGCGCCTCGGTGAGCAGGTCCAAGCCGGTGCGGCGGCGTAGTTCCGCGACGACCGCGGCGCCGAAGCCCTGCGGCGCGTTCACCCCGGTACCCACCGCAGTGCCGCCGATGGGCAGCTCGGCCAGCCGGGGCAGGCAGGACTGCAGCCGCTCGGCGCCGTACCGGGCCTGTGCTGCCCACCCGCCCGCCTCCTGGCCGAGGGTGACCGGTACGGCGTCCATCAGGTGGGTCCGGCCGGCCTTGACCACCTCGGCCCACTTCTCGGACTTGCGGGTCAGCGCCGAGGCCAGCTGGCTGAGCGCGGGCACCACGTCGTGCGCGATGGCCTCGGTGGCGGCGAGATGGATCGTGGTGGGAAACACGTCGTTGGACGACTGCGAGGCGTTGACGTGATCGTTGGGGTGCACCTCGGGACCCGAGGCGCCCGGCGCCGAGCGCCGCGATGACGCGAGCGCCAGGCGACGCGACGCCAAGGTGGCGATCACCTCGTTGGCGTTCATGTTGGAGCTGGTGCCCGAGCCGGTCTGGAACACGTCGACCGGGAACTGGGTGTCATGCTCGCCCGCCGCGACCTCGTCGGCTGCTGCCGCGATGGCGTGCGCCAGGTCCGCTTCGAGGACGCCGAGTTCCCCGTTGACCCGCGCACACGCGGCCTTGACCAGACCGAGCGCCCGGATCTGGGCGCGCTCCAGGCCGCGGCCGGAGATCGGGAAGTTCTGCACGGCGCGTTGCGTCTGGGCGCGGTACAGGGCGCCCGTGGGCACCTGCACCTCGCCCATGGTGTCGCGTTCGATCCGGTACTGCTGGTCGGTGCCGGCTTGATCGGTCATGTCCGCAGTGTGGACCGGCAGGCCGGGCGCGGCATCACTCAGGGCACCACCTGGATCAGATCGTCGGCTGCCGGCCCACCCGACTGGGCTAGTCCACGCTGCGCGGAACCTGATCGAAGTCCACCAGGGAGTACTCGCGCAGTTTGGTCAGCCGGTGGACACTGTCGATCATCCGCACAGTGCCGGACTTGGAGCGCATCACGATGGAGTGCGTGCGGCATCCCCCTGCGAGATAGGTCACCCCGCGCAGCAGCTCCCCGTCGGTGATCCCGGTCGCGCAGAAGAACACGTTGTCGCTGCAGACCAAGTCCTCGGTGGTGAGGATCCGGTCCATGTCGAGCCCTGCGTCCAGCGCCGTACGGCGCTCGGCGTCGTCCCGGGGCCACAGCCGGCCCTGGATAGCGCCCCCCATGCAGCGCAGCGCGGCCGCGCTGATAATCCCCTCCGGGGTGCCGCCGATGCCCAGGAGCAGGTCTACGCCGGTGTCCGGGCGAGCTGCGGCGATCGCGCCTGCGACGTCCCCGTCGGTGATGAAGGTGATCCGGGCGCCTGCTTCGCGGACCTGGCGCGCCAGGTCGTTGTGCCGCGGCCGGTCCAGGATGCATACGGTGATGTCGGAGATATCCAACTGCTTGGCTCGGGCGACCCGCTTGATGTTCTCCGCCACCGGTGCGGACAGGTCGATGACCCCCGCCGCCTCCGGGCCGGTGGCGATCTTCTCCATGTAGAACAACGCGGAGGGATCGAACATGGTGCCCCGCTCGGACACCGCGAGCACCGCCAGCGCGTTGGGCATGCCCTTGCTCATCAGCGTGGTGCCGTCGATCGGGTCGACCGCGACGTCGCATTCCGGTCCCTCCCCGTTTCCGACCTCCTCGCCGTTGTACAGCATCGGGGCTTCGTCCTTCTCGCCCTCTCCGATCACCACCACGCCGCGCATGGACACCGAGCCGACCAGCTTGCGCATGGCGTCCACGGCAGCCTGGTCACCACCGTTCTTGTCACCGCGACCGACCCAGCGGCCCGCGGCCATGGCGGCGGCCTCGGTGACCCGCACCAGCTCCAGCGCGAGGTTGCGATCCGGTTCTTCTCGTGTCGGCTTCTGACGTGGGGTCGTCATGGTGCTCATGGGGCCCTCCCGAAATGGACTGCGCAATACCCCGATCCTCCCAGAGTGTGGCGATGCCCAGCTGAGATGATTTCCACTGTGCCGGCTTCGCCCCCAAGAGCCGTCGACGCCGCCGAGTGACCTGCTGAGGCTGCCGGTGCCAGCACCGGCCAACGGGCACACCGACTCCACCACCGAAGCGGTGGGGCATGCGCTGGACACGATCGAGGACGAGGACCCGAAAAGGGGCTGTGCTGCCGGTGGCGGTGCTGCGCGACCAGGTGGCCCGGATCCACGCCCAGCGGCGGGCCTGCCAGTTCGCCGAGATGGCCACGGATCTGCCCGGGCTGATCCGGAACCTGCACACCGCGTTGGACACCCGCGTCGACCATGGCGAGTTGCTCGAGCTGGCGGTGTCCCTGCACGTGACTCGGCGCTTTCGCCCCGTTGCTCCCGGCGCCGGTCGGTCTGGTCGATCAGATCCGGTCCTGGTTGCCCGTGACGGCGACGTCGGGATGACGAACCCGGTGCGGAAGTTGCCACGCCCCGGATCTGGCGCCTGTTCGCGGTGTGGAGATCGGGCCCGCGCGCCGCCGGAGTTGCGCTCGCGCTCCCGCTCGACCTCATCTCCACGGCTGCCGAGCCGACCAACACCGATGAGTGTCGTAACCTGGGGTGGACCTCGCGTGCCACTATGACTAGAATTCAGACTATGAAGATTCTTCCGCTGGCTGAGGTGAAGGCGCACCTGTCAGCCCTGGTGTCCGAGGTCGAGTTGCAGCACGACCAGATAACCATCACTCGCAACGGTGCGCCTGCGGCGATGGTGGTGTCGGTGGCTGAGTGGGAGTCCCTGCAGGAGACGTTGGCCGTACTGAGTGATCCGCAAGCTGTATCGGACCTGCGTGAGGCCGAGCTGTCACGGGCAACGGGTGAGGTGTACAGCACGGACGAGGTACTGGCCGATTTTGAGGCTCGCCGGTCGCACAGCGCGTGACCGAGGCTGACAGGGGGACCGGGCAGCTGCAGCGGAACTATCGGTAGGCGCTACGCCGATGCCGAATCGTCTCGATGGTGACGGTGTGGTCTGCGTCGTCGATCCGGTACAACACGCGGTACATCGCCCGTCGCGCCGACCAGACCCCATCCATCGGCGCGTGCAGCGGCTTTCCGACCCGGCGGGGATCGTCCCGCAACGCTCCCAGGATCAACTCCAACGCAGCCGCCGCAACTGCCTGCGGCAACTCCTTGCCGATAGCCCGCTTCGCCGGTCCGGACCAGAGCAACGTGTACGGCTCGCACGCCGAGCGATTCACTCGTCGTACCACACCCGGTCAGCTCCCTTCCCGTGAGCTGCGCTACGGCGAAGCTCGAATCATCTCCCTGCTGCGCTCGGTGGCTCCTCGTGCCGGCCCGGAGCCTTCCCGCTGTTCGAGGCCCGGCGGCAGTCTGTTCGAGGCCCGGCGGCAGTGGTGTTCTCGGTTGCAGGCACACCGCCCACTCTGCAGCCGCAATGAAGTCCGCCGGGCGGCCGAAAGGCTAGCGCGGCGCCTCTGCGGCTGTCAAACCCTCAGACACCTCCAACTCTGCACAAGGTGCTAGCCTGCGGTGACCGTGTCCAGTAACAGCCGCACCCCACGGCGCGACACAGCGTGTGCCCGGAGGTGGGCGTTCCACACTTGTTGATCAAGGAGCGCTGATGAGCCTGAGCTATGATCACCTCTATGACGCTGTCACGAGGGGAAGCGTCGGCCTGCGCAGCAGGCTGGATCTTGAACCATTGGGTGGGCCTGGTGACAAGATCTTCCCGCCGACCTATGGCACGCCAGAGTCGGCGGACACCCGTTACGCAGTCGAGGACCGAACCCTGCCCGGAACCGATGGGCCGACCACGATCCGCAGCGCCGTGCTGGATTCGGTCGCATCCCAGGCCAACCGCCTGGAGCTCGCATTGCTCGACGCGGTGCGCTCCGGAAGCTTCACCGCGCCGGTCACCTCGGTGGACTTCGGTGATCGAGGGCTCTTCGGGATAGATCGAATCAGCGACTACGAGGCTCCGCACCGCATATTCGACGCATTGCTGCGGGACAGCTTCGACGGGGATGATCTGTTCCGCCACGGCCCGACCGGCAGAGCTATCACCGAGGCCACCAGCCGCAATGCGTCAGCGCTGTTCCATCACAGCCCGCACACCCTGGTCTTCGGGGGCTGGGATTCGACGGGTCCGAAAGGTGGCCGCGGCGCCAAGTACGAACGGGCGCTGACCTCGGAGATCGTGGCTCACGGGGTCAGCCGGGGAGTCAAGACGTCCTCGCGGATCGACCCTGTTGGTGTGGAGCTCAAGGCGGGCCCGGTCTACGAGTCAGCCGACGCCCTCGGCTGGACGCTGGACGAGCACGACGCGCTGAAAGAGAAGGGTAAGGCAAAGCTCTACGCCCGAGGCGGAGACCGTCCCGGTCGGCCTTCCCTACTCAACCACGGCAATGTGACGCCGTCCATCGATTCCCGGGCCGGCGGCATCACCGCGGAGGAAATTGTTGGTACGACGGTCTTGTCCTTTATTCAGCTTCGCCGGCTCCGATTTGCTACCACATTCACGGGTGAACCCATTCCGGCCGAGAAGCGGCACGCCGCCGAGGGTGCGGCGCGCACCGCGCTCGCCGCGCTGGGGCTTGCGGCCACGGTGCTGGGCTACGAGCAGGGGTTCGACCTGCGCAGCCGGTGTGTGCTGGTGCCCCGAGGCAAGCTGACCTTCGACCTGGTCGGACGGGCCGGCGCCGTCGAGACGATCGACATCGACGGGGCCGCCGCACTGGACCTGGTGGCCGAGGCTGTCGATCGGGCTGCCGCGCAGCAGCTCAGCTGGCGTACCAGCGAAACGCTGCTGCGGCCCAGTGACCGGCTCGTCGAGTTGATCCGCCGCAGCCAGCAGGTCGCGGCCGCCGGAGAGGACGAGAGCTGATGCTCGTCGTCGCGCTCGACCTGCTGACCGGGCGCTACGGGGCGACCGAGTACAACAATCGTGGCCGCGCCGAGTGGCCGCCGCACCCCGCCCGGTTGTTCTCCGCGCTGGTGGCGGCCTGGGCGGACGCCGAGCAGCCGGATCCGGGCGAGCGTGCGGCGCTGCGCTGGCTGGAGGTCCAGGGCGCACCACAGATCGCCTGTAGCGACGGCGCCGAGCTGGCCCGTCGGCGGGTGGTCACCGTGTACGTGCCCGGCAACGACCCCAGTGCGCTCAGATCATCGGTCGACGCCAGGGACCTGGCTCGGGTTGCCGCGGCAGAGGCACTGCGGCAGGCGGATCGCTCGGGAGACCGCAAGGCGCTGGAGCGGGCCACGAAGCTGGCGCGCAAGGAGGAGATCGCCTACCGCGACGCGGCGCGCAGAGCGGCCACCACCACGGGCGCTGAGTCCGCTAGCATGATCGAGACGGCCCTGGATGTGCTGCCGGAGCACCGCAACCGCCAGCCCCGAACCTTCCCGACAGTGACCCCGGCGCGGCCCGCCGTCTACTTCGTCTGGCCTGCGGTGGTCCCCGATGACGCCACCCGGGTAGCCCTCGACGGGCTACTCGCCCGGGTGGCCCGCATCGGGCACTCGTCGACGCTGGTCTCGTGCCGTCTCGCGGACGAGTGCGAGCGACCGGTGACCCTGGTGCCGCGCCTGGACGGCGGCACTGTGCTGCGGGTGCCCGCCGCCGGCCTGCTCGATCGGCTGGAACGCGACCATGACAGGCATCAGGGCACCCGGGAACGTCTGCTGCCCGCAGCGATGACGGCATACGGGCCACCGGATGCGCCGCCGCAGCCGGAGCCGGGAGGCGTGCACACGGGTGACTGGATCGTGCTCGACCTGCCGACGCACACCGACACCGGCGAACGAACCCGAGCGGTGCGTCTGACCCGGTCGCTGGGGCTGGCCCGCGCGGTGCGCGACGCCCTTGTTGAGCACCAATCTCCCGCCGCGGACGGCGTCATCAGCGGGCGATTCGTTGATGGGCGGCCCCGCCCGCACGTCGCCATCGTGCCGCTCCCCGATGTCGGCCACCGCTGGGCCGACGGCACGGTGCGCGGCGTCGCGCTCGTGCTCCCGCGTGACGAACCGCGCGAGCACCTGGTGACCGCGTTGGAGAACTGGCAGGCCAACGGGCTGGCCGTGCGGCTGGCCAACCGGGACCGGCCCGTGACGTTCGGTGCGGCGCGGGTCGTGCCTGCGGAGGAGGGCTGGTCAGAGTTTCCGATGCCGCTGCGTCGAGCGACCTGGTGCCGCCCTGCGCGGCAGTGGATCTCCGTGACGCCGGTCGCGCTCGACCGGTTCGTCCGGGCGCTGCACCATCCGACGCGGCACGACGTGTCGGACGAGCAGGCACGCGAGATCGTGTCCCGGTCCTGTGTCCACACTGGCCTGCCGGAGCCGGTCGAGGTGGTGATCTCGCCGGTAGGGCTGACAGCCGCCGTTCCCCGAGCGAACGGCCGATCCCCACACGGTCGTGCCTTCCCCCGGTTTGTGGCCGCCGGGAGCGGGGAACTGAAGCAGACCGTGCACGTCGCCCTGACCTTCGCCGAGGACATCCGGGGGCCGGTACTGCTCGGTGCCGGCCGCTACCTCGGCTACGGGCTGTTCCTGCCCCTGCGGGATCCGGGGAGCGGGCGATGACGGGCTCGCTGACGGCCGAGGACTTCCCGACGTTCTTCCGGGCGCTGCACGTGAAGGACGGCCTCGATGGCCCGGATCCCTTCCCGTGGCAGCGGCGGCTGGTGCAGCAGGTCGCGGAGACCGGGGTCTGGCCCGCGCTGCTCGACCTGCCCACCGGTTCGGGAAAGACCGCGGCCCTCGACGCCGCCGTCTTCCTACTTGCGCTGCGGGGCGACCAGCCCCGTCGGCTGGTCTTCGTGGTGGACCGGCGCATCGTGGTGCACCAGGCCGCCGAACGGGCGAGACGCATCGCGCAGCGACTCCAGGAGGCGCGCGCAGGGGTGTTGCTCGAGGTGGCGCAGCGGCTGCGGGCCCTGGCGGGCCTCGATTCCGGTCAGCCGCCCCTGGAGTACGCCGAGCTGCGTGGCGGCATCGTCCGAGACAACGACTGGGCGCGACGGCCCGACGTGCCCACCGTGATCGTATCCACAGTGGATCAGGTGGGTTCGCGATTGCTGTTCCGCGGTTACGGGGTGAGCGCGGGGATGCGGCCGGTGCACGCCGGCTTGCTCGGCAACGATGTGCTGTACCTCCTGGACGAGGTGCACCTGGCCCGGCCGTTCGCGCAGACACTGGACGCGATCCGGCTTCGCTACCGCCCGCCGCGGGACCGTGGCCTGCCGGATCGGTGGTCGGTGGTCGAGCTGTCCGCGACACCCAGCCGTGACCTGCCGGACGATCGCGTCCTGCGGCTCGGGGACGAGGACCGGGATCCGTCCGTCACGCCGATACTGGCCCGACGCCTGACCGCGTCCAAGCCGGCGCGGGTGCAGTTGGTGAAGGTGTCCGGGTCCGATCGGGCCAGGCACCGGGGTGAGCTCGCCTCGGTTGCCGCGAGCGAGGCGTGCGCACTGCTCGAGCGTCCCGGTGTGTGCACGGTCGGCGTCGTGGTCAACCGCGTGGACACCGCTGCGCGGGTGCACCGCCTGCTCGACGATCAGAAGATCGAGACGGTCCTGCTCACCGGGCGGATGCGTCCGCTCGATCGCGACCGGCTGCTGGCGGAGTACGAGGATCGGTTGCGCACCGGCCGGTCGCGGGACGCGAACGCACCACCGCTGGTCCTGGTGGCGACCCAGGCGGTCGAGGCAGGCGCCGATCTGGATCTCGATGGTCTGGTCACGGAGTGCGCGGCGCTGGAAGCCCTGGTCCAGCGGTTCGGCCGGGTGGACCGGACTGGCGACTGCGCGGCGAGCGGTCACCCCGCGACCTCGGTGATCCTCGCGACCACGGCCGATGTCGCTGCCACCGCAGCGGACCCCGTCTACGGCGACCGGCTCCGGCTCACCTGGGCTTGGCTGCAGGATCGCCCGCTCGATTTCGGCATCGATGTCGTGCGGATCGACGCGCAGACCCGGGGAGCGTTGAGCAGCCGGCCGCAGGAAGCGCCCTTTCTCCTGCCGAGCCACCTCGACCGCTGGGTTCAGACGTCTGCCACCCCGGACGCCGACCCCGATCCGGCGCACTGGCTGCACGGCGTGCAGCCCGGCAGTCCCGACGTCACGGTGGTCTGGCGGGCTGACGTGCTCCCTGAGGCGTTGCACGCACCGGATGCAGCGCGGCGGCTCGCGTCCCTGGTGTCGTTGTGTCCTCCGGGCAGCGCAGAGGCGATGTCGCTGCCGCTCTGGGCCGTCCGAGCCTGGCTGGCCAACGTCAGTCACGACAACCGCGTCGCGCTGTCGTTCTCCGACACCGCGCTGGACCCACCGGGGGATACCGAATCCGTCGAGATGCCGGCTGGCTTCGCGGCTGCGCTGAGCTGGCAGGGAGACAGCAGCGTCGTGGTGACCAGGCCGGACGACGTTCAGGCGGGCCAGACGCTGGTGGTGCCTGCCACCTACGGGGGCATCCGGTACGGCAACTGGGCCCCGACCGCTCTCGAGCACGTCACTGATCTCGGCACCGCGGTACAGGCGGATCAACGGGCGAGGGCGGTGCTTCGGCTACACCCGGCACTGGTAGCGGACGTGCCGGTACCCGAACCGAACATGGAGGATCTGGATCGCCAGACGGTGATCAGCTGGCTCGACGACATCGCCGCCCCGATCGCCGGCTCCGATCCGCGACTGCGCACAGTCGTGACGGTGCTGCGAAGCCCCAAGACCGCCAAGGAGGTGGTCCGCGTCGAGTTGGCACCGGCTCGGCAGGACGGGCAGGCGCCGCTGGAGATGTTCGTTGTCCGATCACGTCAGCGGGTTGCCGAACTGGGCCGCCGCCGCGAATCGGCCGGCGCCGACTCGGAGCCGTCAACCAGCTCGTTCCTCGGCGCAGAGGTGTTCTTGCGGGACCACTTGTCCGACGTCGCGAGGTGGGCGCGGCGCCTGGGTGAGGCGTGCGGCTTTCCGGCTGAGATCGTCGAGGATCTGGCGCTGGCCGGGTGGCTGCACGACCTCGGGAAGGTCGATCAGCGTTTCCAGCTGATCCTGCGCGGGGGCGTGGTGGCGGGGGGATCCGAGCCGCTGGCCAAGTCCCTTGTTCCGGCGGCCGACTACCGGCGTCGTCGTCGCGTCGAGCAGGTGGCCGGCTATCCCGCGCGCGCCCGACACGAACTGGCGTCGGTCGCGCTGGTCGAGCACGACCGGAAGCTGCAGCACGAGGCGCACGACTGGGACCTTGTGCTGCATCTGATCGCCAGCCACCACGGCTATGCCCGCCCGGTCGTGCCGGTGAGTGTCGACGGTGCCCCGCAGCTGTTACAGGCGGAGGTCGACGGCCGGGTGCTGGAGGTGTCCAGCGATCATGGTCTGTTGCGGCTCGACTCGGGCGTTCCGCAGCGGTTCTGGCGGTGCGTGCGGCGCTACGGCTGGTACGGGCTGGGCTGGCTGGAAGCGGTGCTGCGGCTCGCCGACCACCGGGCCAGCGAGGAGCGCGCGGGATGACGACCGACGAGGTGGAGTTGCCCGCGCTGGACGGGACGAATCCGCTCGGCTTCCTCGCCGCACTGGGGGTGCTGGATGTGCTGCACCGGGCTGGGCGGGAGCCGGTTCTGCGCTGGACGGCCGACCTGGTTCCCATACCGGCCGTTCGGGGCGTCACTGACGAGAATGACCTGGTGGAGCTGATCGATGCGGACCGGGCACGGTGGCAGGAGAGCGTCGTGCTGCGCGGACCTTCGGGTACGCAGCTCGATGATGTGAAGCCGCCGCCCACGGTGCACCGCAGCTGGGCGGCCGAGGTTGCCGGCACCCTCGACGACACCCGCGCTGAC
Organism: Pseudonocardiaceae bacterium; assembly: GCA_050699435.1. Lineage (GTDB taxonomy): Bacteria > Actinomycetota > Actinomycetes > Mycobacteriales > Pseudonocardiaceae. The sequence continues at coordinate 2,424 of JBOHGM010000099.1, read as the reverse complement.
GCGGACCTCTTCTGTGCCTTGCTGGCGGAAGGTGCCGTGGACGGCAAAGGTAACGGCAAGCCGACGCACCTGCACTTCACCGCGGGTCAGCAGAAGTTCCTCGTGATGGTGCGGGAATTGGCGAGCCACGTCGATGCCGAACGCATCCGGGAGGCGATAGCCGGCCCCTGGCGGGAGGACAGCCCGCTGCCGAGTCTGTCCTGGAGTTCGCAGGGTGAGCGCAGCTACGCGTTACGCGCGGTCAACCCGTCCAGCGAGAAGCGCCGTGGTGTGCCGGGCGCCGACTGGCTGGCCTTCCTCGGGCTCGCCTTCTTTCCCACCTGCGCGCTCACCCGAAACGGCGGCGAGCAAGTCTCACTCAAGACGACCGGGTGCGACCGGGCGTGGAAACGAACCGCCCTCCGGTGGCCACTGTGGACAGTGTCGCTGGAACGGGACACCATCTGGTCCCTGGTGGGTGACACTGCTGTCGTGGGCCAGGATGGTGCAGTGGGCCAGGATGGCCGGCTGTCACCTGCTGAGCTGCACGCCCGGGGGATCCGCCAGGTGATGCAAGCACCCATCCGGCGCTCCGAACAGGGCGGTTACGGCAGCTTCGGAGGTGCATCAGTGCTGGTCAGGGGAGGATGAGGTGCCGAAAACGCTGGTGCTGCGCTTCCCGAGGGGGCGGTATCACGCCACCCCGTGGGGCCGGCACGTCAACGACGTCGAGCTGCCGCCGTCGCCGTGGCGGCTGCTGCGTGCGCTCTACGCGGTGTGGCGCACCCGCGTCCCGCAGCTCGACGAGGACACGGTGCACGAGCTACTGGCGGCGTTGTCCGTGCCGCCGACCTTCCACGTCCCCAGGCACGGCGTCTCGCTGGACGCGGTCGCGGTGTTCGAGCGCGGCGCTGAGCTGGCCGCCGTCTGGCCTGTCGAGCTGCCCGCCGCGCAGGAGGGTGCGCTGCAGCTGCTGGCCGGCTCGATCCCGTACTTCGGCCGGGCGGACAGCCTGTGCGAGGGGTTCCTGCCCACGGAGTGGGAACCGGGACCGCACGACACCTGGGTGCCCCTCGACGTGGCCGACTCGCTGGACGCCGACGCGTTGACGACGTCGGTGCTGGCCCCGGAGCTGCCGCTGCAGCTCGACGCGCTGCTCGCCCGGCCGGTCGACGTGCGCAAGGGCGGCCTGCTGTTCCCCGCCGGGACGCATCTCGTGGGGTACCAGCGCATCCGCCCGGCCCCCCGGCCGCGTCCGCAGCCACGTCGGGATGCCGCGCCGGTCACCGCCGTGCGGTTCAGCGTGCCGCAGGCCGGGCTGCCTCCGCAGACCGATGCGCTGATCTACACCGACCTGCTCCGCCAGGGCGCGCTCAGCAAGCTCGGCAGGCTGCCCGAGGAGCGCACCCGTACCCAGCTCGGCGGCCGCACGGCCGATGGTGCGGCCATGCTGGGCCACGGGCACGCGCACTACCTGCCGATGTTCACCGATCGACGGCTGAGCGGCCTGGTGGTCTGGACGCCGAACGGGTTGCCCCGCGACGAGCTGAAGGCGCTCACCAGCGTCGACCGGCTCTATACCCCGGCCAACCCGGACTGGCGACTTACCCTTCGGGTCGCCGGGATCGGCACCCCGGCCAAGGTCACCCCTGAGCTGACGGCGCCCGCCTTCATCTGGCGGTCGGTGACCCCGTTCACCCCGTCGCGCTACCCCCGGCGCACCGGCGACTGGCTGGGCTTCCTGCACGCTGAGGTGGCCCGCGAGTTGACCAGCCGTTGCCTGCCGCCGCCGCGCGCCGTGACCCTGCTCGACGACGAGTGGCAGCCGTGGCGGCGCTACCGCCCATCGGCCCGGATGCGTCGCGACGCCCGCCAGGGTCAGGCCACCCGCGCCTCGGGGTTCCTGCGGATCGAACTCGCCGAGTCCGTGCCCGGCCCGCTCGCGCTCGGCCAGCTCAGTCACTTCGGCCTCGGGCTCTTCGTCCCGGAGCGGGAGCGTTGACCCGCGGCCGCGTGGCGGCCGACATAAGATCCGTCTCCGCAGGAGACGAGTCAATCCTCGTCGACAAACGAACTGGGACAGACAGGTGTCTGTGTGACCTACCTTCCCTGTCAGCTACCGGACTGTTCGTCCCGGAGCGTCTGTTCCGGAGCGCCGAGGCGTGCGCCCGGTTCGCCGTTGTGCACCCCTCGGCTATTGCCGGCGTCTACCGATCGCTTGCCCGCGGCTCATGATCGTTGCGAGCACCCCGGTGCGACGTCCATCCCTGGGGGTTGCTCGCATGCAGGTCAGGGGCTGTTTTCGGGTCCTTCGGCGGCTATGCGGGCGTCGGGCAGGCCCCGCTGTGGGGGGTCGCTCGCAAGACGGTGTATCGTGCCTGGTCAGAGCCCCCGTTTTTCGGGAGCCCTGATTCCGGTCCCCAGGGCCGGACCCCATTGAAGCGC
>JBOHGM010000098.1:0-17761 GCA_050699435.1 Pseudonocardiaceae bacterium | reverse complement strand
CTCGTCCACTCCTATCTGGACACCGCCGCCAAGTGGGGACTCGACAAACTCGACGCCCTCCGCAAGCTGTTCACGACCGGAGCATGGTTGCCCCCAGCACTCACACCAGCTGAATAGTTACGGCAACGCTGCTCGTCCGCGAGGACAACACGGCCGCTCAGCAGGCTTACGTTAAATGGGGATAGCGTCGTATGGGTAAGCTCAAACCCCAGGGCAACGTCATGGTTGTGCGCCACGAGCGCAGCAGGGAGAAGCTGATGTAGATCGGTTTCTGCTGATGCGTGCAACTGCGCAGGAGATGGAGGTAGGCCCTCCGGAGCCGCCCTGCAGCACCAAGATGATCAACGCGAAAGCCGGAACGTGGGCGTCCTCCTACGGGCGGTTCCGCCCGCAGGAGACCGCTTACGTACTGTTCCACATCGACAGATACCTGGTGCGGTGGGCCCGACGCACGTACAAGCACCTGCGACGAGCACCCCGCCGAGCGTGGCAAATCGCGGCTTCATCCTTGTACTCCGGTGTGAACGACCTGCGATTCTTCGACACTTGAGTCCTCTCTTCCGGATGCGCAATCCTAGTGGGCCCGCTATCCGGAAGGTCCGTGGCCCCTTACAGTGGCCGGTCGAGTGTTTACCGAACACCACAATACCGGCATCGTCGACGCTCAGTTGCCGGTCAGTGTCGTAGTGCAGCCCGGACAGGTCCACGATCACCGGCGCCACAGTCGCGGTGGCGAACCCCAGTCCGAACGGCCGCCCACCCGGCCCGCCCGGTACATCGTCCTCGGGTTCGACCATGCCCAGACTGCGGCTCAACGGCATCAGATCGGCGGCACGGAACAGTGGTTCGAGTCCGTCAGTGGTAGTGGTCATGCGTGTGTTCCTCTCGCTCTCGGTGTGACGGCTGTCCGGACGGGCGCATATCCAAGAACCGGCTTCGGCCTTTCAAGAAGTACGTGAATGTGTCGTGTACGGCGCAGCGAGCCCGGCGACGCGGCCACAACGAAAAGCCGTGGCGATGGCGGCAGGCTAAGCAGCGGCCCATGTCGTCGACCGGGTGCTCGTCGAGGATCTGCGACGCCGCCCCGAGAACGCGGAGCATGTGCTCGGCGACCACCCGATCACCAAACATTCCTTTCTCTAGAGTCTTGGTCAGGGAGCGTGTAAGAGCGACGAACTCGCGGTGTTCGCTCTCCGGTACGGACCTACTCATGGACGCCGCATTTTCCTATCGCCTCCGCCCCATGGGGGCCGCGTCTGCTTCCGTCGCCGTGTGTGCCGTTGTGCCGTGTGGACGGGTCGGGCCAGCGGCGGCTCCGGGGGCGCGGCACCGCCGGTCCGGCCAGTTTCGAGGGGCAGCGGGTTCACAGCGCCGCCCCGTGGTGCTCCGCCACCGCAGCCGGCGCACGGCCACGCGCCGCCCACGCACGCCACGTCGCAGCCCCCTCCAGCCGCACCACGAGTGGCTCCGTGGTCGGTGGGGTGGCCCCTCCGTGGTGCGCGGTCGGACCGGCGCGACTCACACGACACGTCATGGTGCGACGCTAGGAAGCCCCGATGCAGAGTTCAAAGATGTTGCAGTAAGTTGCAGATTCTTGGCCTGTGGAGCTGGTCGGCCCATGCTCCGGGAACGCGGCCGGGGTCGCCCGCGTGGGCTGCCCTACCCCCCTTGACAGGCGTGTCGGGACTGTCGGAGGGTGGATGGGTTGCAATAACCTGCAACGACTTTGACAAGGGAGCAGCGATGCATCTTACATTCCTGGGCAAGGAGTCTGTACCCGATCAATCACCGACCCTGTACGCCACGGACGGCGACTCGATCGTCGTACAGGGGTGGACCGTCACCGACCCCCACATCCTGGCCGCGATCGTGGTCTCGGATGAGGAAACACTAGTGGAGGTGCCGCCCAAACTCATGGCGCATCTTGCGAAGACAGGCATTGTCGGCGACGTAGTGAACCTGGTTCCGCCGATCGTTCACGTCGCGCCCAACGGCAACTACATCATCCGGGGAAAGAGGGTTACCGACCGCGAGGCGCTAGATCAGATGAACATTCCCGACCATGAGACCTGCGTCGAGGTTTCCCGGTCCGCAGTCGTTGCGCTTGTAGGGAGTTAAATTTGGACAGTATCTCGTATGAGGAGCTTACCGACCTGATCAACTCGTTTCAGCGGGAAGCGCTTCACCTAGAGATGCGGGACTCGTATGGCACGGCCGCCGAGATTCCGCATCTCGCTAAATGGGAGGCCGGGGAGCCAGACGACCCCGGATGGCTTCAACCCTGGTTCGACAGGGTGCGTGCCGCCACCCAAGTCGGTAAGGTTTTCAGGCGAGCGCGCATTATTTCTGAACCCGTCTCCAACTATCAAAAATGGGTGTTGAAAGACTCCCATAGATTTGTGGACGCGGGCGAAGATATCCGCTGGGTGCCGCGCAGTCGCGTATCTACGGTAGCGCTGCCCGGGAATGACTTTTGGCTTTTCGATGACCGGACCGTCGTATTTTTGATCTTTGCCGCCAATGGCCTGGTTACCGATCGTCAAAAGACCACAGATCGGGACGCTATCGCGTTGTGCCGAAGCGCATTCGACGCGGTGTGGAAGCTGTCGATTCCTGATAGTGAATACCAAACCCGCTAGTCCAGCGCGGCAGGCCCGCGAGGCGCTGGGGTTTCGCCTCCGTGAGATCCGCAAAGAAGCCGGTCTCACGGGGCGAGCCTTGGCGACCGCTATCGGCTGCCATTTCACGAAGGTCAGCCGGATAGAAAACGGCAGCCAAGCACCGTCCGAGGGCAACATTAAAGCATGGTGTCTAGCGTGCAACGCGGGCGATCAGATTCTTGATCTCATCGCCACCGCGCGCGCGATCGAATCCATGTATGTCGAATGGCGACGCCAAACCCGGGCCGGCATGAAACGCCTCATGCTGACCCCAGTACCGCTCTACGAACGAACAACGCTATTCCGCATATACGAACACAGCGCCATACCCGGACTATTCCAAACCGCCGAATACTCTGCCGCTATCTTGAGCTACTTCATCGACTTTCTCGATGCACCCAACGATATAGACGCCGCCCTGCAAGCACGCATGGAACGGCAGAAAATCATCTACTCCGGCAACCGCCGATTCAATGTAATCCTTGAAGAAAACGCACTACGCGCGCGAGTCGGAAGTCCCGAAATCATGGCCGGTCAACTCGACCGCCTCCTCGCCACGATATCGCTACCACGGGTCAGCCTCGGAGTCATCCCACAGGCCACGCCCCGAAAGACCTTCACACAAGTCGGATTCTGGATCTACGACAACGCCATGGTTGGCGTCGAAACACCCACCGCGAAACTCGAAATAACACAACCACGCGAAATAAGCCTCTACGCCGCAATGTTCGAACACCTTAGACAATCAGCCGTCCACGGCGCCCAAGCACGGGCACTCATTACCCGCGCCATAACCGACCTAACAAATGAAGCGGAGGCGTGAGACAAGACCCTCGCCAGTGCCCACCGATTTGAAGGTGTGCGCCTCGGCATCCTTGCGAAGTTAAGCGATGCTCGGCCGTATCTCTCCCGTAGTAGCGCTGCTCTTGTGTGGTCGGCTTCCAGCGACAGGAATAGCCCGTCTTGTTGTTTGCCCATCTGGACGCGTCGTCGTCGCGTTTGCTTAGCTCGTCTTTCACGACATCGACCGCGCGAACGTGCCCCTCGACGATCATGGCCTCAATGTTCGACCACAGCGTGCGGAACACGACCGGCGGGAGTAGGTCGCGTCGCCCGTTCATGATGCAGTACCCGACACCACAGACTCGGTGTACCCAGTCCCACCACGACAACTCACCACCAAGTTAAGGGGCCGTTGAATGATCCGCCGGCAAGGACCCCATAAACACACCGCAGGCACATCATCATGACCGGACGTACACCAACGGGTACAACGTTAAGCGATCATGACGTTGCCCTGGCTCAAACCCTACCCCGACTCACCCCATTACGACGCCCTCATCCTCGATCTCACAAAGTAGCGGATCGTCACGCTGTCCTGGTCACCGTGAGTGACACGTTGCCGCGATTGTTGTGGTAGAAACCCCACGCGTCGTTCGCGAACGCGTAGAGGTATCCCGCCTTGCTCACCCGGTGGTTCATGCCTGCCCCGATGGGGATACGCTCGTGGGCGCTCAGCGCGCCCTTGACCGGTACTGCATTGTTGGCGACCACCCCCACCAGCGACATCCAGGGCAGGTGCTCTTCCCGGCGGGAGAAGAGGAAGTTAGCCCGTTGGTTGCTGGTGAGGCGGCGGAACAGCCGTTCGCCCAGACCGATCGCCGTGCCCACCAGACGGCCTGCCTGCGAAGGACGGAACTGGCGCAGCGCCGTAGTGCCTGCCGGACCCGACGCGATCCCGACGTTCAGCCACTCGCCGGTGGCCGCGAAGGTGTAGTCGCCGGCTTCGAGGTAGAGCCCAGTCGCATTCCAGGGTTCGCGGGCGACGACGCTGACCGTCGCGGCCTCTCCAGGGGCCAGCACCCGGGTGGGCCGGTACGGCGCAGTGCCGATCGGTGGACGCTGGTGGCGCTCGTACACCGACCTGTCGAACCACGGGCTCGGTGCGCGCGGATCGATCGGCGGGATCGCCCGCGGCTGCGACTCGGTCAAGGGTTCGAGGAAGTGCTCGATCAACGGTCCATACAACAACGCGAACGCACCGAGCACGTCGCGGTTGTCATCGTGCAGAACGCCGAGGGGGTCAGGCCGGATCTGATCCACCATCGCTTGGTGGAAGACCAGCCCGACCGCGTCGTGCGCCTCCTCGATCATCCAGAGCAGCGGGCCGTCGCTCAGGCCCCGGTCGGGGTAGTAGCCGCCCACATCAAGATGGCTGCCGGGAAACCAGACTTGCTTGACATCCTGATCCGGCGCCCAGTCGGCCCAGAGCGTGGGGGTGAAGGGGCCGCGGGCCTCGTCCATGGCCAACGCGTGGCGGGCGTGCCTGATGCGTGGGTTGAGCTCCACGTTGTGGAAGGCATGCCGGTGGGGTGAGTCCAGCAGGTTGAGCATGCCCAAGGTGTCCGGGACGCCGAGTTCCTCCCGCCAGCCAGTTCAGCAGACCGCCTTCGGTGCCCACACCGGGGTCGTAGTGGCTCAGCTGAGGTTTCCCGTCCTGCGCGGTCTCGGCGAGGGCGTTACGCAGGCGGACCACATTGCTGGCGGCCGGCTGCTCCGGCGTGTTCCAGGTGCCGTCGCAGCACACGATGAGATGGCGCATGAAACCTCCCGTGAGTGACGTTGAGTGCTAGAACACTGTTACGCACTCACGAGTCGGCGCAGCGCGGCCTGCACTACTGCGGGGTCGGTGGTGGGCCAGAACGGGGGCAGGGAGGCGCGCAGGAACCCGCCGTAGCGGGCGGTGGCCAGCCGGGGGTCGAGGATCGCCACCACGCCGCGGTCCGCGCTGGAGCGCAGCAGCCGGCCAGCGCCTTGGGCGAGCAGCAGCGCGGCGTGCGTCGCCGCGACGGCGAGGAATCCGTTGCCGCCGCGGGCGGCGACCGCGCGCTGCCGCGCCGAGGTCAGCGGGTCGTCGGGGCGGGGAAACGGGATGCGGTCCACCACCACCAGGGATAGTGACCGGCCCGGCACGTCGACGCCCTGCCACAGCGACAGGGTGCCGAACAGGGAGGTGGGCTCGTTCTCGGCGAACTGCCGCACCAGCAGGCCGGTCGAGTCGTCGCCCTGGCACAGGATGGGCAGGTCCAGCCGGGGCCGCAGCGCCTCGGCGGCCTGCTTGGCGGCCCGCGTCGAGGAGAACAGGCCCAGCGTGCGCCCGCCCGCCGCGGTGACCAGCGCTTCGAGTTCGTCGAGATACGCGGGCACCAGTCCGTCGCGGCCGGGCGGAGGCAGGTGCGCGGCGATGTAGAGAATCCCGGCGCGGCGGTGCTCGAAGGGCGAGCCCGCGTCGAGGCCGGTCCAGGCCGGGTCCTCGTCGTCGTCCGCAGGCGGCGGCCGCTCGGTCGCCGCGGCGGGGGCAGGTACGGGGGGTGCTGCGGATGGCCGCTGCAGGGGTAGCCCCCACTGCGCGGCGAGCGCATCGAACGTTCCGCCCAGGGTGAGGGTGGCCGAGGTGAGCACCACGGTGCGCTCGGCGAACAGCCGCTGGCGCAGCAGCCCGGCCACGGTCAGCGGGGCCACCCGGAGCACCCGCCCGCGCACGGTCTCGTCGGCCAGCCATACCACGTCGCGCCGCTGCGCCTCCTCGGCGGGGAAGGCGACGAGCACCCGGGCGGCAGCCGAGTGCACCTGTTCCAGCGCGGCCAACGCGACCCGGCGAGCCGCGGCGGCGTTCGGATCCTCCCGGCGCTCGGTTCCCAGCTTGCTGATGCATCGGTGCGCGGCGTCCCGCACCGCGGTGAGCGCGCCGGCCACGCCCTCGTCGATGCGGTCCCAACGCTGCGCGGGTGCATCGGCGAGCAGCAGCGAGAGCCCGTCGCCCGCCGCGGCCAGCTCGTCGGCGATCTGCTGGTCGACCAGACGGCCGCTGCGTCGTGCCGCGGCTTCCACCATGGCGGCGGTCAGTTCCTCGGTGGCCGCGCTGGTCACCCGGTCCACCAGGTCGTGCGCCTCGTCGACGACGACCAGGTCGTGGTCGGGAAGGACCTGATGCTCGCCCATCGCGTCGATGGCCAGCAGGGCGTGGTTGGTGACCACCACCTCGGCGCGTCCGGCCTTGGCCCTGGCGCGCTCGGCGAAGCAGTCCATGCCGGCTGGGCAGCGGGAGACGCCCAGGCACTCCCTGGCGCTCACCGACACCTGCCGCCAGGCCCGGTCGGTGACGCCGGGTACCAGCTCGTCGCGGTCGCCGGTGTTGGTCTGCGAGGACCATTCGTGCAGCCGGGCCACCTGGCGGCCCACCATCGAGGTAGGGGAAGCCACCGACGCCGCCTCGAACAGGTCCTCGCCCTCGTCGGGCGGCCCGGTGTGCAGCCGATGCAGGCACAGGTAGTTGCGCCGGCCCTTGAGGATCGCGAAGCTCGGCGCGTTGCCCAGCAGCGGCTCCAGCGCACTGGCCAGCCGCGGCAGGTCGCGGTCCACGAGCTGGCGCTGCAGCGCGATGGTCGCGGTGGAGACGACCACCGTGGTGTCCGCTGCGACCGCGTGCCGGATCGCCGGAACCAGGTAGGCCAGCGATTTTCCGGTGCCGGTGCCGGCCTGAACCGCGAGGTGCTCGCCGGTCCGGATCGCCCGGTCGACCGCCTCGGCCATCAGCGCCTGGCCCGGCCGGTCGGTACCACCCACTGCGTGCACCGCTGCGGTGAGCAACGCCCCGACGCCGGGTACAGCGGAGTGGGGAGCTGTGGTAGGGGCTGGCACGGCAGCAGACGCTACCCGTTGGCGTCACCGCGCAACCCTGACCCGGGTCACCGGCTCAGGAGTCAACGCCGGGGATCAGGCGGGCGGCGGTCGCCTTCCTGATCGCATCGACCCCGGGAGACCGCACCAAGCTTGGCGTAGATGTTGGTCAGGTGCCGTTTGACCGTGCCCTCGGTGATGACCAGCTGCTTGCCGATCTGAGCGTTGCTCATGGCGAGTGCGGTGAGCTGCACCACTTCCAGCTCGCGCTCGGACAGCAGCGCGCTCGGAGGTGGCTTGTCCAGCTGGTCGATCGTGCTGCGGGACACCGACAGCAGGACGTTGTCCCGCCTTGTCGCCACTGAGCGCACCGCGGCGATGAGCTCGTGCCGCGCGATCGTCTTGACCAGGTAGGCCGCCGCGCCCTGGTCCAGCAGTTCACGAACGAGCTCGGGGTTGTCGTGCATGGTGAGCACGATGACCTTGGTGTCCGGGTGCTCCTGGCGCAGCGTGCTGACCGTCACCCGGGCGGCGGGTCCGGGCATCTCGACGTCGACCAGTGCCACGTCCGGGCGATGCTCCCGGACGAGGACCAGCGCGTCCGTGCCACTGGATCCCTGGGCGACGACACGGAAGGCCGGGTCGCTGATGAGCAACTCGGCCAACCCCTCACGGAACAGAGTATGATCATCCACGAGCACGACCGAGATGGACCCGGAGCCGACGCTCACAACAACACTCTTCCGAGCGGGATGGAGATCTCCGCCGTGGTGCCGTGACTCGGCTGGCTGGACAACCGCAGCACCCCGCCGAGCAGCTGCACCCGCTCCCGCATCGAGGCCAAGCCGACGCCCTCCCCGGTCTTCGTCACCTCGTCGACTGAAAATCCACGGCCGGTGTCGGACACCCGGGCGTGCAGCTGGGACTCACTGATTCCGACGGCGACGTGCACCTGGGTGGCGCCGGAGTGCACGAGGGCGTTGCGGATCGCCTCCCGCAGCATGATATAGACCTCCTCGCATACCTCCACGGGCAGCATCGCGGTATTGCCGGTGACCCTGACGCTGGTCAGGACGTTGCTTGCAGCATTAGCCGCGAGATAACCCGTGAGAGCGTCCTCGAGCTCGTCAGGTCGCACCGTCGTGCGCAGATCGAGGGAGAAGTGCCGGATGCTGTCCATGGCTTGCCACATGGCTTCCCTGGCGCGGTGCAGCTTGTCCTGCGCTGTAGCGACGTCTCGCCCGGCGTGCACCTCGTGCAGCTCGAGGTTCTGGATGGCCACCCCCACAGCGTGGGCGGCGCGGTCGTGCAGGTCCCTGGCCAGCCGCGCCCGCTCGGCGCGATGGGAGTCGTGGATGTTCTTGAGCAGGAACTCAACGTAGGACACGGCGCTCACGGCGCTCCTGCTCATGATCACTCGGTGCAGCACCAGCGCGGCGCTGGATGCGGCATCCGGCGCTCCCGCCGCCGAGAAGGCTCGCACCACGAACGGAACGGGTTTCGAACAGCACGGCAGCCGCACGCAGCGACTCCGCGGGATGCACCCCCTCGATCGCCCGGCTGGTACCGATCTCGATGCTCAGTGATAGCGCGTTGAGGTTGATGCTCTCGGTGATCTCTCGGTAGCTGTCGACGACTTCGTCGAGTATTGATCGCGCCTGGTCCAGAAGTTGCGTGCGGGTGTCGGGGCTGTCCAAGATCGGACTACGCAGCGCCTGGAGGCGGCGTTCGAAGCTGGAGATGATCTCCGCGCGTAACTCCGCTGGCAGAGCAGGATCCCCCGTCACGCCCTTCAGCCTCCCCTCGAAGGCTCCCCCAGTCCTGATCACATCAGCCCATCCCCCACTATAGAGTGAGCTGCGCGAAGAGGGTCAAGTGCGCAACGTATTGCGTGATCATGAATACTTGGTACGCCGCCTGGGTGCCTTGCGCCCGCTCCGGCTGCCACCAGAGCGCGCCGTCACGGTCAGTAGTGCACTGCCGAGCAAAGTCGTCGGCCAGTCGGTCGCCTGCCACGTCCGGCAGCTGGCGCTACGACCTTCGTAACAGTCACTAGTGCACCTTGGTGCCGATTATGGTCGGGAACCTTGAGCTGCGGTTGAGACTGCCCGTAGCGTCGCTCACGCTGGCTGCTATTGCTGTGCAAGCATTTTGTCGGGGCTTGTTGCAGCGCCCATAAGCGCAGAGTGGGGGCGTTGAGGGCCTTCGACCAGTAGTACGGCCAGGCTCGCTGACGGCCCACCGCGAAGCACTGACGGCACTGAAGGGTCCTTTGTGCGGCCCTTTTCTGTCTTGAACGCAGACACCACCAAAGGAGCTGGCATGAAGAATCTGGTCCAGGTCGCCGGAATCATAGACTCGGATGAGGCCGCCGTTCTGTGTGAGGAGGGGGTCGATTGGCTCGGCTTCCCCTTGCGCCTTCCGTCGGGCAAGGACGACATCACCGAGGCGGACGCCACGAAGATCATCTCCGGTCTGGAGAAGCCGCACGCCGGGGTGCTGATCAGCTACCTGACCGACGCGGAGGAGATCAGCACGTTCTGCACCCAGCTGGGGGTGACGGCTGTGCAGCTGCACGGCGACGTGGAGGCCGACCAGCTGCGCAAGCTGAAGACTGCCCACCCGGACCTGTATGTCCTCAAGAGCCTGGTGGTGCGCGAGGACAACGCCGAGGAGCTGCTGAAGCTCGTCGGCGAGGTAGCGGACTCGGTGGACATGTTCATCACCGACACCTACAACCCGGCCACCGGAGCGCAGGGCGCCACGGGCCTGACGCATGACTGGTCGGTCAGCGCCGAGTTGGTGCGCCGCTCCCCGAAACCGCTGATGATGGCTGGCGGACTGAACCCGGACAACGTGGCCGATGCGATTCGGCAGGTGCAGCCCGCTGCGGTGGACGCCCACACCGGTCTGGAGGGCGTGGACGGCCGTAAGGACCGGGCCAAGGTCGGCAAGTTTGTGATCGAGTCGCGCCGCGCTTTCGCCCAGCTTGGGTGACACCGAGCGCGCGCGGCTCGTCCGTGCGGGCGACCGCCCGCTGTCGTTCTCACCCACCAGGAGAACCACCTCATGACCATTGGTAGCAACGTTCATGTGCTGCCGCAGACCAACCAGTTGCGGGCGATGCACACCGTCATCCGTGACAAGCACGCGTCCCGGGAGGACTTCGTCTTCTACTCGCGCAGGATCATCCGCCTCCTGCTGGAGACGGGCATGGACCTGTTGCCGTTCGACAAGCACGGCGTCACCACACCGGTCGGTGAGACCTACTGCGGGCTCAAGTTCGCTTCGAAGCTGTGCGCGGTGCCGGTGATCCGGGCCGGGGAGAGCATGGAAGCCGAACTGCGGGAGCTGCACAGGGGCATCCGTATCGGCAAGATCCTCATCCAGCGGGACCACGAGACCAAGCTTCCGCACCTGTACTACTCCAAATTGCCCGACGACATCGCCGAGCGGTATGTACTGCTGCTGGAACCGATGCTGGCCACCGGCGGGTCGGCGCTGGCGGCGATCAAAGTCCTGCTCGATGTGGGCGTGAAGGAAGAGAACATCATTTTCATCAATTTCCTCACCTCTCCGGAAGGCATCCACGCCGTCTGCCAGGCGCACCCGAAGCTAAAGATCGTCACGTCGTCGATCGAGGACCGGCTGAACGAGAACGCCTTCATGATTCCCGGCATCGGGGACTTCGGGGACCGCTACTTCGGGACCGCGGATTTGGGTGCCAAGTGAAGGGCAACCGGATGCCGGCTGGCAGCTGAAGCCAATTACATGTCCGTCGTAATCGCGTACCGGCTCGTGGGGAGATACCCTTGGAAACCGCACAGTTCAGCGCACAGAGACACGCCGCCCTCCTGGGCACCTGCTTGCCCGATCTGCTGGAGCAGCAGGCGAACGCGCAGCCCGAGGCCATCGCGGTCGCATACGGCGACCGGCGGCTGACCTATCGGGAACTCACCCGGGCCAGCACACAGCTGGCCGCCTATCTGCACCACCTGGGCGTGGCGGCCGATACCTGCGTCGGCCTGTACGTGGAACCGTCCCTGGACCTGATGGTCGGGGCGTGGGGCATCCTGTGTGCGGGGGGCGCCTACCTGCCGCTATCGCCGGAGTACCCCGGAGACCGGCTGCGATACATGATCGAGGACAGCCGCACGAAGGTCATCGTCACCCAGGACCACCTGACCGATCGCCTGGCAGGTCTCGTTCCGCGGGGCACGAGGGTCGTCACCCTGGACAACGCGGAAGCGTTCACCGCCGCACCGGATGCGGCGCTGAGGTCCGACAGCCTGGCGTATGTCATCTACACCTCCGGCAGCACCGGCAGGCCGAAGGGTGTGATGATCGAGCACCGCAGCCTCGTGTCGCAGCTGCGGTGGATGCTCGCCTGCGGCCATCTGGGCAGGGACACCACGGTGCTGCAGAAGACGCCGATGAGTTTCGACGCGGCGCAGTGGGAGATCCTGGCCCCCGCCTGCGGCAGCCGGGTCGTCATGGGCGCGCCGGGCATCTACCGGGACCCCGAACGGCTGACCGAGACGATCATCAAGTACGGGGTGACCACGCTCCAGTGCGTGCCCACCCTGCTCCAGGCGCTGCTGGACACCGAAGAGTTCCGCATATGCACCTCGCTTCGACGGGTGTTCTCCGGTGGTGAGGCGCTGTCGAGGCGGCTGGCGCGGCAGGTCGCCGACGAGCTTCCGTGGGTGTTGCTGGTGAACCTGTACGGGCCGACCGAGTGCACCATCAACGCGACCGCGTACCTGGTTGACCCGGCAGCGATCGGCGACGACGCGGGTACGATCCCGATCGGCATACCGGTCGATAACACCCAGTGCTTCATCCTGGATGAGGACTTGGCGCCGGTGGGCATCGACGAGACCGGCGAGCTGTACATCGGCGGGGCGCAGCTGTCGCGCGGCTATGTGCATCAACCGGAGATGACCGACCAGCGTTTCGTGCCGTCCATGTTCGTGCCGACGGAACGGCTGTTCAAGACGGGTGACCTGGCGTACTGGAACCCGGATGGCACGATCCAGTTCGCCGGCCGGGTGGACAACCAGATCAAGCTGCGCGGCTACCGCGTGGAGCTGGACGAGATCGCACTGGCGATCGAGGAGCACACCTGGGTCCGGCGGGCCGCTGCCATCGTTACCGACGACGCGAGGACCGGCTTTCAGAACCTGGTGGCGTGTATCGAGCTGAACGCGAAGGAAGCAGCTCTGATGGACCAGGGGCAGCACGATTCCCACCACCAGTCCAAGGCCAGCAAGTTACAGGTCAAGGCGCAGCTGTCCAACCCGGGCCTTCGGGAACCGGATGAGCTGGCCGGGCGGCCGTCGATGGACCTGCCCGGCAAGGAGCCCTCGGCGGTTCAGCGGCGGGAGACCTTCGCCCGCGCGACCTACCGGTTCTACGAGGGCGGGAAGGTCAGCCGGGCCGACATCCGCGAGCTTCTTCAGCCGCGGCCGGTGAGCAGCTTCCTCCGCAGCCTGGGCGAGGTGACGGTCGCCGACCTGGGCGGGATGCTGCGCTGGTTCGCCCAGTTCCACAGTGACGAGCGACTGCTGCCGAAGTACGCCTACGCCTCCCCCGGCGCGCTGTATGCGACGCAGCTGTATCTGGAGATTTCAGGTGTCGCAGGCCTGAACACGGGCGTGTACTACTACCACCCGGTGGAGCACCGTCTGGTGCAGGTCGGCCCGTCCGCGGACTCCGGCGACGCGCGGCTGAGGGTTCACTTCTTGGGTAAGAAGCGGGCCATTGAGCCGGTGTACAAGAACAACATCCAGGAAGTGCTGGAGTTCGAGACCGGCCACATGGTGGGTGTGTTCGAGCAGGTACTACCCGAGTACGGGCTGACCATCCGCCCACTGGAGTACCGGGAGGCCGTCAAGCACGCCCTTGACGTCGCCGACGAGGACTACTACCTGGGCACCTTCGAGGTCTACCCGAACGACGGCGCGCCCCGCCAGGACCGCACCGAGATCTACGTGCAGGCCCACCCCGGACGGGTGGAAGGCATGCCGGCTGGTCAGTACCGGTACAGCCACGGCGAGTTGGAACGCATCTCTGATGAATTCGTGCTGGCCAAGCATGTGGTTGCCATCAACCAGCAGGTGTATGAGCGGGCGAGCTTCGGCATCACCGCCGTCAGCCGGGCCTCCGAGGAATGGCTGGAGTACATCAGCCTGGGCACGAAGCTGCACCACCTGCAAAGGAACGGCTTGGGTCTGGGGTTCATGTCGTCTGGCTACAGCTCGAAGACTGGCCATCCGCTTCCAGCGGCGCGGCGCATGGACGACATCCTCGCCTCTTGCGGGATCGGTTCGGGCGCGTCGTACTTCTTCCTCGGTGGGCGGATCAGTCAGAAGCAGATCCGCAGTGAGGGCATGTATGAGGACGCGGTCCACATGAAGGGCCCGACGGAGATGATCAAGGATGACTTGGCTCGTTTCCTGCCCGACTACATGATCCCGAACCGGGTCTTGGTGCTGGACGAGCTGCCGCTGACCGCGAACGGGAAGGTCGACTGCAAGGCCCTGGCTGCCTCCGAGGAGGTGAAGTCGGCGGACACAGCCAGCCCGTATGTGGCCCCTGCGACGCGGTCCGAACGGTGGCTGGCGCAGGCGTGGGGGAAGGTGCTGGGATACGAGAACGTGTCGGTGGAGGATGAGTTCTTCACCTCCGGGGGGAACTCGCTGATCGCCGTCCAGCTCGTTAACAAGATCAACCGGGAGTTCGGTACGCAGCTGCCGCTTCAGGTCGTCTTCGAGTGCCCGAAACTGGCCGATCTGGCGGCCAGGATCGAGGACGACACTCCGGGGGGATCGTCGCGGCTGGCACTGCTGCACAACGAGGGCGAGGCCAGCCCTGTGTTCTGCTGGCCGGGCCTGGGCGGGTATCCGATGAACCTCCGCCTCCTGGCCCGTGAGGCGGGCATGGGTGGGCCGTTCTACGGTGTGCAGGCCTGCGGCATCAACGCCGGAGAGGTGCCCTACCCGACGATCCGGGAGATGGCGGCCGCCGACGTGGCTGAGATCCGACGCGTGCAGCCTGAGGGGCCGTACACGCTGTGGGGGTACTCGTTCGGTGCCCGGGTGGCGTTCGAGGTGGCCTGGCAGCTGGAGCAGTTCGGCGAACAGGTGGAGAACCTGCTGTTGATCTGCCCCGGGAATCCGAAGGTCCGGGAGGCCGAAGGGGACCGTTACGGGCGTGCGGCATCGTACAGGAACTCCGCGTATGTGACCATCCTGTTCTCCGTCTTCGCAGGTTCTATCAGCGGGCCTGAGCTGGAGCAGTGCCTCAAGGCAGCGCAGGACGAGGACAGCTTCGTGTCGTTTGTCCACGGCCTGTTCCCGGTCCTGGAGGAGCAGCTGATCAGGAGGATCACTCGGATCGTGGGGGAGACGTACGAGTTCGAGTACAGCTTCCGCGAGCTGGCCGAGCGATGCCTTAACGCGCCGGTGACCATCTTCAAAGCTTCGGGGGATGACTATTCGTTCATCGAAGGCCGCTCCGGATACTCTGCCGCGCCCCCCACGGTGGTCGACCTGGACGGCGACCACTACAGCGTGCTCAAGGAGAAGGGCGTGGGCGAACTCGTGTCGGCAATCCGCGCCCACCTCGGTAGGTAGCCCCGCACCCGAGACGGGCGTCGTTCCGGAAGTCACAGAACGTGAGCATCTGCTGCTTAAGGCGCCGAACTACCGGAAGAAGTGAGGCCAGTCATGAGTACACACAGCAGCGTCCCGCTGATCTTCAGCGAAGAAGTCTCCGATGCCCTTGCTTCTGGGCGGCCGGTCGTGGCGCTGGAATCGAACGTCATCACGCACGGCCTGCCCTATCCGGACAACGCGGTCACCGCGCAGAAGGTGGCGGAAGCCGTCCGGGCCGGGGGCTCCATACCGGCGACGATCTGTATCGAGGACGGCGCCATCCGGGTCGGCATGACCGATGCAGACATCGAGCGTTTCGCTTCCACACCGGGAATCCCGAAGGTGAGCAGCCGGGATATGTCGGTCGTCCAGGCGCAGGGCCGCATGGGCGCCACCACGGTCGCCTCGTCGGTGGTGGCCGCAGAACTGGCGGGCATCCCGTTCTTCGCCTCGGCCGGGATCGGCGGGGTCCACCGGGGAGCGCAGGAGACGATGGATGTCTCCTCGGACCTGATCCAGTTCACCCGCTCCAAGGTCGCGGTGGTCTGTGCTGGGGCGAAGATGATCCTGGACCTGGGCCTGACGATGGAGTACCTGGAGACGCACTGCGTGCCGGTGGTCTCCTACCGGTCGGACGACTTCCCCGCCTTCTACTGCGTCACCTCCGGCATCCGCAGCCCGCACCGGCTAGACGACGAGCAGGTCATCGCCCAGGCTGTGGAGAACCACTGGGCGCTGGGCAACCACTCCTCGTTCCTGATCACCACCCCGGTCAGGGAAGAGGAAGCCATCGACTCTGCGGAGGTCAACGCGGCGATCCGGCGGGCGATGGCCGCAGCCGAGAAGCACGGCGTAAGCGGCCAGGCGATCACGAAATATCTGATGCGGGCCGTCGATGCGGCGACCGAGGGGCGCTCGGCGAAGGCGAACATGGCGGTGCTGGTCTCGTGCGCCGAGGTGGCCGGACATCTGGCTGCGGCCCACGCAGAGGAGCTGCACGGTGATCATCAGCTGCGCACCGGCTCAGTCGAGGCGAACGCGTCGGCGTAGTCGCGAGCGAAGTCCGCGAAGCTCCGCGGCGGGCGACCCACAACGTCGTGGAAATCGCTCGTCGTGAAGTGTCCCCAGCCGGACGCGTAGGCCTGGCCGTACTCGATCAACATTTCGACGATCCATGCCGGCACACCGATCTTGAGCAGGCTCTCCCGCTTGGCTTCGTCGGCCACCGGGACGTAGCGGATCGCCTTTCCGCGGGCCTGCCCGAGCTGCTCGGCCACCTCGGCGAAGGAGAGCGACTGTGGTCCGGTCGGGGTATAGATCTTGCCGTGGTGGCGATCCGCCCCTTCGATGAGCACCCGCGCGGCGAACTCGGCTACGTCGCGCACGTCTATCATGCCCAGGCGGCCTTCCCCCACGTTGAGAGAGAGGGCTCCCTCCGCCGAAATGTCGTCGGCCTCGTTGAGTATGTTCTGCATGAACCAGTGGGGCCGCAGGATCGTCCAGCTCATTCCGGCCTGCTCGATCTCGCGATCGGACAACGCATGCAGCCGCCCGCTGCGCGTCGGGGCGTCGTTGGCCGCGCCGACCGCTGACAGGCGAACCACCCGCTCGACGCCGGCCTGGCGAGCGGCCCAGACGGCGTTCATGTTGTTCTCGGGCGCCCGCGGACTGTTCGGGGTCAGCAACCACAGGTCTTGGACGCCGTCGAAGGCAGGCGGTAGCGATCGCGAATCGTCGAGATTCCCGATGAAGACCTCGGTGCCCCGTTCCTGCACCTGCTCCGCCTTCGACTCGTCGCGTATCAATGCTCGTAGCTCGAAATCGGAATCCCCGAGCGTGTTCAATAGTGCGCTGGATACGTTTCCGGTGGCTCCGGTGATCAGCAGGGTTCGACCCGTCTTTTTTGCTGCTCGGACTGGTGTTCCGGTCATCGTGGGCTCCTTCGGATGAGGTTGCGTGCGGTGTCGGGAGTGAGTTGCGCGGCTGCGATCGCGATCAGAGCGAGACCGAAGCCGAGGGCTTGGGCGGGGGTAAGGGACTCCGCCAGGACCAGCCAGCCCAAGGCGGTGGCCACGGCCGGTGAGAGCAGCGAGAGAAACGACACGGCCGTGACCGGGAGCCGGCCCAAGCCTTGGAACCACAACACGTAGGCCAGCAGCGTGCCGACGATGGCCAGCCAGGCGTACCCGGCCAGCGCGGAGACATCCAGTGCGGGTGGTGGCCCCTCAATAACGAGGGCGACTGGTGCGAGCAGGAGGCCGCCCGCAGTGAGCTGCCAGCCGGTGAAGGCCAGTATCCCGACCGGACGCCCCCACCGTCTGGTCAGCACGATCCCGGTGGCCATCGCCGCCGCGCCGGCGAGACCGGCCAGGATGCCGAGAAGGTCGAAGGACAGCTGTCCGCGGAGCACCATCATGGCGACCCCGACTACTCCCGCTACGCCCCAGCCGAGCCGCCAGCGCGTCGGTCGTTCCCCGAGAAGGGCGAACGCGAGTCCCACGACCAGAAGTGGTTGCACGGCGTTGAGGGTGGCTGCGACACCACCCGGCAGTCGGTAGGCCGCGATGAACAGCAGCGCGAAGAACGCCCCGATGTTCAGCGTGCCCAGCACAGCTGAGCGCCACCACCAGGCCCCGCGCGGCAGCGTCCGGGTGATCGCGAGTAGGACCAGGCCCGCCGGAAGCGCGCGGATCGCGCCGGACAGCAGCGGAATATCCGGAGGAAGAAACTCGGTGGTCACCAGGTAGGTCGTGCCCCAGCTCA
>JBOHGM010000097.1:0-18139 GCA_050699435.1 Pseudonocardiaceae bacterium | reverse complement strand
GCGGGCGGTGGAGCTGGCTACCGACGCTGGGGACGCCTACCAGGCGGCGTACGCGCTGCGCCACGCCGCGGTGATGCTCATCCAACGCGAACGACCCAACAACGCGCTGAAGGCGGTCCAGTTCGGCAGCGTGCGGCTGCTCGACGCGCCACGCGACGACCCCCGGGTGCCCGTGCTGCGCTCGCAGTGCCACGCGGTGTCCGCGGTGGCCCTGTCCCGGCTGGACGACTCACCGTCCATACTCGCCCAGGCGCGGGGCGACCTGGCTAAGGCGCGGGACGGGGGGGCACCACCCGACGCGCACGCCGAAGCGGATCTGCACCTGCGCAGCGCGCTGACCTGGCTGCACTGCGGGCAGCTCGACGCTGCCGAGACGGCCGCGACGCAGGCGGTGCGTACCTTCGGTTCCCTGCGGCGTGAAGGCATCGCCGCTGACATCACCCGGGCGCGGCTGCACGTGCTGAGCGGCGATGCCGGGGCACTGCGGCTGGCCGAGTCGGCTATCAAGGCGACCACGCAGACACGCTCGGGGGCGGCGCGGCAGGTCTGGCTTCCGCCGCTGGCTGAGGCGCTGGAGGCCCGCCGTGGCGGTGACTACGCCGACCTGGCCCGAACCGCCCGGCGAGTCGCTACGACCCGGGTGTGAGCGTGCGGCTATCCGTTACGGTCGCTCATTCCAGGAGTGCCGGTAATGTCTGATATACCCACTACCGCTGATCTTGGCGTGCTGGAGTCCCCCGACCCCGACGACGGCCGCCCGGTCGGCGTGGAAGCGTTAACCTCACCCTCTACATCGAGCAGACCAGGCAGATCGGCATCTACCGGCTGGCGTTCGACCAGATCCGAGCGGCGTCACTGGAGCTGGACGAGACGACCACGGTCATCGCCACCAGGGCCAAGGAGCTGGAGACATGAGTACGCATCGTCCAGTCGGGGCGACAAGCTGTCCCACCTGCGCTGGATCAAGAACAGCCGAAGCAGCACCGGGGCGGCAACTGCATTGAGGTCACTCACCTGCCCAACGGCGGCCGAGCCGTCCGCGACTCCAACCCCACCGGGCCAGCTCTGATCCTCACCACTGCGGAGTAGTCCGCTTCACCACCAGTGTCCGATCCAACGAACTCGACTCAAGGTGACACCCGATAGTATTAGCCCACATTCCCCCAATGATTACTCCTCGGAGACACGTCACCCTCGCCTCTACGCCTCGTCAACGACCTGTTTCGCCGGATGCCGCAATCCCTGCCCTGGCGGCGGATCGAGGATCGTCTGGTACGGCGCCCCAGTCCGGATCGCCTCCGCTATCCGGTCGTACACCTCCAAGATCAGCCGCTTTGTCCGATACTCCCCGTACTCCGCCTCGTCCTTGCGCTTGACGATTGGGAATGTGTCAAGGATGTAGTCGGTGTCCTCGCCGTTCACGCCATAGAGGTGGAAGAACGCTGCGTCTAGCTCTGCCCTAAGCAGCATCCTCCTAGCCCGATCCCAGCGAAACGGTGCTCCTTGCTCCTGGAGATCGTGGGCGAAGGGAAGCATGTCCCATGCATTGAAAGAAAGTTCCACAATTCGATCGCGTACCCATGCCGGTATTGATTGCTGGTAATCCCACGGCGCTGCACCCTCGAATGCTGATGGCGAAAGAACTGGGAACTGGCGGACGAAGAAAAAATTGAGGCTTGTTCTGCCAAATTTTTGTCGGGCACAGAAGTCGACCACAAATGATGATAGACAAGAGATAAATGCGGCTTTGTACTCTCCAGCCAAGTTCGTATCGAGTATCGGAAAAGCGTTGGCGACTGCGGCGGTTGGAATTATCGATGGCACGAGCGTTCGTTCGTTTGCTGGGCCGGTGATATCGCTATATCCCGCAAGCCATTCAGGCAAAACAGGATCCAAGTCTATCTCGTCAATCCAATACAGTGGTAGTGCAACGCGCATTGGATCTAAGTGATCATCGTCGCTGAGATAGGACGGTTGTTGTGGTCGCTGCTTTGCGGTAGGGCTTCTCGTTACGTCGGCGTTGCGATGGTCAAAGAAGTCAGTCATCATCGCCTGATAAAGAGGAACCATCCGCTTCTTGCCGTAGATGAAGACGTTGCCGTCGAGGTACCAGCCGTCGGCTTCGAGGTCTTCGCGGGCGTGGAAAAGGTGCGAGTCGTTCGACATGTGGAACATGGTCGTGAACGTGACGCCCCAGGGGTTGCCGTCTGGGTCGCCTTCCTTGACCAGCACGGGGACGCGCTGGTAGATGCCGAGGGTGATCTCGGCATCGCGACGGGTGCGGAACACCGGGCAGGTGCCGGTGTTCGGGTTGAGCAGGGTGATCTCTTCTGGTGTGAGGGAGAACGAGGCGGTCTCGATCAGCGCCGGATCGTGCAGGAAGAATGCGAAGTGCGCGGCGGGCTCGGTCTCGCGCCGGCCGTTGAGAGTGAGCAGGCAGAACTTGAAGCTACGATGCACGCCCTCGAAGATCGGGGCAGCGTTCTCGAAGTCGTAGAGAGACGCAAGCGAACGGCACTCAACCAGATCACGGAAGAAGTGCTGAGTCGTGGCGTCGGTGGCGATGCCGGTGGGCACAATGGCCCCGGAACGGCCATACGGACCAGTTAGCGTGCGGAAGGTCTCGGCGAAGACAGCGTAGGTATTGACGTCGCCGCGACCGGTGAGAGGGAAGCGGCCGGTGTTCCGCAGCAGTACGCTTTCACCCTCGGCGTGCCGCTTGGCGTCGAGGTAGTCCTGGTGCAGTGTCCGGCCGGCGTCTGAATCGCCAGTGCGCAGCTCCTTGATCAGCCGTTGCCGCGCGGCCTTGTTCGGCGCACGCGCGATCTCCGGATCGCGAGCGGCGAAGAACTCCTGCTCCTGCAGCTTGACTCGTTCCCAGGGTGGGTTGCCGAGGAGGCAGTGGAAGCCGCCGCTCCAGCCCTCGGGGCCGACATCGGGACTGTCGCCAGTGACGGTGAAGATCTCGGGGAACTCCAGGTGCCAATGGAAGAAGCGGTACTCGGCGGCGAGCCGGGCGACCTCGGTGCGTACCCCACCCGGTATTGAGTCGGAGGGGCTGCCGAGGCGCCGCACCACGGCGGCGGTGGGAGGTTCGGGCTCGCCGGGGGCCAGCTTCCACACGAAGGCGGCGCACCATGCGTTGGCCTGGTCGCGTTGCCGAGTCAGGTCGTCGGCCGAGGTGTGATAGCCCTCCCAGGCACGGCCCTGCTCCCGAACCTTGTCAGGGTCGTCGGTGAGATCCAGGAACGGCTCGCGTTCCTTGGCGAGCTTGGCGTTGGAGAGCAGCGGGGCGAAAAGGTCGAGCTGGTCCTGGCCGGCGCGCTCACGTTTGTTCCGTTTGCGGACGGCGCCTGCGAGTTTCTTGTCGTCGCCTTCGATCTCCTTGAATGCCTCATCCGGGACCTCACCGGCAATGAGCGCGGGGGTGGTGCCGAGCAGGCTGTTACCGACGCGGATGCGGGCGTCGAGGAACCCGAGCGGCTTGCCGGGTTCGACGGTTTCCAGCCAGAGCGACACCGTGGCCAGCTCGGCGGCGAGCGGGTTGACGTCGACCCCGTAGATGCAGTGCCCGACCACCTCGCGCAGCGCGTGCTGCACCTCGTGCGGAGTGGGTTCCTCGTCCCCGGAGCGGAGCTGGGCGACGCGGCGGGCGATGCGCCGGGCGGCGGCGACCAGGAAGTGCCCGGATCCGCAGGCCGGGTCGCAGACGGTGATCTGCAGGAGTTGCCGCACCGCGTCGTCCGCGTCCACAGCGTTCTTCACCGCGTCGTCGAGCAGCGGGTCGAGCGCCGAGTCGAGCAGGGCATTCACCAGGGGGACGGGGGTGTAGTAGGAACCGGTGGTCTTACGTTCGTTGCCGGTGACCTGTTCGAGGGCGAAGATCCGCTCGGCGAGATCGAGCCGGGGCACGAGTTCCAGCAGGGACTCGTAGACACTGCCCAGTTCCTCGGCACCGAGATTCCGGTAGTCCACCGGCTGCACCCGCTGGCCGCGGATCGCGATCCAGCCCAGCGCACGCATGGCGGTGAGCAGGTCGGTATTGCCCAGCGAGCAGGCGAGCAGGTGGTCGGTCTTTCCGCCCGCACCGTCGAGGGATTCGTCGGCGGGGTCGAATAACCCGGCCAGGGCCGGTATGCCGAGCTGCTTGAGCCCGTCACCGCCGAGCGCGCGGAGCACCACCTGCAGGCTCTGCCACAGGTCACCGTGCGGCCCACCGGCCCGGATCCGGGACAGTCGGCGCAGCCGTCCGATCGAGAAGTAGCGGGCGTAGTGCTCCCGCCGCTGCGGGGACGTACCCGGGTCGAGCAGCACGTCGCGGTCCTCGGCGACCGAAAGGAATAACAACCGGTACACCAGCCGCAGCAGTGCCCGGTGATAGCTCTCGGCGCTGAGCACCCCGCAGCGCAGTGCCTCGACCAGCCAGGCGTTGTCACGATGCCGCAAGAATCCGGTGCCGAGCGCGCCGAGCGCTTTCTGCACCTGCTTGCTGAGATCGCGAAGGGCGCGGGTACCGGCATCGACGGCCTCGTCGCGCCACGCCTCCAGCCAGCAGTCCGCCGGTGAGGCGTCCGACCCCCCGCGCTTCTCCAGCCGGGAGACGTGGCAGAGCTGCCACAGCAGCAGGAACTCCCCGAACAGCTCCCCATCGAAGATCGCTTCCAGATCGAACTCGAGGTAGGCGGAACCGGCGAGCGCGGTGGAATCCCGCAGCAGCCGCAGGTGCAAACCATTGGACAGCAGCGCCCACGGGTGCCCGGGGCTGCGGTTGAGCAGCTCCTGCACCATCGCCTGCGGAGCCCGCGCCGCGCCCGCGACACCGGGATTGCGCCGGTCCAGTGCCACCCCAGGGCCGAGCAGGTGCACGGGCACGTGCTGCCAGATGTGCGAGAGGGGGAACTCAACCCCATCCACCTTCACCCCGCCGCGCAACGCCGGGAGCTGCCCGTAGCCCAGCTCGCGCAGCAGCACCAGCAGCCACCGCTCCCGGGCCGCTCCGGTGCCCGCGCTGCCCGGCGGCTGTGCGGCGGTGTGCTCCCGCCAGTGCAGCCAGGCGGCCCACAGGTAGGTCCAGGAGCGGTTCGCCGCGTCGCGCACCGTCTCCCGTCCCGGCAGGTGGTAGGAGCGCGGGGTCAGGCTCTCGGCGTCGCGAGCCTGCCCGGCTTGGAGCCGCCCGAACAGGCCGGGCGGCACCAGACCGCCGACCACCCGGACCGCGTGCAGCCCCGGCCCGGTCACCGCGCACCGCCCGCAGGCAGGTAGACGTAGACCCCGAGCACGTCGACCGGGAGCTGCGGGAACACCGACAGGCCGGCCACCCCGAGCGTTCCCGCCTGCCGGCCGCGGGCCGCCCGGCGCACCCGCACGTGGGAGTCCCGCAACGCCTCGGCCAGCTCCCCTGCGATGCGCTCCAGCTGCGGGGTGAGCGCAGGCAGCTGGGAGAGCACAGCGGAGGCCATGTTGCGGGCCACATCCGGCGGCGTGTTCGCGCTGGCCCGGGCCGCGAGCAGCTCCTCGACGGCGCCGCCCTCCAGCCACGTCGGCCCCGCGGGAGTACCGGTAAAGGCGAGCGCGCGTGCCTCCTCGGCGACCTGCACCCGCTTGCCATCACGGCCAGGCAGCGTCAGATGGAAGCGGAACCGGGCGAGCACCACGATCGTCGGCGCCGTCACCGCCGTAGTCCGGATCACCCCGCACCGCCGTGCCGGGCGCGCGCCGGCCTCAAGCGCCGGGTCCAGGGCGGCGTCGAGCACGTAGCGCGCGAGGGCACCCACCCGGACATCGGTGCGGTGCAGCACCGCCGCCGTCCGCGGCGCGGGCAGATCCCGGTAGAACGCGACCGCACCGCCCGGTCGGCCCAGCGCGTCGCGCAGCCCGACCGGCAGCGCCTGCGGGTGCGTGCTGAAGCCGAAGCCCTCGGTGAGCACCTGCGCGCCGCACTCCTCCAGCGCCGCCCGGGTGAACGCGGCCACATCGTCCGGGCTGCCGAGCGCCTCCCGGGCGGCGGCCAGCTCGCGGATGACGTCCTCGTCGCGGATGCTGCGCTGGGCGTAGCGGGTACGGGATTCCCGCTCCGCCGCGGCGCTGCTCTCCCACTGCTCGTGCAGGTCCTGGCGCTGCTGGTCGGCCTCGAAATCCAGGGTGAGCTGGTCGGTGTCCCGCCCGCGCAGCAGCACGCCCTCGACCAGCGCGGCGAGCACCTGATCGCTCTGGCTGGGCACCGGGACGCTCACCCCGAGGTCGCGGCTGATCGCGCGGTGCTTGCGGAGCAGCACGTCGAGCACGATGCCGTCGACGCCGGTGTCCGCGCCGTAGATGGTGACGGCCCGGACGACGTCCGCGGGCTGGCCGAACCGGTCCACCCGGCCCTCGCGCTGCTCGTGGCGGGTCGGGTTCCAGGCCAGGTCGTAGTGCACGACGGCCTGGAAACCCTGCTGCAGGTTCACCCCCTCGGACAGGCAGTCGGTGGCGACGAGCACCGTGCGCTGCGCATCCCGGCCCGCGAGTGCCTGCACCCGGGCGGCACGGTCCTCGGGGGCGAGCTCACCGGTGACGACGTCGACGTCGACCCGGCCGAGCTCCTCGCGCAGGTGCCCGGCGACGTAGTGCGCGGTCTGGATGAACCGGCAGAACACGATGGGCTGGAACCCGTCGCGGTGCAGCCGGCGGATCAGGGTGGTGAGCGTGGTGAGCTTGACGTCGTCCGCGGCGGGCAGCTCCAGCGCCCGTCGCCGGAATGCACTGAGCACGCGGGCCTCGCGGCTGCTCGGAGCGTCGTCGACCACGGCTCCCGCGACGAGGTCGGCGCTGTCGATGGCCTCGTCCTCCACCGGGTCCAGCACAGCGGCCCGGCCCAGCTCGTCGGCGGCCTGGACGCTGCCCGCCTCGGCCGACACCGCCCGGGTCTTCAGGGTGGCCGC
The DNA here is from genome assembly GCA_050699435.1 of Pseudonocardiaceae bacterium. GTDB lineage: Bacteria > Actinomycetota > Actinomycetes > Mycobacteriales > Pseudonocardiaceae. Next base: position 11,219 of record JBOHGM010000097.1, on the reverse strand, counting down.
CGCGGCGGCCGGGGAGGAGGCCAGCGCGCGCAGCAGCGACAGCGCCGACCACCAGCGCACCCGCTGCTCCAGCCGGGTTCCGGTGGTGTCGCGCACCCGGCCGCGCACATAGTCCAGCACATCGTCGAATAACTCCCGGTACGCCGGGGAGAGCCGGTAGGACAGCTCCTGGGTCTGCCGGTCACTGGGGAAGCGGGTGTCGCCGAGGAACTTGCGGATGTCGCCGCGGCGGCGCTGCACCATGTGCTCGGCCAGCCGCTCCCGGGTCTCGGTGGCGACCAGGTCGGTGCCGTGCAGCGTCGGGTCCAGCAGGCTGATCAGGTTGCGGAACGCCTCGTCCTTGCCGCTGTGCGGGGTGGCCGTGACCAGGATCAGGTGCCGGCCCCGGTCGCGGGCCAGGTCTTGTAGTAGCCGGAAACGTTGGGTGCGGCCGCGGTTGGCGCCACCGGTGTGATTGCTGACGGCGCCGTCGGAGACGCAGGTATGCGCCTCGTCGACGATCAGCAGGTCCGGGGCGGCGCGCAGGAAGTCGTCCCGGCGCCGGTCGGCCTTGATGAAGTCGGTGGACACCACCGTGATCGGGTGGCGCTCGAACAGCGACTGGCCGTACTCCAGGCCCCGTTCGAGCCGGGTGACCGTGCCGGGGAGGACGAGCTCGGCGTCGAGGTTGAACTTGGTGCGCAGCTCACCCTGCCACTGCTCGGCGAGTGACGGTGGGCAGAGCACCGTGAGCCCCCGGGCGCTGCCCTGGGCCAGCAGCTCGGCGGCGACCAGACCCGCCTCGATGGTCTTGCCGATGCCCACGTCGTCGGCGATGAGCAGCCGCACCAAGTCCTGCCGCAGCGCCAGCAGCAGCGGCACGAGCTGGTAGGGCCGGGGGTCGACGGCCAGCCCGGCGAGGCTGCGGAACGGGCCGCCGCTGGAGCGGAACCCGATCCGCAACGCGTCCCGGAGCAGCCGGGCGCTGCGGTCGTCACCCAGATCCTCCGGGCTGGGCGGGGCGAAGGTCGCGTGCTCGACGGGCTCGACGCCGCGCAGCACGCCGGCGATGTCGTCCTCGCCACCGCCGAGCGGGCGCAGCACGAGAAGCTCGCTGGTGCTGTCGGGCAGCACCACCCACTCGCGACCCCGGGCCCGCACCAGCGAGCCGACCGGGAAGTCCTGCGTCGCGGTCACCGCTCCTCCCGCCCGAACACCGACGGATGAGCGGCGACCACCGCGTCCAGATGGTCCTCGAGTCCAACGTGGATGACGTTCCAGCCGGTGAAGGTCAAGACCCCGGGGTCCGGTCGGTGGCCGAGCGCAGGGTCGTCCACTACCACCACCGTATCGAGGCCGTCACCGTGGAAGACCAGGTCAACCTGGGCGGGGTAACCGTCCACTCTAGTTGCCACCGCGTCCGGGCGGCGCAACTTTTTGAGCGCCAGCAGCCGGAGCAGCGAACGGGCCCGGTCGCTGAGCGCCGCGCCCAGCAGGCCACCGTCGCCGGGTGGCGGCTCGTCGGGGACGCGCTCGATGGGCTGGAGGTGGGAAGCCGCGAGCTCGAGCAGCCGGTCCACGACCAGGCGCCGGTCGATCGACTCGTGCACTGTCTGGTTGCTGTAGGACAGCAGGCAGCGGTAGCAGCCGCGCACACACGCCCCGTCGATCTCCTCACCGGTCTCGGGATCGACGTGGAGGATCCGCAACGCCTCGCGGGCGGCGACGGCGAGCTGGTCGGGCTCGCCCTGCAGCCTGCGCAGCACCCCCGCGCCGCCTTCTGCCGCCTCGACGAACATCGTGCGGCCCCGCTCGTCGGCGTCGGGCAGTACCTGGCTGGTCAGCTCGGAATCCTCGAGCTGGAAAACAGCCTCGATACCGCGTTCCAGGGCGAACTGCAGGGTGACCGTCTCCTGATCGGTGAGCCGGTCGGTCCAGCGCAGCAGCAGGATATTTCGCCGGTCCTCGACGAAGGGGATGACCTGGGCGCGTCGCGTGACGTCCTCGATGCCGGCTTCGAGATCGTCGTCGGGGTCGCGGTCGTTCTTGGTGCCCTCTTCCTCGTTGAGCCAGCGGCCCTTGACCAGGTCGAGCCAGAAGCCGTGCACGTCCTGGCGCTTGCGGCGGCGCAGACCGAGGTTGGTCACCCGGATTTCGGCGGCGTCGCCGTAGGCCAGCCGCGCCAGCTCCACCTCGCCCAGCGCCACGATCGCATCGTCGTGGCCGGGTAGATCGCCCCGGGGTATGAAGCGGTACGAGGTACTCAGCTCGAAACCAACCCGGTTGCGCTCCTCCTCATCGGCACTGATGCGCTCCCGGCGGCGCGTCACGACCGTCTGCATCTGCAGCAACTTGGTCAACGCGCTGCCCAATGCTGTGCCGCAGTGCTCGCAGATGTCGACACCGACGTCGCGGGGATGGTGGTAGCCGCAGGCGCCGCACACCTTGGCCGCGGTGAGCACCACCTCGCCCGACGTGTTGGCGTCCCGGCCGCGGGGCAGGTTGATCCGGCTGACCTGATAACGCGCGCCCTCGTGGTAGATCAGCGCGCGGGGACCGAACTCCGCGATGGCCAGGAAGCGGGGGCGCTGCAGCCAGGTATTGCCCTTCCCGCGCATGCCGGGGATGTACGCGGCCAGCGGCAACCGGGGGAACGAGTAACCGGGCAGGAACCCCTCACTGGCGAAATACCGGTAGGTGTAGAAATCACTCTGCCCGGCCTCACCGGACTCGTTGAGCAGCAGCTCCATGCGCTGCCGTGCCTCGCGGAACCGCTGGTCGGCGTCCTCCCGGTCCTGCTTGCGGGCCGAGGAGTCCCGGGCCTGGCGCTGGGCGGCGTCGAGCTCGGCGCTGACGATTCCGTAGAGCACTCGCCACCGCTCACAGGCCCGATCGAACTGCGTGGGCGCGTCGTCGATGACGCGGGTCAGCCAGTCATCGGTCCACCACGCCGCACGGGCGAGTTCGGATTCGAGGGGACTGAGCAGCGCGCCGGCGACCTGCCTGGCCCGGCGCCGAGCGTCGGGATCGGCCAGTGCCTCGTGCAGCTCGTCACGCACCGGATAGCCGTCGCGCTCGACCCACAGCACGTCGGCCATCGAGCGCTGCAGCGACCTGCCGGTCTCGGCGAGCCAGATCGCGTGGATGTGCGAGCGGACGAGATCCTCGTTGGCAAGGTCGAGCCGGGCCGCCTGCACCTTGCCGGCCACCATCAGTTCGGATCGCTCGAAGTAGTAGGTGTCGTGCGCGTTTCCGCTGGAGCAGTAGGTGACGACGAGCGCAGGCTGCCCGGACCGGCCCGCGCGACCGCTGCGCTGGGCGTAATTCGCCGGGGTCGGCGGCACGTTGCGCATCGCGACGGCGTTGAGCGAGCGGATGTCCACGCCGAGCTCCATCGTCGGCGAGCAGAACAGCAGTGGGAGTCGTCGCGGTTCGGTACCGAACAAGCGCTCCCGTTCCTGACGGTCTTCGGCGCGCACCTGCGCGGTGTGCTCGGCGGCCCGCAGCCCGCCGAGCTGTCGCCCACCCTCCAGGTACAGGTCTCGGAAGAACGGGACGACACGGGGGCGCTGATCGGCCTCGAACCGCCGCCGCAGTGGGTCCGGCGCACCGAACTGGCCCGATCCGGCCCGCACAGTGATGGCGGCCGAGTTGATCCGGTAGCCCGTCTCACCCACGTCGGCCGTCTGGGTGAGTATGCCCTGCTTGTGCAGAAACTCGAGCAGCCTGGTGATGAGGTCGCCGGCGTCCTCGACCGACAGCGGGACGCCGAAGCGTTCGCGTTGCCGCAGCCAGCGGCCGAAGGCGCCGCGGCCGGAGAGGTACAAGGCGTTGCGCGGCTTGCTCTTGCTACCCGACCCCGCGATGGCCAGGCCCAGCGGAGGGTGCGGTTCGCTCTCCGGCACCGTCCACAGCCCGGTGAGCTGGTCGCGGCTCTCCCGGATGAGCCGGTCCACGTTGTCCCCCGTCAGCGCCGGAGAGTCGATGGCGAGCACGCGGCGCATCTCATCAAGCAGCACCCGGCCGATCTCGGCGCGTACTTGGGGGGCGGCGCCGGCCAGCAGCGGATGCACCGCAGACCACGCCTGGTCAAGCTCACACAGTTCCGCGAGGTCGGGATAGTCGATGATCAGCAGCCCGGTTTGCTCCAGGTTGGGCAAGGTGACACGCCACCCGCGTTGCAGATCCCGCATCGCCCGGTACTCGACCACATTGCGCAGTGCGCGCTTCGTCCTGGCGTGCCCTACCATCGCCTCCGGGGACTCGGCGTAGTCCTCGGGCTGCAGGGCCAGGGCGTCGAGCAGTCGTTCGCCGAAATCGAGCACGTCCAGGCCGTCATCGCCCGCCTGGCGGACGGCCCGGTGCAACGCCGACCGGAGCTGGACCACGAGCGCGAAGTCGTTGAAGTGCCCGGCCTGCAAGCTGGCATCCTGACGGTTGTCGACGAACGTGAGCAGCTTGCGCGCCTCGTCGTCGAACCCGGGGTCATCGATCGCCCGCAGCGAGCGCAGCACGCTGGACGCCAGCACGCTCATCGCGCTGCTCCGCCCCTCCTTGTCGAGGGTGACCAGCTTGCCGAACTCATTGCTGCGGACCGCCTCGTAGGAGACGCCGCACTGCAGGCAGAACCGGAAGGTGCCCGGCACCCAGGCGGCCAGGACGCCGCCATCGGGTGCCTTGCTGCCCTCTGCCGGTGCGCCTCGCCCGTCGGGCAGGACGCGGTAGCGGCGGGGTGCGTCGTCGCGGCGGGTGGCCGTGAGCTGCTGGCCGGACGGTGTCTGGGTCAGCCAGGAGGCTGGGAACCGGCTTTCCGCGAGCGGGTCCATCGGCCACTCGCGGTCGGTCGAGACGTACAGGTAGCCGTCGTCGCGGTCGGCCGGGCGCAGCGCGTGCCGGGCACGGAAGCCGGCCTCATGCGCGCTGTGCCGCTCCCGGCGCACCATGAGGTACTCCTGCCCGCACTCCCGGCAGAAAGCCAGCGGGAACAGCCGCCGCTCGACCTCGCCGGGCAGCACAACCTGGAACTCGCTGGCGATCGCGCGGGTGGCCGCCGGCTCGAGCGTGGTGAATACCGTCCCGCCTTTGGACAGGAACTGATGCAGCCGGAAGGCGAACAACGGCCGCCCGGTCTTCGGGTCGGGCGTGCGCGACCCGGCCAGCACAGTGGCCCGCAACGCCGTGGCGCAGGCCTGTGGCTCGTCGCCGGTCACCTCGCTCAGGCCGGCGGCCGCCTGGTCCACAGTCGTGGGGGTGCGGCGGACCAGGGTGCTGGTCGACGGCTCTTCGGTGATCCCGAACGTGTCCTCTGCCCACGAGGCCAGCGAGTCGCCGTGGAGTACGTCGAAGCCCGCCTTGAGGTCCGGGTCGTCGGATTCGGCGTCGCCGCGCGCCCGGACCGCACGCCGCAGGCTCGCAGCGCTCGGTTCGCGGGTGGCCGTTGCCCGCACGAGAGTCTCGGTGATGACGTGTTTGGCATCGACGGTGCTGCCGAAGATCTGGCTGGCCACCCGGGCGACCTCGGTCCGCTGCTCCGCCTGCGTGGCACCGCTGGCCATGGTGGCTGAGGTGCCGATGCACTGCAGCGTGTCGTGCGCCGCGCAGGCTTCGCGCGTCCGTCGCACCAGCATCGCGACGTCTGCGCCCTGCCGCCCCCGGTAGGTGTGCAGCTCGTCGAGGACGAGGAAACGCAGCCCTTCGGCGGCCCCGATCAACGACCTTCGCTCATCCGGCCGAGTCAGGAGCAGCTCGAGCATGACGTAGTTGGTCAGCAGGATGTCGGGCTGGTTGTTCAGGATCTGTTGGCGGGTGTCGTCATCCTCCTGGCCGGTGTAGCGAGCGAAGGTGACGGGCTCCGCACCCTCGCCGTAGCCATGGGTGAGGAACTTCGCCAGCTCCTCCCGCTGGCTGTTCGCCAGGGCGTTCATCGGGTAGACGACGATCGCCTTGATGCCTTTCCCACTGCCCTCCCGCAGCACCCGATCGACGATCGGGACGATATAGGCCAGCGATTTCCCGGAACCGGTCCCCGTAGTGAGCACGTAGGAGGCACCGGTGCGGGCGACCTCGACTGCGTCCCGCTGATGCTGGTGCAGGGTGATCGGACTGCTGCCGTTATCCTCGACGGTCCGCTTGGGTCGGAAGATCCGCTCGCACTCGGGGTGGAGCAGGCCGTCGCGGACAAGTTCGTCGATCCTCCCCCCCGGTGCGAACGCGGGGTTGAGCGCTAGCCATGGCGCCGGCCATTGGGCACCCTGGGCGGCTTGCTGCTCGACGTGCTCTTGGATCCGCCTGTCCCGGATCTCGACGAACCCCTCCGTGAACGAACGGTAGTCCCGGATGAGCTGGTCATGGACCTTGAATGCGTCCACAAAGGCCCCCAGTGCTTACGTCGTCGGTTGCCCGCGGTTCTGGCCGCCTGCTTACCACCAGTTACCGAACGGAGGGAAGTGGGCGATGGACGGCCTGGCCTTCGGTCAATCGAGTCCTTGCCAACCCGCGTTACACCCGCCGTGGGTGGGTTCTGCCCACCCGTCCACAGGTGGGATACTGGGACTTGTTCCGGTCTGAGGAGACAAGTCATGAGCGCATCCGCCGGCTTCGAGCCGGTCGCGGAAGTCACTGCGGACGACCGCGCGCGGATAGCGTTCGGCCGGGCAGGGGTGCAGCGCAACGACCGCTTCCTGGTCTCCACCCGTCCAACCGGGGAGATCCTGCTCACGCCGCTGGCCAGCATCCCTAAGCGTGAACTGCTGGTCTGGGAGGATGCGGAGCTGCGCATCTCGCTGCTGCGCGGCCTGGCCGACGTCACTCAGGGCAGGCTCGCCCGCCGAGATGACCTCCTCAACGCTGACGACGAGGAGTGAGCGCCCCACCGTTCACGCTGTTCTTCACCGATGAGGCGCAACGCGTTCTCACCGAGCCGGGCATCGGGACTGGCGTGACGAGGAGGTCGCAACCGATGAGCGAGACCACCGGAACCCGTCGGCTCCGTCTGCGCCGCTCCTGCCTGGCGGTGCCGGGCTCGAACCCGAAGATGATCGACAAGGCCCGTGGGCTGCCTGCCGACCAGGTCTTCCTCGATCTGGAGGACTCCTGTGCCCCGCTGGCCAAGCCAGCGGCACGCAAGATCATCGTCGATGCGCTCAACGAGGGCGGCTGGGGCGGCAAGACCCGGGTGGTGCGGGTGAACGATCTGACCACCGAGTGGACCTATCGCGACGTCGTCGACGTGGTCGAGGGTGCCGGGGCGAGCCTGGACTGCGTGATGCTGCCGAAGGCGCAGAGCGCGGCACAGGTCCAATGGCTGGACATGACGCTCAGCCAGATCGAGAAGACGATGGGCTACGAAGTCGGCCGGATCGGTATCGAGGCGCAGATCGAGAATGCCAGGGGGCTGATCGAGGTCGATGCCATCGCCGCCGCATCACCCCGGCTGGAGACCATCATCTTCGGCCCGGCAGACTTCATTGCCTCGATCAACATGAGGACGCTGGTAGTGGGCGAGCAGCCGCCCGGCTACGACACCGGAGACGCCTACCACTACATCTTCATGCGGATCCTGATGGCGGCGAGAGGCAACGACCTGCAGGCAATCGACGGACCGTACCTGCAGATCAAGGACACCGAGGGCTACCGCCGCCTCGCCAGACGATCGGCGGCACTGGGATTCGACGGCAAGTGGGTGCTGCACCCCAGCCAGATCGACGCGGCCAACGAGACCTACCGCCCGGCCCAGCAGGACTACGACCACGCCGAGAACATCCTCGACGCCTACGAATGGTTCACCTCCGAGGCGGGCGGTAAGCGCGGTGCGGCGATGCTCGGCGACGAGATGATCGACGAGGCCTCCCGGAAGATGGCGCTGGTCGTCGCTGAGAGGGGCCGGGCCATCGGCATGCAGCGCGGCGACCGGTGGAGCCCACCTGCGGGTTGGTAGCTCTTCAAGGACCACCAACCCCCCGGATTACTGCTCATAACGACAGCCAACCCCGCCGGCGAGGCCGGCGGGGTTGGCTGTCGTTTAAGACCTGCCGGACGGGGGTTGGTGGTCCTTGAAGAGCTACCAACCCGCCAAGGCCCGCGGTGAGTACCTTCACAGCACGGGGCGTCGCAGCAGGAGCCATACTGCCGAGTAACCCAGCGCCGGGTCGGGCCGGCGCGGCACGTGACGAAAGGTGTGTCTCATGGCGCGGCTCGCCCAGACCGCCGGTCTCACCGAGATCCAGCAGGAGATCCTGGCCACGGTCAAGACCTTCGTGGACAAGGAGATCATTCCGGTCGCCCAGGAGTTGGAGCACACCGACACCTACCCCCAGGAGATCGTCGACGGGATGAAGGAGATGGGGCTGTTCGGCCTCACCATCCCGGCGGAGTACGGCGGCCTGGGCGAGTCGCTGCTGACCTACGCGCTGGTCGTGGAGCAGATCGCGCGCGGCTGGATGAGCGTCTCCGGCGTGATCAACACCCATTTCATCGTGGCGCATATGATCCGCCAGCACGGCACCGAGGAGCAGCAGCAGCACTACCTGCCCAGGATGGCCACCGGCGAGGTGCGCGGGGCGTTTTCGATGTCGGAGCCGGAGCTGGGCTCGGACGTGGCCGCCATCAAGACCAGAGCCAAGCGCGACGGCGACAGCTACGTCGTCGACGGCGCGAAGATGTGGCTCACCAACGGCGCCACGTCGACCCTGGTGGCCACCCTGGTGAAGACCGATGAGGGCGCCGACACGCCGCACCAGAATCTCACCACCCTGCTGGTGGACAAGCCCACCGGTTACGGCGAGGTGGCACCGGGGCTCAGCGTGCCCGGCAAGATCGACAAGATGGGCTACAAGGGCGTGGACACCACCGAGTTGGTGTTCGACGGTTACCGCATCAGCGCCGACAAGGTGCTCGGCGGTGCGCCCGGCAGGGGCTTTGCGCAGATGATGGACGGCATCGAGATCGGGCGGGTCAACGTCGCGGCCCGGGCCTGCGGCATCGCGATTCGCGCCTTCGAACTCGCGGTCGACTACGCTCAGCAGCGCAAGACCTTCGGCAAGCCGATCGCGCAGCATCAGGCGATCGCGTTCAAGCTGGCCGAGATGGCCACCAAGGTCGAGGCCGCGCACCTGATGACGGTCAACGCCGCCCGACTCAAGGACTCCGGGGCGCGCAATGACGTCGAGGCCGGGATGGCGAAGCTGCTGGCCAGCGAGTACTGCAAGGAGGTCACCGAGGACGCGTTCCGCATCCACGGCGGCTACGGCTACTCCAAGGAATACGAGATCGAGCGGCTGATGCGCGAGGCACCCTTCCTGCTCATCGGCGAGGGCACCAGCGAGATCCAGAAAATGATCATCAGCAAGGGTCTGCTGCGAGAGTACGCTGCACGAAGCTGAGCCGGAACCGGGGCCCGCGAACGGACTGTGCTGTGATCATTGGCAGGATGGGTACCCCGCACCGGAGGTGATGCACCGTGACCGCCCCGTTCGGCAGCCAGCGGCCCATGCCCGGCTTGCCAACCCTGCCTACCGGCTGGCCGATCGGCTCCTACGCCACCTACGCCGAGGCGCAGCGCGCCGTGGACCACCTCGCCGACAACCAGTTCCCGGTCTCCGATGTCACCATCGTCGGCGTGGACCTGATGCTGGTCGAGCGGGTGTTGCGGCGGCTGACCTGGGGCCGGGTGCTGGCCCAGGGGGCGGCGTCCGGGGCATGGTTCGGCCTGTTCGTCGGTGTACTGCTCAGCCTGTTCGCCACCCAGGCCGGAACCGGGGTGGTCCCGATCCTGGTCGGGGTGGCGACCGGTGTGCTGTTCGGAACGGTGTTCGCGGCCGTCGGCTATGCCTCCACCCGAGGTCGCCGGGACTTCGCGTCGGCCAGCCAACTGGTGGCTGGGCGCTATGACGTGCTGTGCCTGCCACGGCACGCTGAGCAAGCGCGCGACCTACTGGCCAAGCTGGCCATGGGCCCAGGTCCCGCGACCACCTGATCATTCGCCGAGTGGATGGTGCCAGCGCAGCCCGGGGAACCGGGCGTAGTCCCGATCAGTGGTCACCCACGCACAGCCCGACTCGATCGCGAGTGCGGCGAGGAAGGCATCCGGGACCAGGTTGCCCTTCGCCCCGGCTTGCTGGCACAGCCGGGTGAAGATCGACCAGTGCAGCGGCCCGGGGCACACCGGGCGGCAGGTGAGCTGGTCGCGCACCATCCGGGCGAAGGTCACGGCCTCGGACAGCGTGCTGGGCTGACGGTAGACCCATGGGTGTGTGACGACTCGCAGGAATCCACTGAGCACCAGATCTGAGCATGCATAGCTCGAGTCGCCGTTGACCGTGCCGTCCAGCCAGGCCCGATACTGCTCGTGGTCGGCCGAGTCCGGCCGAAACGCGTAGACCAGGACGTTGACGTCAGGAAGCAGCACGACCCTCCATCACGTCCACCAGGGCCGCGCTGTCATCGAGGTCGACGCCCGGTAGCACGCCTCCACTCGCGCTGGAGACCGGCAACTCGACCCGTTGGCGCTCCTCCCGCCGCTCGGACTCGGCCAGCAGCCTGCGGAGCGCCTCCTCGAAAACCGAGGTCAGGCTGCGCCCCTGCCGCGCCGCGTGGCTCTTCGCCCGGCGCAGCAGCTCGTCATCGACCCGCAGCGTCGTCCGCATGCATCAAAGCATACCTACGTGACAGCAATATGTCATCTCTGACTCCCCGATTCCCGAGCCCGCCTACCTCCTGGGTTCCCGAACTCAACGGCCCCGAACTCAACGGCCCCGAACTCAACGGCAGAGTCGTCTGTCGGCGGTCGAACGGCTCCGTTGTTTGGTTCGGGAAGTCAGGAGCAGACTGGGGGATGCTTGAGCATTGTTCTCTACCTAGGGTCTAGGTAGAGTAGCAGCATGGCTAGTAGTTCAGGGCCGCGGATGACGTTGCCGACGCAGCTGGTGCTGCGCGCGATGCTCGCCGAGCCCACCCAGGAGATGTACGGGCTGCAGATCGGCCAAGCCGCCGAACTGCCCAGTGGCACCATCCACCCCATCCTCGCCCGCCTCGAAGCCTGCGGATGGCTGGAGAGCCGCTGGGAGGACATCGACCCGGCGAAGGAGGGTCGGCCCCGGCGCCGCTACTACCGCCTGACCCCCGACGGCGCCGAACTCGCCCGCAACGCACTAGCCCGGGTGCACACTCCCCGGACCCTGGTGAACCGGCTCCGCCCGGGCCTCGCAGGAGGCACCCAGTGACCCGCCGTTCTCGCGACCTCG
>JBOHGM010000096.1:5336-18152 GCA_050699435.1 Pseudonocardiaceae bacterium | reverse complement strand
GCCGCGATGATGGCGTACCAGAACGGCACCAACGAGCGGGTGGTGAGCGTGGCCCAGTTCGCGCCACCGCCGACCGGGGAGCCCGACCTCACCATCCCCACCGGGAACCGGTCCGCGATCGGCGCTCTCCCCGGTGGGGTGGGTGGTGGCTCGGGTGCGGGTAGTGCGGTACCGGGCTCGCCGACGCCGTCCGCCGGGGTGGGTAGTGCCGCTCCTGTTGATCTGCCCGCCGCGGCACCCGCGCCGACCGGCCCGCAGGGCGGCGGTGGTACCGGCGGTCCGGAGTACCCAGGGGGACGCCCAGCCCCGGCTGCGCCGATAGTGCCGGGTGGTGTCGTGCCGGGTACGCCCGCTGTGACTGGCCCGAGCGGAGCGGGACGGGATCGGGTGGGTGCGGGCCGAGACGGTCCCGGCAGCGCCGGCCGGGGCGGTCCGGGCAGCCGTGGCGGACCCGTTACGGGTGGTTTCGGACCCTCCGGCGGCCGCGGAGCAGGCGTCGGCAGGTTCGGGCCAGAGCGGGGCGCAGGCGGGTTCGGGCCAGAGCGGGGCGCAGGCGGGTTCGGGCCAGAGCGGGGGGCGGGTGGCTTCGGGCCGGCTGGCTCGCCCGACGCCGCGGCACGCGGTGCGGGCGCGGCGAGTGCAGGCCGTGGCACTGCGACCGCTGGCGGTATGGCGCCGTTCGGTGGCCTGGGCGGTAGCCGGGGCGGGGAGGACACCGAGCGGCAGCGCCCTTCGTACCTCATCGAGCCTGACTCGAACCGGCTCATCGGTGAGCTGCCGCGGACCGCACCCCCGGTGATCGGCGAGGACCCGCCGGACTACGACGAGCCCAGCCGGCGATGACGCGGTCCGGCGTGCTGCGGTTGTCCACTGTGGAGTTCACCACGCTGTGGCGACGGTTGGAGCTAGGCGACAAGCCGCTGCTGCTCGACGTCTCGGACCATGGCGCAACCCTCGACGAGCGCGACTGGTTGGACACTCAGGCCTGGGAGCAGCTCCGCGCTCGGCAACTGGTCGACGCTCGTGGACCCCGGCCCGAGCTGGCGGACACGCTCGGCGCGCTCGCCCACCCTACCGTCGAGGCGGATCTGCGCATGATCACCGGCCCGGACCAGCAGGTCCGGGTGTTGGCCTGTGCGTCGAACCTGGTCGGCGTCGTCGCCGTTCCCGGCGCGGACACCGTGGACCTGCTACCCGCCCGGCCCGACGAACTCGCCCAGGCACTGCTGGCGCACGTTCCGGAGCACCAGCGGGCAGCGGGCAACGCCGTCACAATCCCTGCTGAGCTTGTCCACGGCGATGGGCTGCGGGCGGACACGGGGCTCGTACGGCTGCAGCGAGCAGGATTGCGAGACGACGAGGCCCGCCAGGTCCGCAGGCTGCTCGCCGGATCCGTGGTGCGCCGGTTCAAGATCGGCTCAGCGGCCCGGGACCGGCTAGGGCGACGGCACCGCACGCGCGCTGTGGTGAGCGTGTTGGACACCGTGCACGGGCGGATCCAGATCCGCCACCAGGACAACAACCGGCTGCTCCTCGCGCCCACCGACAAACAGCGTCTGACCGGCGAGGTCACGAGACTGATCCGGGCCGCCGTGGACGCCGCAGTAGCGCCGGTCAAGTAGCCGGTCACTCAAGGGCACCAGACCGGCTCGCGCGCAACTGCCGCTGATACGAATCGGTGAGCTCGGCGTAGCTGGCCTGCCCCTTGTCGGTCAGCAGGAGGGGCAGGTAGCCGGTGCTGTCCTGCGGGTGGCCGGTCCGGATCTGCCCGTCGGCCAGCAGCGCGGCCAGGCTGCTCCCGATGTAGCCGGGAACGGGGCAGCCGTGGTCGATGAACACGCGGCCGTCGAACCGGGCGATGCCGCCTCGGCGTACCCGGCGTAGCGCCAGCAACCTGCCGAGCTCTGGGCTCACGGCGTGCTCCTTCGCGCTAGACGCCGCGGTGGGCGGGGCGAAGCCGGTCTCGAGCCCCGCCCACCGGGCAGCTTGCAGGAAGCGGTGCTGCAAGTCAGTGTTCGCCGCGCAGGCCTGATCGGTTCGGCGCGCGGCCCAACCGGCGGTGGCCCACCGACACCAGGTATCCACGCTGGGATACTGCAACCACGAGCGCAGCCACAATGGTGTGTACGCGGGCCCCGCCGACTGGCGGAGATGGCGCCGCCGGATGCGACGGATGAGCGAGGATTTCATGACCTCAGCGGCCGAACCGGCCCCGACCAGCCGGGACTGGAAGCCCGGGCAGCTGACCCATCCTGACCAGGCCGCCCCGGCGCCCACCTGGGGCGACCAGCCCACCTGGCGCGACCAGCCCGCCACGGCCGTGGTAGCGGCCCAGCGCGATGTGGCTGCGACCCATCGCGACGTGACAGCGGCCCAGCGCGACGGCGCGGAGCCCGGCCAGCCCACGGCCAGTACGCAGCTTTCCGCCGAGCCGCACCTGCCCGCCGACCTGGCCGCCCGGTTCCGAGTGGTGGCCACCCTGCCCCAGCACGGAGCAGAGGCGGACGTGTTCCGGGTGCGGGACGCGGCCGATCAGGACCTGGTGCTCAAGCTCTACCGCCCGGAGATCAGCCCCGATCCGGACGTCTGGCGGGCACTACCTGCGCTGCGCACCCCGAACCTGGTCCGGGTGCACGAGACCGGGCACACGGTGACCGGGCACACCGCAGGGCGCAGCTACGAGCTCATGGAGTACCTGCCGGCGGGCAACCTGCGCAGCCTGACCGGGCGGCGGTTCGACACCGCCACCATCACCGAGGTGGTCCGGCAGTTGGCCACCGGCCTTGCGGTGCTGCATGCCGCGAACATCACGCACCGGGACATCAAGCCGGAGAACGTACTGCTGCGCCGGGACGATCCGATGGAGGTCGTGCTCACCGACTTCGGACTCAGCCGCCACCTCGATCAGTCGATGATCTTCTCAACGGCGGCCCGCACGCTGATCTACACCGCCCCCGAGACCTTCTACGACCACGTCTCCTTCGCCCGGGACTGGTGGTCGCTGGGCGTCATCGTGCACGAGCTGGCCACCGGTAGGCGGCCCTTCGAGGGGCTCAGCGAACACCCGATCATGATGCAGCTCAGCCGCCACGCCTTCCCGGTCGACGACGTCGAGGACCCGAGGCTGCGGCTGCTCTGCCGCGGCCTGCTGGTGCACGACTTCGAGGCCCGCTGGGGCCTGAAGCAGGTGCAGCAGTGGCTGGCCGGTCAGGCACCCGTGGTGCCGGCGAACCGCGGCCCGGCCGATCAGCCCGGCAGCAACGTCCGGCCGTTCCTGTTCATGGGCGAGCACTACACCGAGCCGCGGCTGCTCGCGCTGGCCATGGCGCAGAACTGGGGGCTGGCGGCCCGTCAGCACTTCGCCAGGCTGGGCGAGCATTGGAACGACCTGCGCAACTGGCTGGCGCAGTTCGACGACCCGGACCGGTTCGACGTCGAGGGTCGCCGCGAGATGGTGGACGAGCTGTCCGAACCCGGCGCGGCGGATGCCAAGCTGCTGCGGCTGCTGGCCTGGCTCGACCCGACCCTGCCGCCGAACTACCGCGGGCTCTCGCTGGCGCCGCGGCACGTCGTCGCCGTGGGGCTGGCCGCGGCCAACGGCGATCCCAGGTCCGCGACGGTGGTGGACGACCTGTGCAGTCACCGGTTGCTGCCGGTACTCGCTCGGTTCGCCGGCGCTGCCGCACTGACCGAGCTGGACGGCCGCTGGCGGGCACTGCTCACGGACTTCGACCGGCTGGCCGGCCAGCTGGCGCAGGCGTCCCCCGAGGTGGCCGGCCGGTTGGCCGATCCCGAAGCGCTGCGCTGGGCCCGCGCGGTACTGCTGGCCCAGGCGGCCACCTCGGGCAACGTCACGGCCGCACTGTGGGACCAGGTGCGCCAGACCCGTCGTCGGCTGCCCGCGCCGGTGCCGTGGTTCGTGGCCTTCTTCCGGGAGATGGGGCATGTACCGCAGCGCGTGGTGCTCGGGCAGTTGGTCTGCTCGGTCGCCCTCGCCGAGGCCGAGCAGGTGGTCCGGGAACGCGACACCGCGGCTCGCCAGCCGGCGGCCCGGCGCGCGCAGTGGTACCAGCAGGAGCGGCACCGGCTGGCCGGTCGGGACGGTGCGATCGGCTGGGCGCTGGCCGGTATCGCGATCCTGCTGGTGCCGTGGTTGATCTACCTTGCGCTGGTCGCCGACCGCACGGTCGGCGCGCTGGGTCTGCTCACCGCCTTCGTCGCGACGGGTGCGGAGGTGTTCCTGGCCTGGCGCCTCGGCCGCCGCTACTGCCCGGACTACGCACTGCTGTGGCAACTGCGGAAGGTGGCGGTGCGGGCCGGAGACATCCTGCAACTCAAAGCTCCGGGCCAGAAGCTGTGGTTCGCCGCCGCCGGGGTCGTCACACTGGTGATCTTGACTATCGCCGTCCCGCCCGCCGTGCCGGTGGCCGTCCTGGCGGCGCATCTGGGGTGGGTGTGGCACCGCAAGCGGGCCTGGACCGAGGTCCACGCCCGCGAAGAGAGAGAGGCGCTGGGGAAACGATGAGCGGAGAGTCGGCGAGCATCGTGGACGTGTGTGCGGTGGCTGCGGCGGGCACCCTGGTGGCCGCGCGGGCAGTGACCGGAGTGGCCAGGACCGTCCTGACAGCTCCCGGGGCCGGAGTGAGCGCGGTGGGGCGGCGGATGGAGCAGGGCTACGCCCGTCACCAGGAGCGCCAGGCCGCGCTCGCCGAGTGGGAGGCCGCCGCGCGCGAGGTCGTGGACCGCAATGCGCGGTTGTCGGTCTTGGCGGCCCGGCCGGGCGGCCCGCCGGGGCTGCCGGCGCCACTGGTCCTGCGGGGGCAGAACCTCGAGCAGCTCACCGCCTGGTGCGCCGCGACCGACGAGGCGCTGGACGGCGTCGAGCGTGCGTTGCTGGCCGAGGCGGCTTCGGCGGTGTCGGTCGTGCTTGCCTCGGTCGCCGGCCCTGAGTCCGTCAACCCTGAGTCCGTCGACACCGTGCCCGAGGCAAGCGCGGCCGCGCTGGAGCAGCACCGGCAGGCGGGCACCGCGCCGCCAGCCGAGCTGGTCGAGGCGTGTCGCCGGATCCTCGGCGGCCTGGCCGCGGACGTCGCCGCCGCCGACCACACCGAGGTGCTCGCCGCAGTGGCGCGGGTCCGCGAATGCCGCACACCCGCCGAGCGGCAGGGCTGGCTCGCGGAGCTGCGGGTACGGGTACGGGAGGCGAACGCCGGTGCAGCGCGGCGCCGGGAGCAGGCCCGGACGGCGGCCACCATGATGCAGGCGCTCGCCGAGTCCGCCCAGCCTGCAGCCACCCAGCCCCGGACCGCGCGGTTGTGGTCGGAGCTCGCGGACGTCGTCGCGGGACGCCGGGCGCTCGACCCCGAGCTGCACTCCGACGCACTGGCCGCCTGCGAACAGGTCCGGGCCGAGCGGGAGAACGGCTATGTGCGGGACTCGCTCACCCACGCGCTGGAACGGCTCGGGTACCAGGTCGACCAGGGCTTCGACACGTTCACCGGGCAGGGCGCCAGGCTGCGGCTGGTCCGCGACCAGTGGCCGGAGCACGCAGTGAGCGTGCTGGTGGACAGCGGCGAGGTACGCGCCATGGTGGTGCGCACCGAGAGCGCCGAGGGCGACGACGCCGCGCGGCTCGACGCCGAGCGCGAGCAGCAGTGGTGCGCGGACTTCGAGGAGCTGCGCGATCAGTTGGTCAGCGACGGGCTCCGGCTCGACGTCCAGCGGCTCGTGCCGCCCGGGGAGCGCCCCGTGCCGATAGCCGCGCAGCGGCGTCCGGCGAAGGGGCAGCGTCTCGCGAAGGACCGGGAACGCACGCGGGAGCGGGGCCGGTGACGGCGGCCGCAGACGGCATCCCCGCCTTCGCCCAGGAGCTGTCGACGACGCTGCCCGTGCACGCCCAGTACGTGCTGCACGGCAACCTGCGGGACGTCTACCTGCTGGGACCCTCGGCGCCGGATGGGCGCGCGCAGTTCGTGACCCTGACCGAGCTGCTGTGGCGGACCCTGCAGCCCAGCGGGTACCAGTGCCTGGTGACCTTCGACCCGGTCGCCGGGCTCGGCGCCTACCCGGCGAGCGCCCAGGCCGTGGCCAGCAGCATCCTCGGCGCCAAGATCGGGACCGAGGCGGTGCCGTCGCTGGACAGGCTGCGCAAGTACCTGCACACCGTCGCCGCGGCGCCGCAGCGGGCCGCATTCGTGATCGACTACGCCGCACGGATCGCGCTGGACCCGGCCCGGTTGGAGCGCGCCGAACGGGACTTCTTCCTGTACTGCGAGAAGCTCTCCCGGGAGGTCGGGCCCACGCCCGGCCCCGAGCAGCGGCCCAGCCCGCTGTACAACCCGGTGATCTGGCTGGCGGAGCGAGAGCAGGACCTGCCGATCTGGCTGACCGCTGGCAACGAGCGGATCCGCACGATCGGTATTCCGCGGCCGGACTTCGGTGACCGGCAGGACACCGCCCGGCTGCTGGCCCGCCTGATGGGGGTGCCCGAACCGGACGCCGATCCCGAAGCCGCCGAGAGCTGCCAGCGCTTCGCCGAACAGGCCGACGGGCTCACCCTGCAGGAGATGATCGAGGTCACCCGGCTGGCGCAGGACCGCGGGCTGGCGCTGGCCGACCTGCCCGACGCGGTGCGCACCTACAAGCTCGGCGTGCTGGACAGTCCGTGGCGGCGCAGCTATCTGCGCAAGCGGATCGCCGACGGCGAGGCCACCGTCTCCGCCCGGGTCGTCGGGCAGCCCCGCGCGGTCACCAAGACCCTGGACATCCTCAAGCGCGCCGCGCTGGGCCTGTCCGGCGCGCAGGCCATGCGCTCGTCCGGCCCACGCGGGGTGCTGTTCTTCGCCGGGCCGACCGGGGTGGGCAAGACCGAGCTGGCCAAGGCAGTGGCCGAGCTGGTGTTCGGCGACGAGTCGGCCTACCTGCGGTTCGACATGAGCGAGTTCGCCTCCGAGCACGCCGGTGACCGGCTGATCGGGGCGCCGCCGGGCTACGTCGGCTACGAGGCGGGCGGGGAGCTGACCAACGCGGTGCGCCAGCAGCCGTTCCGGGTGGTGCTGTTCGACGAGATCGAGAAGGCGCACGACCGGATCCTGGACAAGTTCCTGCAGATCCTGGAGGACGGCAGGCTGACCGACGGCCGCGGCACGACGACGCACTTCTCCGAGTGCATCCTGATCTTCACCTCCAACCTGGGCGCGATGACCGAGGACGAGGGCGGGCGCCCGGTGCCCACGCTGCGGCCGGGCATGCCCTACCCCGAGCTGGAGAGCTCGATGCGCCGGGCGATCGCCGAGCACTTCACCGTCAAGCTCGGCCGCCCCGAGCTGCTCAACCGGTTCGGCGACAACTTCGTGATCTTCGACTTCATCGGCGCCGAGGCCGCCGAGCAGATCTTCGAAGGGCAGCTGCGCAACATCCTGCGCCGGGTGGCCGATGAGCACCGGATCACGGTCCAGCTCGGCGCTGCGGTCCGGGCGCAGTTGCTCGCCCGGTGTACCGAGGACCGGTCCCGCGGTGGCCGGGGCATCGGCACCGCGCTGGAGTCCCACCTGATCAATCCACTGGCCAGGGCGCTCTTCGACGGCGATCATGCACCGGGCGCCAGGGTCGAGATCACCGCGATCGACCCGGCCGGGCCCAGCCTTCGTGTGGAGGTGCTATGACCGGACGTGCCGGGACACTGCTGCGGCTCAACCGCACCCACTATCCGGTCACGGTGCTCGGTCCGGGAGTACGTGCCGGGATCTGGGTGCAGGGCTGCACGATCGGCTGCTCGGGATGCGTGGCGCGGGACACCTGGTCCACCGACGACGGGGCGCAGGTCGACGTCGGGGCGGTGCTGGACTGGCTGGACGGTATCGAAGGACCGGTGCACGGCGTGACGGTGTCCGGCGGCGAGCCCTTCCAGCAGCCGACGGCGGTGGCCGAGTTGCTCGACGGCATCGGGACCTGGCGGCGTGCCCGGGCCCAGGATGTGAACGGCGCCGAGGAGATCGACGTGCTGGTGTACTCCGGATATCCGTGGTCGCGGCTGTCCCGCACGCCGCGGCTCGCCGCACTGCTGGACAGGTGCGACGCCGTGATCGCCGGTCCTTATGTCGAGCGGCGCAACAGCGCAGTGGCGCTGCGTGGCTCGGACAACCAGCGGGTGGTGCCCCTCACGCCGCTGGGCGAGCGCCGCTACCGCCAGCCGGAGGCCGACGCCGGCCAGCGGATGCAGGTGTCGGTGACCTCGGGGCAGATCTACTGCATCGGCATTCCGCGTTCCGGCGATATGGATCGGCTCACCGAGCACCTGGCCGAAGCGGGCGTGCTGCTGGAGGACCTCACATGGCGGGCCTGACCTGCATCTACTGCCATGCCGATAACGCCGAAGGCGAGCAGTTGTGCCGGGCCTGCTTCCGCAGGCTGCCCGCCGCGCCGGCCGCTGCACCCGAGCCGGCTCACGCCGAGCAGGTCATACCCGAGTCCGCCACCGCGCAGCCACGGCAGCCGGACCTGCCGGACGAGATCCCGGCCGGCTGCCCGCGCTGCGGCGCGGAGGTACCCGATCCAGGCAACCGCGTCTGCGTCGAATGCCACCTCCCGCTGACCCGCGCCGAGCCGATGCGGTTGAGCTTCCCCTCCGGTGCGGTGACCGTCGACGCCGCGCAGGACGTGCCGCTGGGTCGTGACCCGGCGAGTTCCCCGGTGGCCGAGCTGTTCGCTGACCGGGGCAACGTCTCCCGGCTGCACGCCACCGTCGGCGTCGACGCGGACGGCGCCTGGGTCCGCGACGAGAGGTCGCTCAACGGTACCTACGTCAACGACGTGCCCGTTGCACCCGGCAGCCGGATCCGGCTCGCCGACGGCGACACGCTCCGCCTCGCCGCCGACGTCACCGCGATCGTCCAGCGAGCCGATAACCTGCCGGACGGGCAGCTATGACGGGGCCAGCCCATTCGGCGGGTCCCGCGGAGCGGGGCCAGCCTGCCCGGCAGGCGCGGGCCGAGCTGGCGCGGGTATGGGCGAAGGCGCTCAACAGCACCGCCTACGTGCCGAAGTCACGCCAGGCCATCGAGCAGTTGCTTGGTGAACTGCTCGATGGCCTGTTCGACACCCTCACTGGTGACCGGTTCTCCCCCGGTTCCGCCAGAGAGGTCGGCGTGCGGCTGGTCACCGAGCACTTCACCAGTGAGCAGAGTCTGAGCTGCACGGTGGAGGTGCTCGGGCAGGCGTTAGCGGCCGATCCCGACCTGCAGGAGGTCGACCGGCTCACGGGCAAGGTGATCACCCTGCTGGGCGCCGTGTCGGCCGGCTTCGCCGCCGCGCTGCGCGCCCGGACCCTCGATCAGCAGGAGCAGGTCAAGCGCGCGTTGCTGCAGGCGAGGCAGGACACCGAACGCGAGTTGCGGGTCAGCGAGGCGAAGTTCCGGGAACTGTTCACGTCCTCAGCGGTCGGGATCGCGATCAGTGACCTCGAAGGCACGCTGCAGGAGACCAACCAGGCGCTCAGCGAGATCATCGGCGCCCCGGCGGCCGAACTCGTCGGGCGCTGCCTGTACGACCTGCTGCATCCCAGCGACGTCAGCCTGCTCAGGGCCGCCCACCAGGAACTCGTCACCGGGCGGCGGGCCCGCTCCCGGCTGCCGCAGCGGTTTCGGCTGATCGGCAAGGATGGGGAACCGGCCTGGACCTATCTGGCTGTCTCCCTGCTGCACGACGCCGACGGCGCGCCGACGCATCAGGTGACGATCGTGGAGGACGTCACCGAACTGCATCTGCTCGGCGAGCAGCTGCGCCATCAGTCCCTGCATGACGCCCTCACCGGCCTGCCCAACCAGCAGTTCTTCGTCACCAGCCTGGAACGCGCGCTCGGCGGGGCCGCACGGATCACCGTGTGCACGATCGATCTGGACGGTTTCGCCGTCATCAACGACGCGTTCGGCAGACAGGTCGGTGACCGGCTGCTGCGGTCGGTCGCCACCCGGCTGCAATCCGTCGTCGCCGGTGAGCAAGCGGCGGTGGCCCGGTTCGGCGCCGACAGGTTCGCAATCTTGATTGAGAACTCACCCACGACGCCGGACGTGGCCGCACTGGCCGCGAGCATCAACTCCGAACTCGCCGAGCCGGTGTACATCGACGGCCACGGGCTGGCCATCACCTGCGGTATCGGCATCGCCGTGCGCCGCAGCGGCGGTATCGAGCCTGCGGAGCTGCTCCGGGCAGCGGAGGCTGCCCTGCACGCGGTCAAGAGCAGCAGCAAGCGCCAGTGGGGGCTCTTCGACCCGCACCGCGACGCCGACCATCGGGCGCACTGCCGGTTGGCCGCTGCCATGCCAGGTGCCTGGGAGAGTGGCGAGATCAGTCTGGCATACCAGCCCCTGGTGCGGTTGATCGAACCGGCGGTGGTCGGCGTCCAGCCGCTGCTGCGCTGGGACCACCCACAACGAGGGCTGCTACCCCACCAGGAGTGCCTGGATCTGGCCAGCCGGACCGGCCTGGCGCTCTCGCTTGGGCAGTGGATGCTGCACACCGCCTGCGAGCAGTTCGCCTCCTGGCAGCAACGCCACGGCGGACCGAGGTCGCTGCTGCACATCGACCTGACCGCAGCCCATGCCCACGACCCCGACCTGGTGACCACCGTGGGCTGCGCGCTGGATCGTGCCGGACTTGCGCGGGATTGCCTGCAAATCGGGATCCCCGTTTCGGCGTTGGACGCCGAGCACGGTGAAGCCGCCGAGAACCTGCAGCTGCTCGCCGATCTGGGCGTCGCCATCGCGCTGCTCGGGTGCAGCGGAGCGGGCGCCATCGCCCACCTGGAGGACCTGCCTGCGCTTGCGGTGGAGCTGGCCCCGCGAATCGTGCAGCGGGTCGCCACCCGGGGCGCTGCCTCCGCGGTGGGCGAGTCCGTCACGCCATTGCTGCGCCTGATGCACGGCTGCGGAGCTACCGTCATCGTCCGCGGCATCGAGACCCAGGACCAGGCCGACTGGTGGCGATCAGCAGGCGCGGACATCGGACAGGGCGGGTTCTTCGCACCACCTGGACCCCCCGATGTGATCACCGCACTGCTCGGCCCGTCCGGATGAAACATCAGGTAAACACGCGTCGATCGGAGGCGGGTGGCCCGTAGACTATGCACGACCGGCCACCGGCAAAGGATGGTACTACGTGGACCAGGAATTGAACTGGGTTCCAGACGAGATCGACACTGAGCTTCCCAGCTCGGCTCGCATCTACGATTATGTGCTGGGTGGAGCCCACAATTTCGAGCGGGACCGGCAGACAGCGGAACGGCTGCTGAAGGTGGTGCCCGCCCAACAGATGGCCCAGCTGAACCGCGGCTTCCTCCGCCGGGCGGTCCTGTTCCTCGTCGACACGGGAATCCGGCAATTCCTCGACCTCGGCTCCGGCATCCCCACCGTGGGCAATGTCCACGAGGTAGCCCAGGACGCCGACCCGTCGTGCCGGGTGCTGTATGTGGACATCGATCCGGTCGCGGTGGTGCATAGTGAACTGCTGCTCGCAGACAATGACAATGCCGCTGTCATCCGGGCCGACCTGCGGAAACCGGAGACGATTCTCGGCCACCCTGAGGCGCATCGCCTGCTGGATCCGGCGCAGCCCCTCGGCCTGCTCATCGTCGGTGTCATGCAGTTCGTCCCGGACTCCGACGATCCCTGGGCTATTGTCGCCAGGTACCGAGACCGGCTCGCCCCCGGTAGCTATCTCGCGATGTCACACTTCACGCCGGACGGCATGCCCGAGGAAATGGCCAGGGCAGTTGAGGTGTTCAAGAATACCCAGGAGCCGGCCTATCCCCGCAGCCACGACCAGGTCATGCGGATGTTCGACGGATTCCAGCTGGTCGAGCCTGGTCTCGTGTACACGGCGCAGTGGCGGCCCGATCCACCGGACGAACCCGACCCGCAGCCGCACCGTTCCAACCTCTACGCGGCTGTCGGCCGAAAACTGTAGCCCATTAGCGACGCAGGCGGGCGACCTCGGCGAGCACGACACCGGCGGCGACCGACGCGTTGAGCGACTCTACCGGTCCCGCCATGGGGATCGACACCGTGGCGTCGCAGGTCTGGCGGACCAGCCGGGAAAGCCCCCGCCCTTCCGAACCGAGGACTAGTACCAGGGGGCCGGTGGCGAGCGGGAAGGTGTCCAGCGACATCGAACCACCGGCCTCCAGCCCGACCACCATCAGACCGGCCGCCGCCCAGTCCTTGAGCGTGCGCGTCAGATTGGTGGCCCGGGCCACCGGCAGCCGCGCGGCGGTACCGGCCGAGGTCCGCCAGGCGACCGCGGTCATCCCCGCCGAGCGCCGCTGCGGAAGCAGCAGCCCGTGTGCGCCGAATGCGGCGGCCGAGCGAACCACGGCGCCGAGGTTGCGCGGATCGGTCACCCCGTCCAGCGCGACGAGCAGCGGCGGCGTCCCGGACTCCTGGGCGGCAGCCAACACGTCGTCCGGATGCACGTATTCGTAAGGCGGCACCTGCAAAGCCACCCCCTGGTGCAGAGCACCCGCAGCCAGCCTGTCGAGATCGGCTCGCGGCACCTCGAGGATGGCCAGGCCCGCATCGGCGGCCAACTGGACCGACTCGCTGACCCGGTCATCGGCGTCGATCCCGATGCCCACCTGCAGCGCGGTGGCGGGCACTCCAGCGCGCAGGCACTCCAGCACAGGGTTGCGCCCGAACACTGTCTCGCCGGACTCGGTGCCAGCGCGAAGCCGGCTGCCTCGACGGGCCAGACCGGCCGCCGAGCCGGCGCGAGCGGACCGCAGCTGGGTTGACTTCCGCTGGGTTGACTTCCGCTGGGTTGACT
>JBOHGM010000096.1:0-5236 GCA_050699435.1 Pseudonocardiaceae bacterium | reverse complement strand
GCTGGGTTGACTTCCGCTGGGTTGACTTCCGCTGGGTTGACTCTCTCTGGGTTGACTCTCTCTGGGTTGACTCTCGCTGGGTTGACTCTCGCTGGGCGGGGTGCCCGGGGCGCATCTCGGCGGGCGGTGTGGCTCCGCGGCCACGCAGTCCCTTGGACTTCCGCCCGCCGGAGCCGGCCACGGCGCCCTTCTTGGTGCCCGGCTTGCGCATTGCGCCCTTGCGCCGGGAGTTGCCTGCCATCAGCTCAGCTCCCCTTGACCGTCCACACCGGACCGTCGGGGGTGTCCTCGACGGCGATCCCGGCGGCGAGCAGCCGATCCCGCACGCTGTCGGCGACAGCGAAGTCACAGCGGCCCCGAGCCTGCGCCCGATCGGCGAGCAAGCCCTCCACCAGGGTGTCCAGCGCCACCGACCCAGCACCCGAACCTGACGCCGCCCGCCACTGCTCGGAGAGCGGGTCCAGGCCCAGCACCGCAGTCATCGCGCGCACCGAGGCGCCAGCAGCCATGGCCGCCGGATGGTCCCCGGCGTCCAGCGCGGCGTTGCCCTCGCGGACGGTGCCGTGGATCGCGGCCAGCGCCGCCGGGGTACCGAGGTCGTCGTCCATCGCGGCGACGAAGTCGGCGCACCAGATCCCGGGCTCCGGCATCTCGCAGCGTTCCCGGACCCGGCGCACGAATGTCTCGATCCGCCGGTAGGCGGCGACCGCATCCTCCAGCGCGCCGTCGGAGTATTCGATCGCCGACCGGTAGTGCGCGGCGATCAGGTAGTAGCGCAGTTCCACGGCCCGGACCCGGCGCAGCGTGGCGGGGATGGACAGCGTGTTGCCCAGCGACTTGGACATCTTCTCGCCGGAGAGGGTCACCCAGCCGTTGTGCAGCCAGTACCGGGCGAACCCGTCGCCGGCCGCCCGGGACTGGGCCCGCTCGTTCTCGTGGTGCGGGAAGACCAGGTCCAGGCCACCACCGTGGATGTCGAACTCGGCGCCGAGGTAGCTGGTCGCCATCGCCGAGCACTCCAGGTGCCAGCCAGGACGTCCCGGACCCCAGGGCGTCGGCCAGGAGGGTTCGCTGGGCTTGGCGCCCTTCCACAGCGTGAAGTCCCGGGGGTCGCGCTTGGCCGACCCGGCACACTCGCCCTGGGAGATCTCATCGAGTCGCTGCCCGGACAGCGACCCATAGTCGTCCACCGACTCCACCGCGAAGTAGACGTCGCCGCCGGCGGCGTACGCGTGCCCGCGATCGATCAGCCGCTGCATCACCTCGACCATCTGCAGCACGTGACCCGTCGCCCGGGGCAGGGCAGATGGCGGCAGGCAGCCCAGCGCGGTGTAGGCGTCCTCGAAAGCCCGCTCGTGCGTGTAGGCCCACTCCCACCAGGGCCGGCCCGCCTCGGCCGCCCTGGCCAGGATCTTGTCGTCGATATCGGTCACGTTGCGGATGTACAGCACATCGTGCCCGGTCGCGATCAGCCAGCGACGCAGCACGTCGTAGTTCACCGCCGAACGCACGTGCCCGACATGCGGGACGCCCTGCACCGTGGCACCACACACGTAGATCGACGCCCGGCCCGCTCGTAGCGGGACGAACTCGCGGTGGCTGCGCGTCGCGGTGTCGTAGAGGTGCAAGCTCACTCCGCGATGGTACGGGGCGTGCGCTGCGCACCCGTGAGTGGCGTTGGGTGCCAGAACACTGTTACGCACTCACGAGCAGCACCGTTGCCACTGCCGCGATACCCTCGCCGCGACCGGTGAGCCCCAGACCGTCGGTGGTGGTGCCGGAGACCGAGACTGGGCCACCCAACGCCTCGGAGAGCACCTGCTGCGCCTCGGCCCGGCGGCTTCCCATCCGCGGCGCGTTCCCGATCACCTGCACCGAGGCATTACCCAGTACCCAGCCCTGCCCGGCCAGGCGGCGGCGGACCTCGGCGAGTAGTTCGGCACCGTGCGCCCCGGCCCAGCACGGCTCGCCGGTGCCGAACACCGCACCCAGGTCGCCCAGCCCGGCCGCGGACAGCGCCGCATCGCACAGCGCGTGCGCGGCCACGTCACCGTCGGAGTGCCCGGCGCAACCCGGGACCCCCGGCCATAACAACCCGGCGATCCAGCACTCCCGGCCGGGTTGGACGGGGTGCACGTCAGTACCGATCCCGACCCTCACGACGTGCCAGTCAACGGCGCGTCGGCAGCACCGCCGCTATCGACCCCGGCCGCTATCGACCCCGCCGCTATCGACCCCGCCGCTATCGACCCCGCCGCCACCGCCACCGCCTCGGCGATGACGAGGTCGAACGGGGTGGTGATCTTGAACGCATGTGGATGGCCGGGCACCGTGGCCACCGTCTCCCCGATCCGCTCGACGAGGCAGGCGTCGTCGGTCACCGGCCCGGACGACGCCTGGTGCGCCCGGCGTAGCAGGTCTGCCGTGAATCCCTGCGGGGTCTGCACTACCCGCAATGCCGATCGGTCCACTGTTGACACGACGTGACCGGCGGCATCGACCTGTTTGATCGTGTCAACGACCGGCAGTACCGGCACCACAGCCTGCTGCCCGGCCAGCACAGCCTCGGCCACCGCCTGGATCACGCTGACCGGGGTCAGGCACCGGGCCGCGTCGTGCACCAGTACCACCTCAGCGTCGGGCACCGCGTCCAGTGCGCAGCGGACCGAGTCGGATCGCTGCGCTCCGCCGGCCACGATCCGCACCCGTTCGCCCACATCCGCCAGCGCGGCCCGAGCCCGGTCGCGGTGCTCGTCCCCGACCGCCACCACGACCTGCGCCACACAGCCGGCCGCCAGCAGACCCTGCACGGAGTGCCAGAGCAGTGGACGGCCACGCAACGGCACAAAGGCCTTGGGCATACCCGCGGCCAGCCGGACACCCCGGCCCGCGGCGGGTACCAGCGCCGCGACTCGGGCCCGGCGCACGGTCACCAGGTGTCAGGAGGCGGCTGCGAGGACTTCGTCGAGGAGGACCTCGGCCTTGTCCTCTTGCGTGCCCTCGGCCAGCGCCAGCTCACTCACCAGAATCTGCCGTGCCTTCGCGAGCATGCGCTTCTCGCCTGCCGACAGGCCGCGGTCGCGCTCGCGACGCCACAGATCCCGGACCACTTCGGCCACCTTGTTGACGTCGCCCGAAGCGAGCTTCTCCAGGTTGGCCTTGTACCGTCGTGACCAGTTGGTCGGCTCCTCCGTGTGGGGAGCGCGTAGCACCTCGAAGACTCGGTCGAGACCTTCCTGGCCGACTACGTCCCGGACACCGACCACTTCGGCGTTGGCAGCGGGGACACGGACAGTCAGGTCACCCTGAGCGACCTTGAGGACGAGGTACTTCTTCTCCTCGCCCTTGATCACTCGGGTTTCAATGGCCTCGATAAGAGCGGCACCGTGGTGCGGGTAGACGACGGTCTCTCCGACCTTGAAAACCATGTGTCCTCTGCCCCTTTCGCTGCCGCTAAAGGCTACCACGCCCGGCGACTCCCGCGGCAGAAGGGCGTAACGTCGTCGCAGGTCACGGGGTTGACAAGGCACCCTCACTATGCAATGGAGACTCCCGCAACGTTGGGCTGATCCACAATGGACACCCAAAGGCCAGGGCCGGGTGCGCAGCGGCGCGACGGCGCCGGTTAGGCTTCGTGCTGGTCAGACGAGCTGGCCGGACATGCCCGAAGCACTCTGAGGAGGACCGCACCCGTGAGTCGCAGGCACCAATTGATGCGGCCGCTGCTGCCCCGCACCACCCGGATTGTGGCCTGCTGCGCCGCCGCGCTGACCTTGGCCGGCTGCGGGGCGGGGCAGGTGACCCAGACCGACTCCCAGGTCGCGGTGATCGATGGGTCCAGCGCTGATATCGGGAGCATCGCAGTACGCGACGTGCTGATCCCCTACCCCGAGGACCACCACGGCAACTACCCCTCCGGGTCAAAGGTACCGGTGCGACTCACCCTCGTGAACCAAGGCAGCAGCGCCGACACGCTGGTGTCCGCGAGCACCCCGGCAGCCCGTCGGGTGCTGGTGCAGGGCACTACCACGATCCCCGCCGGGACGTCCGTCGGCACGGTCGACGAGCTCGAGCATGCCACCTCCCCTGCCCCGACGACTGCCCCGACCACCGAGCCGGTCAGCCCGCTGGACATCGGCACGTTGCGCTTCGTGCTCATCGACACCACGCGCACGGTGCGGCCCGGGCAGAACATCGAGATCACCTTGGTGTTCCGGGACGCCGGCAGGCTGACTCTCCCGGTCCCCATGGGCCCCCCACCCGAGCACTCAGAGCGCAAGCCCCTCGAAGAGGGCGGGCACCACTCCTGACTGCAGTCTGGATGCAGACCGCACTAAACCAGTCCCCGATTACTGCAGTGTGCATCCAGACTGCAGTGTGGGCGGCTGCGGGCGCGCTGTCGGAGGGAGGGGATAGCGTCCGCGACCATGGCTCGGTCTTCGGCTAACCCACGCACCGCGCGCTCGACCCATCGCTGCGCCGAATGCGGGCACGAGGTCACCAAATGGGTGGGTCGCTGCCCGGAGTGCCAGACGTGGGGCAGCGTGGCAGCCGCAGGTACCCGGCCGGTGACGCGGGTCGCGGCTGGTGCGCCAGCCGCCCCGGCCGGCCCGATCTCCCGGGTCGACCTGCTGCCCGCCCGCGCAACGGTAACCGGGGTGAGCGAACTCGACCGGGTGCTCGGCGGCGGCCTGGTGCCCGGCGCGGTGGTGCTGCTGGCCGGGGAGCCCGGCGTGGGCAAGTCCACGCTGCTGCTGGAGGTCGCGTACCGCTGCGCCGCGGCGGGCCGGCGTGCGCTCTACGTGACTGGGGAGGAGTCCGCGGGCCAGGTCCGGCTGCGGGCCGAACGCACCGGCGCCCTGCACGACGAATTGTTCCTGGCCGCCGAGTCCGACCTCGCCGCCGTGCTCGGGCACCTCGACGCGGTCGACCCGGGGCTGCTGATCGTCGACTCGGTGCAGACCATGTCCTGCCCCGACGCCGAAGGCAGTCCCGGCGGGGTGGCCCAGGTCCGCGCGGTGGCCAGCGTGCTGATCTCCACCGCCAAGGAACGCGGGCTGCCGGTGGTACTGGTCGGGCACGTCACCAAGGACGGGGCCGTGGCCGGGCCGCGGGTGCTGGAGCACCTGGTCGACGTGGTGCTGCAGTTCGAGGGCGACCGGCACTCCACGCTGCGGCTGGTCCGCGGCATCAAGAACCGATTCGGGCCGGCCGACGAGGTCGGCTGCTTCGAACT